>NC_014014.1:0-600000 GCF_000025845.1 Mycoplasma crocodyli MP145 | reverse complement strand
AAGAATAATAATGTTTTTGTTCTTAGTTAATTTCATCATGTTATTTGTATAACATCAATTTTTAAAAATGAGATGTTTTTTTTGATAAAATAATGAAATGAAAAAATGAGCAATATTTAGTGATGTTGACGGAACGATTTATGGATTCCCGGACAAAAAATTACTTCCAGAAGTAAAAAGTAAAATTTCAGAACTTAAGGTAAAAAACATTCCTTTTGTAATTAATACAGGTAATGCACCTTTTAAAAAAATTCAAAAACTAGCTGATGAATTACATAGTAGATATATAGTCTGTGCCTCAGGAGCGGTTATTTATGATAATTTAACCAAAGAGTATTTACATATTGAATATATTGATAAAAAAATAGCACAAAGAGTTTTTGATGTTGCAAACAAGCATTCTTTTGCACTTTATTATTTTGGAATTAATCAGTATTATATGCATAATCACTCTAAAGAGATGTATGACTTCTTAAGTAATTTTTGTGAATATAATGAATGAATTTTAGACGGTAAAATTAATGAAGATATCCATAAAATAGAGTTTTATGGAACTTTTGATGAGGTAAAAAAAGCTTATGAAGAGTTACTTAAAGAAGGTCTAGATAAAGTCTTAAATATTATGTATATGGGTTCTCATATCGAGATTGTTAAACATGGTGTAGATAAAGGTACAGGTATGAAATGACTTTGTGATAATATCTTTGATATTAAACTTGAAGATGTTATGTCGATAGGTGATAGTGCAAATGATATAGGAATGTTTGATTTATCGGGTTATTCATATGCTATGGATAATTCAGATAAAAATACAAAATCTAAAGCAAAATATCACGCACCCGATGTACATCAAGCAGGAATTGCATATGCGATTGATGATTATTTATATAGAAGCGATTACGAACTTAAAAAAGAAATTAGCCAAAAGAAAAAGTAATTAAAAAGATTTAGAATAAGTTTCTAAATCTTTTTTGATTATTAGTTGAATATTAAATCATCATCTGGGTTTGCATAATCAACTGGGTAACCAGCAGTTTTTAATTGGTTGTAAAGTGTGGTGTTTCCTTTATCAACAATAATTTTTCCACCTGGTTTGTTAAATATTTTTTTACCAATTTCTCTATAGAAGGTTTCAAGATTTTGCATTCCTGTTGAACTTAATCCTTTGGTTCCAGTTAGGTGTAATTTAGTTACAACTGCTCCATTAAATTTTAATCTTTTTTCGTTTGGATCTTCTGGTTCGTCAAGGTGCATTACTGTAAAGAATTTTGAAACTTCCATTTCTTCAATAGGCATTTTAAATGCAGGCGTATCACTATATAACACTAGTCTTCTTAGTTTTCTACCAAGAAAATCAAGACCTTTTAAACTCTTTAAAGATGATATTCTTGATAAATCAAGACCTGATGGGTAACTGTTTCCTGCCTCATGATTATCCGGGTTTAGACCAGGACCAAATCCACCTTGGAAAATAGGTTCATTATTACGTACTAAGTATGCCATTCTTAATCCTTTGTTCATGTCATGGAATGGATCGGCATCACCAGGTTTATAGTTTTCAGGGTCAAACCCTAAAGTGTTAAATGTAATTCTTGTTGCTGGTTTTACACTTGGACCATAGTCAAAAGAAACGTTGTAATCAACAGTTTGAATATAAGCTGCTTTATCAATTGCTCAAGGATTTAATACCCACTCATCAACAAGTGAATTTCCTTTTGTATAGAAAGCAAGTTCGTCAATTTCTTTACCTCTTAGAGCAATTAATGAACTTGTATTATTTGATTCAAATCAAAGTTCAAGTTGAGGAATTTTATTAGGTAATTTACTCAAAATTTCTTTAAATTTTTGACTTGAACCAGTTTTTTCAGAACCCATATTTCTAATTACAAATGAGTGAATTGTTTTACCTGCTTTTTGGTATTTTTCTAAGAAACTTAAGAACTTACCATATCCTTTAACATTTTCTGCATCAAGTATAACTTTAATTGCATTATTTCCCTTTTGATAAGAAGGATCAGGATCTGGATTTGTATATTTATAAACTTGAATTCCATCGTCATCTTCTAAGCCAAATACTTTTCAATCGGCTTTAACATCTTCTTTATTTCAACCTGTGAAATTACCTTCTTCAATATCTTTAGGACTTCTTACATATCAAGAATTGTATCCAAATAATCTTCTATTTTTATTATCTCTGGTCATTCTTCCGGTAACACCATTATATCCATCATTTAATGGGCTATATGAAAAACTGTCAAGCTTACCATTTTCATCAATTTTAGCGTTAGTATAATCTATAACCATACCTTTAGCTAACATCGCTAGTGCATTATCTGAAAGTTCAATTTTGTCTCAATCTATATCACTTAATGGTTTTCCACTGTAATTTCTTCAACTATCAAGTCCTCTTTCAACAAGCATATATTTTAAGTGATCTCTAACAGGTTTAGAAACGGCTTTTTTGATTTCGTCAGTTACTTCGATTTCAACAATTTCTGGTGCATCATTATTTATATAAGGAACTCTATTTATAATATCATTATCTTCTTCACCGAATTTATGTCTTGGATCCGCTAATTTATGTTTAACTTTAACAGGTACGTTCATACTTTCCCCGCCTGGTAAATTAATTTTTACAACAGTATCAACAGAAACAATCGAAGAACCTTCACCTTGTGAATTTGTTTTATCTACACCAGGGGTTAATGGTGATTCTGGTTTTTCAGGTACTACAGGAACTTCGGGAGTTATTGGAGTTGTAACGATTGGTTCCTCTACCGGTGGAGCCGGTTTAATTTCTTCTTTTGGTGGAACAACGGGAATAACTGGGTCTGTAGGTTTTATTATTTCAAGGTTATTGTCAGCATTAGACGCTTTAGAATTATCAATCCCTAAAGCATTATTAATAATGCTACTATTTGGAGATCTAAAAGAAACATCGATATTAACTGTATCGTTATTTAATTTTGTAAAATAAATTGGTAATGAAATTACTTGAGGAACAGTTATAGTAATAGCTGCCAGTCCTGAAAGTAACATAATTTTTTTTCTTTTTGCTCTTGTCATGATAAACTCCTTATTGATTTTTTCTTTATTATATATTTATTTAAAAAAATGTTTAAAATATTTTTAATGTAAATTTTAAACAATTTGTATAATTTAAATACTTATGAATAAATCAAAAATTAAGAATTTCTCAATCATAGCACATATTGATCATGGTAAAAGTACATTAGCTGATAGAATACTTGAATTTACAGGAACTGTTGCTAAAAGAGATTTAAAAGAACAATTTCTAGATACTATGGATTTAGAAAAAGAACGTGGAATAACAATTAAATTAAATGCTGTCCAACTTAAATATAAGGACTATATTTTTCATTTAATTGATACACCTGGTCATGTCGATTTTACTTATGAAGTATCACGTTCTTTAGCGGCAAGTGAAGGAGCTTTATTATTGGTTGATGCAACACAAGGGATAGAAGCTCAAACTTTAGCCAATGTTTATTTAGCTCTTGAAAATGATTTAGAAATTATTCCTATAATTAATAAAATTGATTTGCCTAGTGCAGACGTTGAATTGGTAAAACAAGAAATAGAAAATGTTATTGGAATATCTACTGAAAATGCTGTATTAGTCTCTGCTAAAACAGGATTTGGAATTGAAAATGTTCTAGAAGCTATTGTAAAATATGTTCCAAGTCCTCGAAATGCTGACGATTCTAAGCCGCTTAAAGCTTTAATTTTTGATAGTTATTTTGATCCATATCGTGGTGTAGTTATGCTTGTGAGAATCTTTGAAGGTGTTTTAAAACCTGGAGATAGATTTAAATTTATGTCAAATAATGAAGAATATCATGTTATTGATTTAGGGGTTAGAAATCCTCAAGAAACTAAAAAGGAGCAGCTAAGTGCAGGTGAAGTAGGATGAGTTTCAGCAGCCATTCGGGATGCAAAATTAGTTAGTGTAGGAGATACAATTACACTTGTTGATAATCCAACCGATCAATCACTTCCCGGTTACAAAAAAATGAAACCTGTTGTTTATACAGGGTTTTATCCAGTTGATACAAGAGACTATATGGAACTTAAAGAAAGTCTTGAAAAAATTTCTCTTAGTGATTCATCAATTACTTGGGAACAAGAAACTTCGAAGGCTTTAGGATTTGGTTTTAGAGTTGGATTCTTAGGAATGCTGCACATGGAAATTTTACAAGAAAGACTTGATCGTGAATATAATGTTGCAATTATCGCAACAAGTCCTAGTGTTGAATATAAAGTTTATAAGACTAACGGCGAAATTGAACTAGTTTCAAATCCTACTTTGCTTCCTGATAAAACCTATATTGATTATATTGAAGAACCTTACATTGAAGCAAGCATCTTTGTTCCTAATGAATATATAGGGAATGTTATGGAATTATGTCAATCAAAAAGAGGGATTTATATTAATCTCGAATTTGTAGATTCTAAGAGAAGTAGAATAATTTATGAAATGCCTCTAGCAGAAACAATATTTGATTTTTTCGATAGATTAAAATCAACAACTAAAGGTTATGCTTCTTTTGAATACAACTTAATTGGCTATAAGCAAAGTGATTTGGTAAAAGTTGACATATTGCTTAACTCAGATAAAATTGATGCTTTTAGTATAATAACTCACAAAGATAGAGCTTATCCAGCTGCTAGAGAATTATGCGAAAAACTTAAAGAAGCTATACCGCGTCAAAACTTTGAAGTTCCAGTTCAAGCAACAATTGGTGGAAAAATAATTGCACGTGAAACAATAAAAGCATATAGAAAAGATGTTACAGCTAAATTATATGGTGGGGATCCAACACGTCGTCAAAAGCTTCTTAAAAAACAAAAAGAAGGAAAGAAAAGAATGAAATCATTAGGAAGTATTGAAGTTCCTCAAGAAGCCTTTTTATCAATTCTTAAAACAAATATAGATCCTAAAAAATAGGATTTTTATTTGTTTTATTTTAACTATTTTGACATAAAAAACTTAATTTTTAAAGATAAAAATGACAACTTTTTATTAAAAACAAAAATAAGATTTTATTATTTTATTATTTTTCTTATGTTAAAATAATTCCATGAAAACAAGAAAGACAAAAATGAATCTTAAATTCATATTGCCAACATTGTTAAGTGTTGCCACCTTTTCTGGTGTGGTGGCGTTATTTTCAAGCACATGAGTTAATATAAAGGTTGCTTCTGCCGCTGGTTCTAGTGGTGTGCAACCTTTTTTTAGTTTATTATCTTCATATTATAGTAAGAAAAATAATATTGAAGTTGGCGTAGTTTCTGGTGGTTCGGGTCATGGTATAAGTGCTGTTGCCAACGGAAAGATTAACATCGGAATGTCTTCGAAATCTCCTAATCATACAGTTGAAAGTGATGACGATTTACATAAAAAATGAGTTAATAAAAAATTGAAAACCATAACAATAGGTAAAGAAGGAATAGCAATAGTTGCTAAAGTTCCTAATGATGTTGATTTTTCAATTAATAAAAATAACATTTCAAACTTATATAAGGCTTTTGCTGGTTATCATGATATACACCTTGATTTGTTTAATGATAAAGGCAAATATTCTGATATAAAATTGCTTCCATTCGCTAGAGAAGGAGCTTCATCAACATCAGGAACTGCAGAAGCTTTTTATCTTTCAAGTGGTATAAAAAATATTGAAATAGATCAAGAAACAAATGATGTTTTATTAGGTACTAAGAACTATGGGAATAATACTAAATCTACTTCAGAAACAAATTCCGAAGCTTACGGAATTTTCAGTAAAGATGGTCAAAAAGAAGGTTCGATTATTTACTTGTCTTTAGGTTTTGTATTAGCAAATAAGCAAAGAATTATAGATGATGGTTTTACGATTTTTTATCTTGAAAAAGACAACATAAAATATGAAGCTAATTATGAAAATATTAAAAATAATTCCTATTCATGAACAAGACCATTTGATTTAATAACAAGTGTTGAAAGCCCTAAATACATTAAAAATATGATTGAATGAATTTTATTTAACGATGATGAAGAAATAAATAAAATTTACTCAGAATTTGGAATAGTTAAATTAGATCTAAAATCATATTTGAGTATGTATAAGTTAAATAAAGACAAAGATTATTCAACATTTATAAAGTTAAAAGAAAATATAAATGATTTTTGAATAAGTGATTTTGAGTTAAATAGTTATGGAGTTGAGTAATGAAAAAAGTATTTTCAAATAAAGTTTTAAATATTACAAGTTCATTTTTTGCTTGATTTGTCATTGCTTCATTTTTAGCAATTTTAATTACAATAATAAGTTATTCTATTCCTGGAATAATTCATTATAAATGAAGTATTTTAGGTAGCGAATTTAATTTAAATAATAATAAAGCAGGGATATGATTGCCTTTATTTATAACGCTTGTTGTGGTTTCTACTTCAATGCTTATAGCTGTCCCAACGGGTATAAAGTGCAGCATATTTTTGGCCTATAGAATTAAAGAAAAATATGCAAAAGTTTTTAGAGTAATTATTGATTTATTAGCAGGATTTCCTTCTGTTATTTTTGGAATATTTGCTCTTGAATCGCTAGGTCCAGTTCTTAGTTATGTACTTAATTTAAAAACAACATTAAATATCCTAAATGGTTCAATAATGCTATCGTTTATGATTTTACCAACCATTGTTTCTTATACATATAATGCTCTAAAAAGCGCAAATATAAAAATTTATGAAAACTCCTTAGCTTTGGGTGTTACCAAAACTAAAACAATTTATAAAATTGTAAAAAAAGAAGTTGGCCCCGCTATTTATTTAGGAATTCTATTAGCTATTGGAAGAGCCATTGGTGAAACTATGGCACTAAATTTTATATTAACTAGTCAAAACTATGGAAAAATTTCGGCCGGTGGTTTTAAATCTTTTTGAGAAAGTGGGTTAAAAACGATAGGTGCCATTATTTCATATAACTTTTTTGCTGAAAATGGAGGAGAATCTTTAAGAGGAATTCTATATTTTCTAGGTTTGATTTTATTTATTATAACAATTTTAATTAATAGTTTTGCATATTATATGATTAAACCAAGTTCACAACATAAATTTAATTGACTTAAAAACACACATATATGATTAATTAATTTTATAATGTGAATTCCTAGAAAAACATTTTTAATTCGCTATTCAAACAGTTGTCAAATTCCTACAAGCAAAAAGAAAAGTTTTATATATGATAACTACAAAATTTCTCTTGAATGATTATCTATAATAATAACGATTGGTTTTATTTCTTGAATGATGTTTTATATTATTTTGAATGGATTTAAAGCAACGTTATTGCCGAGTTCATCTCTATTTAGTTTTGAATCTAATTCCACAGGAAGAGCATTAATAAATACTTTAGTTATAATTTTCTTGAGCGTATCAATTTCATTTCCGGTTGCTTTATTTAGTGCTATTTATATTTCAGAGTATTTAATCAATAAAAAAATTAAAAACTTTTTACTATTTTTAATAGATGCTTTAGGTTCAACACCGAGCATAGTTTTTGGAATTTTTGGTTTAACTTTCTTTATTCAAACTCTTGGTTTAAGTGCTGGTGGTAAAATGTCCAATTCTCTTATAGCGGGTGCTTTAACAATTTCCCTAGTTATATTAACAAACTTTATACGAGGAATTTATCAAGCATTTAATTTTGTTCCTAGTCACTATCGAGATAATGCTATTGCACTTGGAATACAAAAACATACCTTTATTTTTAAAATATTAATTCCTCAGTCATTTATTTATATATTTAATATTTTAATACTTGGAATAGGAAGAGTTATTGCGGAAACTGCACCTCTTTATTTGACTGCTGGATTAACATCATCAAATCAGTTTGGGATAAATTTATGAGGGCAAACTTTAACAACAAGAATTTTAGCTCAAATAAATTCTAATACCATAGATTCACATAATATAATGCTTGAAAGTGCATTCATATCTCTATTATTAATATTACTTCTTGTAATAATTACTAATTTATTACTACCTTATTTTATTAAAGTATTGAAGAAAAAAAGGAGCAAAAATGCCTAAAAATATTTTTAAAAACAAGCCAACTTTATTGGATAAAATTAAAAGCAAAATTAACTTTAAAAACAACAAAAACAATTGTGGTGCAGATGAATATAAAAATCATAATGGCGATTATGTTTTTGAAATTATTGACTTTAAAGTAGCTTATAAAAACAAAAAAGAATTGGCTTTAAAAAACATTAATCTTAACCTAAGAAAAGGCGTTGTAACTTCTTTTATAGGTCCTAGCGGATGTGGAAAAAGTACAATGCTTAAATCGTTAAATAAAATGCTTGATTTACAAGATGGAGTTAAGATTCAGGGCGATATTTATTATGAAGGGCAAAATATAAGATCTCAAAAAATTGATGATTTAAAACTTAGGAGTAATGTTGGTATGATCTTTCAAATTCCTACACCATTTCCTTTATCGATACGTGAGAATATCTCCTTTCCGCTTAAGGCACAAGGATTTAAAGATGAAAATATTATTAACCAAAAAGTTGAAGCAACTTTAAAAGATGTTGGATTATGAGATGAAGTTAAGGACAATTTAAATAAATTAGGTACAGAATTAAGTGGTGGTCAACAACAAAGATTATGTATAGCTAGAGCTATTGCACTTAACCCTGATGTTATATTAATGGATGAACCAACTTCAGCGCTTGATCCTATTGCAACTACAAAAATTGAGAATTTAATTTTAAAACTTAAAAATAATTACACAATAATTATAGTTACTCATTCAATGACACAAGCACAAAGAGTAAGTGATGAAACCGTTTTCTTTTATAATGGAGAAATTATAGAAGCAAATAAAACAAAGAAGATTTTTACAAACCCAGAACACATAAAAACAAAAGAATATATCAATGGAAAGATAGGATAATATGAACTACGATTTACTAAAAGAAGAAGAAAAAATTCTAAAAAGTGATTTTATGAAATATTTTGAACATTCAATTTCTATGCATAAACTTATTAAAGAAATGTATAAAAGTGACTTTTCAAATGAAAAAAAATGCGAAGAATTTGTTGAAGAAGTTAATTCACTTGAAACAAAATCAAACCATATTCATGCAATTTTATTAGAAGATGCTGTTTGATTTATTTCAAAAGAAACACCTAAAGCTAATCACTTGCGTTTTGTTATAGGTATTATTAATTCAATTTTTGACCTTGAAAGAATTTGTGATCATGCACAAAGGATAGCTCTTTTCAAAGCCAGAAATAAAACTGTTTCGATTTTTATGAAAGAAACAGTTGTTGAACTAGAAAATAATATTGAAAATTTTTCAAATAAGATTTATGAAGCTTTATTGAATTTTAAGGTAATGAATGTTTATAATCAATGCATTAAAGATTCAGAAGATTTCTTTTTAAATTATAAAAATAAGTTATATAGTATTTACAACGAAATTGATTCAATGGATAAATCGAAAAATGGAACATTAATTGATTTTGTCACTGTTCTTAAAAATTTAGATAGAACCGTTGATCATTTTAGAAATATCCTAGAGAACTTTGTTTTTATAAATAACCCTGATTTCTTTGTTAGAAACAAAAAAATAGATTAAAAAATCACCATAATAGTGATTTTATTTTTTTGAGCTAACTTCCTCAGGGATAATAACTTTTTTCATTCTTCATTTAATTAAGAACAATAGAACTGTTGTTGTACTTATTACTACTGATAAAGCCAGAACCCCACCTGTTCATAATTTTGCTCCTAAAAATTTAAACAGTGATTGTTTTGTTTCTTCACTTGCAAGTAAGTCAAAAAGAAAAGCACTAAGTAAAATCAAGAAAGTGAATAATATATTAACAAGTAAACTCCAATTCATTTTCTTGATAGTTATTTTTTTAATTTTTTTATAAAACTTTCCCTTTCTTGATTTTGAAATATAGTAATAAACCAAGAAAATTGATTGCAAAAAAATTATGATATATGTTAGCAATAAAGCTATAGCAAAATGTTGTAAAAGCATACTATAATTATAAATAATAAATTAATAATATTATTTTGTAATTTACTTATTAAAAAATTACTTTAATTTATAATAAATATATTTATTAAATAAGGAGAGAATATGGCACGTTTTATAGATCAAATAAATATTTTAGTTCAAGCCGGAAAAGGCGGAGACGGAATGATTTCATTTCGTCGTGAGGCTCACGTTGATAAAGGTGGTCCTGACGGAGGAGATGGAGGTAATGGTGGGAACATCTACTTTGTTGGGGATTTAGGTAAAAACACACTTTTAAGTTTCTATAAAAACAAACATATTATCGCAGAAGATGGTGTTAAAGGTGGTTCTAAAAACTTGTATGGTGCAAATGCTTTTCATACATATATAAAAGTTCCGATTGGTACGTTAGTATATAAAAACAATAAATTAATTTGCGATGTTATAGAACCAGATGTTCCTTATTTAGTTGCTAAAGGTGGGAAAGGTGGTAGAGGTAATACAAAGTTTAAAACCTCTAAAAATACTGCTCCTAGAATTTGTGAAAATGGACTTCCTGGTGAAAAATATGAAGCAAAAATAGTTCTTAAAATCCTTAGTGATGTAGGTGTTGTTGGGAAACCAAGTGCTGGAAAAAGTACATTCTTAAATGCAATTTCTAATGCAAACGCTAAAGTAGCTGAATATGAATTTACAACTCTTGTTCCTCAATTAGGAATGGTTAAATACTTTGAAAATTCATTTAGTGTAGCTGATTTACCTGGTCTAATAAAGGGTGCAGCACTAGGTAAAGGACTAGGAATTCAATTCCTTAAACATATTGAAAGATGTAGAGTTATCGCACATATTATTGACTTTGGTTCTGAAACAAAAGATCCTATAAAAGACTATGAAGTGATTAATAATGAACTTAAAAGTTATGATCTAAAATTAGAAGAAAAAGAACAACTTGTTATAGCTAATAAATCTGATTTAGAATCATTCAAAAATAATGTAAAAAGATTCAAGAAGAAGTATCCAAACATTCAACTTGTTGAAATATCTGCTATCAATAGAAGTAATATGGATAATGTAAAAAAAGTTCTTTGAGAAATGGTTCAAAAAATTACCATTAAGCCTATAGAACAAGAAGAAAAGGAATTATTAATAACTTATGAACCTGACTTTAAAGTCTTTAGTCCATACAAAGGACACTTCGAAATAAGTGGTAAAAAAATTGAAGAACTTTATCATAAAATTCCAATAAATTCATATGACAATTTACTAAGATTTAACAACATTTTAAAGAAGATTGGTGTATGAGATGAATTGATAAAAATGGATATTAAACCAGGAAATACTGTATCAATATTTGAATATCAATTTGAATGAGAAAACGAAAATTAAAAGCAATAAGATTAAAAAATCATTATTGCTTTTTTTCTCTTTATTTAAGCATTCTATCTATTGTAAAGGTACTATATCCGTGTTCTTTATAGCCTTCATGAAGAATTTCTAAATATTCTTTTGAAGGATAATAATGTTTAAAATTATCTTTCATTATATACGTTAAAACATCACGACTAACATCATCAATTTTTAATTCAAATTCTTCTTTTTCATAAAGGTTAGGATAATCTTCGTATTCATCTAATTTTGGTAAATCTTTTTTATCAATTAAGTATATAACTGATCTTACATATCCATTTTCCGAATCTGCTATAGTTAAATATCCGTTATTTTGTTCTCTTCCTCTAAACTCTAATTTAAAACCTAAAAGGTTTAAAGTTTTTACAAATTGAGCACTAGGGCAAATACTTTTCATGTGTTTTGTGCTTAAGTTACTTCCGTAAGCTAAGTAATAAAACTTGTTAGAATTTTTTTGCACTTGATTCGATTTCTTTATCAAATTTACCTACTATTTCTTTTGGTGTCATATTAGAAAAAACTGGTGTTTTAACTCCGCTTAGAAGCAAGGTTTCAACGTTTTTTGCACCAAAGAATTTTCAAGTTCCTTCTAATCACAAAGTGTGACTTCCTCATAAATATCAATCAGCAGGTGCTCCTTGTGAACCTACTATTAAAACTTTTTTTATGTTATCTAATAAACCGATTGCATCGCCTTTTTTAGAATATTTGTATGAAAATGTTTTGTTAGCAACTGCAATAGCATCTATGAAATTTTTAACAATTACACTTGGTCCAAAATTTATCATCGGAACAGAGATAACCACTTTATCTACATTTTTTAACTTTTCTATTCAAAAGTCACTTTTTACTTCTTTATAATAAGTCGCAAAATTTTGATTTGTAAGAAAGACTGAACTTAATTCTGTTTCATTTAAGTTAATTTCTTCGATTTCTTCTGTTTTGTTTTGTAACTTATACTTTTCTAAAAATTCTTTTGTTGCAAGATGTGAAATTGATTTTTCTTGATCAAATAATTCACCGTATAAAATTAATGTTTTACTCATTATTACTCCTTTTTTTATTTATTAATCTATTATAAAACATTAAATTGATATGAATAAAAATTATTTCTGTTTATCTTGAATTTTGTATATCTTCAATTATTTAATTTATCAAAATTTTGATATTAATTTTAATAGAAATGATAATATAAGCATCTTTATAACTATTATTTTTATTTGTGCTTTTCTTATAATAAAAATTTTAATATTTTTAATATTAAATTAATTTTTGTATAATTAAATTAGCAATAAATTGCAAAATAAAAGAGGAAAACATGAAAAAAAATAAACTATTGCTAATATCTTTTCCTTTAGCAATTACACCGGCTTTAATTGTAAGCTCATGTAATACAACTGAAAAAAAAGAAGATATTAAATTAAAAATTGATAAAAGACTTGAAAGTATGACTTCTGCTGTAAGTAAGATAAAAAATATTGAAAAATTGAATGTTCTTTACAAATCTCTTAATACAGAAATAAATGATTTTAAAGAAAAATCTCAAAGTAAGAACAATCAAACTGGTGACTTTCTAAATCTTGTTATTGTTGCTCAAGAAACTCAAATAAATAAAATAGTTGAGGCTATTGTTGATTTATCAAAAAATAATAACAATTCAGATGAAGCTAAACAATTAGCTGATGCTAAAAAAACAATTGAAGAATTAAAAAATAATTTAGAAAAAGCGAATGAAAAAACAGAAAAACTTGCTAATGAACTTAAGATGGTCACTATTGAACTAAGTAAATTCAGTGCAAAAGAATCAGCTAAAATATTATTAGATTTTATTAATAAAGATGTTATAGATAAACTAAAAACTAACCATGTTGATATTTATAATACAGATAAAGAATCACTTGGTAAACTGCTGAATCAAGCAAATCAATATTATGATTTAATCAAAGACAAAGATGAAGATTATACAAATATGATTAATTTTGAAAACTCTATTCTCGGATTAATTAACTTAGTCGATGCTTATTCAAAATATTTTGTTGGTCAAAATGCTCTAACAAGTTCGAAAAGTGAAGACTTTATGAACGAAATGTTTAACTGAAGGCTTTCGCAATTTGATATGGCTTCAGAATTGGTTAAAAAATTACCAGATACAAATGCTAATAAGGCAAAGTATTTAACAGATATTTCGGCAAGTAAAACAAGATATACTGAACAAAAAAATGCAATCAAACATTTTGTTGATCAACTAATTACATTTGAAAAACTTGAAAAAGAAGAAATTTTTAAATATGT
Source organism: Mycoplasma crocodyli MP145 (assembly GCF_000025845.1). Taxonomy (NCBI): domain Bacteria; kingdom Bacillati; phylum Mycoplasmatota; class Mollicutes; order Mycoplasmatales; family Mycoplasmataceae; genus Mycoplasma; species Mycoplasma crocodyli. The sequence continues at coordinate 586,266 of NC_014014.1, read as the reverse complement.
CTTAGCTCCTGGGTCAAGTAGATACTTTAGATTTGAGTATATACCAGGAATATCAAAATCACCTTATATGACTATATACAAGCACATTGTGGATGCAAAAAAGATAGAAGAATTTAAAGATATTAGTAAAGATATAGAAAATACATTTAATAATTTTTTAAAGAATAATCAACAAATAAAATCATTATATTACTACATGGATTACAAAAAATACTTTGAGAAAAGTTTTGGATTATTAAAAAATGTAGAGTATGTTACTGATGTTAAAACCACAAAAGAATTCAGATATGAATTAGAAAAAATTAAAGATAATTTAGTAATTTTAGAAAAAATAAATTTTGCTGATGATAACAACAAGTTATCAGACAAAATTAATGAATTCACTACTAAAACCAAGAAAAATAGTATTGAAGATTTTATCGAAACTAAGATTAAACCAAATAAAGATAAAAATTCAGCTTACATTAAATTCTTTAATGAATCTACTCAAACATATTCAGCTGTAAAATCTTTGGATGAAAGTAATTTTGTTTCAAAATTTCACAAATTCTTAAAACTTAAAGAGTTGCATGAAAGATTGATAACTACAAATAATTTATTTAAGTTTTATGAAGTTTTAATGAATGAAGATCCTAAAACCGGAACTGTAGCAGATTTAATTGGTTTAACAAAATCAGTTGCTGAAATAACAAATTTAGTAACAAAAAATAAAGCTCAAATTGCAAAAATCATTGATGCTGAAGAATTTGTTTTAAATGAAACAAATAAATTATTATTTACACCAGTGGATACAACGGCAGAAAAACTAGATGCTTTTTTCGCTAAAGTTAAGGCAGATATGAAAACCTTTGAACTAAATGTTAAAGCTGAAATAGTTAAAGATAAGAAGTTGGATCCTGTGTTAATAAGTAAAGAATCTTCAAATAAATTACTAACAGATTTCAATAATTTATTCAAGTCTAAAATTGATACACTTTGCGACCAAGGTATAACATCAACAGAATTAGATGCTAAAAAAGCAAAGTTTGATTTAGTCAAAAAAGAATTAGATGAATTTGTAAAAATTGTTGGTTCTAAAGATCAAGGGCAAAGGATACATGTTTTTGAAATACTAAATCAATCATTTAAAGAAAACCAAATTCAACTAGACTCTGAAGAAGCTAAAGAATCTATTGCATTAATCAAGAATATAAAAGAATTTATTAATCAATCTAAAAACGATTTTACTTCAAAAGATGTAGTAAAAACATATCTCGAAACTCAAAAAACTAAATTAGATAGTTTAGAACAAAAAATTACAGAAGGTGAATCGACATTCTTTTCTGTTGCGACATCAACTAATTTTGATGCAATTACACCACTAAAGAAAGTGTTAAATTCATATAAAGTTGAATTGTTAAAAGCATACGATAAGAGAAATGATGAGCTTAATGTACAAAAACCATTACTTGATGTGCTTGTTGCTTCAACAAGAAAACTTCTTCCTGAATTTGGAACGATTGAAGATATTGATAATTTATTCATAGCAAAAAATATGGGAATAAAAATTTATGATCTTAAAAAAGAAACAAAAACTCTTGAAGATAGTATTCCAAAATTAAAAGAAACTCTAACCATTGTCCCACTACAAGAAATCCTAATCTTAATACGCAATACATATCCAAATCTTGAAGCAATATTAAACAAAATGTTTGAAAAAGATTTTGAACAAGATATGATTTCAAGAGAAATATTGTTCTCTGACTTTATGAATAATCAAAAAACAAAAATTGAAAGTTTAAAATTATTAAACAAGATTGAAGATATAAAAATATTAGATCCTTCAAAAGGATATAATCAACAACAAGCGTTTGACAAAATTAACGAACTTGAGAAAAAATACTCAGAATTATTAAGATATCATTTTGAATTAGTAAATACTAACTCAGCTCAATCTTTATTAGATGATTCTAAAACAAAAATTGTTCAAGCACGTGTTGAATATTACAAATTCTTAAATAGCGATTTTATCGAAATAGATAAGAAAAGTGCAATTCGTTTTGATTTAGCTAATTTCTTAAACGAAGATTTTAGTGATAATATACCATATTTCTTCGCTGACTTACTAGGAAGAATTGATGGAAGAAATGATGTGTCAAACTTTGTTCTTAAAGAATACTTCGAATAACTAATTATTCTTTAAATCAGCTTAATGTAGCTGATTTTCTTTATTAGCTTAAATAAAATATTAATATATAATATTAACATTAATTATTCACAATGAGGTAAAAATGAAAAAAATTAAAATGATGTTACTAAGTTTACCATTAGCAATAAGTCCTGTTATAGCACTTACTGCATGCAACAAAGAAGTAAAGAATGAAAATTTTAAAGAAAACATTGATTTGAAACTAAATCAAATGAGAACAACTTTAAATCAAGTTAAAGACATTAAACAATTGAATAGTCTTTATGATGCTTTAGATAAACAAATTAAAGCATTGGTAGAAAAAGCGAATCAAATTGAAAATATAACTTCTGATTTTTATCAAACTGTTTCTACTGCACAAGATAATCAATTTAGACAAATTACTTATGAAGTATCAAAACTAGCTAAAAATTCTTCTGAAGCAGATCCTAATAGTGCTGCAGAATTAGATAAAACAAAAAAATTATTAGATAAAATGAAAAGTGATTATGATAAAAGCATTAAGGAACTTCAAAAAATGCTTGACGAAGCTAAGGCAAAAATGTCAGCTGACGAATTGCCAAGAAATGATATCAGTGCTAAAGAAGCCCTTAATACAATATTTAATTTTATTGAAGTAGAATTTCATGATGCTTGAAAAAAACAACAACCCGATAAATATAAAGAAAATCATACTTTTTGAGAAAGTATGATTAAAGGTGTACTTGAATCAAAAGAACTTATCAATAAAGAACCAGAAGATTTTACAAATGTAAAATACTTTGAAAGACTAGTATTACACTTTATTGACAAATTAGCTGTTTTACAAGACTATCTAGAAGGTGAAAAGAAAGTTGAATTAGTTCATGCTAAAGAGAAATTTATGACGGCTTTATTTGAATGAAGAGTTAACGACATAACTAAGGCTATTAATGCTATTTCAAAACAAAAAACTACTGAAAACCCAAAAAAAGATGAACATATTAAGATACTTAATGATGCTAAAACTGAATATGAAGTAATAATGAAACAAAGTGTTGATTTTCCTAGTCAAACATTTAAATTTAAATATTTAGAAGAAAACATTATTTACAAACTTTTATTAGATCCGAATAAATATCATACTTATAGAGGTGAATATAAATTAACATTTGAAAGTAATGAATTTCCGGTTTATAAGCAAATAAATAATAAAAAACTACTAGATGAACTTAATATATTAACTTCAAAAATATACGATGAATACAGTGCATTTTTTGGTACAAAAGCACAATACTTTTTAACATCTGTTTACTTCACTAAAAAACTTTACATTTTTAAGGAAAACATACAATTCCTTAAAAATGTAAGATATACAAGTGAAGCAAACACTAAAAAAGAAGTTTTATATTATATTGAAAAAGCTAGATCTATTTTGTTTGATCTTGAAAAAGTTGATTACATTAAACTAAGAGATGAATACAAAACAAAGAATGCTTCTTTATTGAGTGCAACTGAAGCAAACAGCGTAAGAAAATTTGTAAATTCAAATATTACACCAAAAAAAGATGAAAATAAAAACTATGAATTATTTGAGTTATGAGCTAAAAAAGAATTGACTAAATTAGATAGATTGAAAGAAGATTCATTTGTAAATGCATTTCATAAACATGTAGCTATTAAAAAAATTGAAACACATATTAAAACAATATATGACTATATGAATTATTGAACTACATTGAAAGAAGACCCAAATTCCCCTGAATTAAAATCATTGTTAAGTTATGATAAAGATTTATCTAAATATGATAAAAGTATAGCTGATGAAAATAAAATAATCGATGAATATAAAACAAATAATACCTTTTTAAGTGTTGAACTTAAAAAGGTTGTAGAAATCATGCCGTCTACTCAAGATGAAGTTAATCTTAAAAAATATTTTGTAGACTCATTAAATAAAGCAACAACATTTAAAACACTTATAGAAAAAGAAGTAGCAGAGGCAGGAAAATTTGAAAATTATGCAGATGATTTTAAGACTTTGTTAATTAACTCTATTAATCTTTATGTTAATGAAGTAATAAAACTCAATAGTGAAGCCAAAGATAAATCGATTGAACAACTAAAAAATATGGCTTCAATATTGCAAACTAAATTTGTAGAATTAAACAAAAAAGTAGGTCATGAAAACGAAGGCAAAAAGACATTATTATTTGAAAGATTAAATGATAATGCTTTCCAAGAAGGATATAATGAAACCGATGAAACTTATACTAAAATCAGTAAATTAGTAATAGAATTACAAAAAGTAATCGAAGCAACAAAATCAAATTTATTTTCTACTAAAGATGAAGCAAAAACATTTATTGAGAAACAAGACTTAATTTTCAAAAAATTTGAAACAGATGTAATAGCTGCAAAAACAGCAGAAGTATTTACTGGTATAGGCGATACAAATGAATTTACTAATAATTTTGACAAATTATTGAACGAATACAAAGTTGTTTGAAATACTTTGGTTGCTCAAAAAGATGCTGAATTAGCAGTAATTAATCCATTATTAATATTGTTAAATAATAAATCAAAAGAACAATTAGAAACATTTGGTTTTGATGATACTGGGTTTAATAAATCGAGCAAAGGAAAAATTCTTACATATATTGAGGATTCAAACAATAACATTTCTGGATATCAAAGAAAGAAAACTCAAATTGAAAAACTTACTAAAATTGTACCAGGTCAAGAACTCTATGCTTTAATTCGTTTATGAGTAAAAAATGAATCTGCACAATTATCAGCTAGATTAATTTCCGATAAACATGATGATAAAGAAACTTATAAATTATTAACAGGTGCTTTTGAAGCAATTAGATCTAAAAATCAATTGTTTAGAAATTTAAATGACATACAACCTTCATTTATATCATTTACTGACCCTAAAAATGATGGAAAACAAGGTGAAGTTATAGCAAAAATTAAAGAACTTGAATTAGCTTATGCACAAGCTTCACTAAATGCTTTAAAAGTATTTAAGGATCAATCTTCAACACAAGAACTTAAAACAAGTGCTAAAGAAGCCCTTACAACTTCTAGAAAAGCATATTATGATTATTTAAATAGTAGTGATTTTTCAATAGAACGTAACAGTGAAATAAGACAACTTGCTTCTAAATATACCAATTATGAAGATTATAATAATCAAGGTTTCCAACCGTTCCATATAGCATACTTATATGGTGAATTAGTTTCGTTAACTGATACAATGAATTGACTATACGATAGTTATATTAAAGAATAATTTAAAAATTCCACTAGTTTTATTAGTGGAATTTTTAAATTATTAATTATTAGAAAAACACAACAATAAAGTAAATTGATTGATTTCAAAAAAAGTATTTTAAGTTATAATTTTATATGTAACAAGGGTGCTTTAATATTTTTATTAAGGCTGAGAATATACCTTAAAGCAGATCGAGATAATGCTCGCGTTGCAAGTTATTTTTATATATTCTTGACTCCTATTTTGTTACGCAAGGAGTAAAAATGAAAATCAATATGAAAAAAATAGGATTATTTAGTGCTTCATTAGCATTAATGAGTCCAGTTTTATTATCGGTTTCGTGTAATAATGAAACAAATAAAAAAATAGATTGAGATGAAAGCATTTCGATTGTTTATAATTGGGAAAATGACAGTAAATGAGACAAAGAATCATTTACAAATTTATTAAACCAAAGATTTAATGAATTAAAAAACGCTGATCCTAAACTAAAGGATTATAAAAATGTAAAATTTGATTTAAAAGTTAATGAATCAAAGAACCAAATGTTACAGGATTTAAAAAGCAATAAAAAAGATGCTGATGTTGCATTAATATCTTATTCAACTTTTGTTAATGAAACAATTGATGATAGTTTCCCCCATTTTGTAGGAACTTCAGGAACATTACAATTCAAATGAAATGATGATACTAATCCAAACTATTTAGATGGTTCAGCAACTGATCCACTTAGAAAAATTGCAAACAAAGAAAATCAATTGCAATTTTCAGCTCCATTTGGAGAGTTTAAAGATTGAAAAGACACTAAAGAAATTTATGGTTGAGATGGTTCTAAGTATGAAGCTTTTTATAATTTAGACAAGACAACAATTTTTTATCACGGAAGTATTTTAATATCAGGAACAGACCAAGAAAGAGCAGCTATTATTAAAAGCTGAGAAGACAAAAATTGAGCAGAATTCTCTAAAAATGGAATTGTTTATAAAAATAAAACCAGTGGCGGTAAATTCAAATATCAAATTTCGTTAATTGCTAAGCATTTTAGCAATACATTTAAAAATGAAAACGAAGTTGTAACTTGATTGGATGATCCAAAAAATAAAGAGTATGTTTTAAGTGGTAAAAATGCTTCAATTATTGGTCAAGAACAAAAAGACAAAAGAACTTTTAATATTGCTTTTGATGATGAAGGTGCATTTAATTGAACTCCAAAAGCATGAGGAACTTCTTCATATGTTCCTTCGAAACCTAACTCATTTGTAAGAGTTCTAACAGTTACAAATAAAGCACCTTATGATGCGATATTAGGTAGAGTAGGGTTAAGTAAAGAACAAGTCGATTTAATTTCAAAAGTGTTAAATTCATTGAAAATAAATGAAAACACATTAGGAAAATACACGGGTTATAATTACTTTTCATCTAATAAAGATTATAAGTTATTAGAATTAATAGATGTTCAAAAAAATGCTGAAGGCATTAAAAAATAAAGGAAAATATGGATCAAAATATAGTTAAATTAAAAGATGTCTCATTAAAAATTAATGATGAATTTTTGCTGTATGAAAATTTTAATTTAACTATAAACAAGGGGAAAATGGTTGCTGTCGTAGGGCAAAGTGGCTCTGGTAAAACGACCGTTTTTAAAATTTTAACCAAATACTTTTTACCTACAAAAGGATTAGTTGAGTTATTTGGTTCTGATATAGGTAAGATAACAAAAAAAGAATGAAAAAATATAATAAAAAAAGTTGGTTTTTTAAGTCAGAAACCAAACTTAATAGATAGTCAAAATGTTTTCCACAATATAACAAAGAGTTTTAATAATTATAAAAATTGATTTTATAAATTATTTAATATTTTAACCAAACAACAAAAAATAAAAATCTTTGAAGTATTAGACGAACTAAAAATTTTAAACAAATCTTTTGTAAGGGTTGATGAGCTTAGTGGTGGGCAACAACAAAGAGTTGAAATAGCAAAATTATTATTAAAAGATGTTGAATTAATTCTAGCTGATGAACCTACATCTAATTTAGATTTTAAAAATTCTAATGATGTTTTAGATTTATTAAGAAAATTGAATCAAGAAAAAAATATAAGTGTCATAGTAAATATTCATGATTTAAACTTAGCCTTAGAAAAGTTTGATGAAATAATAGCAATAAAAAATGGAAAAATCTTAGTCCATGAAGATACTAAGAAACTAGATTTATGAAAATTAAAAAAACTACTAGACTAAAAAATATCTCAATAAATTCAAACCTTTTTTTTTATAATGTTTCATCTAAAAATCAAAGCACAAAAAAACAACTAAGAAGTTTTTGGAAGTATATATTTCTATTTTTAACAATAGTATTAATAATTACTTTTTTTGCATTCTTAGATTATTCTTTTGCAGATAAATTCGGTTTTAAATTATTTGCAAAAAACTTAAAAAAATTATTTTCTTTTGATAGTGAAAGCACTTATTTACTTGGAAAAACTAACAACTGATCTCTTTCATTTAAATATCTTTTTATTACAATAAAAACTACTTTATCAGGAACTTTTATAGGATTTTTACTAGCATTATTAACATCATTTTTTTCTAGTAAATATTCAGTTAACAAATATTTTTCAATCATAGTAAAATCAATTATTTTATTTTTAAGATCTATTCCAGAACTTGTTTTTATAAATTTATTTATGATTGGTTTTTATCCGGAAATGGCTATGGTTATGGTCTTTATGTGATTTTCATGACTTTGATTACATAAGTATTTTATAGATGCTATCGACTCTTTTAATATTAAAGATTACTATGATTCAATAAAACAAGGTGATATAAAAATAATTTCTTTTTATAATCATATTTTCAAGAGATTATTTAGCAGATTTGCTTCGTTATTTATTTATTCATTTGAATCTAATATAAGATGAGGCTCAATAATATCAATATTAGGGCTTAGTGGAATAGGAATTTTAATTAACTTTTCGGGTAGCAGCGATCAATATTTTTCTCAGATTTCAATTCCGTTATTAATATTATTTATATTCATTATTATGCTTGAAATTTTAAACTTCATCCTTAAAAAATATTTATTTGATGATGTAAGTAAAATTAATAAAGAGACGGATTTTAAAAAGTTAGTTTCAAAAAAAGATGTTAAAAAAATTTTAAAAATAACATTGTTTATTATTTTAATTATAAGTAGCATAGTTGTTGTTTCAACAATCAATATTTCTAGAACATCAATTCAACAAACTAAAGATTTTTTTAAAAGTGTTTTTAATGTTGACTGAAGTGTAATTAAATTAAATAATTCGTTGGATTATAATCCGTTTCTTCAAATATATCAAGCTCTTAAATTTTCACTTTATAGCCTAATTATTATGATCATATTTAGTTTTTATATTTTATATATGAGCTTATATAAATTAAAGGGGATAAGAACAAGTTTTATATTTAAATTTATCAATACTTTAATTAGAGTTATTCCAAGTGTTATGTTAATTTATATATTTAATCCAATATTAAACAGCAAAATAACCTTACTTATTTTTGTATTATCGTTACATTCATCATCTTCATTTACTAAAAGACTTTACGAAACAATTGATACATTAGATTTTGCATTTATTGAAAATTTAAAAATACAAAATATAAGTAATTTTAAAATTTATAAAAGTTATTTAATTCCATCTATAAAAAAAGAATTAATCCTGCTTCTTGTACTTTATTTTGAATTAGGTTTTAGAAATGCTATTACGTATTCAGCTTTTAGTTCAGGTGAATTACGAATAGGATCTTTTATTAATCAAAACATGAATCAAATTAAATATCAACCAAACAGAGCGATGGCTTATATTTGAATTTCTTCTATTAGTATAATTGTAATTAATTTATTTTCAGAAATCTATAAAAATTATGATTTCATTAAGAAAAAAACAACAACCATTTATAACAAAATAAAAACATGCAGTTAATTAGCTGTACGTTTTTTAAATAGCCTTTTTTCTAAGGTCATCTCAATTAAACTTTGATCACTGATGTTTAACATAAAGCGAATAAAGTTCATCACCCGTTTCTTCTTTAAGTTTAAGAGCACTTTGCATTTGAAAATCTCTAATTTGTTCTAGTCCAAAAATCATTAATTGAAAATACATCGATGTGAATTTTTTGTTTTTAGGTTCTAATGTTTTTGTTTTAACATAGTTGAATAAACTTGATAGAACCAAACAAGCCATATAACTTATATTTGTAAAAGTTTCCTTCATTTCATCAGTTAATTTTTTTATGGATGCTTGGTCATAACTATGATTTCTTAAACTACTTGCTATATTTGCATAATTGTATGAAATATCTCCAATGCTTGCATAAGTAAAATCAACAAATTTAACCTTTTTATTTTCTGTATAAATATGATTACCATATTTGATGTCATAATGAACTAAATGAGTTAAGTTTGTGTGCAATCTAACTTGATTTAAGATAAAGGCAATTAACCTTTTTTTTGGTTTATCTTTATAATAATTATTTATGTAGATAACAACTGGCAATTCGTCAAATTTAACTCCTTCAAGAGACTTAACTCTTATTTGGCTTAACTTTAAAACAGCATTTCATACCGGAGTTGTCATGTCAACATATCTACCAAATTGTTTCTTATAAATAAATTCGCTTATTTCATAGTTTTTATCTCTATAATAAATAATTGGCGTAAGGTTATAACTTTCTATTAAAGTTGTATCAAAAGTATATCTATCACTTTCTCTCAAGACTTTAAAAAGATATTGTCCAAGTTTATAAACTCTCTTATATTTACTTAATGAAGTTGTATTATATTCATTTAATTTGTCATAAACCTTTTTATATGCATCTTTATCAAAGATTTTTTTGAGATACTCAAAGTCCTTGAGTACTTCCATTTCAATACCGAATTCTTTTGATAGTTGTATGTTTGTGAGCTTCAAAAGATTTTTAAGTGAAATTATATCAAAAGCTCTATTTCCATATCTTACTCATTCATAGTCAATAAAGTGAATATTATTATTTTTATCAAGAATAATATTTTTAGCAGCAAGATCTCCATGAATAAGATTTAATTCATCATCTTTATATTTTTCAACAAGTTCTTTAAATTTAGGATCATCACTCCTGTAAGTAAATCAATCAAAATTATCAATATTTTCAAGTTTTTTAGAGTGAAATTCTTTAAGTTTCTTAATAACTTTTTCTTTTATTCAATCATTTTCTTGTTTTGAAAAATCAATTGTTTCAAGTGTGCTACCTTCTATAAATTTTTTAATATATACACCGTTTTTGTAGTATATAAGATCATAACTTTGTTTGTAAAAATTTCCTTCATTTTTATGGTTAACTAAGTAATCATCTTGAGCAGAACCGACAAAAGTTACATTATATTTTTCTTCATTTTCAAGTAACTTTTCAAGTTTAAATGATTTAAAAGGAACTCTAATAATTACTTTAGAATTTTGATATTTTGCTTTAAAAGAAATATTGTGATACCCGTACGATAAAAATTCAACATCTCAAATATTTTCTAATATATCTTTTGGGAATAAATGACTAAAATTTCAATAGTTTTCATTATCAATTTTATTATTTTTTATCATAATAAATATTTTATTGTATTTTTCATAAAAAAATATAAAATTAAATACAAATAATGCTTATATTAATTGGAGGTCAATATGAAAAAAATAGCGATTTTAACTTCAGGTGGAGATGCACCAGGAATGAACCCTGCTTTATGCGCAATTATTAGATGTGCAAAAAGTAATGGATTAACTCCTTATATTGTTTATGAAGGTTTTAAAGGGTTGTATGAGAATAATATTAAATTAACAGATGATCTAGATTTAGACCACGTTCAATCACAAGGTGGAACAGCTATCTATTCAGCTCGTTTTCCAGAATTTAAGAATGAAGAAGTAAGAAATGTAGCCATAGAAAATCTAATGAAAAAAGGTATTGATTCACTAATAGTAATTGGTGGAGATGGAAGTTATATGGGTGCTCAATTGTTGCATGAAAAAGGTTTCAAAACAATTGGAATTCCTGGAACAATTGATAACGATATAGCATCAAGTGATTATACTATAGGATATGATACAGCACTTAATACAATCGTTGATTCTATTGACAAAATTAGAGATACAGCAACTTCACATAAAAGAATTATGATTGTTGAAGTAATGGGGAATGAATGTGGTGATTTAGCTCTTTATAGTGGTCTAGCAACTGGTGCTGAAATTATAGCAACAAGTGACCATGTTATTTCAATTCCTGATATGGCAAATCTAGCTTATGAATTAACCTTACAAGAAAAAAGAAGAAGTGTTATTATCATTGTTTCAGAAAAGAGATATGACTTAAAATATCTTGAAAAAGCAATTGAAGAAAAAACAAAATGAACTACAAGAGCAACTTCTTTGGCCCATGTTCAAAGAGGTGGAAGACCAACTGCACAAGAAAGAATCCTTTCATCGTTATTTGGTATAAAAGCAGTTGAATTAATTCTTGAAGGTAAATCGGGTTTAGCTATAGGAGTAATTAATAATGATATTGTTGGGACACCAATACTTGAAGCGTTAAGCATGGTTAATAAAGCAAAAGAAAAAGCAAGAGTAAAACTTCAAAAATATAATAAATTAAATAAAATTTTATAATTTAAAACTAGGTTCAATTCCTGGTTTTTTATATTAATGATTAGTGGTTATTTCTATTAAGATTGTATGAAAGTTTTTGTAAGTATAAAATTCACTACTTATTTATATAATCAATTTATATTTTTATTTAATTTAATAATATAACTTAAATTTATATATACTTATTATAGTATTAATACTATAGGAGAATGATGATAAATAATCAAAACATAGTAAAAAATCAAGAAATTGATGAAAAAATAAATTTTGTTTTTAATTTTGAAAACAACGTTTTATATAAAAAATTATTGCAAAAAAATAATTTGGTTAAAGATGACTTTTTATTTATTAATAAATACAAAAAAAATCATAGTGATTTAGCTTCATATTTATTAATAAATAAAAAGTTAAACGAAGATATCAACCAGGTTTTAAAATGGATTGATGAAAAAATATTGAAAACAAAAACATTTAACACAAACGTTATTGAAAGCGAAATTAATAATCGACAAGTTATTCTTATGAGCAATAGTCAGCAAATGTCGCTTGGAGATTTTATTACTGATGATGAATGAAATGGTATGATAAAATCATATAATTGAAGAATACGAAACAATATATATTCATTTAAAGCTTGAAGATCAATATTTAAAGTTGCTTTTGATGAGGCTTTTCTAACGAGTGGTCAGTGATTGTCTGATGCTATGTCTGGCATTAATACAGGGAATGATTTTGTAGATCAATCAGCTACTATAATAGCTGGTGTTGGTGAGATAATTAAAGCAATAAATAATTATGGAAATAATACGGTATTAAAATTTGTTGACGGAGTTATAAATTCATTAGAAAATATTGGTAGTGCTTTTCATAAAGGTAAATATGATATTGATGTAATTGATAATATTGTAAAAAAGTCTTATGATAATATTTGTAATTTAGATTTTGGAATTAACATATGAACTAAATTTACAATTAAATGGGATGTTAGAAAATTTAGAAATTACATTACAGAGTTATATCTCAAAGCAACAAAATTAAAAATGGAATATGATAATAAAAATGATTGAGGAACTTTACCAAACATATGCTACTAAACAATAAAACAGAAAACAAATTTAAACAATTAAATAATATAAAGAGAAATAGAATACATTTTGAAGTAATTGTATCTTCATTATTTGTTGTATTTTTCATAATGCTTTGTGTTGCATTGATTATTTATTCATATAAAAACGAAGAGTCATATAGTAAAACTATCAAATTCATTTTAAATAGTTGTATTATTTTTTCCATTATAGTAATTCCATTAATTTGATTGATACTTATTAATATAACTATTCTAGGAGTTCAATATCAATATCAAAAAAATATTTTTAAAGGAATAAAGTGATTAAAATGTTATTACTTTATTAAGTTTCAATACTCAAACATAACCGATTTAAAAGTCAATAAAAATGTATTTAAAACTGACTTAGTTAAGTTTATTAAATTCATGAATTCAAATAATCTTGTTTTACAAGGTAGTTGTTCTATTGCGTATAAATATAAAGATTATTATAGAGAGTTTAATGATATTGATTTCTTAGGTAATTCTAATAAAAGGCTAGATACAGAAAAATTAAAATTTGAAAATTTTACCTTTGAAAGTAATAATTTAAATTTAGGAAAAGGCAAGTATACTAATCATCCAATTGAAGTGTTAAATGTTAAAACAATCACTAAAAAGTCATATTGTAATTATAATGATGTTAATATTCCTAATTACTATTGAATGTTGGCTATGAAGTATTCTCAATTCTTTAAAATTCTTCAGGTAAATAAAGACTTTAACAATGATTTAATCATTAAAAAAATGAATAATACATTGGCTGATATTGCGTTTCTTTTATCAAAAAAACGTGTATTTAGTTTCAAGAAATTTTATGAAAATTTTGAGTTATTAATCTTATCTAATTCATTCTTTGAAATGTTAATTAATCAAAGCAAATTATTCAATTTATATGATGAAGATACTATTTTAAAACTAAACAATTTTTTAAAAGATTATCAATGAAAACAAAAAAATATGCATGAAGTATTCTTGTGACTAGAATTAATAACTAAAAAGTTAACTTCATCACAAAAATTTTTACAATTTAATAAATCTATAAATAGAATATCGGGTTCGTGAGATAAAAGCGTCTTATCATTAGTTGACAAAAAAATTGTTTTAGATTACTCGGATATCAAAAATTTAAATGTAAAAATTAATTATGATAATTATTTTAATTATTATAAAAATGAATTAACAGAAATGAAAAAAAATAATTTATCAAATCTTTTTGTTCTATTTAAAATAGAAGCAAAAGAAAAAGAAGTTAAAGTTGATATTAGAAATATCATTATTCTACAAATCTTAAAGGAATCATATGAAGACTAAAAACAGTAAAAAAGATTTATGGCCTATAATGTTCAATGTAATTTCATCTTCTATATTTGTAATATTTTTCATTGTTAATTTAATATTGCAAAATCTAGTTGGTTCGATAATAGCAATCATAATTAGTGTAATAATGATTTATTTAGCGATAAATATTTATTGCTCACTAGATGGGAAATATAGATTATTCTGATATAAAATATTTTCATTAGTAAGTCTTATTGTATTTTCGATACTGTTAATTTCAGTTAGCTTAATTAATGTAATTTATTTTGTAATTTATGATAAAGAAATATTTAACTCTTATATTATAAATTCAATAATTTTATTTTTAAGCATAATTACCACATTGTCTGAATGATTAATATTAGTTAAATATTATAAAAATATCGATAAATTTAACTAATAAAAATATGATATATAAGAAATAATGAAAAAACTAAAAAGCCTTAAACAAAGGTAAAAAAAAGAAGTCAAAGTATTTCATTTGATGACAAAATTTTAAAAATCAAAATATAAAACCGGGATCTTTTCCTGGTTTTATATTATTGATCTTAATTGTCGTCTATAAAGTAAAAACTATCAAAAAGTTTGCTTTCAACATTACTAATTATTTTCTTAAATCCGTTTTTAATCTTCATTGAAATATTCCTTGTTGCATTAGTTAATTTGATTAATTAACACTTTTTTAGTCATTTTTTCTTCTTATATAATACTTATTTATATTGTATTACATTATTATTATAAGCATAAAAATTATAAAAAACAAAGTCGTTTACTTTGACTTTGTTTACATATTTTATAATTAATGTTTTGTTTTCTTTTTGATAATCATTAATATTAATGTGATTATAGCACCAATTGTACTTAACATCGAAAATGCAAGTAAAGCATTTTTAGGTGTACCAGCACCATCGTTAAGCATATTAGCAATTTTATCTAAAGAAGTTTTTTCATCAATATAAGATGAAGGTGTTAAGTCTCCCAATTTTCTTATTTGACTTTCTTTTTTGTTAATATGTTTAGTAAATTTTTGAAAAGCTTTTTTCTTATAATCATTCTCTTTCTTATCAGATTTTAGTTTTTCAATATCATCTAATAATTGATCTTTATATGTTAATAATAGTTTTGATAAATCTCTCAATTTTTTATCATAATCATTGTATTGAGAATTGTTTATTTTTTCGTGGTCATTTACTTGATTATTGATTTTATTTAATTGCATAATCATCTTTTCTATAGATGTTTTAGTAAATTTACTTTCATCTTGAGTTCTCATTGATGAAATTGTTTTAAGTAGAATATCTTTAAATCTTTTTAGCAAGTTTAAACTGTTATCAATTCTTTGTTTATATGTTTTGAATTCACTTCTTGTTAATTCATCTTTATTTTCAATATTTTCTGAAATTATCTTAACTTCATTCTTGAATGTTTGAAGTGAATCGTTTGTATAAAAATCTTTTTCATTTTCTACTAATAATGTTGTTTCATTAAAGTGTTTGATGATATTTTCCTTGTTTCTTATTAAAAGATTTTGAACACTTTTGTTAATATCCTTAATTGAATCGTCATAAGATTTTTTAGAAATGTGATCCTTAGATTTGATTATTTCATTGTAAGTGTTTAAGTATTTATTTAATTCATTAAATGATTCTTCTGAGAAAATATCATAATCACTTTCTAATGCTTTTTTAATTTCTAATAATAATTGTTCCTTAAAATTCATAAATAAATCATACAATTCATCAATTTTTAGTTTGTATTCATTAGTTTGTATTCTGTTAAATTTCTCTTCGTGGTTGATCTTTGGTTCTAGAACATTATAACCGGTCTTATATAAGTTTTTTATATTTGCATCTAATTTAGCTTCTTGTTTTTTAAATTCCTCATTTAATTTTTCAAGTTCTTGAACCAAAAAGTTTTTATTAGAGATTAATTTTTTGCTAATATTATTTATTTTTTCGAGAAGTGGTTGTTGTTTATCTTTTGTAAAGTAATATTTACCTTTTTTATTGATATCATCTTGCAATTTAATGAATTCGTTTTCTACGTTATTAAATGATTCTGATGTATAGTATTGCTCATCGAGAGTTATTTCATTTCTTTTTACATTTAGATTATCCAATAGTTCTTTTTGATTAAGTACTAATTTTTCTTTTAATAGACTAACTTCTGTTTTGATAGATTTTAATTTTTCAATATTGTTATTTTCATCAAGATTCAATTTGTTTTTAATAATAACTATTTTCTCATTGAATTCATTTGTACTAGAAACCGTATAAATATCTAAGTTAATACTATTAATATATAGTAATAAATCGTCTTTTGAATTGATTTTTCATTCTAATATTTTTAATAAATCTCTAATTTTGCTATCAAAATCTTGATATTCTTTACTACTAATTTTATCCATTGAGAAAACTTGTGTATTGATTTTCTCTAGTTCTATAATCATCTTGTCTATAGATTCTTTAGTATATTTACTTTCATCTTGAACTTTCATAGATTCTATTGTTTCTAGAAGAATATTTTTGTATTTTTTGAGTAGCTCTAATGATTTATCTATCTCATTTTTAAATGTTTTGTATTTAACTCTTGAAACTTCATCATTTTTATTGATATTGGTTGATATATTAGCGGTTTCTTTTATAAATAAACTCAACGATTCAGGTGTGTAATAATCTTTTTCGTTTTCAATGGTTGTATTTATCGATGTTAAATAATTATTGATAGCATCTTTATTTTTTATTAATGAATTTTTTACTTTTTCATTGATTTCAATAATATTTGTTTCACAAGTTTTCTTTGAAACAAAATCTAATACTGTGATTTTCGAGTTTAAACTTACAAGGTATTTATTTAAGTCATTAACCGATTCTTCTGTATAAATATCATAATTAGCATCCAAAGTAGTTTTAATTTGATTTAGTAATTTTGTTTTATAATCAATGAAATATTCATAAAGTTTATCAATTTCCTTTATGTATTCATCAAACTTAATGCTACCTATATTTGTCTCTTTATTTATATTGTTATCGATATAGTCATATTTAATCTTAAATGTTTCATTAATCGTACTATCTAATGTAGGTTTTAGTTTATTATATTCATTCAATAATTTCTTAAGTTCTTCTTTTAAAAACGCTTTATTATATATAAGTATTTTTTTAAGGTCACCAATTTTTATTAATCATGTTCTTTGAACATTCTTTGTATAAAAGGCATTTTCGTTTTCGTTTATTAAATCTTTAAGTTTGTCAGCTTCTAATCTTGCTAGGGTAATAGAATCGGGTCTAACATAATCTGAAGTATCATTTATGAATGTTTCAAATTTATTTAATTCATCAAGTAGTTCTTTTTTATTGTACACAAGTTCTTTTTCAAGTTCTTTAACTTCATTTTTGATTTCTGCTAACTTATCAGGAACTTTATTTTCTTCAAGTAAAAGTTTTTTTCTGATTTCTAATACTTTTGATACAAAAACATTTGTACTAAATTCTGTATATATATCGAGATTGATTAATTCTAGATATAACTCAACATCATTAGGTTCGGATGAGTTGGTTAATATTTTTTCTAAATTATTAACTTCAATTTCTAAATTATTATATTCTTGTCTTGTAATATTTTTAGGTATAAAAATTTTTCTAACAAGTACTTGTCTTGCTGTTTCAAATCTGTTTTGAACTATTTTTGAATAAGATTTAATTCTAGTGTATATTGCAAGAACTTTTTTGTTAAGGTATTCTATAATTCTATCTCTGTTACTTATTGTCTCACTTAAAAATTCCTTTATACTATTTTGAAAGGATTCAGGTCCAGGAATAGTTGTTGTATCGTATAGGTTGTTGTAATCTTTTACAAGTTTGTTAAACTTTTCTTCTTCTTCCTTTGAATAGTTATCAAAATTAATTGTTTTAATAAAGTTTTTTAGAAATGTCTGATTTTCAATTTCATTTTTTATGTTCTTTACTATTTGTTCTTTTAGATATCATACTTCATTTTGATAACTGTCCTCACCAATATCGTTAGTTTTTAATGATGATATTCTTTTATTTATAACGGATAAAAAATACTCTTTTGTAAATTCTCTAGTAACTCCACTTAAAAATGTTTTAGCGTTTTCTAAATCTAAAATTGCTTGATCTCTATAATAGATAAATAATTCTTCTATTTCTTTAATTATTTTTAAATCTTCAATATATGAATCTTCAAAATATTCATTTTCCTTTAGCGAATCAACTCTTGTTTTTAATTCGATTAACATTTTTTGTGCTTTTTGTGCTTTTTCTTTAACATAATGAGGATTTTTTTTCTCCTCATTATATTTAATTTTTCTAGTAATTTTTAATTTACATCCTTCAAGAAAATGTCTATTATTATTAATGGCTTGACGAATATTACTTCTAGCACTCAAATAAAGTCGTTTTGTAGGCATTTTTGCTGGATTGTTCTTTATATCGTTAATAGCTTCTAGAAACTTAGTTTGGCTTTCTGGAGTATATATTTTTAAGAAATCTTTAGACTCAACTTCTGCACATAGTTCTTGTATTAACTTTACTTTCCCTTTGAAAAACACATCATCTATTTTTTTATCATAAATATCAATCTTCTCTTTTGTAAACTGTTCTGATATTTCATTATTAAATTCGGCAAGTATTTTCTTAAGTTCCATATCAGTTCATAAGGTTAATTCAGTATTTTTATCAGGATAGTTATTATTGTTTTCTATTGCACTTTTAAATATTTCTGCCATCTTTTCCTTATAAGTATCAATATTTTCTTTTAAAGTTTCAATGGTTTTTACATATTCTTCATATAACAATTTTGTTATTAAGGGATTATAGTTAAATCTTTCAAATATTGTATCAACACTATTTTCGAAGCTTTTAACACTATTTTCTGATAAATGATTTTTTCCAACTAGAGAAGATTTAACATTGTTTCTATACTCTGTTAATTCAACAAGAAAGTTCTCTACATCGTTTTTTGCTTTGGTTATTAAGATCTGAGTTTTTGAATCTTCTGCCATATTATAAACGCCAGTGAACTTTTCCACACCTTCTTTTATTTTAGTTAATTCTTGTTTATAAAAAGTTATTTTAGAATCTATAGATTTTATTGCATAATCTTTTTCTGCACTTTCAATAAGATTTTTTATTTTTTCTAAAACAGTTGTCTTATAACGTATTTTTTCAAGATCCGACTTTAATTTGAGTAGTTTAGCATGTAATTCATCATATTTTTCTTTTGTTATTTCATTTTGCAATTCATTATATTCAATATTTTTTAATCTTATTTTATAATTTTTTGCTTCTTCGTAATCATATTCACTTAAATCTTCTTTGTATCATTTATCAATTATTTCAATAAGTTGTTCATTATAGGGTTTGTTTGTATTTCCAGATTCATTATTATTTTCTGCACTTATTGATACTGCACTAGCAGCCAAAACCGCACTTAATGATATTGTTTGTGTTATAAAAATTGTTTTAGTTTTTTTACTAATTTTCATTTTTCCTCGCTTTATCTATGTTTTGCTATATAAATATAACCAAAATATTAATTTTTAAGATATGCTAATTGTAAAAAACAATATTTTATATCTTTTTTTTCATTATTTGCTATGTTTTAAAAAATTTGTTATTAATTTTAATATAAAATTTCAAATTGGGCAAAATTTATTGGATAATTTTTGCTAAAAAGTTGTATTTTTTGATTATTATTTATAGTTTTAAACTTAGTTTTGTTTTTTAATAATTTTGTGTAAAAAAAAGTAGGTATAACCTACTTGAAATAATACTATTTTTCAACACAACAATCATGTACACAATGTTGATCTTCATTGTTTGTTATTGATGAACAAGAACAAGAAAAATCTTTATAGCAATGATCATGAGACATTAAATGTAAGTAATCATTAAATTGATTTTTAAATGTATTTGACATTTTATAAAATACATTTTGTGCTGTTTTTTTAGTTGTTACAACTTTGTTCTTTCTTAGATCCATAAAGTGTTTTGAAATATTTGCTTGTTTTTCATTAAATAATCTTACAAATTCATTTACATCACATTCATTTTTATCACATGAATACAAATGAATCATAATTTTTAACTTAACATCAGAAGAACAAAGTTTGAAAAAATTATTCAGTTTCATTTTGAATATCTCCTTCAAGAGCCTCTATAATATTGATTTCTTTAGTAAGTTCTTTTATGAATTGTTCCTTAGTTACTATTTGATTATTATTTATATCATCATCAAATTCTTCGTTAGCATCTTGATTTTCATCTTTGAGTTCTACTTCTTTAGTATGTTTATAATTTAAAAGATCTATTTTTTCATTTTCAATCATTTGATTGTATTGTTCTTTAAACATATCAATACTTTCTTGTGAGTAATGTTCATCTATTTTATTTTTATCTCTTAATCAATTAATACTATTAAGAATTATCATGTCGTATTTTTTTGATCTTAAGAAGTTTAATTTATCTTTTAAAATTACAAAAGCTTCATAGTCATTTTCATACTCAAATTCATCAAATATAAAACATTTATAAATTTTATCATCAATAAATGTTGCTATATCAATGTTCAATGTTCCTATGGTATAGTCTTTTATGTATTTTATAGAAGGATTTAATTTTATAATATTATCAAGATAATCAAGCAAATTTTGTTCAAGTTCTGAGTGATTTTTAATTATTTTTAATTCGTCTTCTTCATTATAATTAGCATTAACTACTGAAATAGTTTTTCTTTGGTTTTCATCCAGTTCAAGGAACTTTAATCATTCCTTAAAAATCTTTGTATCTTCACTATTTGTTAAATTACTTACATCCTCTGATTTAATTGTTTTAATAACTATCATCTTATCTTTTGCTCTTGAAATTGCAACGTTTAGTGCGTTCATTCCTCCAGAGCGACCTACATATGTAGAGTTGATTTTAGAGTTTTTATCATATGCAATTGTACAAATAACTAAATCAGCTTCATCTCCCTGAATATTTTCAATATTTCTTAGCATTAATCTTCTTTCGTTAATGGCAGCTTCTAACTTAGGATATGCTTCATAAATTAAATCCGTTAAATACTCACGTTGTTTTGCATTAAAGGCAAGTAAAATAATTTTTTTGTATTTATCAATATATCCATTACATAATTCAAGAGCTTTTTTAGCTTCTTTAATATTTTTATTATCCAATCATTCACCATCAACTTGTATCACTTCAATTGCACTGTCTTTTATAGCGGTTGCAATATCAATAACATCAAGGCTTGAATTATAAAAATATTTACTTGAAAAAGTCATTAATGATGCGTAATTTGATCTATAGTTTTTATCTAATAGTATATTATATACACCAAGAGACGTTGCATAATCGAGTAAAGATTCAACGTTTCCAAAAATAGAATCGTCTGTACTTCTTGTACCAAATCAATTTGAAGGTTTCATTTGTTTATCATCACCGGCAAGAATTTTTATGTTTGAAAGATATAAAATTGGAAGTCCTTTTTCAATAAATATTTGTGATGATTCATCCATTATTCCAAAATCAAATTCATTCTTATTTCATTTACTTAAATCGGTGTCTGGTGTTGCAATTATAATTGGGAACAGAACTTTAATCATATCTGCATATTCTTTAACGAATTTATAAGGTTCTAAATTTCCTATTCTTACTGATGAAGCAAATTCTCTATATCTTCTTGTCATTGCTTTATCAAAAACTTTTATCTTATTGATAATTCTTGATGCTGCTATATTTTTTATCATTTCTTCATTAGATATTGATGCTAAATCATAGTTAGGCATGAGATCAAATATTTTATTTAATCATTCAATATCATATGTATCTAAATTTCTAAAAGCACGAACTAATTCTGCAAGATTTGCTTTGAAATCATTTAAGTTTTTATTGATTTCTACACCTAGTAATTTAATTGATTTATAACGTTTTAGAAATGGAAGAGGAAATACTTTATTGATTTTAATGAGTACTTTATCCATTCTTTTTTCAATGTTTGTTTCTGGATAAATAATATTCTTTGGTAGAGATAAAATAAATTTAATTTGTTCATCTTCCAATTTATCAATGTTATTGTATAAGTAAAAATATGCTTGAATAATTTCATTTGCTTTTTCATTGTTTTGAATTTCAACAAGTGTATCAACTCATAATTTTTCCTTGTCTGTTATTATTTTTAAATAATCAATTTTTACTTCATTATCATAGTTTTCTAAAAAGTCTAAATACTGTTTAATTGGAGCAAAAAATGATCTTTTTTTCATGTCTTTTGATGTTAAAATAAATAGTCCAAAACAACTTAAAGATCCTAATCTATTTCTAATAACTTCTAAAGCAGCTTTTTTTTGTGATGCCACTATTGCACTTTTTCCATATACTAAAACATTTGTTAATATATTAACAATTGTTTGAGATTTTCCAGTTCCCGGCGGACCTCATATTATGGTATTTTGACATAATGATGATATTATTGCTTTATCTTGTGAGTAGTTGGTTGGAGTAATTTTAAATAGAGCTAAATCCTTACTAAAAATTGAATTTTTAACTTTATTTTTATATGTGTTTTTATTAAAATCTACGCTAATAATGTCATCGATTTCATCGTTATCAATTATTTCTTTCATTCTATTTCTGCTATATCCTCCGGCTGGTAAAAATGTTCCAAGAACAATTCCGGTATGAAATTGAAGAGATTGATTTAAAATGGTTTCATTAGTTTTTTTATCAAAAACACTACCAATATTGTTAAGAATTTCTGGATAATATGTATTCCATTCTACACTTAATTTTTTAACTAATTCATCTATGCTATAGTTTGATATATCAAAATCTATAGAAAAGTTAAAACCTTGATTATTTAAAATAAAAATTAATTTTTCATTTAGGTGAATCTCACCATTACTTATTAAATTAGGTATTCCGTTTCTAAATTTTATGAAAACTTCTTTAAAAAATAAAGGGGCATAAATTACCTTGTTATCATCCAAAACTAAGGATACATACATAAATGAAAGATGAAGTGGTCATATATTAATCTCATCGTTAATTTCATTTGCTTTGCTTAAAAGAAGTTTTCATTTAATAGTTGATTTTTGAAAACTTGCATTAATAGACTCTCTTATTTTAGTCTTTGTTTCTGCAAAATTATTATTAAGCATTCTAGCGTTATAATCACTTATAATATATTCATTTTCTTTCAATAAATTTTCTAATTCTTCTTTTGTTTCCGCCTTTTCTACAAGACCAACAAGTTTTAGTAAAGAAGTTTCAATTATAGGGATTTCAAAAACTTTGTTTTTGTAAATTGTTTCAAAATGTGTTGGATTAAATAACTTATAAACATCAAAAAAATGCCTATTATTTATTGTAGTAAAAATTGAAGGATCATTACTTGTAACCTCCAATAAATTATCTAAAATTGCTTTATATCTTTCATCTATTGTTTTCATTCTAACCTCTGATTTTTTTAAGTTCTTCTAGGATAGCGCTTGTGTATTCGCCAAAAATTAATGAAATAGTTTTTGATGAAATAAATAATCCACTAACACCTTTTAAATTTTTTAATTCTTCTTGTTTGATTTCATTAGGGTCCTTAATTCCGATAATTAATCTTGTTGAAGTTTTGCTTAAACCAGTAATATTTCCATTACCTACATACTCAATTATTTTGTTTGCATCACAAGGTATTTTATTTACTTGATAAATTGTATTTTTTGAATGTTTTTTATCTTTATTTCATTTAATTCATATTAAACCAAAGGTTGCAATAGTTAAAAAAGTCATTATTAATTTGTCTGATGTTTTCATAGTTTTATTATATACAACTTTTAAGTAATATATTAGTAAATTGAATAAAATCTATTTACTAAGTCAATTTAATTTCTAGAAAAATCATCTTTATTTTTATTATAGAAATTAAATAATTTACATTTTTTATAATATTTAATATTTAGATATTTATATTTAGAATATTTAATATTTAGAATGATTAAAACAAAATGTGTGATAGCAATTGGAAAACCAATTGTTTTTTTATTTGCTCTGAAAGGCAAGAAAATGACTAAAGCTAAACTACCATTGCATATTTATAAAATAATCGAAAATAGTGATTTAGATGAAAAGAAAAAAACCAAATTACTTGAATTTGGTGCACTTTTATATTGACTTGCTGAAAAAAATATAAACAATAAAGTTAAAGGAAAGCAAAAAGAAAAAAGATTATTAGTATCTAAATGTTCTATTTCTTCAAAGAAATTTAATAAATATAAAAGTTCTAAATTATCTTACTTAGATTTACTAGATTTTTTTATTGAAAGAAAATTAATTTTTAGAAGCAAACACTATATTTCAGAAGGTTTCTATGGAAGAATGGGAAGAACAAAGTATATTTACTTTACTCCTGACTGATATATAGATACTATTATGACCTTTAACCTTGATAAGAAACACAAAATTATTTCTACATCAAAGAAGAGAACTGTTTGTACACAAACAATTGGAACAATATCATATGATGAAAAGCTAATGCTTAAAACATTTAACAAAAAATTTGAGGGTATTAAGAACTTTAAAACATTTGAAGAATTAATAGATTTGGCTTATTCTGATTATAGAGTAATCAATAGAAGATTAGATAGTTGATTAATTAACCTAAGAAAGTTAGATCAAATTTCTGGTACCAATTCATTCAAATACCACACAATAGGAATTAAGAAAAGAAGATACTCATTATTTACATCAATGCCTAAATTAATGAGACAAACTGTATTGATAGACAACAAAATGGTTATTGAACTTGATTTAAAATCAAGCCAGGTAATCCTTTTTACTAATGCCTTTTTTAAAGAAAAAGGTGCTGATGAAGAATTTGCAAAGTTATTTAAAAATGAAGGTTTTTATGATAATTTATTAAATAAATTAATTAATAATCCGAATTTTAGACATAACTTTATGACCAAAAAACAACCTTGGTCTAGAAGCAAATTTAAAACACATTTTATAGCAAATATTTTATATCAACAAAACATTTCTGCTGTGCTTAAATTACCTATAATGCAGTACTTTAAGGAATATCACAAGGATTTCTATGACTTCATTATTAAATACAAAAGAAACCCAGATAAGAAGATGCAAAATAGTTTATTACAAGAAATAGAAGCTGATCACATTAATGATACAGCAACCCAATATAACTGCATAACAATATTTGACAGTGTAATGATACCATTTGATGAAAAACTAATATTAAATATAAAAGAATACTTTCAAACATCAATAACACCAAAGTTCCACCATGCAATTGCTAATTACTACAAGTTAGAAGCAAAGGGAATTTATAAGGAAGTGCCAACAGGCATACCTAAGCCTCTAGATGGTGATGAAAAAGATAGGTCCTTAATCAAGTCAAGTTTTGAGATATACCTTCAAAATGAAGCAAGAAAAAAAGGGATTAAACTTACAGGAAAATATTCACACCTTACTCCTGAACCAACACAATTTACAAATAGGAATGTTATTGAAAGAAAGTAATTATCAACTGGGCTAACAAGTAGCCTATATTTAATAACAACATTGATAAAGATATAAAAAATAGAAGAATGCTAACAAACCTTATGGAAACATATTATGGTGGTTTAGCACCTAAGATAGTGGTTAGGTGTGGTAAGGGATTTAAAAAAACATCTCATTCTCTTCTATAAAAAAACTTTCAATCACCCACTTTACTAATAGATATGACTTTGTTATAACTTAGCAATTCTCTAAATCTAACTTGATTGCTGCGCTGGAAGCGCAATAAAAACAACAAAAGGAGAAAAATAATGAATGATTATTTACTTTACTACTCATGATTAAATAACGGGGACAATTTCAAGGTATTTATGTCTATAAAAAATACCATTCCAATTGATAATGAAAAACTTAAAGAAATTAAGGAATACTTAAAACAAAAAGACATTAAATATATAACTTTTATTGATTCAGGCTATCCAGACAAGTTATTAATTTATAAATATCCACCATATGTATTATTTTACAAAGGTGATTATGAATTAATTAAAAAGAAAAATATTTACTGTTTGACAGGAGATCTTGTTAATAAAAAATCTTTAGCACATTTCATAATTAATAAGGATGTTGCTATTAAAAATATTCAATTAATTACAAATGGCTTCAAAGGTTTTGATGAAAGAATTGTTGATGAATATAAAAAATTTAATAAACCAATAATAAGAATTTTTGCAAATGGATTTTGTTGAAATGATGAATTAAACAAAAATAATGAAGTTGACAATGATTTATGGATATCACAATATCCACCACTTACAAAACCTAAAATAATAAGTTTTAAGGAAAGAAATTTACTATTAGCAGCATTAGCTAATGAACTTATAGTATTTTCATCTAAAAAAGAAAGCAAAATTTTTAACCTTGCTGGTTGTTTTATGAATATAGGAAAAGAAGTTGATTGTTTTCCTGGTATAGAAATTGATGATGGAAATAATATGCTTATTAAACAAGGAGCAAACTTGATAACTTCAATTAGTATGTTGAATCTTATTGATAACAAAACAAATTAAGAAAGAGAAAAATTTATATGCCCAAAAAAAATATTAAAGAATATGCAAAGTATTTTAAGGATATCGATACAAACAATAATATTAATCACATTGAATCAGTTGCATATTCATTAGAATATAACCCACATAGAATTATTAATAAATATCTTGAATATCTTGAGTTTTCACCAAATGAAATAAATGAATTAGCTGAAATACCTGGCTACCCAGAAAATTTAGAGATAAATAAAAAAATATGCTGATTAATTGATGACTATTTTGCTGAATTAGTAAGCAATGAAGTAGAACATTTAATTAATTATTTAACTATTACTGGTGAATTATATTACCAAAATTATAGAAATAACCATTTAAGAGATGAGCTTATTTTAGAGAAAATCTTTAAACTAAATAATCTTAAATTTACAGGTGAATATATTAATGATTATTATCCAAAAAATATATTCCCTGAACCAATAAAGATTCAAGCACAAGCTGAATTTAACATACTTAAAACAAAAATTAAAAAACTACAAAAGGAGACAAACAATGGATAACATTGAAAATATTTTAAGTGGTAGCAAGAGCAAAGATTTAATTGTTTTTGACCCTGAATTACCATCAAAACAAGCACAAAACATCCCAATTTATAAAATATTGAGATTAAACAACAAAAGTCTTTTGGCTATAAATAACATTATAGAAAAAGATATTACTAACGAAAATACTTATGGAGCACCAAAACAAGTTTCATGAATACCAAAAACATTAGAAAAAATAAATCAAACATTTACTCAAACAATAGTTATGAAACACAATGGACAAACAAGTGAACTTTTCCTTCAAAATTCAAGTGTTTTAGTAATAGGTGAAGAAAAAGGAACAACTTACTTTATACCTATTAAATTCTCACCAAGAGTTCCTAAAAACCCAGTTAAATCTAATCAAATATTTAATAGTAAAGCAAGGATTAGAAAACAACTTTATGTAAACTCTGTTTTCTCAATCTCAACAGAAGCGTTTAAGAGAATGGTTGACTTGCACCAAGATGAAAAAGAAGCAATTGCAGCTTCGCTAACCTTAGCAGATCAAATAAAGATATTAAAACAAATTTCTCAAACATTCAGTAAGAAAAAATTACCAATTTATATTAAATTTCTTATTATTTTCCCACCAAACAGAGATAACCCAAAATTAAAAGATATTGAATTTGAAAATTATTGAGCTACAAGAGAAAGAATAAAAATGGATTCTCATATTATAGAAAATTTAAGAACCAAAATTAGAAATGAATTACTTGATAGTTTCCCTTTAACAAATCAAATAGCAAAAAATGAGAAAGAAGGCAAAAATGATTAATAAATCAATCTTTTTAGGTATTTTACCAAAGAACATTAAATTAAAAATAGCAACTAATGGAGCTGACTATGTAAATTTTAATTTAGAAGTTATAACAAAAGGTTATAACAAAAACATTGTTGATTTTGTTCCTTGCATTGCTTGGGGACACTTAGCAAGAAACATTTCAGAAGCAAAACCGAGAAGTATTGTTGCAATTGAAGCAGCATTTACATCATATTTTAAGACTATAGAAAATAGTGATACAACAATTAAAAAATATGGCTTTATTGTGAAAGCATTTAATTGTTTAAGTCTTAAAGAAATTGATGAAACTTCAATTTTTGATAATGTAGAAGAATTTAATTTACCACCAGAATCCAATAATCAATTTATAGACTCAGCTCAAATGGACTGAGAACCACAAGAGCAAAGCAATATTACTAACAAACTACCAAAATAAGACAAATCAAATTAACAACCAAAATTATTTGAAACAGATAATTAAACAAACAAGAATAGTAAAGGAAGCAGATGGCTGCAAAAAACAAAAACATAATACCAATTTTATCTATTATAGAAATTCCTAAAGAATCAAATCTAATAGAAACCATAAATAAAAAAGCAAACTTACAACTTACTAATAAAGTAATTGTAATTCTAAACAAAAAAATGTTTGTTATTTGTTTAATGTTTGCAATGAAAAAGATGATTCAAAAGAGATTATTGAAATTGAAAGAGCCCTTTCAAGCCCTGATAATCCTAAGGAATTTGTTGATTTTAATTACATGATTAAAATAAATAGTGCTAAATTCTTTAATCACATAACGAATAATGGAGAACAAGAAATAAATTACTATGAAATTACTCCACATTCTGAATACCAAGTTCTTATGAAAGAAATTGAAGTATTAGAACCATGAAATAATAAACTACCAATATTGTTAAATATGATACCAAGACCAACAACTTAAAGGAGAATGAAATGACTAAAATAAAAAAACAAGATTTAATACAAGGAAATTTTGATTTATTATTCACTTGAGAATTCCCAAATCAAGATATTACACCTACAAAAATCAACAATAAAACATTATTAAAAAAGATAACAAATATACTTTTAGAAAACTATTTGAAAAAACAAAATGAAACTTTTAGGCCTATAAACAAGGTGAATAGTTTTAAAGCAAAAACAACTAAGTCCAAGTGATTGGAATATTGAATGATTGTAGAACCTGGCTATTTAATTATAGCTTCAAATTATTGAATTAATTCAGGCTTAAAATCTAACAAAGTATTGCGTTCATTGCAAAGTTCTAATTTATCTCTACAAATTCCTAAGCAAGGTATTAATGCAATATCTGTTGGAATTTGCAAACTTGATAAGATAAATCAAGTTGAAAATGAAATTAAGAATAACTTATAAACCAAAAAATAATTCATTAATAAAGCAATTAAAAAAAATAGTCAAATCAAATAAAATAAAGAATTTTCCATATGGTGAAATAATCAAAGTTAAACAAGAATTAATAGATAAAATTAATAAATCTGAATATAAACTAAAACTTGGAAATTTATTATTTGTCTTTCCAGCACCTGATAAGCATTTTTACTTATTACCAATTGATAAGAAACCACATTACAACAATAATAATCTATTGGAGTTTCAATATTATGACTTTATCAGATTAGCACCTGTTTATAGAAGTGTTTTTGTTATAAAGCAAGATGATTTTATTCCATATATTTCTCTTGAGAACTTTATGGAATTACCAAAATTGTTAGATGAATCTAAACAAAAAGTTTTATCTTCATTTGATGATTGCATAAACGCTAAAAACAAATATACATATACAACAACATATTATCTAGAAAAACAAATATTAAAATAATAAACAAGGTTTCAAAATCTTTTTAATCACTTAATGTCATATTAAGTAAAGGAATTAATATTTAAAAATTGTAAATATTAATGAAAATAAAATATAGATATATATCAAATAATTAAAACATAAAGGAGACAAATGTCTAAAAAAATAAAAAATACTTTAACTTATTTTGAAATCAAAAGATGACTTCAAAAACAAAATGATCTTGAGTTACTTAAGGCTTTAATTAGTTATGAATACGAAATTAACAACATTAAAGATTTAGATGATATAGCTGATTATGTAGTTAAATCTAAATTTGGATTACTACATTCTCACATTGAAAACTACATAAAATCAAATTACCCACAATATATGAAAGGAGATGCACAATGATAGAATTCGCAACAAAATTATTTGATGATTCAACAAAAGAGCTACCAAATACAAATATAATAACTGATATTCAAGGTCAATTGTATCCTATTTTATCATCGGTAATAACAGGATTTCTTTCACTTGTTTTATTACTTTTAATAGGTTTAGCTATTTGACACACTATCGGTTATGCAAGAACCAGTGATCACCAAGTAAGAGCAGAAAAGAAAACTCATCTTATAACAATAGGAATATTAATAGGAGTTAATGTTGCTTTA
The DNA here is from genome assembly GCF_000025845.1 of Mycoplasma crocodyli MP145. Lineage (NCBI taxonomy): Bacteria > Bacillati > Mycoplasmatota > Mollicutes > Mycoplasmatales > Mycoplasmataceae > Mycoplasma > Mycoplasma crocodyli. The sequence goes on along the minus strand of NC_014014.1, from coordinate 555,319 downwards.
GTAGGTATTGGAATTGCTGTATCAGTTACATTAGCAAATAAAGCCACAGCATTAGTTAATAACTCACCAAAAGAACTGCTAAATTTAGTTAGATTATAATATGTTTAATTCCTTAATACACGGCATATTTAGTATGTTCTGGCATATATTTGCTAAATTACCTTTATTAATATTGCAATCAGTATTCAAATTATTTAATGTAATAGTAAAACAAATACCAACCCTTATACTTTTTGGTAAACCTGAGATTAATTCATTGCAGGATATGCTTGTACCACAGCCATATATAGCAATGGGAATATTAACAATTATATTATTTTTTATGTTCTTCTTTATATCACTCATTCAATTTACCAAGTCATCCACAGGTGAAAATAGAGCTGAATTTTTTAGTAAATTAAAAAAGAGTATCCCCGCAATAGCATTAATTTTTTTACTACCAGTAATCTTCTTTTTAGCAATATCATTACTTAATTTATTTGAAATACTCTTAAAAATGGTTCTTGGTGGAAAACTAAATGTAGCTGAAAGAATTTATAAATCACTTTGCCCTACTGAAACAATAAGAAAAGAATGAGATATTAATGCTTCAGGTTTTGATGTTTTAGATAAAAATGCTTATTCAAAATTGAATTGAGGTGAGGGACTTGTTGCATTTACATCAATATTCTTTGCAGTATTCTTTGTTCTATCTTTACTCTTTAAGCAAACTCTTACTGTTTTTATTAAATCATTTGAACAATACTTTTTATTTATTCTTGCTCCATTTGTATCAGCCACCATTTTATTAGACAACGGAAAAAAATTTTCTGAATGAAAACAATTGTTTTTAAGTAAAACTTTCGCTATTTATTCTATTGTTTTAGTTCAAAATGTTTTCATTTTGTTATTCATTCCACTTATAGATTATATGTCTCAAAATAATCCATTATCAGATAATTCTTCAATTAAATTTATAACTATTCTTGCTATTATAGCTGGTTCAACAGCAGCAGGATTTGCGTTGGAACAACTTATTTCAAAAATGATTGGAGAAGACATGAGTGTCAAAGGAATGGCTCCAGGACTTTCAAAAGCTGCAACATTTGCAACAGGAGCTGTTGCTGGTGCTTTAACATCTGGAGCTGGTTTAATTGCCTCAAAAGGAATAAAACCACTTGCAGGAAAAGCAGGTAGTTCAGTCATGTCTGGGTTAAGAAGTGCAAACACAGCACTTATAGCCAAAAGAACAGGAGCAAGTTTCAACCATGTTAAAACATTACAAAATCTAAAAAGAAGTGCAAAACTAGATGGAACCTGAAACAAAGATAGAAAGAAAACATACAATGAAATGACAAAATTATTAGGAAAAACAGATAATGATTCATTAAAGAATCAATCACAGTTGAGAAAAAATTGAATAAAACAAGGAGAAGCAAAACCTAAAACAGCAACTCAAAAAGAGAAAGAATTAATAAATAAAAATAAACAAAAGAAAGCAAAAGAAAAAGAAGATAAAACATTTAATGAAGCAATTAAAAAAATTTCAAAAATGAAATAGATATGTTAAGGAGAATAAATGCTACAACCAAAAAATTTAAAAAAACAAAAAACTACAATTTATAAAAACTTTAATTTATGAGATTTAGTTGTATTCCTAATGACTTTACTAATAAGTGCATTAATTGGTTTTACAATAATATCAAAAGATAATCAAAACTATACAACATATTCAACATTAATATTTATCTCAATTACAATTCTTTTCTTACCATTATTTATTAATGTTAAAAAGCATAGTGCAAGATTATGGCTGGTACTTGTTAGACTTATTAAATTCATATTATCAAACAATAAATATACAAGTTCATCAAAAGTAGCAAACACAAAATCACTCATTAGAATAAAAGAAATAAAAAATAATATTGTTTATTTATCATCATCACAGTTATACAAAGTATATAAATTTACAGGTTATGATGTGGTTAATAGACCCGAAAATGAAAAAGAAAATTTTATTAATCATTTTCTACAAATTCTAGACCAAACACCATTTTTTATTACATTCATTAAAAGAACAGAGCCAACTGACTATAATCATATATTAGAAGATATTTCAAAAAATATTAAGAAACCTGGAATGTCTAAAGATTATAAAGAATATCAATTTGCCTCTCAAAAAGACTTTACTGCTTTATCTGAAAAGGAATTTAGAGATTGCTATTATGTAATAATTTATGCAAGTTCAGTGCAACAATTAAATGATTATGAAGGTGAATTATTACATAACTTAAACAGTTTAAACCTTAACCCTTGTGAATTAAATTCATTAGAGTTATTATATTTTCACAAAACCATTTATAGTCCTTTTGATGCAGTACCAGATCAAAATAAATTTGAAAACAAAGATTTAATTAAAAATCCACATGAATATTTAGCGCCAAATAATCTCACAATTAATAACACACACATTAAATATAACAACCATTATTTTTCAATACAAACAATAGATGAATATGCTCTAGACATTCCTTATTATTGAATACAAGATTTATTTAATACAGAATCAACTGTTATATGAAATATTCATCAAATACCAAGTGAAAACTATGCAAAATTAATAGATAAGTCAGCTTTAAATGCTGAAACAAATATGGTTTTAGATAATAAGTCATCATACAGAACAAGAAAAGCACAATTAGAATTAGAAGCCATTGAAGAAACTTCAGATTTAACTCTTTCACAAGGTCAAAAATTGTTTAATACATCATTCTATTTTATTTCTTATGGTGCTACACCACAGAACTTAAAGGAAATGGAAAAACAAAACAAAAGAAACATTGCAACTCTAAAAAGTAATTTAAATCATTTGGTATTTAAGCAATTTGATGGACTTAATATGATTACTTTTACACCAAGTTTTCACTCAAAAAACCAAACTGAAATGGTATCAAGAAATCTAGCATATGGCTGACCTTTTATTAATGAAGAATACGATGACAAAAATAACTTTATATGAGCCATGAGAAATGCAAACCCTATACTCTTGAACATTTGAAAAAGAAATAATAACCACATAAATTCAAACTGTGTTTTCTTCGGACTTTCAGGTTCAGGTAAAACAACAGCAATGAAAAAATTGATGCTTAATTCCTACTATAATGATAAAGCTTCAATAATTGTTATCGATCCACAAAGAGAGTATGGAGATTTAACTGAACTCACCAATGCTTCTTGGATAGATTTAGGAACCGGTAAAACAGCACTTAATCCATTACAAATAAATATGGCTATAAGAGATGATAATACAAATGAAACTACATTAACAAATGAAGTTTTATTATCAAATCAGATAAACAAAATTATTGAATGATTTAAAATACTAAATCCAGAATTAAACCAAGACAGTCAATACTTAATAATAACTGCATTGAAAAGTCTGTATGGTTCTAAAAAATATAACTTTTATAATCTAAATAAGGATATATCAAAATTAGAAAATAATGAATACCCAAGAATAACAGAATTAATAGAAACCATTATAGACATGAAATTCAATAAATCTGAAGCTCCTATTTATGAACCGGAGAGAATAAGATTAAAGAACTATTTAACTGTAAATTTCTTAAATAATGGTATATATGCTAAAACATATAACAATTACACAAACATTGACCTTAATAAAGATTTTATTATTATAGATACAAAAGTATTAACTGATAATAAATCAACAACAGCACTTAACTTGGCTTTTTATCAATTACTAAACTATATCCAAACAAAGATAAATTACAACTTTTATACTTCTAAACTTAAAACAATGTTGATAGTTGATGAAGCACATTACTTTGTAGATAAGAATAATATGGCAACTTTGGACTTTCTATTCCAAACCACAAAAACTATTAGAAAATACAATGGTTCAATAACATTAACCACTCAAAATCCAGCTGACTTTGCATTAAGTCAAGACTTAATAAACAAAACAAATGCAATCCTTAAAAATATTCAATATAACTTCATCTTTAAACAAACCGGAGATGACATAAGGCATATTAATAGGCTTTATAATCCTTCAAATAAAGTTGAAGATGATAATGAATTTATAACTGCACCAGAACAAGAATATTTATTAAGAGCTCATAAAGGTCAATTACTTTTTTCATCTGCAACTGGTTATAAAATCAGATGTAAGATGAACTACAATGACTTTGAAAGAAAAATAATATTTAAAGATAAGGAGACATTAAATGACTAAAAAACAATTAACAAATAAAGAGATATCGAATGAATTTATAAAAATAAAAGAAGAACTAAATCCTCAATTAAAACAATTAAGTAAAACATTGAAAAAATTAGGATTTAAAGTAAACCAAATTTCTTATGCTTTATCAAATGTAGTTATTACTGATTCACTTGATGAAATGGTAATAGAAAGTATTAAGTTGATAATAATTAAATTTCAAGCTGAAATGAAAAGTGCTGGTGTAAAGGATAATAAGGAAATTAATGAAAAAGAAAATAATTAAACCAACCTTAGTTTTAACATCGGTTTCATTACCTTTATTAACCATTCCATTTGGAGTTTCATCATCATTGTCTAACAATGATTTTGAAGCCATTCCTTATCAATGAAGCCAAACAACAAGAAAAGATAAAGAACCTGGAACTTATACTCTTGAAGGTTCAATAGATGAAATGTTTTATAACACGGTATCTATTCCTATAACCCACTACAATTATCAAATTGATAAATCCTTCACAACCTGAAAAAAGACAAATCAATATTTATCATCTGATAAATACACTTATTTTACATATGAAAAAGACAACAGATCCTTATGATTTAAAATTAAATCATCTTCTGGTAATGTAATAGCTAATATACCAGTTTGTCCTGCATATACATTTGATGAATATAGAAATATGGATTCTGTTTTAGAGTATGTATACCACTTTGATTCAGACCCAAGAGATATGAAATTTCATTTTATAAACCAATACCAAATAAGTTCAAAACCATTGAGTGAAAGCTTTAGTTTAGGACAAGATTATTGACCATTAACTTTATATAGCGCTAACTTTCCTACAAATGCACCATTTATAGGTCCATATAAAAAAGTAATAAGTGCTAAATTGATACTATCCACTGACCCAGCGTGAGTCATAAGATGAAAAGACTCTACTTGAAAATCATCATCACCCAACAAATATGATTATTTAAATAAATATAAATGAACAATTGATTATGTTGAAGAAACAACCAAAACCATAACACCAAATAACTTTAACCATTGAAATACACATATAAATACTTGAAAAAAGAAAGCAGAATCAAAAAAACAAATATTTTATAACTGCTATGGTACAACTATCAACAGTTCATATTCTGATAAGACCACTAACAAAATGAAGTTAAATGACTACATAAAATCATTCAATAGTGATAATAATCCACTGAAATTTGATTATGAAACAGTAGATGAAAACACAATTAACATTTTGTTATATGACAAATCAACACCAAATGAAAAGCACATTTTTTTAAAAAACTTTAAAGTTATTTTTGATGACCCACAACCAAACAATAGAGATAAAGAATTATCTAATTTAATAAAAACTATTGAACTACCTAAAATTTTAAACTATAAATCAAACACAATTGATTTACCTACTGATGTTGGAGCATCAGATATTACAGATTCACCCACTGAATCACATAGCATATTAAATAATGATTTAGATACAATAATTAAGAATACATCAGATAGTTCTGAATATCTAAGTAAATTAAACAAACTTGCAGATGAAAAAAACAAATTATTAAGTAATCAGCAAATAATTAATTATTATCTCAGAAACTATTTGGAACAAAATATAACCAAAAACATAAATGAAAAAATTATTTCATTTAGAAATTATATGGTTGAAACAACAATTGGGTTTGAATATATGAAAAATGTTGAAACTAATTCCAAAATTAAAGTACAGCAATCCAAATCTCAAAATAATTCTAATATACCTAACCAGATTGACATTATTTTAGAATACTATGATGTTTATAGGAAACAAAAAACATCAAAAGTATTATTTTCAAATGTCAAAGTAAATTGAATACCAACTGAAAGATTTAAGAAAAGAAACTTAAAACAAATGTTGAAAACAACTGGTTCAAAGTATAAAAAGTGAAATAAGACAACCCAAGAATTTGAAGTTAAAGAAGATAATGGTGACCATATTGAAGAAAAACCAGATGAAGATACATATCAATTTTATTCACAAGTTAAAGTTAGCCTTATAGGAACTGATTTAGATAACATAAAGATTAAAATCAATGATAAGGAACATGATTTAATTAATCATCAATGAAATATTCCTCTTGAAGATTTTTCTTTCATAAAGAATGATGATGGTTCACTTGGTGATAATGTTTATAAAATAGAAGTAATTAGATATGAAAAAAATGGAATAAATGGTCTATTAACAGATAAAATAGAAAGTAAATATACAAGAAATATCATAATAAAAGATAGTTCATCAACATTACTAGATTTAAAATGATATGCTTGAGACCCGGAAAATAACATAGAACAAAAACTTCTAATTTCTCCTTTTTTAACAGATAAAGATAACAAACCTTTGAAAGATGAAGAAGGCAATGAAATAAAGAACCCAAAGTATAACCCTAACATAAACCCTACTACTGGAACCACAACAGAAATTGTTTGAGTTAATGCAACAAATGAATGAAGTGATTTACCAGGAACTATTTATAATTATTCAAACAAAAAGTCAAATCAACAACACAAAAAAATTGAAAGCACTTATTTTTTACAAGACCCCAAAATATTTAATGAAGATAAGAATAAACAAGTATTTGGTTTTCTTGCAGAAGCCATAGTTATACCTAAAGCCGTCTTGTTAACAATTCCAAATAATGACCATCTTGAATTAAAAAGATTTTACTGTTTAAGTAGTGAACCTGGTTGAACCAGAACTTTATACACTGGTGGTGGTAAATATTGGTTAAAACAAGAATTTGGTGCTGAAACAGGAGCCAATATTAGTTTAAACCCTAAAAATCCATCGTACTTTTCAACATCTGGTTTGTGATTATACTCATATAAGCTTCCTAATGATTTTTCAAATAAGTTCAAAATTATATTAATTGGTGATGATCTTAAACAAACTGATACTTTTACAACAAAGTTAAATGAAATGGCTAAAGATTACAACACTAATTATTGAAACAAATTTAAAGCTTTCAATGATTTACCTAATTCAAACAATAACAATGAATTTAATAAGTGAAAACTAAGTGAAGAATATAGATACAATACACACTTGTTAGCAACAAATAGAAAAGTTCAAATATATCCAAAGTTAGATACTCACCCTGATATAACAAACTTTTGGTTAAGCCCTCAAGGTAAAAACCTTTTGGAATATTTATATAAAGTTCATTCTTTTAGTCCTGAAAAATCTTATTCTTTAGAATATGATATATTAGTTAAATATTGAAAACTATATGTATCTGAAAATTCTTCTAATTCAAATATTACTACACCAATTGTAAGGGAAGAGAAACTGATTAGAATAGCATCAAGGTATAATAACTTTAAAGATTTTGAAAATCACTTAAAGGAGAACATTAATGATTATTACACTTCTTTACCTCAAATAGAACTTGAAACCAAGATAACTAAACACAATGAATTGCTTCTTAAGTCTCCTGATGACCAAGACTTATTATATGAACTTAAATTAATGAATGAAGATTTAAATAAGATATCAAATTATCATACAAAGGTTTTAGCAAACACAAACCTCGAAACAAGAAACAATAGTAAAACTATTGCTATAAAATTTGATTTTTTTCCAAGGATTGAAAGTATAGAAATTCCTGAAGCATTCCTTCACCAAACTGTTCTAGTAAAATTAAGTGATATAACAGATAATAAGCAACTTCTTTCAACAGATAAAATTATTATTGTTCCACCAACACAAGAAATAAATATAGAACTTAACAATAGAGCAAAATCAATGAATTATCAAAACTTCAAAAAAAACTATAAAAGACTTGTTAATGATATCTTGGCTAAACACAAGCCAATTATTAGAGAGCAAGAATTATTAAATATTTTAGAACTTGATACTAATAATCCTACATCAACAGGTTGAAATGCCTTACTTCAAATACTAGATGTATTTATTGCTCTACCAAATAAACTAGAAAAGTATAAACAAAATGATTTACTTAATAAAAGCCAAATTGCATTTATTTTAGATAGTTGAAATAAACTTAATATAAAATCTCCAAAAGTAAAAGAAGAATGAACCAAAATAACTGATACCAACAAACAACAAGAAATATTAAATAATGCTAAAGAAACATTAAGAGAGTTGATTAATAATTTGCCTAATGATAACCTTGAAACTATTATAGAATTTGATTCGAATATTAGTTCAAAACTAAATCCTAAAACAAAACTCATTGATTCAGGTCATATTGAAATCAAGTGAAAAGTTAATTCCTTAAAATCATCAATTTATGAACTAAAGAAAGATACTAACACTGATTTAAAACTAACATTTAGTGCCTTGGCTAAGGATATATTTTTCATCACTGATAGAAGAGAGATAAATTTACAAACATATAAAAGTGATGAATTAGAAATTCTTAATTTATTTAAAAATGAGCTTGCAAAGTTATTGGCATCAGATATATCAAATGATGAAATTAATATAACAATACCGAATGACGATTCAAGTGATTTAAAAGTGTTAACAGAGAAAGAGTTAAAAGAGGAACTTAAAAAACTAATATTAAGCCCTACATTTAACTATAAAACAGATACTCCACCAGAACCTTTAATTTTTAACATTAAACCAAAAGAACCTAATAAATACCAAGAAGTACAAAATCCTGAAATTAGAGTTCTAAATTTTGTAAAAAATAAAATTTTTGACTTGTCTAAAATAAAGAACTTTAATATTAAATTGAGTAAACCTAACTTAAAAGATGAAAATTTTAAGCATAAAATGGCTAAAGAATTAATAAATCTTGTAAATAATGAGATTGATAAATATAATATTGAACCTAAACTTATATACAATAAAAATTATTGAATAAGTCAGTTTGTTATTACAAAATCAAAAGAAGAAATTCTAAAAATATCATTAAATGAGATTGATAAATTGATAACGCTAGTATTACAAAATGTTAATCAGCCAATTAATGCAAAAATACTTCCAATTGAAAGTTGATTATCTAATTTTGCTTCATTTACCATTCAACTAAATATTTCAGAAGATGATAAAGATTATAATGACTTTGTTAACAAATTTTCTTTTGATTTAACAAATCTTAAGATAGATGACCTAATTCTTAATCATAAATATTTAAAAGATGAGCCAAAATATCAAAATAAATATTTTAGTGAATTAAATAATGAAATAATTGACTATATTAACACACAAATGAACCAATCTTTTTGAATTAATGGAATTGATTATCAAATAACATATTCAATAAGTGGCTCAAAATTTAAAGAATTAAAAAGAGTTTCACCTAACAATTGAACTGATAACAAAATTCTTTTATATAACCTCGTTAAGGAACCTAACAAAGATAATAAAGTAATCATTAGAATTGATGCTTTATCTAAAAAATTAATAAACTATAAAACTATTAATGTTTCAAATAACCCAGGTGGAATTACTCCAACAAAATTTAGTTTAATACAAAAACAACCATTACATCTTATTTGAATAGTTGCTTTATTTGTTTTTGTATTACCTGCAATAGTATTTGGAATTATTAAATATAAAAACACATACATTAAAGCCAAAAAACTTAAATAGGAGAAAAATGAAACAACCAAAACAGAACAAAAAAGAACTTTCACTAACTAAAATATATATCATCATATTCATAGCAATTTTTGTTATATCAATAATAGCATTGATAATTGATTCAATTTATAAAACAAATCTAACTAATCAAGATTTACCAATTACTAAACCTAACCTTATTCCTTATACCTTTGGAACCATAATATTTATTTGACTAATAGGATTACCTTTTGTTATTTGAAAACAAAACAAAACAAAAAAGCAAAACTCAAAAAACCAAGAACAAAAAGATATTTATTAATATATCTTATGTCTTAATGGTTTTAATTATTGCTGCAATAACTTTTGGTTTATCATATCTACTAATGACTAAATTAGGATACATAGGAGTGATTATTACATTAATATTTATTGTATCTCCACTATTAATTCTAGTTTTCTTAAAAGTAATAAATTTAATAGTTGACAATACAAAATGAGATTTACACCTTTAAATAATCCAGAACCAACACAAGTTATAACTAATGTAATTTCTTTAAAAAACCTTTCTAACAACAAAAAGGATTTTGACACAAATGAAGAAATTAACCCAAAGGTATATAGAATAATAAGGAAAGAGAGAAGGTTAAAAAAGATAAATTCAATCATTTGATTTACCTTTTTAGTTTTAATAGCGTTGGCTACAACAGCATTGCTTTTAACTCATTTAAACATAATTAATTCTGCTCAATTTGGCTTAACCACAATAGAAAAAGAAAAAATTAATTATATTGGATATTATATTTTATTTAGTATTTTAGCCATTACATCTATTTACTTCTCAATAAAAAATGCAATAGAATTTAACTCATGAAAAACGATTATAAAAAAGTTAAGAAATGCTTATTCAATAAATGATGCAACAGCAAACTTTAAGTTTTATGATATGTATAAAAAGTTAATTCTCAAAGGAATTAAAACAACTTGAATTTTTATTTTTATACTTACTTTTTATGGTTATTTTGCTCTGTTAATCTTTGCATTTAAATATGTAAAAGTTAATACAGAATCTGAATTAATAACTATCAAATTCAATATGGAACTACTACTTGAAAAAGCCTTTGGAGATATTAAAATATTTTCAATAATCAATGTAATTTCACTTCTTATCATTGCATTTTTATATGTAATTATCATCTTAATTGATAAAAAAAGAATTAATGATTTTCAATACTTTTTAGGAACTAAAACAATAGATATTGCAGAAGCAATAACAATACAAAAACAAAACTTAAATAAAGCATTTCTAAAAGCTTATTTAGTAAGTGTTGGTATCTTTATTGTTTTACCAATCTTCTTACTTCTATTATCAATTTATAGAAAACTTAAAAGAAGAAAAAAATAAATCATCATTTATTATAATCAACTGAAAGGATAAAAAATGAATTTAATAATTAACTTGAAAGGAATTCAATAATGATTACCTTCTTTTGTATTCTCTGAGTTCTTAGTTTTCTTTTGATAATGATTTTATTAATTATAAAACTATCATCACCAAAAGAATCAAAAACAAATAAATACTAAACTTAAATAGTATAATTATTTAACAATAATTAAAAGAAAGACAAAAAATGAAAATGAAAAAAATACTTATACCAACAACAATACTTGCACTAACCAGCCCTTTGGCTGTTAGTTCTTGTTTTTTATTCCCCAAACCAAGCCCAAACTTGCCTAAACCTCAAACTCCACCAAGCAATAACTCATCTATAACCACTACTCCTATATCAACAACACCTAATTCCAATTCTTCTGAATCTACAAAACCAAAAACAGAACCTATTGTTCCAGAAACACCAAAACAAAAAGCATCAAGAATGAAAAAAGAGTTCATAGCAGAACACACAACATCTAAAATGCCTTTTCCTGATATTTCAAAGAATCAAGGTACTGATGAATTATGAAAGTGAGTAAAATGACTGCCTGAGATATATATAAAGGAAAACAATTTAACCACTTGAACTGACCAACATAAAACTAACTTAAAAAATAAAATTACTGAAATAAAATATCAAATAGCACATGATAAAACTGCTTTTAAAGATTCAATTCCTTTGTTTCAATCCATTCATAGTGTAACTCCTTCGATGATTCTTGCTGAATCTTATATAGACCCAAACACAAAAAAAGAAGTCACTCCAACCAAAATAAATCCTAATCCTAGTGAAGTTTATTCGACCTTTAATGTTAAAACATTATATGGAAACTATCTTAATTATGTCATTGAAGATTTCTTAGTAAACTCTACTGAGAAAGGTGATAATAATCTTGATCCAACACACAATAATATAAATAGATATTTTATAACCATAAGACCAAAACTTCTTTTCCAAGATATTGCAACTGCTAAATATGAAAACTATGATGAGCAAATGGATTACACATTAGTTCTTGCACTTGCTGAAAAATACTCATTTGCATATTTGACTAATTACCATATCCAAATAATTTATTACTATCTAGAATATCTTGAATTCATATTATCAGTTGGAAACAACAAAGAAAAGACTTTAAAAGAACAATTTACAGAGTTTAAAGCAAAGAAAACACCAACAGATAAAAATGAATACATAAATCCATTTATAAATGATAACTATAAGATGTTTGAAAACCTTGGTTCATATCTTAATCCACTTTATCATGTCTCATCTGCACCAGACACAATATTTGTTAATTCAGATGATACTTCATCATTCCAACCTATGGACATGTATGAAGAGATAATAAGAATGTCTAACAACTTCCTTTCTCCACTTTATTCAAAATCACAAGAATTTAATGGGGCTACAAAGGCTGATTCATATAAAAATTTGCTAGAAGTAGAAGCTTCAACAAATCAACCAAGACGCAACATAATCAATCAATTTATGTCCTATCATAACCCATTCTTTCCTGGCTCAGGAAGTGAGATTTTATCAGAAAAACCAAATGCAAAAACCACATTCCCTAAAAAATATGATAAGAAATATTGAGATAAAGAGTATCCAAATAATCATATGAAACCTAATCCCTATTTTCAAGCTCCACACCTTACTAAAAATAATTTTGAGAGCATCTATGGCTATCCAATAGGTCAATCTTATGATGACAAATGAATAAATGATAAATTTAAGGCTTGAGTAGATAAAATGAAGAAAGAATTTAACTGGGAATTCAAGGCTGATAATAAAGACTTTGAAGCCTTTCCAGAGAGATAATTAAGACCTTAAAACAAAAACCATAATTTAACAATATTTTTAAATTATCACATTTAATATTTTAAATTATCATATTAATATAGAGCATATACTTTGTATATGTTTTATTTTTATATCTGTATTTTCGAAATAAAATAGATATATTAAAAATAAGGAGATATTTTAAATATGAATAAAGTTAATTTAACAGTATCAGGAGCACCGAATAAGAAAAGCAATAGTTTCTTACACTGAGAACAACATAAATTACCACTATAAAAAACTTATAAAAAACTCCTTAGTTCACTATATAGAACAAACAACAAATATTAATGAAAGTTCTTTTTTTCTAATCTACAAAAAAATATACCAACTATTTTTATATAAAAATAGAGTTTAACACCTACTAAAATTCTCATATTTAATCACTTCAATAAAAAAATATGTTATAATAAATAAGAGCATATAGATAACTTTAAAACCTTTTCTATTACACACTTAAATTTAATGGTTCCTCATATTCCTCATATCATATTTTCTTGTCATTGCATAATCTATCAAAAAACATTATCTCTATTTTGAACTTTAACCTCATTCTCAGTAGCTTTATATATAAATCTCTCATAAAAGTATTTTTTAAACTTAGACATTTTTTACCTCCAAATTTTTTTTATTTTAAAAAGTCAAATCCACATATTATGTGCTATATTATTAATGGTTTTTAGGGTGGATTTCTGCCCTCTTTAAAATTTGATTTATTTACAAGAAAAAAAACAAACACCTTATAATGTTTGTTTTTTTAATTCCTTTTAATTTCAAGGTTTCCACACCGGTAATTTAATGGCTCATTTATTTGACTAATAGGATTACCTTTTGTTATTTGAAAACAAAACAAAACAAAAAAGCAAAACTCAAAAAACCAAGAACAAAAAGATATTTATTAATATATCTTATGTCTTAATGGTTTTAATTATTGCTGCAATAACTTTTGGTTATCATATCTACTAATGACTAAATTAGGATACATAGGAGTGATTATTACATTAATATTTATTGTATCTCCACTATTAATTCTAGTTTTCTTAAAAGTAATAAATTTAATAGTTGACAATACAAAATGAGATTTACACCTTTAAATAATCCAGAACCAACACAAGTTATAACTAATGTAATTTCTTTAAAACACCTTTCTAACAACAAAAAGGATTTTGACACAAATGAAGAAATTAACCCAAAGGTATATAGAATAATAAGGAAAGAGAGAAGGTTAAAAAAGATAAATTCAATCACTTGATTTACCTTTTTAGTTTTAATATTATTGGCAACAACAACATTGATTTTAACACATTTGAACATAATTAATTTTGCTCAATTTGGCTTAACCACAATAGAAAAAGAAAAAATTAATTATATTGGATATTATATTTTATTTAGTATTTTATCCATTATATCTATTTACTTCTCAATAAAAAATGCAATAGAATTTAACTCATGAAAAACGATTATAAAAAAGTTAAGAAATGCTTATTCAATAAATGATGCAACAGCAAACTTTAAGTTTTATGATATGTATAAAAAGTTAATTCTCAAAGGAATTAAAACAACTTGAATTTTTATTTTTATACTTACTTTTTATGGTTATTTTGCTCTGTTAATCTTTGCATTTAAATATGTAAAAGTTAATACAGAATCTGAATTAATAACTATCAAATTCAATAAGGAACTACTACTTGAAAAAGCCTTTGGAGATATTAAAATATTTTCAATAATCAATGTAATTTCACTTCTTATCATTGCATTTTTATATGTAATTATCATCTTAATTGATAAAAAAAGAATTAATGATTTTCAATACTTTTTAGGAACTAAAACAATAGATATTGCAGAAGCAATAACAATACAAAAACAAAACTTAAATAAAGCATTTCTAAAAGCTTATTTAGTAAGTGTTGGTATCTTTATTGTTTTACCAATCTTCTTACTTCTATTATCAATTTATAGAAAACTTAAAAGAAGAAAAAAATAAATCATCATTTATTATAATCAACTGAAAGGATAAAAAATGAATTTAATAATTAACTTGAAAGGAATTCAATAATGATTACCTTCTTTTGTATTCTCTGAGTTCTTAGTTTTCTTTTGATAATGATTTTATTAATTATAAAACTATCATCACCAAAAGAATCAAAAACAAATAAATACTAAACTTAAATAGTATAATTATTTAACAATAATTAAAAGAAAGACAAAAAATGAAAATGAAAAAAATACTTATACCAACAACAATACTTGCACTAACCAGCCCTTTGGCTGTTAGTTCTTGTTTTTTATTCCCCAAACCAAGCCCAAACTTGCCTAAACCTCAAACTCCACCAAGCAATAACTCATCTATAACCACTACTCCTATATCAACAACACCTAATTCCAATTCTTCTGAATCTACAAAACCAAAAACAGAACCTATTGTTCCAGAAACACCAAAACAAAAAGCATCAAGAATGAAAAAAGAGTTCATAGCAGAACACACAACATCTAAAATGCCTTTTCCTGATATTTCAAAGAATCAAGGTACTGATGAATTATGAAAGTGAGTAAAATGACTGCCTGAGATATATAAAAAGGAAAACAATTTAACCACTTGAACTGACCAACATAAAACTAACTTAAAAAATAAAATTACTGAAATAAAATATCAAATAGCACATGATAAAACTGCTTTTAAAGATTCAATTCCTTTGTTTCAATCCATTCATAGTGTAACTCCTTCGATGATTCTTGCTGAATCTTATATAGACCCAAACACAAAAAAAGAAGTCACTCCAACCAAAATAAATCCTAATCCTAGTGAAGTTTATTCGACCTTTAATGTTAAAACATTATATGGAAACTATCTTAATTATGTCATTGAAGATTTCTTAGTAAACTCTACTGAGAAAGGTGATAATAATCTTGATCCAACACACAATAATATAAATAGATATTTTATAACCATAAGACCAAAACTTCTTTTCCAAGATATTGCAACTGCTAAATATGAAAACTATGATGAGCAAATGGATTACACATTAGTTCTTGCACTTGCTGAAAAATACTCATTTGCATATTTGACTAATTACCATATCCAAATAATTTATTACTATCTAGAATATCTTGAATTCATATTATCAGTTGGAAACAACAAAGAAAAGACTTTAAAAGAACAATTTACAGAGTTTAAAGCAAAGAAAACACCAACAGATAAAAATGAATACATAAATCCATTTATAAATGATAACTATAAGATGTTTGAAAACCTTGGTTCATATCTTAATCCACTTTATCATGTCTCATCTGCACCAGACACAATATTTGTTAATTCAGATGATACTTCATCATTCCAACCTATGGACATGTATGAAGAGATAATAAGAATGTCTAACAACTTCCTTTCTCCACTTTATTCAAAATCACAAGAATTTAATGGGGCTACAAAGGCCGATTCATATAAAAATTTGCTAGAAGTAGAAGCTTCAACAAATCAACCAAGACGCAACATAATCAATCAATTTATGTCCTATCATAACCCATTCTTTCCTGGCTCAGGAAGTGAGATTTTATCAAGAAACCAAGATATTAAAACCACATTCCCTAAAAAATATGATAAGAAGTATTGAGATAAAGAGTATCCAAATAATCATATGCAACCTAATCCCTATTTTCAAGCTCCACACCTTACTAAAAGTAATTTTGAGAGCATCTATGGCTATCCAATAGGTCAATCTTATGATGACAAATGAATAAATGATAAATTTAAGGCTTGAGTAGATAAAATGAAGAAAGAATTTAACTGGGAATTCAAGGCTGATAATAAAGACTTTGAAGCCTTTCCAGAGAGATAATTAAGACCTTAAAACAAAAACCATAATTTAACAATACTTTAAATTATCATATTAATATAGAGCATATACTTTGTATATGTTTTATTTTTATATCTGTATTTTCGAAATAAAATAGATATATTAAAAATAAGGAGATATTTTAAATATGAATAAAGTTAATTTAACAGTATCAGGAGCAACAAACAATGAATTAAATGCTTTAAAAGCTTATGAGACTTATATTAATGATTTAGTAAAAGAATATAGAGATAATGGTAGATATAAAGAGCCTTACAAGGTATATATTTCATACCAAAAAACAAAGAAGTTTTACACCGCTAGTGGAATAATTAATATTCTTGTTATTCAATATGAATACATTAATCCTAATACAAATAAGAAGGTTAGATTTGTTTATTATCCTAATGATGAGTATAGATATATGGCCAAATTTAAGTATTCAGCTCAAGTTATGCAAGATTCGATGATTGATTATATAGCTGGTACATTTAGAAAAAAGATTAATTATCCAAGTAATCAACTTGTTAAATATTGATTAAAAAGAGAGAATGCTTTAGAGCAACTTATAATTCAAAATGAAGAATTGTTAAATAAAACTAAGGAATTTATTAAATTGCTAAACAAAGATAAGATATCAACGCAAATGGACTCGGATGATACATATAACACATTTAGAGTAAAAGGAAAATTTGTTAAAAAAATGATTAGACTAAGAATAATAAGGATATTTGCTAATGATGACTATCTACTTAAAGGTAAAAAACAAAACCCTAAAAAACCTATTAGTATGGTGGCTATTTATGATATAAGAAACTTAGGAAAATCTGCTGATAATCACAAGGCAATCAAAGTAATAAATGAATTCAATTCTCAAACAGGATTAATTAATAATAAAATGGCTTATGTTTGTGATGGTGCAAGAGCTTTAAAATTAGAAGCAAGTATTCTAGGAATGGACTATCATCTTGATTTATTTCACTTAATACAAAACATAGATAAATACATTGGTTATAAAAAACACTCAAAAAACACTATAAAAAACTTATTTATTGATTATTTTAGTCCAACAAAAAAAGAAAGATGAATAGACCTACTTACAAAATCAATAAAAGAAAATGATTATGAACTATATAAAGAAACATTAGATGAATTGGAAGACTTAAGATTATCAGTTCAATCAAAATCTATCAAAAAAAATATTACTAGCTTATTAACATATCTCAAAAGCAAGAATAGTGGAATATGAGATAATCAAACAAGAAAAGCAATAGTTTCTTACACTGAAAACAACATAAATTACCACTATAAAAAACTTATAAAAAACTCTTTAGCTCACTATACAGAACAAACAACAAAAATGAAAGTTCTTTTTTCTAATCTACAAAAAAATATACCAACTATTTTTATATAAAATAGAGTTGAACACCTACTAAAATTCTCATATTTAATTGCTTCAATAAAAAATATGTTATAATAAAAAAAGAGTAAATAGATAATCTTAAAACCTTTTCTATTACACACTTAAATTTAATGGTTCCTAATTTTTTCTAAATGACTTTTTAAAATTCTTATAAAATAAGTACCATATTTTAAATTTTTTTATTGATTATAATTTACAAAAAATAATATAATTTAAACAATCATAATAATGTTGTTATAAAGGAGAAAAATGATGAAAAAGACTATTGATGACTTAAAGTTAGCAAATAAAAAAGTTTTATTAAGAGTTGACTTTAATGTACCTATTAAAGATGGTGTAATTACTTCTACAAAACGTATTACAGCAGCTCTTCCTACCATTCAAAAAGTTATTAAAGAAGGTGGAAAAGTAATTCTTATGTCTCACTTAGGAAGGGTTAAGACCGAAGAAGATTTAGCAAAAAGAGATTTATCTCCTGTTGCTATAGAATTAAAGAAACAATTAAATAAAGATGTTATTTTTGTTAATGCAACAAGAGGAAAAGAACTTGAAGCTGCCATAAACACTTTAAAACCGGGTGATGTTTTATTAATGCAAAATACAAGATATGAAGATCTAAATAACAAAGCAGAATCAAAAAATGACCTTGAATTAGGAAAATATTGAGCTTCATTAGGTGATGTATTTGTTAATGATGCATTTGGAACAGCGCATAGAGCTCATGCTTCAAACGTTGGAATTAGCAAGAACATTAAAGAATCTGCATTAGGTTACTTAATGGAAAAAGAAGTTTCAGCATTAGGTAAAGCAATTAATAAACCGGCTCATCCATATGTTGCAATCATTGGTGGAGCCAAAGTCTCAGATAAAATTCAAGTTCTAGAAAACTTGATTAAAATAGCTGATAAAATGATTATAGGTGGTGGAATGGCTTATACATTCCTTAAAGCTCAAGGTCATGAAATTGGAACAAGTTTGGTTGAAAATGAATTCATCGATCTTGCAAAAGAATTTTTAGCAAAACATGGAAAAAAAGTTATTTTACCAACAGATCATTTATGTTCGGTTGAATTTAAAGATGAAAAAGGAACTTTAGCAGGTCTTGAAATTCCTGCTGATAAAATGGGACTTGATATTGGACCTAAAACAATTGAAGCATTTAAAGAAGCTCTTAAAGGAGCAAAAACTGTTGTATGAAACGGACCAATGGGTGTTACAGAGTTTGAAAACTTCAAAAAAGGAACCCTTGAGGTTGCTAAAGCTATAGCATCACTTAAAGATGTTTATTCAGTAGTTGGTGGCGGAGACAGTGTTGCAGCTGTTGAAAACCTAAAAATGGCAGATAAATTTTCTCATGTATCAACAGGTGGTGGTGCAAGCTTGGAATTATTACAAGGTCTTGAATTGCCTGGTGTAGTTGCAATAGAGGACAAAAAGTAATGTAAGAAAATTGGAATTTAACAATTCCAATTTTTTCTATAATTTTTTTCCTATCTCATGTAATTCTACTAAAGAATGATTCATTTTTCCATATGGAGTTTGTAAAAAAGAATTGTCTTTTTTATCTATGAAATAACTTAAGAAAGTTTCTATAGGAAATTTTCCACTATTGTTTTTGGTAAGTTCATCTATATCGCTTTTAAGTTTTATATAAGCTTTATTAAGAGATTTGTAGTATTCAGAAATATTGTTATTTATGGTACTAAAGACAATATTTTTTTCTTTTATATATTCAATCATTTTTCCTAATTGATTTGTTGCATTAACTGAAAAAGTTTCTGAATAATTACTATCAAATGTATCACTTACTAAGATGTTAGCTCATTCACTAAGCACATTACCAAGTGCATGAGTATGTCAAAAGTTTGTAATTTTATCTTTGTTATCATCTGGATTTGAAACTAATACATTTATGTCATTATAGTTGATACTAAATTTTTTACTGTATCACATTTGGTTATAAATTTTAATATCTGAATTAGGACATGTTTCACATAGGTTTATAATTTGTTTTACTTTATTATCGATTGTTTGTTTAATTATGCTTCTAGCATCTTCATCAAAAATAATTGAACTTTGTAGATTTAATTCATCATTTAATATATTTCTATATTGATTCGAATTGTTATTTCAATCTCTACGTTTTTCATCTACAATTTTTATTAAATCGTTGTTAATTAATTCCATTTTTTTCATTCAAATATTAAGAGAAAGGTTTTCTTTTTTATTTAATTCATCTGCTGTATTTTCTTGAAAATTATTGAAAAAAAACTTTATAAATTCTTTTTGTTTAGAATCATTTACTGAAGCAAACTTTTCTTTAAGTTCTTTATAAAATACATCATATGCAAAAGAAACCAACTTTGCACTTTCGGAAATTTTTAAGTAAAAATCATCAATTGATTTTAATGTTCCTGATTCTTTATTATTGATGAACGAATCAAACGAATCAAATCCTTCTTTGTATTCAATGCTTATTTTTTTATGCACTTTTTGTAATTCATTGATTTTTTTGTTTTTTTCTTTATCAAAATCAGATCCACATGATGCACTGATTAAAGGTATTAATAATACAGAACTTAAGCAAGACCCTAAAAATATAATTTTATTCTTTTTCATTTTTCCTTACCTCTTTAACTAAATTGTGAAGAGATTTAATTTCTTTCATAGTTAAGGAGCGAAATTCACCAACAGGAATTTTTTCTACACCCAGTCCTGCAAATTCAACTCTTTTAAGGTTTATAACAAGTCTTCCCACTTTTGAAAAAAGTTCTTTAACATGATGATAAGTACCTTGATGTAATGAAACTAGATATGTTTTATTATCTAATTGTTCTACACTTTGAGATGAAAGTTTTCCATTAATAATTTGATCCTTGTTTAATTCATTTAAATCTTGTCTACTTAATGGCTCATCTAATCTTGCGCGATATTTTCTTAAAATTTTAAAACTTGGGTGAATTAATTTATTGCTTAATTCGCCATCATTTGTTAATAATAAAACACCTGTAGTATCATAATCAAGACGTCCTACCGGAAAAATTCTTACATCATTAGGCAATAAATCAATAACCTTTTTTCTATCAAAATTATCTTTGTTTGTACAAACGTATTTTGCTGGTTTATTTAAAATATAATATACTTTTTTTTCTTGTAATATTTCCTTACCATTAACTGTTATTTTATCATTAAATGAAGCTTTTTGACCGACCAAAGCTACCTTGTCATTTATTTTAACAAGACCTTTTTTAATTAATTCTTCCGAACTTCTTCTTGAAGCAATACCTGCTTGAGAGAGTAATTTTTGTATTCTTTCCATGTTATTTTTCTAAATTTAGCTTATATGTTTTTTCTTGAACATCACTAAATATTGTTCCTTTACTTTTTTCAAAATCATATGTTCTTTTTAGGACTAATTTAAAAGCTTCCTTATAATCACTTAATGCAATTTCTCTAAGTTTTTGAATCCCTTCAAATTTTCTTCCTTCGCAAATTTTATCAGCAATATACACGATTTTTTCTAATTCTGTAGCTACTTTTTGTTCGTAAATATTTGTTGTGGTATGATACCTTACCGATTTAATAATTTCTTGATTATTAATTTTATATATGTGTTCAAGTCATAAAGCACCACATAATTGATGATACTCATGTCTTCCATATTTGGCTGTATCATAGCCAAATCTAGTTAAAAAGTTTTTGTGTTCTTCATCGTCTCATTCCTTTGCTATATCATGAAATAATGCAGCATAATAACTAATTTTAGCATTTAATTTATTTCCTTTGGCAACCTCTGCTGCAAATGTGGCTGCTGCAAATGAATGTTTTGATCTTTTAGCACTTAACATGTTTGTTACAAGTTCCTGAGCATATAAAAAGTTTTTACCTATGTATTCAATCACTTTTTCATCACAAACATCCAAATAACCTTTTTTAAATTCTGTTGAAGAATAGTTAAAGAGTGGATTATTCAATAGGATACCATTATATCTTTTTAAATTTAATTTATTAATATTTTTACCACGTTTAAAAGCAGCAATTTTAGTTATTTTAGACAACTCATCAATATCTTTTCATTTGTTTAATTTTGGTAAATTGTCACTTCCTATAATTAAAAATAACTCATCATTTGGATACTTGTTTTTAAAATATTTTACAGTTTCTATTGTGTAACTCACACCTTGTCTTTTTAGTTCGAAATCGCTAATTTCACATTTTTCTGGTAATACCAATTTAATCATTTCTATTCTATGATTTTGATCAACTAAGTTTCTGTTTGTTTTAAATGGTGATTTAAAAGCTGGAATAAAAATTAACTTATCAAGTTCTAATTCATTAATACACCAATTTGCAATTTTTGTGTGTCCTTTATGAATAGGATCAAATGATCCCCCAAATATAGCTATCTTCATTTTATCCTTTCGTATATTACTTTATAATAATATAACATTCTTGATTAATAAACTTAATTAATTTTATTAAAATTTCTTAAAAACATTATCTTCATGTAAATATTTATTTTGACTATGTTTTTTGCTTTTGTCACTTTGAAATTCTTTTAATGTTAATAGTGTTTTATTACCTGTTTTAAAATTAACTTTATTAATTACTCTTTCAAGTTTAGATTTTGGTTGTTTCATATCAAAAAGATTATTCATTTTATTAAGTTCAAAAATATTGGCTAAACCACTCAATCTTATACCAATTCCTTTTATTTCTTCATCATTATAAAATTCAAACATTATAATGTTAGACCAGTAAAAAATATCATCATAACTATTTACAAAATTATCAATTTTTTTCTGCTTATTTGTTCATATTCCTTTATTGGTTCTTATTAAAACTGTAATTACATTACCAACTAAATTTCTATTTTGAGCACGTGTTGAAACTTTTCTAATTAATGATTTTAGAATAACTAAAATATCTTCTTTTTCATCTAGAGTAAAACTTTCAAAAGTAAGTGAGTTACCTATTGTTTTAACTTCATTTTTATTGGTATTAACAATATTGCTGCCTAATCCCCTTGCTTCAAGCACTATGTTTCTAGATATGACTCCAAGAGCATCATTTAATTCAAAAGAATTATGATCTTTTTTTGCTAAATCACCTATGGTATAGATACCAATGGATTTTAATTTAAGTGCGTTTGCTTTACCTATTCCATAAAATTTTTCTACATCTAGATGATAAAAATTTTTTTTAACATCACTTACAGTAGTTAATCCTACACCAAAAGGTTTGTTAATATTAGTAGTCATTTTTGCTAAAAATTTATTATATGAAATTCCTATTGTAAGTGGTATCTTAAAGTCTCTATTTATAACGTTTTGAATTTCATATGCAAGTGTTATTGCTTCTTGGTAATTTTTTACTAAATGACTAACATCAACAAAACACTCATCTATAGAAACTACTTCCATAACCTTTGAATAATTATTATAAATGTAGTCAAATATTGATGAAGATAAATAAGTATAAAGTTCAAAACGAGGCTCCACAACTTTTAGATTTGGAATCTTTTTTTTGATAGCTGAAATTTTATCGCCAGGTTTAAATTTTAAGTTCTTTAATTCATAACTTACCGATGTTGCAATTGCATTACTTGAATTTCTCCCAATAGCAACAGGTACGTTAATTAACTCTGGATTTAAAGTTCTTGCAGCACTTACGAAATAAGAATCGAAATCAATATGAAAAATTATTTTTTCTTCCTTTATATTATTCATGATAATATTTTATATTTTTTAAAAAAATATAAAAGGCTTATACAGCCTTTTTTCTAAAAAATCCTCTTGGTTTTTCAATACTTTTTGTATAAGTACAATTTGGATAATTTGCACACCCTGCGAATTTTTGACCTTTTCTATTTCTTTTTACAAGCAGATCAGCAGCATCCTCAGGACATTTTTCATCTAGAGAAATAGGAAGTAAAACAGTTCTTTCCATTGTGTTAATTGCTTCATTCATAGTTTCGTCAAATCTTTGTCAAAAATCTTGCATTACAGGTTCTTTTGACAATTTATTTTCAGCAATTAAATCTAATTGCTCTTCAACAAGAGCTGTATATGATTCGTTAATAATATTTGAGAATGAAAAAATTAATTTTTCTAAAACTGACTTTCCAAATTCAGTTGGTTTAAGTGCGCTTGCTTCATTAATTACATATTCCCGATCCTTTAAAATTTTAACTGTTGTGGCAAAAGTGGATGGTCTTCCAACTTTAATTTCATCAAGTGCTTCAATTAAAGAACCTTCTGTATATCTTGGTCTTGGTTTTGTTTGGTGATCACTAAATTTATATTCATTAACTTTAATTTTTTGGTTTATTTCATAATTAGGATCATTATTATCTTGATCATATTGACCTGTAATTACATAATATCCATCAAATTTAACGGTTGAAAAATTCATTTTAAAAGTATATTTATCAATTAATAAAGTATAACTTTTGTTAACTCTCAATGGACGAGTCATTATTGCTTGTAGTGTATTAATGTAAATTAGTTTATAAACATTATATTCGTAATCAGTCATTTCAGAATATTTAGCTTTTGCTATTTCTGGTGTTAAGTGTAAATCGGTAGGTCTTATTGCTTCATGGGCATCTTGATCTCCTGAAAATCCTTTTACATCACTAGCTATATATTCTTGACCTCATTTATCAAGAACATATTTTCTTGCGTTATCTATAAATGTTTGGCTTAGTCTTGTGCTATCGGTACGTGGATACGAAATTAATCCGCCATCTCCATAACCTTCATAAAGTTTTTGAGCAGCAGATTGAGTTATTGATGAATTGTATTGACTTCTTCTATAAAGTACAGCTTGTTTAAAAGGAGTAACAGATCCAACTCTTTTTTCTGATACATCAACACTTGAAACAGTTAATGTATTATTTTTTATATTTGTAAAAAATGTTTTATACCCATCAATTTGATTAGGAAAAATTCAATCTCTTTTATCTGAAGTATTTTCCATATTAATGTAATTTGCAATTAATTCTTGTCCTAAGTGAGCTTCTAATTTATAGTAGTCTTCTGGTATGAAAGCTTCAATTTCATTTTCGCGATCAATTACTAATTTTAAAGCTATTGATTGTACTCTTCCAGCACTGGGATTAGTAGGTGTATTAACTAATTTTTGTTTCATTAATTGACTTAATCTAAAACCTATTATTCTATCAAGCATTCTTCTTGCCTTTTGTGCATTAACTAAGTCTTCATCTAAGTTAGCGGGTTTTGAAATTGCTTGTAGTATAGCATCTTTGGTAATTTCATTATACTTAATTCTATTATATTTATCACTTATTTTTAGATATTGAACTAAGTGATCACCGATTGCTTCTCCTTCACGGTCGGGGTCAGTTGATATATAAACTCATTCAGCATTTTTTGCTAAATCTTTTAATTTTTTTATCAATTCTTTTTTTCCTGATTCAAGCGAATATAATGGTTCTCAATTTTCAAAATCAATACCTAATCCATAAGGACCAGATGTTTTCATTTTTGCAATGTGACCTACACTTGCTTCTACATCATAATCATTACCCAAATATTTTTTTATTGTTGCTACTTTGTTTGGGGATTCAACTATTACTAAAAATTTACTCATAATTTAAATTTATCACAATTTATTTTTTTATTAACAATTTATTTCAAATTACAAAAAAACAGAAAGTGATTACCATTTTCTGTTTATAAAATTATTTTAAAAAAGGATTAATTGTTTTTTCTTTTCCAAGATATTTTTCTATTATGTCATTAGCTGAAACAAACGAATCTAATGTTGGGAATAACTCTGCATCAATTAAATCTTTATATATTTTTTCCAGACTTTTTAAGTTGATTGATTTACCTACACTTGGTTTTACATAAGTTGTATCTCTTGTTATTGTGTGATAAGAAGAAGGGTATGGGAAGTTTGCAGGATTAATATATCTATTTGCTTGATTAAGCGAAATATTAAGTGATGACGATATTAAATGCATAACTGAACTTAATAACGATGTTGAAGGTTGTCCACCAATAAATGTTGTTTTTGGAATTGAATTAATATTTTTTTGATCTTCTTTATCAAATAAAAAAGCTTCCTTACCATTTTTTAATTGATGTATATCATAGGTGATTATGTTTTCTATGCTTGCGCTTGACTTAATAACAATTGGATGTGTTATATCTGGTGCAATTTCTTTGATGTAGTTTAACGATTCTTCACCATCTCTAAAATATGGATGTAATTTAAATAATCAGTTGTATTCACTTGGTGGAAATTTAACTTGGAAAGCCTTTATTAAATTTTGTAATTCATATTTTGCGTGAGGAAGATTGTTGAATCTAAATTCATTTCTTTTGTTGCTATCTTTCGAGATAAATAATGAAGACCCACTTCAAATTACATTTTTCTTTTTCTTATCATACATAGAAGCATTTGAAATTAATAAATCTGAAAAATCATTAATTTCAAAACCTATAATATTTTTCTCTGAATTAATAACTTTACCATTTAAGTTCATATCTTGGTCTAATGCAAAGAAATCAACAGGAGAATAATTCATAGTTATTTTGTTGTTTTCATTTTTACTTCCATTAGTTCAACTATACATTCTAATTTTAGAATCAAGTTTAAATTCTTCAAGTCACTTAGGAAGTTTTTTATCTTGTTTTGTTTCTTTTGCATAAGTAGAGTATCTCTTTTCAATATCTTTTTTCAGATCTTGAATTGGCACTATTGGACTAATTTGATTATTTAACTTATCAAAATATGAATTAAAGGTTCCCGAAACATCTTGTCATGTTAATGCATTTCCGTCCGTAATAAAAATAATTTTATTAGCATGCTTAGTTATAAAGTCTCATAATTTTGTATCATCTTTAGTTTCGAATCAACTCAATTCAGGAATATAAAAGTCAAATTTTTGATCATTATTTTTATCTAGTCATTTTTTTAAATATGTTTTTAATTCAACTAGCGAGTCAATTCCGTTTTCTTTGTTTGTTAAGAATCTTTCGTACGGAACATCTTTAGTAGGGTCGATTTGATTTAGATTATGATAAATTGCTAAATCTTTTTGTTTATCGTTTTTGTACTTATCTAATATGTCCTTAAAATTAAACTTTTGTTTTTCTGTTTTTTTACTATTGTATGTCATTTGATCAACTAATAATAAAATATCGTTGTTTTCAATATTTGCAAAACTTGTCCCGTTACTAATTTCTAAATCTCCAATCATTTGTAATAATAATGCAATGTAAGCTTGTGATGCATTTCTTGATATTAAAACGGTTGGAACTTCATTTGTTGCCGAATCAAAAAGGTCTTGATAGAAGGTATTGAAGTTATTGTTAATAATTTTATCAGTCTTAAAATAATTAAATTTATCTTTCATTTCACTTGGTAAGATTTTATTATTATCTTCTTCTGTAGATGTTCCATTGTCTTTGTTGTTTGTACTTTTATCTTTATCGTTAGTATTTTTAACACAAGAAATTAAGCAAAAAGTAGGCAAAGATACTGCACTTCAAACTTGCAAAAGTGTTATAAGTTTTTTATTTTTTTTCATTTTTCTCCATTGTTTTCATATTGATAATTATACTATTTTTAAGTATTTTTTTGTGAACACAACAACTAACCACATAATTATAAGGATTTAAACATAGTGGTTATATTTATACTTATCTAAAAATATTTAAAATAATATTTATACTTTAAAAATAAATATATATAATAGTCATTGAGTATTTATACTCCTTGGCTAGTAAGCCCATAAGTCCATAAGGAGGAACAATGGCAAAATATGAAATTGTCTTAATTCTTGATCCTAAAGCTGAAGCGAATACAGCTACTAAACTTCTTGATGAGGTTTTTGGTAAAGGTGTTAAGAAGACACAAAAATTAGAAAAAACAGAGTTAGCTTATGAAATTAATAAATCTAAGCATGCTCATTACTATTTAGCAGAAGTTGAAGCTAAACCAGAATTGATTGCTGAATTTTCAAGAAAAGCAAACATCTTAAAAACCGTTTGAAGAAATTTAGTAGTTAATTTAGATTCAGAAAAAGGTTTAAATATTTCTAAAAACAAGAAACAATTTGTTAAAAAACCTTTTGTAAAATCATTTAGAAAAGATGAACAATCAACACACAAAAGAGAATATACACCAAGAGCAAGGATTGCTGGCGATGAAAACTCAACAGCAGTTGATGGCGTTAAAACAAAAAGAGTTTACAAAAAAGAAACAGAAGTTCAAGGTGACAAACCTAAAGTTAGAAGAACAGTTAAAACTTCAGATAATAATTAAAAGAGGAATTTATGAATAAAGTATTATTAATTGGAAGAGTAGCTAGTGATATTAGATATAATATTACTTCAAGTAACATTCCATATTGTAGATTTACAATAGCAGTTTCCAGAAGACAATCACAACCTCAGGAACAAACAGATTTTATTCCATTAGTTGCATGAAGATCGTCAGCAGATTTTATAAATAGATACGCTAAAAAAGGTTCTTTAGTTTCAATTGAAGGAACATTTACATCAAGTTCTTATGAAGGAAGTGATGGAAAAATGATAAGAAATTATGAAGTTACTGTGGAAAATATTAATTTGTTAGAACCTAAATCAGTTATTGAAGCAAGAAATAACGGTTCAACACAATCTACAAATACAAATTATATTAATAATTCTTTTAATCAAAATAAAAATCCTAAACCACAATTTGTCAAAGACTATCCAACTTCAAAAAATGAAAGTGATGATAAAAATGATAATTGAGATATTGGATTTAATGATATTGACAATCTATAGTCATGAAAGGAAAATAAATTATGAAATTTATTAAAAAGAAGAAAAACTTCCAGTTCAAAAAAAGAGCATGTGAATTCTGCGAAAACCATGTACAATATATCGATTACAAAGATGTAGAAACTCTTAAAAAGTATATTAATGCTACAGGTCAAATTAAACCTAAGGCAAACTCAGGTGCTTGTGCTAAACATCAAAGAAAAATTGCTAGTGCAATTAAGAGAGCAAGATACATTGCTTTCTTACCATACACAGTATCTCGTGTTCGTTTATCTAAATAAATATAATTAATCGGGGCAACCTGATTTTTTTATTTACTATTAATAGATGGTTATTAAAAAATATCAGGACAACCTGACATTTTGTTTATTTTTAAGAACAATTATTTTTTAATCAAATCTAGTGTTGTTGCTAGTTTTTGCATTCCTGTAAATAATGCTTGAGCAGCATTGTTAACTTGCAACATTAACACATCAAATTTTGCTCTAAGTGCTTCCTTAATTGCTGTTTTTTCTTTTTCATCTGTAAATAAAGTATCTAGTTTAGTTTTGATTTGACTTTTAAAATCATCAACAAGAACTTTTTTTACTTCTTCTAATTTAACTTTGTATCCATTTGTCACATTTTTAAAATCAATTTCATTTAATTTTTTTGATACATTAGCAAATGCTTCAGTTTCAAAATATTTAACTAATTCTGCTGTTTGTTTATCTAAATCTTTAATATTCTTTGTTGTTTCATTTGTATTTAAAGTTTTAAAAACTGTTGTTGTAACTGGTTTTAAAAGTGTTCCTAAATCAGTGATTTTGTCGCCTAACATTGTAGATAATTCTTTTAATTTCTCTTCAGTGATTTTTGTTTTAAGTGCCGCAATACCATTATCATATTTTTCTGTATTAATGTAATCTGCTACTATTGATTTTGTAATTCCTACTACTCATTTTTCAACTGAATCAACTAGCAAGTTAAGTGCTGAACCGGTAACTCCTAATTCATCAACGCTAAGTTCGGGGAATGATTTTGATATTTCTTCTAGTGCTGATTTTTGATAATCAACAATAACTTTTTGAACTTCATTTAATCCATTTGCAAGGTTGGATTGTAATTCTTTTGTCTTAGTAAGTTTTGCATCATCGTTTTCTGCTTTTATAGCTTTAAAAAGATCTTTTGTATTTCTTTGAAAAGCTTCTATAAATATATTGTTATATTTAACTGTTGTTGATTCTTTTGTTTTAAATTTTGTAATGTTTAGTGTCTTTTGATCGCTTGTAAGTTTTTTGCCTTTTTCACTTAATGTGAATGTTACTTCAAATGACTTTGTTGCTTCGTTAATCTTACCWGTTTTTGAAGATATCTCAAATTTTTGAACGTCAAAACCTACAAAAGTAACTGCTTCAATAACAGCATCTTTAAGTAAAGTATTTTCAGAGTTTTCATATAATAAAGTAACTTTTGCCGCTTCAGCATTAAGTTGTTCTTTTGTTAATCCTTTTTCAGATTCATCAACACATGAAACTACAGTAGTTAGAGCTAGTGGTAAACTAATTGCACCAATTGTTAATAAAATTGTTTTTTTCATTTTTCTCCTAAGTATTGTTTAATTAGTATTCATATTATATATTTTATAATGAAATTTATTTAAAATATTTAGTAAATATTCATCACTTAATTGCAATTATTTTAGCAAAAAATGAAAATAAAAAAGAGCATTTTTGCTCTCTAAAATAATTTTATTTTAAGTTTGTTTGAATGTCTTCAGCCAATGTTCTTAATTGAGTAACAAAGGTATCTGCCATTGTTTTGAATTGTTTTTCAAGGAATGTATATTTACCTTCTAAAACTTTTTTAACTTTTGCATAGTCTTCATCATTGTTATTTAATAATGTTTTAAGTTTTGCAGCAGCTTCTGTTTTAAATGTAGTTTTTAATTCTGAAATTGTGGTTTCAAAAACTTTAACATATCCATCAGTTGATAATTTATCGAATTTAACTTCTTTCATTTTTATAACAAGATTTGTAAACGCCTCGTTCTTAAAGTATTCTGTTAATCCAGTTACAACTTTATCAATATCTTTGATGTCTTTTGTAGTTTCATCTGTTGTTAATACACCAAGAATTTCTCCACCTATTGTACCAACATTAGGAGCAACTTGGGTTAATGTACTAGTCATGTCAACTAAGTATTTTGTAATAACTTCAGTGGTTAGGTAGTTCTTTAATGTTTCTAATCCGTTTGTAACTTTTGTACCTGAATTGAATTTTGTTACAACATCTTTTATTGAATTTACTACTATTGAGTTTGTTGAGTTTAAAATTTCTTTATAACTAGCTGTTAAAGCCTTCATATTGTCTAATGATATTAAATCAAATTCTTTATTGATTTCATCAAGTTGTTTTTCAGCAGCGGCAACTAATTCCTTGTTTAATTTATCAATTGTAGCTTGCATTTTTGCTTGAGCATCTTTATCTGTCATTGTTTTTAAAGTATCAGCATATGAATCTGTTAATGATTTTTGTAATTCTACTTTTGCATCATTTAAAACGTCTTCTTTATTTTTAGTAGGAGTTACTGTTGCAATTTTAAACCCTGTAATTACTAATGTTTTTGGATCTGAAGCAACAGAACCATTAACTTCTTTAAGACTAAAAGAAACTTTTAATTCATTTTTTGTTGCGTCTTTAACGATAGCTGAACCTGTGATTGCATATAGTTTTGTATCAAAACCACTAAATGTTACTTTGTCCTTGGTTGCTTCACTTAATAAAGTTTTAGCTTTATCTGTATATTCAACTGTAACTATTTTAGCTATTTCGTTAAGTTCTTTTGTTGTTTTTGCTTTATTAGTATCGTTACATGAAACTATACTTAAAGCTGATACTAATGGAAGCATTGTTCCAAGAGTTATTAAACTTATTTT
Organism: Mycoplasma crocodyli MP145; assembly: GCF_000025845.1. Classification (NCBI taxonomy): domain Bacteria; kingdom Bacillati; phylum Mycoplasmatota; class Mollicutes; order Mycoplasmatales; family Mycoplasmataceae; genus Mycoplasma; species Mycoplasma crocodyli. The sequence goes on along the minus strand of NC_014014.1, from coordinate 523,252 downwards.
TTTCATTTTTCTCCTTAATTTAATGTTAATATTATATAAAAATCATAATTATTTTTACAAAAATATTCAAAGTTTTATAAATAACATCTTGACCAAAAAAATGATTTTTTTATATTTTTTTTAAATAATTTAGAATTTTTCACTATTGATAAATTTATTGATAGTAATTAATTATATTTTTTTAATATTAATATTTCACTAAATTAACTTATATATTATAATTACAAAGCAAACAATGTTTGTAGTTTTCTGACTTAGTGAAAGTCTAAACCGGAAGTTAAAGTCTTCGTACTTTTTTAAGCATGAATAGGTGAAATTCCTATACCGACAGTAAAGTCTGAATGAAGAAAATACAAGTCCCTGGAAAACTCATGGAGTTTTTATGAATAGAGAAAAATATATTGCTAGTTATTTCTTTAAAGCTAGCAAAATTTTAGAAGAAGAAAAAAAAGATAATATTATTACATTACAATTTTTTCAAAGAAAAGATAATGCAATTTTGGCTGGAATGAGCGAAGTTTTGGAATTACTTTCTCACGAAACGAATACAAGTAAATATACCATTAGATACTTACCGGATGGTACATTAATTAATAATTTAGAAATAGTTCTTGAACTTGAAGGTAAGTATCAAGATTTTGGAATTTGAGAAGGTGTTATTGATGGAATTTTATCTAGATCAACATCAATAGCATCAAATGCAAGAGATTGTGTTTTGGCTGCAAATAATAAACCAATTATTTTTATGGGTGATAGAGCTGATCATTATTTAAATCAAGAAGTTGATGGTAAAGCAGTAAAAATTGGTGGAATTAATTTAGTTTCAACTGAAGCGCAAAATATTGATAATAATGAAGTTACATTCGGTTCTGTTCCACATGTTTTAATTCAAGGTTTTGCTGGCGATATTGTTGCTGCGATGAAAGCGTACTATAAACATTTTCCAAATAACAAGTTAATAGCTTTAGTTGACTATACTAATGATGTTATAACAGAGTCACTTAGAGTATGAAAAGAATTAGGAAATCATGTTTGAGGAATTAGACTTGATACTTCAAAAAACATGGTTGATCATATGTTTGATAATGAACCTCAAAAACATTATGGTGTTAATCTTGAACAAGTTAAAAGATTAAGAAAAGAACTTGATAAAGCAGGAGCAAGAGATTATAAAATCGTTGTTTCAAGTGGATTTAATGCCGAAAAAATTAAAGAATTCGAAGCGAATAAATCCCCTGTTGATTATTACGGAGTTGGTCAAAGTATATTTAAATTAACTAATTCATTTAGTGCTGATGCAACATTATTGAACGGTAAAAAAGAAGCAAAAGAAGGAAGATTTTACAGAGAAAATAAAAACCTTATTTTGTATAAGAACAAAAAATAAATGCTGAAGCATTTATTTTTTAATCTAACTTATTTTATAGTTTCATAATGTTATAGGACGAGGGCTGTTATGATCTATGATATTACTTATACTTTTGTTTGATAGTGTAATTCAAAAGTTCATATATGAACTATTTATTTTTAATTTTGCTTTTTTATTAGCAGTTATTTCTATTTTTGTTAAATCATAAGTTGGACATGTGTAAAAATTATTGTTTTGCGAATTTTCTAAAAGAGGAAAGATTTCTAATGTATCATAACCATAGTACTTTAAGTAAATTTCAACTTCCTTACTAATGTGATTTTTAATACTTACTATAGTTTCGTTATTTTCTATTTTTACATCAAAAAAATCTCTTATTTGTTGTTGGTTTATATGATTTTTTGGATCTTTATATTTGTTTTGATGATGATTTTGTTTTACGTAATTAAATGAATAATACGTTGCTAAACCAAGACCAACTAATAATGTTATTATAACGGTGTTTCATTAACTTTGTAAGCGTATGCCACAATAGTTCTGGTGTGCCTTCTTTGTAATTTACACTTTTAATTCTCACATCAAGTATTGAATCAATTTTGTATTTAAATCCAAAATCATTATCTTGAAACTTTTGAAATAAAATGTTTCTAAAGATTTCTTCTGAAAATAATCCAGTTAAAATGAGTATATGGTTAAAACCCAATTGTTTTAATTCTTCTAATTTATTGTTATTTACATCCAAATTAAAAGTTTTATTATCTTTTGTATTAAATTTTATTATGTTTGCTCCATATTTGCTAGAAGTGTAATCATAAACTTTTTTGTTAAATTCAACTATTTCTCTATTTTTCTTGCTTGTTTCACTTAATTGTTTACTTGGTATATTATTAAAATCAATTTCCATCACTTTTATAAGTTCAATAAATTTTGCCTTATATTCAGCTTTGAGTGTTTCTAAATTATAATGTCCTATTTTAATTGCTGAAGCCTCCTTTAAAAAAATTCTCCTTTAAGTATTTTCTATTTAGTTTAACGACATACTCTTTATTGTTAATGGTGGAGTTAATTGTAAATGTTGTATCATTTGTAATTGTTTTTCTATCCTCATATACAATTTATTCTTTAATTTTCATAAAAACATAAAAAAGCGATAAAAATAGTTTTTTATTAATAATCTTAAAATTAGTTTTTTTAGTATTGGTGAACATTTTTTTAAAAAAATAAATGATGAGTACTCATCATTTATATATGTTTAATTATCGTTTAAGTAGTGATGTCTATTATCTTTAACAACTTCTATAGTTACTATATCCGACATGGATGAAGCATTAACCTCAATAAAGTGTCTTCCCAGTTCTAATTTTCCTGCATTAAATTCAAAAACTTTATTACCCTTTTTTGTTTCTATTAATTGCCCGTCTATAAATAAAGAAACTTCATCAAGATTTGAATAAATTTTAATGATCATATTTTCATGTTGCTCTCTTATTGCTCTACGTCTTGAAACTATATAAACAAATTTTCTAAATGATCAAAAAGCCTGGTATAAGTAATAAGTATCTTTTTTAATTCTTCTATCAAAAGTAATAATTCCTTTGTTGTCTGTTCCTGGTGTATTTCCTTCTTCTAAAACATCATTTCCAAAGTCAAACATGCTTCATAAAAATGTTGACATAACACCTTCATTTTGGCAAAAGTTTCTTAAAATATATTCATGGTATGAAGCTTGAAATTCTTCTGTATGGTCTCCAATTTTAGGATTTTTATTATGAAATCTAACGATTGAATTTGTTCCATATTTACCTATGGATATAGGCTTATTTGGATATTGTTTTTCTCATGAAATCAATCAATTTTTAAACTCATTTAAATCATCCTCTTTTGTTCCAAAATAAAGATTATACGCCACTAAATCAGTTATTGTATTTGTTTTTGAACTGATAGGTGTATCTCATTTTTGGGATAAAAATGTTAGTCTATTTTTATCTAAAATCTTAGCACGTGCATGTAGTTTTTCTAGTAATTCAATTGCATCTTTTTCGTTTTTTTCATCTAAGTTAATTCCATTTCCTAATCCCCAAAAAAGAATTGATGGATGGTTATAGTTTTGTAAAATCAATTCACTTAATTGTTGCATTAAGTTTTTTTGTGCTTTTTCGCTCATATTAAAAAACTTAATAAGAGGAATTTCGGCTCAGATTATAATTCCTTTTTCATCAGCATAATCATAAGTAAATTGTGGATGTTGGTAGTGTGCCAATCTTAATGAGTTTGCACCCATTTGGCAAATTAAATCTATATCTTCTTTTTGATCATCAACTGATATAGCGCTTCCCTTCGCTCATTTATCTTGATGTTTAGATACTCCTCTTAAATCATAGTGTCTATCATTTAATAAGAATTTATTTTTATTTTGTGCATTAAATGTTCTGAATCCAAAATTAACAGATACTTGGTCAATGATTAAGTTTTTAGATTCTATGCTAAAAATAGCTTTGTATAGATAAGGGTTTATTGTTCCTTCTCATAAAATAGGTTCTTTAATTATTAGTTCTAATTCTTCGTAATCATCTTGAATAATAGTAGAAGCATAAGCTATAACTTTATCGGTTTTTTTAGCGATTTCTACACTTAAATTTTTTCCAATCGAATCTTTAGTATAAACTTTAGCTTTAACTATTGCATACTCATCATAAAGTTCATAATCTACATAAACTCCTTTTGATCCATAGTGTTCTAAATCAATGTGGCTTTGACTAACTATTATTAAATTTACATCACGATATATTCCACCATATTGTGTGTAATCAGAATCGAGTGGGTATGTAAAATCATTTTCGCTATTATCGACTTCAACTACTAATTGATTACCAATTTTGTTAAGTTTAGAAGTGTCAACTTTAATTCTAAAAGTTGAATACCCTCCAGAGTGTTCTCCAATTAAGTTATTGTCTAAATATATTTTACAGTTTGAATTAACACCGTTAAATTCCAAATAAACATTTTCTTGACCATAGTGAAAAAAAGGAACTACCAAGTTTTTGAAGTAATAACATTTTCCTCTATAATAGTCGCTTCCTCCATCTGCTCCATCATATACATTTCACGTGTGAGGAAGATCAACAACATGCCATTCTTTAGGTGCGATTTTTGGAGCGCTTTTAGCTTTTTTGCTAAACATTCAATCTTTGTTTATATTAATTATTCTTCTCATTTTTCTCCTTGTTTTTTTACTTTATGATAAAAAATGACTATAGAATTAGTCATAATCTATATATTATTATTTTATAACAATTTTTGCAAAAACTGGTGCATGATCCGAAATAAAACGAATCTTTTTTATATCAGTATCATACTTAGTATCAATCATTTTAATAAATTCATTTTTATCAATTAAATTATTATTAAAGGCATTAATAATATCTATTTTAAAGTCAAGTGTTGCATTTTCTTTTTCGCTTATTATATCTACTCCAACAGCTTCCTTAAAAAGTATTTTGTCATATGGTTCACTATATCCTAAATCTCTTGATTTTAAACTTGTTGCATATTTTTGGTCGTTACTTTTTGAATCTCCATATAGAAGTTCGTAACCATTTTTTTCAGCACTTTTGAAGAGATCGTTATTACCATATTTTATATTTGTATCTCCTCCGAAAAGAATAGTCGAATCTCCATCAATTGAGTCAAAATATTTTAAGGCATCGTTTAAACGTATAGCTTCAAATGCTTCGAATTCACCTTGACTAGTCGCTAATGAATACGAAACGTTATCATATTCGAAACTTTTTCCAGAACTTTGTTCTACTCCAGATTTATAACCCGGACTATCGAAGTGTCCAAATACAAATGTAAATGATTTATTTAATCCAATTAAATTAAAGTTATGGGCATATAATGGTCTTTTATACATCAAAATATTTGAAGTTTTTATACCTTTAAATGAACCCGCATATGAATCTCCCATTTTGTTGTTGTTAAATGATTTAGGTTCAAAAATAGATGACTTGTAAACTATTGCAACTTGTTCTTTTGTATTGGTATTTGAATTTGATAAACTTGCTTGATCTATTGGTTGAAATACATAGTTTCACTTGCTTATTTTATCTTTATTATTTAAATAATCAATTATTAATTTTACCGAATCTGCTGCATCATAGTTAATTTCAGTTAATCCTATTAAATCAAAATTAGCATTTTTTATGATGTTGGCAAGTGCATAAACTTTTGGCGAATCTATATTTAAATTCTTGCTACCGAAATTTAAAACATTTCAATGACCAACTTTTAATTCCTTTTTTGAAGTTGTAGGATTAATAGGTATGATTGGTGGAGTAGTTGGATCAACAGTAAAAATTTTAAATCCTATGATCTCTTTTTTAATAATATTACTTGTTATTGAATCATTAGTTTTAAGCTTTAAAACATAGTCAAAAGTTATTTTACCTTCTTCATCGTTAGGTAAGAAATTAAGTGTTTCAATACTATATTTATTTTCATTGTAATTCGAATAAATAATATCTAAAGCACTTAATTCTGTTGGAAGTTTAGAACTATATTGACTTATTTCTAAATCCTTAATATGAAGATTTACTTTTAGAATTTCTTTATCAATAAGTTCTTTTTCATTAATTTTAGGATTAATGCCATTTGAAGAATTCTTTTTAAATGTGTCGATTTCTTCGTTTAGTATTTCACTTATAATTGTTTTATTTGATTTAAGAACTAAATGGTATGAAAATTTTAAAATTCCATTTTCGTCATCTTGAATAAAATTAGTTACTTTAAGTTCATATTTATCTTCTTGATAATTCGCAAATAATAAATCCTTTTGATTGACTTCACTAGGAAGTTTTGTTGGATATTGTTCATCACTAAGTTCTTTAATATTGATTGTAACTTTTTTAACTTCTAAATCACTTAAATCTTTTTCAATTTTAGTTTTTACTTCGCTTGTATCGAGTATTGTTTTTAAATCTAATGAATAACTAAAAATTTCTGATAATTCTCCAGTTATCGAGTCAGTAATTTGATATTTGATAATTAGTTTATCTTTTTCTACTTCAACAGTATTATAAATAATGTTATATTTAACATTGTCATTTCCTTCGATTATAAAAACATTGTTAAATTCATGCTTTTCAATAGATGATTTTTTAAGTTTTTTATTGCTTATAAATCTAAGTTTTTCAGAATATTTTTTAAATCGTTCACTTGCTGATTCTTTTTGTTCTTTTTTATCAAAAAGACATGAAAAAGTAATCAGTGGAAAAGTGGTAAGAGTTGCTACAGTAGCCACTTTTAAGGTATTTTTTATTAAGTTTCTTATATTCTTTTTATTCATATTGCTATTATACTAAAATCTTAAATTGATATCTTTATTATAAAAAAAATGGAAATTGACTTCCATATTTTTATAATAAAATTATTTCAACAACTTCATAATTATTCGTTTTGTTTGATGAAGAAATTATTTTAAATTGAACTATCTCATTGAATGTATATTTTGAATTTTTTCTTAGTTTTTGAACTTTAAGTTCCTTAGTTAATCACTCTCTTAATGTTAAATCAAGGTTATCATCAAGCATGTCGTTTGAGTTTATTTCAAGTTGTTTAAAAATATCTTTGACTAAAACAGTTGATTTTGCACGTGCTTTTTCGAGAGAAATTTCATAAATATCTTCATCAGTATCATACTCATCATATAGCTCTCCAACTAGTTCTTCGATGATATCCTCAATTGTAATTATTCCGATTATTTCACTTGAGTTATTGTTTTCGGTTACAAAAGCCATCTGAGCTCTTGATGTTCTTAATTTCTCTAATCCTATTGAAAGTAGAGAATTAGCTGATATTTGTGGTACTCTTTTTATGTACATTGCGATGTTTCCAGTTGATAAGTGAAAGATATCTTTAAGCATAATTATTCCAACTAAGTTTCCATCTTGCATTACTGGTATTCTTGAATAATTAGTTTCCTTAAACATTGCTAAAGCTTCTTTAATTGTTGCATTAAAATGGATACAATCAACATCCTTTAAACGAACATAGTGCTGAGAAATTTTTGATGAATCAAGGTCTAAAGCTTTTTGAGCTAAAATGCTTTCGTGTGCTTCTAAAACACCTTCACTTTTAGCCATTGATAACATTGTCTTAATTTCATTTTCTGAGTTTGTAACATAAACATTTTTGCTTAATTTGCTTAATGGATAGGTAAATAAGAAAAATATTCAATAAAGTGCTTCGATTAAGTAGCCAAATATTTTAAGGAATAAAACAGGTTTGTGTTTAGCAAATATTTTTGGCAAAATCTCACCAAAAATAACAATAATAGGTGTTACAACTATTGTCGAAATAATAGCCACCATACCACTGTTAGTTATTAATGTACTCAATAATAACGTAGTTAAAACACTGGCTAAAATATTTACAATATTATTGGCTATTAATATTGTACTTAATGTTTGATTATATTTTTTTATGTGTCTATCAATCATCTTGTGACCACGTTCTTTATGGTCTATCATTTGTTGAACTTTAGCTGGTGAAATTGATGTATAAGCAGTTTCACACCCGCTAAATATACTACTTAGTATAAATAAAATAAATAGTATTCCTAGAAGTAGAATTTTAACTCAGAGTTGCATATTTTCCTCCAAGTTTAATTATTTTTTTAGGTGCGAATAAATTTTTATTATTCAGCACCCTCGGTCAATAATCCATTTTCATATCTCCTTTTATTTTTTTAATTATATCAAATTTATATTATTCAGGTTCAAAAGGATCTTGCCTCTGAACGTTTATGAATTTTGATGTATTTAAGTTAATACCTAAATAAATTTTTCCAGTTGGACCATTTCTGTGTTTTGAAATAATTAATTCACAAATTTCGGTTTGATTTACAGTTGGATCATAACTTTCCTTATTCTTTTGTTTGTTGTAATAATCAGCTCTGTACAAAAACATAACCATATCGGCATCTTGTTCGATAGAACCACTTTCTCTTAAATCTGACATTATAGGTCTTTTATCTTCTCTAGTTTCGACACTTCTTGAAAGTTGAGAAAGTGCAATAACAGGAATATTCAATTCTCTTGCTAATTGTTTAAGACTTCTAGAAATTTTAGAGACTTCGTTTTGACGATTTTCACCTTTTGTATCAGGTGAAGTAATTAATTGTAAATAATCAACTACCAATAAATCAAGGTTAATTGTTTTACTTAATCTTTTAATTTTTCATATTATCTCATTAAGATGAGATGTTGTTGAATCATCAAGAAAAAGTTTTAAGTTTCCTATTTGTGTTTTAGTAATATCTAAATTTTGTCAATCTAGATCATTAAGCAAAGATGGTTTTTTAAGCTTTTCTCCAACTATTCCTGAAATTGACGAATAAATTCTTCCAATTAATTGAGTAGAAGCCATTTCCAAACTAACAAAAGCAACGTTTTTTGTAGTTGCAGCATTAGACGCGATGTTAAGAGCAAAAGCTGTTTTCCCCATAGCTGGTCTAGCTGCTAAAATGATTAGTTCACCGCCTTTAAAACCTTGAGTCATATTATCTAATTCGGTATACCCCGAAGCAATTCCATTAAGTTCACCATCAGTTAATTTAGAACGTTTGTAAAGGTCATCAAAATATTCATTTGAGACTGATTTTGAATCTTCATATTCTTTAATTGCGCGTTTATTGCTCACGCTTGATAAATCCATTTCAAGCTTTCTCATAGCATCATCTGGTTTTATATTCTTGTTTGAAACAATATAGTTATTGAAGTTATTTATTGAGCTTTCTATTTTTCTTAGTGTGCTTAATGATACAAGTTTTTCATAGTAACTAAAACGATTTTCAACAATTCCGGCATTTAAAACTAACTCACATAAAAATGAATATATCATATCACTTTTTATATAAAAAAACATTGTGTCATTTTCTTTTATACACCTAACAATTTCATCTGAATTTACAACTCCGTATGTAGGTTGAAGATTAAGGATAATTTTAAAAACTTCCTTGTTATAAGGATTAAAAAATTCTTCTTCTGTAATATATGTTAACATTTCAGGTTGAAATTCCGTGTTGCTTAAAATCATACCTAAAACCCTTTTTTCGGTTTCAAGACTTTGATGAATTGTCTCATAATTATTTTTCATTGTGGAAGTATTCATATGACCTATTTTACATATTTAAGAGTAATTTTTACAATAACTTTAGCTAAAATATCTTTGTAAAGTTTAACCGAAACTTCATGAGTTCCTTCGCTAACAAAGTGAATCTTTTCAAGTGAGTATTTATCTAACTTATATCCTAATTTAGATAAATCAGCTTCAATTACTTTTGTTGAAACTGAACCATGTACGTTTAAATTTTGATTAGCATCAATGTTAGCATCTAATGTATAATTTAAAGTTACTTTTTCAATTTCGTCTTTCAATTTAAGTGCTTTAGTTCTATTTTCATGTTCTTGTGCAGAAAGATCATCAAGTTTTTTTTCTAAGATTTTTACTGTATTTGCATTATAAGCTAGTGCAAAACCTTTTGGAATCATAAAGTTTTTTGCATACCCATCACTTACTTCGACGATAGTATTTGCTTTTCCTTCTTTACAATCTTTTAATAATATTATTTTCATTTTAACCTCTATTTCCAACAATTGCTTGTTTAATATTGTCTATAAAGACATCTAGTTTTTCATCGCTAACGGCTGCTGCAGTTCCGAAGTGTCCCCCACCTCCAACAGCTTCACAAATAATTTGCACGTTAGTATCAATACCTCTTGCACTTAATTTATAAGTGTTTGAGTTAGGAAGTTTTGCCACTACAAAACTTGCTTTTCTTCCACTTATATTTAATATTTCATTTGCAGCCATTGATATAACATCATTTTCTGCAACTTCATCTTTATAAGCCAAAAAGAAACCTTCTTTTACTTGACTTAAATTTTCAAGTAACGATTCTACTTTTGAATTTGTTTCAACATCATTTTTAAGCAATTCATTACTAATTGAACCTGAGGCTCCTTTTGATTGTAATCAACTTGCAGCCATAAAAGCTCTTGATGTTACTGATTTTGTAAATTGACTTGTATCTAAATAAATACCATTTAATAATAATTGCGCTGTTTTTTTATCAATTTCTCCATATTGTTCAATGAATGTAATAAGTTCTGTAACTATTTCACAAGCACTTGATGCATTTGGATCAATATATCTGTTTTCACGAGGACAATAATCAACATTACTTCCTACTCTATGGTGGTCAAATATAAAGATATTTTCACTTTTTGCATTAATAATAGCATCTTTATTATCGGTTCTTTTAACATCGGAGATATCTACAAAAACAACTACTGTTCTAGGTGTTGTTAATTTTGATATTTTATCTAGATCTATAAAAGGCAAATCAGTAATTTTTATATTTATAAGTGGATGAGACATAACTCTTTTAGAAGTAAGATCAAATGTCCTAATTCCTATATATGAGTTTTTACCAAATCTTTTAGCCAAATCATGTATTGCTCATGCAGCGCCAATTGCATCTAAATCAGCTGTAGAGTGTCCATAAACAATTACATTATCAATATCTTTGCTCTTAAATTTATCAACCAAATTATTACCAATAAGTTTAATTGTTGAACGATTATTGTCAGGCATTATTTGACTTGTTGAACCATAATAAATAGGATTTGTTGAATTTGAGAAAATTGCAACTTGGTCTCCACCCCTGTTTTGAGCTTGTAATAAAGCCTTTTTTGCTTGTTCAATCATTGTTTCTAATTTCGATCAACCAGTTGCAAATCCTATTGATAAGGTTACTTTATTTCCTAAACTTAGTGCAATTTCACTTTCAATATTTACTAGATCTCTAAATTCTCTTTCTTGCAAAATATCAATTGTTTTACGATTGGTAATGATAATTATTTTACCGTTTGTATATTGGCGATAAATCAAGTTGTTATCATCTTGTTTTATAACTTTTTCTATTGCATTAACAACCGATTTGTTAATGTTAAAAAGCTGTTCTTCAGATAACATTGATTGGTAGAGTTGAAAGTTATCAATTTCTAATTCTCCAATAACTATTTGTTGCTCTCTTGCTTCTTCTTTTACTAAAATTTCAACAGTAATATCTCTAATCGAAATTGTGTTTTTAATAGGCCAAATTTGCACTTCATAAAAACAGTTTTTATGTTTAATTTGAAATGATGTATTTCTATTGATATTACTTAAATTAGTTGAATAATCTCTAAAAAACTTGGCAATATTTCAACCTATACAATTATTATTAAACTTATCCTTAATAAATTGACTAGTTCAAATAATATTTTCATAATTATCATAAATAATAATACCGATGTTATTATTTGAAATAACAGCTTGTGAAAAACTATTGAAAGATTTCTTAACAAGTTCTTTTCTATTTATAAAGCCATTTAATATAATATAAAAAACATATAAAATAGCCGCACTTATTGTAAAAATAACTAGAGTTGCATATATTTTTCAATATAAATCATTGTGGTTATAGATAACCATTAAAATAAAGGAAACTAGTAATATTAATGTTAAAATTCCACATGAAATATATGTTATCAATTTTTGTTTTTTGTTCATTTAAGCCTCTTTATTTATTATTATATATTATTAAGTATTTTTTATATTTAATCACTTTAAAAAATAAATATATTTCATTTTATAGTTTTGCAGATTTGAAAATATTGATTAATTTTGTAATTTATAATGTTTCCATAATTTCCATTTAATAAAAAAATGTTAGGTGCTTTATTGAATAATAATTTATAATTTATTTATTAAAAACAATGGAGGAAATTATGAAAAAACTTATAAATAAAGTTGAAAATATTGTTGAAGAAATGTGTTTAGGAATTGCTGCTTCACATAGCGATTTAGTAAAAAAACACCCAACACATAATATCATTTTAAGAGCAAAAACAAATTCTAAAAAAGTTGCACTTATAAGTGGTGGAGGAAGTGGACATGAACCAGCACATGGTGGTTTTGTTGGAGAAGGTATGCTTGATGCAGCAGTAGCTGGAGAAATTTTTACAAGTCCAACACCTGATATGGTTTATGAAGCTATTAAAGCAATTTCATCGCAAAAAGGAACATTATTAGTTATTAAAAACTATACCGGTGATGTGTTAAATTTTGAAATGGCTAAAGATATGGCCGCAATGGATGATCTTGAAGTAGATTATGTTGTAGTTAATGATGACATAGCATTAGAAAATAGTGAATACACAATTGGTAAGAGAGGTATAGCAGGAACAATTTTTGTTCATAAAATTGCTGGAGCATTAGCCGAAACTGGTGCAAGTTTAGCAGAAGTTAAAAAAGTTGCTCAAAAAGTTATCGATAATTTAGCTAGTTATGGAATGTCGTTAGATGGCTGCACAATACCAGCTAATGGTAAAAAATCTTTTGAAATTGGACAAGGTGAAGTTGAAATAGGTCTTGGAATTCATGGAGAAAAAGGAACACACCGTGAAAGTTTAAAAACAGCAGACCAACACACTGAACAATTATTTAACTTTTTATTAAAACACCATAACCCTAAAAAAGGACAAAAAGTTGCACTTATGGTAAATGGTTTAGGAGCTACTCCATTGATGGAACAATATATAATTGCTAGAAAAGTTTCAGAACTTGCTAAAAAACACCAACTTGAAGTTGTGGACTTTCAAGTTGGAAACTTTATGACAAGTATAGATATGCCAGGATTTAGTTTAACAATGTTGTTATTAGATAAAGAAATGGAATCACTATTAAAAGCAAAAGCAAATACACCTGCTCTAAAGGTGGTTAAGTAAATGACTTTTGAGATATTAGTCAAAAAAATTAATGAAGTAATTGAGCAAAATAAAAATTATCTTTCTGATTTAGACAGTCAAATTGGTGATGGTGACCATGGAACAAATGTTTCAAGAGCACTTAATAAAGTTGTGGAAAATCTTGATAGTCTTGCATCACTTCCACTTGATGCAAAAATTGGTAAGTGTGCCATGCTCTTAATATCAAACGTAGGTGGAGCTTCAGGTCCTTTATTAGGTACGTGGTTAATGGCTTTTTCCAAAAAGATAAAAGATCAAACTTTTGAACTAAAAACATTTTTAGATGCTTTTAGTTTTGCTAATGAAAATTTAAAGGCTCGTGGAAAAACTGAATATCGCAATAAAACAATGTATGATATTTTATTTGCAGTAGAGCAAGCAACAAAAGATGTTAAGGATTTTAATGAATTTGTTAAAAAAGCATATCATGCTGCTAAAGATGAAAATGAATTTATTAAAAATATAGCAGCTAGAAGCGGGCGCGCTTCATATTTAGGTGAAAGAAGTATTGGTGTAAATGATCCTGGAGCTACAACAATATATTTAATCTTTGAATTATTAAACAAGGAAGTAAAATAACTTGGTAAATATTTTAATAATCTCTCATTCTCAAAATCTTGCAAAAGGTGTTTTTGAGTTGGCTTCTGAAATGAAAAGTTCTGATTTTAAATTTGAATATTTAGGTGGAACTAAGGAAGGGAAAATTGGAAGTGATGGCGATGTTGTATCTCAAAAAATACAATCATTAATTACTGATAATAATGAACTTTTAATCATTGCTGATTTAGGTAGTTCAATTATGAATAGCGAAATGGCAATAGATTTTGATTTGGATGATGAGCAAAAGAAAAGAGTTATTTTAGCTAAAACTCCATTTGTAGAGAGCGCTTTAATTTCTGTGGTGCAAGCAGGATTTGCTACAAGTGTCAAAGAACTTTATACTATGCTACTTAATGAATTTCCAGAAATTAAGTAATAATAAGAGCCATATATTTATTATGTGGCTTTTATTATAAAATAAGATTTGCAAAATTTTAAATTAATTACTAATTAAAAATGTTGTAAAATATATAAATAATTAATTTAAAGAAGGTGTTATGAATGTTAAACATAAAGATGATATTTGCGTTATAGGAACAGGAAGATTTGGGCAAGCAATAATTAGCCAATTATTAAAAATGGGTAAAAGTGTTTTTATAATTGATAAAGATGAAAAAAGTGCTCAAGTTTTTGCTGATGAAGTTCAAAGAATAGTGATAACTGATGCAGCAGATATGCGTGTGCTAAAATCACTTGAAATCGATCAATTTGAAACTGTTGTTGTCGCTGTAGCAGATAACATTGAAATAGTAGCTGCTTTACTTGAATTAAATATTAAAAATATTATAGCTCGTGCAACAAGCAAGAGACATGCTAGAGTTTTAAAACAAATAGGTGTTCATGTTATTATTAGACCAGAACAAGAAAGTGGAATAAGAACCGCTTTAATAGCAGCAAACGATAATTTTATAAAATACTCAAATAATCTTCAAGAACTTGATGGTGGTTTTGTGTTAGGAACTACTATTATTCAAAACAATAAAATAGTTGGGGTTCCTCTTAAAAATTTAGGATTTAATGACCGTGGAATAACAGTGGTTTTAATAAAAAGAGGGCCTACATCAATGAGAGCAACCGGAGATGTTGTGCTTCAATTAAACGATTTAGTAACATTGATTGGTGATGTTAGAGATGTAACTGCTGCACTAGGTTGATGTAATGAAAACAAAAATATGCAATAAACTGCATATTTTTTTATCTTTAAAAACCGATTTTTTTAAGCTTGTATTTTAGAAAAAGTATTGAAAATTAATATAAACACCTCTTATTTATTTGTATTATATTTTTTTAATAAATTAATAAAAATATCAATTAAACAATATTTAAGTAAAACAACTATTCATATGTGGAAATAATGAAAAATAGTGAAAATTTTCTAATTCTTAAAATGTTAATAACTTAAAAAAATAACAAAAAATGCATAATAATTCAATAATATCGCTAATATTATGCTTTTTTTGTTTGCTAAAAATGTTTAAAATGTTAAAAACATACACATTATTATTTTTTTTCAGGGATAATTTTTACCATTTTGGAATATAAAATATATTTTAATTGTAAAATTGTGGTGGATAGTGGAGGAAAGTGGATGTTCGGATTAGTTGAAAGAAAACTTGATGATAAAAAGAGAATTATCCTACCTAGTTCGTTAAGAGATGGGTTGGGGTCATGCTTTTATTTAACATTAGGCTTTGATGGCAATGCTGAATTAAGAAGCAAAGCTGAATTTGAAAAATATACAAGTTTTATTGAAAACCTAAATATGTTTGATAGAAACTCGAGAATTCTAAGAAGAGAAATCTTGGGTAAAGCTGTTGAAATAGTTTTAGATTCACAAGCTCGCTTTATAGTTCCTAAAAACATTCTAGATGCTTTATCTATCCAAAAAGAAGTAGTCTTTATACCAGTTGGTTCTTCTGTTGAATTATGGTCTAAGGAAAAATATGATGAATATAATTCGTCATATGGTGCAGATGAAATTGCAAACATTGCACAAAGTCTCTCGGGTGGGAATAAATAATGGATAAACTTCATTATTCAGTTCTACTTAATGAAACTATTGATAGTTTAAATATAAAACCAGATGGTATATATATTGATCTAACTTTAGGAATGGGAGGACATTCAACCAAAATACTTGAAAAATTAAAATCAGGTTTATTAATTGCTTTTGATAAGGATAAATATGCTCTGGAAATTAGCCAGAAACGTCTTAGTCAAATAAGTGATAAGTTCATACTAGTAAATAGTGATTATTCAAAATTAAAATCAGAACTTTTTAAACTTAATATTAATAAAGTAGATGGTATTATCGCAGATCTTGGAATTTCATCACCTCAAGTAGATGATGCAAACAGAGGATTTAGCTACAATAAAGATGCTAGATTAGATATGAGGATGGATACAAATCAAGAAATTGATGCTCATTATATAGTTAATAATTATTCATGTGAACAACTGGTTGATATTTTTCTAAAATATGCTGATGTAAAGCTTGCAAAGCAAGTTGCGAAAGTTATAGAAAAAAATCGACCTATAAATAACACACTTGAATTAGTAGAAATTATAAAAAGTGCATATCCAGCTGCAATATTACGCGCTAAGAATCCAGCAAAAGCTGTATTCCAAGCATTAAGAATCGAAGTTAATAACGAACTAGATTCCTTAAAAACAATGCTTGATGATGCAATTGAACTTTTAAAGGAAAATTCATCATTAAGTATTATCACTTTTCATTCGATTGAAGATAGGCTTGTTAAACATAAATTCACTGAATTATGTTCTTCAAAGATGCCTGCTAAAATGCCGATTAATGAAATTAAATACTTTAGCACAAAGCAAATAAAGCCAAGTGCAAAGGAATTACTTGAAAATAAACGTTCACGTAGTGCAAAACTAAGAATATTAACTAAATTAATTTAATAGAGAGGAGAATACTTATGAATAAATATTTTTTGAATTTTAGACTTTCAAAAGACTTTTTTAAATGAGTTTTAATAGAAGATAGAAATGACAATTACTACATTCTTAAGCAAAAAGAAGTATCTAATTTTTCAAATCTAGATGAAATTGAAAATGAATTATCTCAAGTTGAATTAATAGTTAAAAAGTATTCTCAAGAAAATCTATTAATAACAAACGTTGTTCTTGATGATGATCAAATTAATAATTTATCATTAAGAATTTTAAAAACAGAAGTCAAAGACATTAAAAATGTTATAGACACAAATACAAAAAATGAAATATTAGGAAATTTTAACAATTACCTTTTATATGATAAAAATGGTAATTTCAAAACTCAATACTATCGTTTTACAACAAATGATGGAATAATGAATAAAGAATATTTAGATTTTCCCGAAAATAAAGTTGCAAACACACTAAATGTTTCAGCTTCACTATTTCACACACCTAATAATGATGATTTAGAACTCATAAAAAAATTATTTTCTAACTACAATTTTGGAAATATTAACTATTTAGTTAAAACCATGGCCTTAGCTTCACATCTAAGAGTTAGTCCGGCTTATAACTTATTAGTTGATTTTAACGAAAATTATACAGCTCTTGCTTTAATAGTGAATGGAGTAACCATTAAATATAAACAAATTTCATTTGGTACAAATAATTTGCTTATGAAATTGTGTAACCAAACAAAATTAACACTTAATGGTACTCTTAATAGAATAAAAGCAATTTCAAAAAACTTAGACGTCTTTAAAAATATAGAAAGTGAAACACTTGATATATTTAAAAACGAACTTGATACTTTAAGTAATGTTTTTAAACATGAAATCAATAAATTTTTAAAAACAAACAATATTGTAAAAAATATCCAGTTAAATAATGTAGCTTTTAGTGGTGTTCTAGCACAATATTTAACTGAAAAAATTGAATTAGACAATATTGATCATCTTGAAAAGAAAGTTTTAGATGGACAAAAAAGTTTGATGTTATTTAAATGCAATGATAGTACTATTACAGGAGCTCTTAACATTTCAAATAATTATAGAAAAGAAAATAATAATCAAATTGATACACTAACAACTCATTTTTCATTACAACCTAAAAAAACAATGATGCAAAGAATTAAATATTTATTTACATTACAAAAAAACAATTAATATAAGGAGTAATTATGCAAAACTTAATTATAGAAACCATAAATCAACCTCATAAAGAAGAAGTTGAAATCAATGCAGCTCAAATAGTCTTAAAAGTTGTTGGAGTTGGTGGAGCAGGTAATAATGCTATTCAATTTATGAATAAAGACGCCTATCCAAACATTGATTTTATAGTTGCTAATACTGATGCACAAGCACTTGCTAATAATAATTGTCAGAAAAAAATATCTTTAGGTTCAAAAGAAAATAGAGGTTTAGGTGCTGGTAGTGTTCCTGAAGTAGGAAGAAAAAGAGCAATCGAAAGTGCTCGGGAAATAGAAGATCATTTAAAAGGTGCTGATATAGTTATTTTAACAGCTGGTTTTGGTGGTGGGACAGGTTCTGGTGCTACACCAGTTATAGCTCAAATCGCTAAAAACCTTGGTGCTTTAACAATTGCAGTTGTTACAACACCATCTGAATATGAAGGAAGAAAACGTAATAAAGTTGCTATAGCTGAATTAGAAGCACTTAAAAGTGCAGTTGATTCATATATAGTAGTTTCTAATGAAAAATTAGAAGAAATTTACGGAGACTTCCCAATTGAAGATGCTTATAAAGTTTCTAATCAAAATCTTAAAAACATTATTATTGCTATTCATGACATTATATATAGAACAGGTATTATAAATATCGATTATGCTGATGTTAGAAAAATACTTGACAATTCCGGTCTTACAGTTGTAGGGTTAGGAAGTGCTTCAGGTAAAGATAAAGCAATAAGAGCAGTTCAAAAAGCATTTGCAAATAATCTATACACTTATGATGTTAAAGGTGCTTCAAGATTTTTAGTTAATATTCAACATGACAAAAAAGTTACACGAAAAGACATCTCTTTAGCTATTAAAGAAGTTTATAAACATCTTGGAGTAGATGAAGATGATGATAATATTGAAATAATTTCAGGTCATGAATCATTACAAGAAATAGAAGATATTTTTAAAGTATCAATAGTAGCAAGTGGTATTAATACAGGACTTGATACAATTGCTTCAAAACCAGAAGCGATTGATAAAGTAAGTACGGATACAATTGAAACATTACAAGAAATTGAAAATTTTAACAACATTCAAGAAGAAAAAACTCGTCGTGATATTTATTCGCAACAAGCAACAACCTCAGAAATTAACAATTATGCTAAATTTACTGAAACTACTGAATACAATGAAAGTGAAAACAACAATATAAGTACTACTAAAAGAAATGCTATGTGATTTGAAACTGATTAACATTATCCAAGTCGATGTAAGAAGACTAATGTAAAGGTTACAATAACATAAAAATTATTTTATTAATATTTAAGTGGCTATTTAAATAGCTGCTTTTTTGTTGTAAAATATTAAGCATGAATAGATTTTTTTCCGATCACAAAGAAGGTGAATATTTACTTTTAGATATGAATGTACTTAAACATCTAAAAGTAATTCGCGCAAATAACAAAAATTTTGTAGTAGTTTTTAATGAAGAATTTTATGAATGTTGTCTTGAAAATGATAAGGCTAAAATTATTTCTAAAATAAATGAATACCACGAAATTGGTTATGAAGTTATATTAGCTGCTTCTATTATTAAAATAGACCGTTATGAATGACTACTTCAAAAAGCCATTGAATTAGGAGCTACTAGAATTGTTCCGATCATCAGTGAACATACTGATGGTTCACTATATAAAAATAATAAGTTTATTAATAAATATGAAAGATTTAATTCGATTATTAAATCAGCTAGTGAACAATCATTTAGAAATAAACTTATCAAGTTGGATAATCCTATGAGTTTTAATGAAGCCATTATTAAATATAGATATATTAATAATAAGATAATAGCACATGAAAAAATTGATTTAGAAAATAATGATTACAGAAATATTAATAGTGATGTAATTATTTTTGTTGGGCCAGAAGGTGGCTATAGTAAAAAAGAAATTGATTTATCTGTTAAAAATGATTACAAAGTAGTAAGTTTAGGAAGAAGAATTTTAAGAGCTGAAAGCGCAAGTATTTATTTGCTTAGTCAACTTATTGAAAAATAATTAAATTTCTTTTGAATTTTTATTTTAATGTTATAATAAATAAGCAATTTATAGTTATTATATATTGGACTAAAATTTTAAATTAACATTAAGGAGAATGCAATGAGACAAACAACAATGATTAACAATCAAACTGCAGATAAAAAATGATATGTTGTTGATGCAGAAGGTCAAGTTTTAGGACGTTTAGCTGCTTTTGTTGCAAACGTATTAAGAGGTAAGCATAAAACTACATTCACACCTAATACAGATATGGGTGATAATGTAATAGTTATTAATGCTGAAAAAATCGTTTTAACAGCAAATAAAGAAACAGATAAAGTTTATTACTCACACTCTGGATATCCAGGTGGACTTAAAAGCATAACAGCTGAAAAATTAAGAGAAAAAAAACCTACAGCACTAGTTCAAAAAGCAATTTTTGGAATGGTTCCACATACAAAATTAGGAGACAAACAACGTCGTAATTTATTTGTATATGTAGGTGGTGATCATAAGCATGAAGCACAAAAACCAGAAAGATTAGAGGTTAAATAGTTATGACAACAGCAACAAAGAAAACCGGTGTTGAATACCGTGGTTTAGGAAGAAGAAAATCTTCAGTAGCTAGAGTTATTTTAAGACCAGGTAAAGGTAAGTTTGTAATCAACAGTCGTGAAGCTAGAGAATACTTAACATCAGACATTTACTTAAAGGATGCTAATCAACCATTTACATTAACAGAAACAGTAAATCAATTTGATGTTTCTGTTAAAGTAGCTGGAGGTGGATTAAGTGGTCAAGCTGGAGCAATTAGATTAGGAATTGCTAGAGCTTTGATTGAAGCTAATGAAGAATATAGATTAAAATTAAAACCTCAAGGAATGTTAACAAGAGATGCTCGTGCTAAAGAACGTAAAAAACCAGGTTTAAAAGCTGCTCGTCGTGCAAGACAATTCTCAAAACGTTAATTTGTTTAATAATTCAATATCCAACAAAGGATATTTCTTATGCGAGCATAGCTCAGCTGGTTAGAGCACACGACTGATAATCGTGAGGTCGATGGTTCAAGTCCATTTGTTCGCACCATTTCAAGAAATTGATCGTTAAACTGCTTCATGCAGTTTTTTTATTATCCTTAAAAAAGGGTATAATTTTTTAGCAATTAATAAAATAAAATTTTAAAATTGCTAAAAAAATTAAAAAAGGATAAAAATGAATACAAATTACAATCAAAGTTCTGAACAAGAACTTGAGATTTTATCAAACTTTATTTTAAACGTTAAAAATAATAGTTACTATAAATTTATAATAAAAAAAGAAAATAAAACTAATGAGGAAATGAACTTTATAAATTTATATAATGATAATTATAAAAAATGACTTAGTCATTTTACAAAATTAGATGGAAATCTGATATCCGGTACGGAAATAGATGAAATATTAAATAAGAATATAGAAGTTTTTAAAAGCCTTAAGATAACAGATGAAGTTGTTAATGATGTGAATAATTTTCCATTTAAAATAAGAATTTTTACAAAACTAAAAATTGTGTTAAAGATTTCAAAATTTAGTAAAATTGTGGATAGTATTTATTATAAGGCATTAGACGATTTGATTAAGTGAAATAACTTAAATGATTGAGGTTGAGGTTCTGGTGGATATTAATAAAAAAATTAAACTTTGTGAAAAAATACACAACAAGAAAAAATGGTATATTCATATACTTTTAATATTTGATTTAATATATTTATCTATCTTTTCATATTTTATATATTTAATCATTCAAGAAAGAATAAATCCGGATATAAAAAAAGTTATTGAAGATTCAAAAGAGTTATTTCAAATAATTATTGGCTTAATTATTTTGTTTATACCTGCTGCATGGTTCTTTATGTATTATGTATTAACATTGTCTATATCAAACAATTATTGGTTTAATTTGTATAGATCTTTAAAAAAATTAAATTTATATTTCTTCTTTACTTTTAAATTTAATAATATTTCAAAAAAGATTTCAATTGATGAATTTAATAGCAATGAAGTAGGATTCTTCAAATTTATGTCTAATAATCAAAACAAATATGCATTGCAAGGAAGTGCTTCTATAAAATATAGATATAATGATTTTTATAGAGATGTAAATGATTTTGATTTTTTAGCAACAACTCAAAAACAAATAGACTTAAAAAATTTATCATATGAAAACTTAAATATTGAAAGCAATTATCTAAATTTAGGTAAAGGAAAATATTATAATAAAAGTGTTGAATTAATAAATGTAAAGATTATTCCACAAAAATCTATTTATCTTAAAGACGGTGTAATGATACCTAATTTATATTGAATGTTTGCTATGAAATACTCACAAATCTTCAAATTAATTCAATCATACAACATTAAAGATACCATTCCAAATTATGATAATAAATTAAATAATTCGCTTAAAGATCTTGCTTTTCTTTTAACGAAGAAAAATATCTTTAGTAAGAAAATGTTTTGTAAAGAATTAGAATTATTAATTACAACTAATTACTTTTTATCGCTTGTAATAAAAGAAAAAAAGGTAATAGATTTATCAGATGAAGATCAACAACAAAATCTAATTAATTTTATAAAAACATTTAATTTTAATGATTCGAATCTTATTGAGGTTAAATTGTGATTAAGTGAAATCAACAATATTATTTTTAATAATAAGAGATTAATGATTATAAGTAAATATATGAATTCTAATACTACAAATATGTCTAATTTACTAACGAGATTGGACAACGAGAAGATAATAACAAATGTAGACAATTATGAAAAAATAAAAGTTAAAATAAACACACAAAGATTTTTATCCAATTATCAAGAAATTGATTTTAATTATCACAAAGACAATTTATACAAGTTCTTAAGTTCTTTTGAACATCTAGATACAAAAAATAATGAATCTGAAATCGATATAAGATTAATATTAATTTATGATTTGATTAAGGAGTTAAATAAAAATGAATAAAATAACTAAAAATTTCTATATTGGTGCATTCATAGTATTTACTTTATTATCTATATCTTTATTTTTAAATATATTTCTACAATTATATATTCTCATTAGTTTTATAACTGCATTTACCTTAATAAGTATTTATATTTGGTTCAATTTGTATAATTACACATTTAGAAAATATCGAAATTTTTGACTTAATTGTTCAATACTATTAGTTTTGTTAATAATATTTACTTTAACAACAATATTTAGAATTATTTTTCCAAAAGCAGAGGTTACAAAGTACATATTTAATAATGTGAGATTAAACTGATTTATTTCTTATTTAGCTTTATTTCTACTTTCTTTAACACTTCCGGTTGCAACATATTACTTATATAAAGAACAAATAAAGTTTTTAAAACAAGACCATTAAATAATATAAAAATCACCATAAAAATGGTGATTTTTTACGTCAATTTCTTGAAATGGTACGCTCTAGAGGATTCGAACCTCTGACCCAATGGTTAAAAGCCATTTGCTCTACCTGCTGAGCTAAGAGCGCACTTGCTTCTTAATAAAAGAAGTTGGTGCCCAGAACTGGACTTGAACCAGCACGATCATAACAACCGAGGGATTTTAAGTCCCTTGCGTCTACCTATTCCGCCACCTGGGCAATTTAATTTGCTTGTTGCTTTTCTATTATACATTAAAAAAAAATATTTCAATAGAAAAAACATAATTATTTTTAACTTATTTATTTTAAAAAATACTTGTAATAATTACAAGTATTTATCTTTTATTTTTTCAATTTCATTTATTACTTTTTCAAGAACTTTTTCTTCATTATTTTCGTTGGCATCAATTATTACAAATGGTATTTTATACCTATTAGCAAGACTAATAAATTCATCTTTGTACATGCTTCATAATCTATAAAAGTAATCTAGATTCTCATCAAAATTATCAACTTCACTTGATCTGTTTCTTTTTATTATTCTTTGTTTAACAACTTCAAAATTAACGTCAAGGAATAAAGCGAAATCTGGATTTGTTTTTACATCTAGTATATGTTCAAACAAAGCTTCAAATGCCTCAAAATATTTGGCCGGTTTTTTTTCAAGAGTAATTTTTGCAAATATATAATGTTCTAGAGTAAAACGATCTAGGAACATAAATGCTTTTTTATTTTTAAATTTCTTGTTAAATAATTCTAAATGTTCATAGAAGTTTTGACTTAGAGCTTCTACAATGTATGATTGAAAACCAAGATCAATATTTGGTTTAAAGCCATAGCATCAATTTAAAAAGGTGTTAAATACAGGATCATCATTTTCAAATTCTTTAACCATTATAGAATTTGTGTAATGTTGTGATAATTTGTTAGTTATTGTGCTTTTTCCAGAGCCTATCATTCCACTGATTGATACAACCATTATTTGCTTCCTTTTTCTACAAATTTATCAATAACTTCTATCGCCTTTTTAAATACTTCTTGTTCATTTAAATCATCAGTATTAATGATTACGTAGTTAAGGTTATATTTTGCTGCTTGTTTGATAAATAAGTCCTTATACACACTATATAACTTATAGAAGTATTCATAGTTGGCTTCAAAGTTATTAACTTCAACACTTCTTCCGCGGCTAAATAATCTCTTCTTAAATGTTTCGAAAGTCATATCTAAGTATATTGCTAAATTAGGTGTTTCATCTTGTGTGATGAGTTTTGAAAATAAAGCATCGTAGCCGTCTAAATATTTTTTTCCCTTTGCTTCTAAATTAACATGAGCAAATATGTAATGTTCAATACTAAAACGATCTAAGAATATATGTTCATGTTTTCAATCCTTAGAATTTTTTTTGTAATCATTTAGTAATTCTGATAATTTAGTTGTATGATTTTCAACAACATATGATTGAAAACCGATAGTAAGATTAGGACGCTTTTCATAAAGTCATTTTAAGAAGGTGTTAAATACTTCATCGTCCTCTTCAAATTCTTTTAGCATAACTGACTTGGCATAATATTTATTAAGTTTTTTACTTAAAACACTTTTACCACTACTGATCATTCCACTTATTCCAATTAACATTTTTACCTCCATTTTTTTATTTGTAAAATTATATTAGCATAATAAAAAGGCTTATCTTTTAAAGACCAAAAAAATTTTAAAAAGTGGAAATTCCACATTTTATATTTATATAATTTTTTTATTTTTAATTAAAAAAACTTGGCTTGAAAGCCAAATTTTATAGTTATTATTATCTAACTGATTTATCGTAATTAATACCGGCTGCTTTTGGTGCTTTTGACTTACGGGACGTAAATGCTAACACTGTTAAAGTTATGACAAATGGAATTAGAGAGAATAATTTTTTGTATGGTGCAATAGGAATTAAAGCATCTCATTGTGCAGATTGTAATGATAATGTAAATCCGTAAATGAACGAGAATCCTAATGCAGCAAGTATAATATATAGACCACGTCATTGTCCCATAATAAGGATAGCTAGAGCCAAGAATCCCATTCCAAGAACGTTTCCTGAAAATGTTGATCCTAATTCTTGTGCCATAAATGCACCAGCCAATCCTGATAGGGCACCTGAAATACTTATACCTTGTCATTTATATCTATTAACATTAACTCCAGCAACATCAGCTGCTTGTGGGTTTTCACCAATAGCTTTTAATCTAAGTCCTCATCTTGTGTATTTTAGAGCAAGTATAGCAGCAATTGCAATAATAGGAACTAAGAATATTTTAAGTGATACTATACTTCAAAGATTAGTAACTCTATTTTGACTTAGAGCTAATTCATTTATTGCATAGTCAATTTTTTCTTGTGTCGAAACTATAAAAACCATTGTTAATGCCAATCCACCAGCAAGGGCGTTAATTGCAACTCCTGAAATGGTATGGTCTGATTTAAGTTTGATAGTAGCTAATCCATGTAGTCATGAAAACATCATACCGCCGACCATACTAAAAAAGAATAGTGGGATTTGGAATCATGCTGTGCTAAAGTTAGGGTTTGCATCAGTAATAGGTTTTAAAACTCATCTTGCTAGAACAGAATAAGTTAAAGCACCCATAATCATCATTCCATCGATTCCGATGTTAATGATACCAACTCTTTCGGAGAACAAACCACTTAGCCCACCAATTGCTAGAACACAAAAGTATAGAGACATAGCACTAATCAATAAAACGAAGAATGACTGCATTATTAATTACCTCCTATGTTAGTTTGTGTTGATTTTTTATTGTTTTGTTTTGCAATTAAAAGTTCTTGAGTTGCTTTTTTATTTTCTTCTTGTAAAGTTTTTTTGTAATTTGCTTTTAAATCTAAAATATTTTTATTTGCGATTTTTTCTTTTTCAATTATAAGAACTTTTAGCTCTGAAATTTCATGATTTAGTTTTTCAACTTCTAAATTATTAGATTCAATGTTTTTTGAATTTTTTGAATTAGTTACTTTTTTGACTTGATTGTCTTTTTCAAGTTTTTTTGCTTTCAAATCATTAACTTCATTCTTTGCGTTTTTGATGTTAACTTTAAGTTCATTTCTTAAATTGTTTAATCAAGTTAAAATATCTAATACTTCTTTATCGTAGGTATCTTTAGCAATTTTTAGATCAGCTAAATAAGTCATTTTAATCTCATCAGCTTTGTAGTAATTTAGTTCAATTAACTTGTTTTGAACATCTTTTTTGTTTGTTGAAATATCTGAAAAATATCTTAAAGAATCTTCATTAGTTTTAACATCTTTAATTGATAGGTTAAAACTTATTCCATTATTTAATTTTGTAAGTTTATTCTTTAATTCTTTTATTTGGCTTGCTTTTGCTTTTATTTCTAATTTAGCATTTGCTAAATCTTTTTTATAAAGTTTTTTACGTTTTGCTTTAAATGAATAGTAATGATATCTTCTTTCTCAGTATTTCTTGAGCATAAATAATTTAATGTATTTAATACTAAATTCAACTACTTTGAAATTAAAGAAGATATTGCTTAATGCAGCTAAATAAACGATTAAACCACTAATTACTTGTGTTGATTCATTTGTTATGCCAAGACCTTGCAAGTTAGCTGATTCCATTATCGAAAATAATATTGATGAAAATATTAATCCGATTGGTGAATTATAAGCTAGTAGAGAAATAGGAATAGTATTAAATCCCATAAGTAGTGGTTGCCCAATTATGTTATACTCTTGTTTAAATATAACATAGTAAATTACTCCTGCAAATCCTGCTAATGTTGATGATACACCCATTAGTGTGATTGTAAGAACTTTTTCATTACTTCCAGCATATTTACTTACATTTTTGTTAAGACCATTCATTTTAATTCTATACCCTATTGTTGTTTTACTTAAAACAAATCAAACAGTTACACATAATGCAAGAGCTATGACTAAGAATAATGGTCATATTCTGTCGTAGTTAAACATAGAATTAGCTATATCTTTTATTTCTATTCTAAAACTTCCTGTGTTATCTGGTTTCCCAAATCCAGCAGGTGAGTTAGTGAATAAGAAAGTTGCTATATATAATATAATTCAGTTCAATAGAATTGTTGAAACAACTTCATGAACATTTAAGAATGATTTTAATAATCCTACAAATGCTCCAAGCAAGAAACAAGTTACTAATGAAACTATTAATGCAAGCATAAATATTCAAAAATTTATCTCAATGCCATTACTTTGAAATGTGAGAATTATAACTAATGAAATTATTCCACCAGTCATCATTTGTCCAGGTATACCTATATTAAATAATCCGGCTTTAAATCCTATCGAGATTCCTAAAGTAGCAATTATAAAGATTACAAAGTTTATTGCAAATAAATCTCTAATGCTTTTAAAGTCTGCGAAAACTGATTTTGTAAGCATTGTAGAAAAAACAGTAAATGGATTTTGTTTTAAAAAGATAATGAAGATTGATGAGATAAGTAACCCAAAGAAGATAGCTCATAATGAGTTGTACATTCTTCTTCTTGCATATCCTTTTTCTTCACTCTTGTAGTTATGAACAGCTTTATTTAGAAAACCAGAAACTTTATCGTTAAATGTTTTAATTTGATCTTTCATGGTTTTCCTCCTTTTTAACATCGGCCATTCATAGACCTATTTGTTCTCTGGTAACATTTTCTTTGTTAGCCATACCTTGAATTTTTCCATTTGATATAACCATTATAGTATCTGCAAGTGAAAGAACTTCATCAAGTTCATATGAAATTAGTAAAATTGCTTTTCCTGCTTCTTTTTCTTTAATGATATCTCTATGGATTTGGTTAATGGCTCCAACATCAAGTCCTCTTGTAGGTTGAACAATTATTATGAGGTCGTGTGGTGTAAGCATTTCACGACCAACGATTGCTTTTTGTTGATTACCACCCGATAATGAACGAGCTTTCGATCTTCCTTCTCTAGCTCCTCTAACATCGAATTTTTCGATTATTTCTTGAGAAAATTCGTTTCTCTTACCTACTTTTATGTATGATAATTTATTAAAAAGTGGATCCGTCAATCTTCTTAATATTGCATTTTCGTTGATAGTATAATCTAAAACTAGTCCATATTTATGTCTATCACCTGGGATGTATGAAAGACCTAGTTTAGTTTTGTTTTGAACAGAGTAATTTGTAATATTAAGTTTTTCATAACTATCATTTTTATCATTTTTCTTATTGAAGTATATGTTTCCTTCATTTGGTTTGATTAATCCCGAGCAAAGATATTCGATAACTTCTTGACCGTTTCCTTCAACTCCAGCAACTGCTAGAATTTGACCTGATTTAACTTCAAATGATAAATTGCTTACACTTTTACCGTGTTTAGCACTTACATTTTCAAATTCTAAAATTGTTTGACCAAATTTCGCGTTTGAAGAATTTTTTGGTAAGTTAATTGTTTGACCAACCATAGCAGTGGCCAATTCTTGAATAGAAGCCTCTTTAACGTTGTAATTACCAATAACTTTTCCATGTCTAATTACTGTGGCTGTATCAGCTACTTCTTTTATTTCCTTTAATTTATGTGAAATAAACAGAATTGTTTTACCTGTTTCGGCAAATCTTTTAAATGTTTTTAAAAGACCTTGAATTTCTGCATCTGTTAACACAGCGGTTGGTTCATCAAAAACTAAGATATCACTATCTCTATAAAGCATTTTTAGAATTTCAACTTTTTGCTGGGTTGAAACTGTAGAATCACCTGTAACTTGATTTAAATCAAAGTTAAGGTCATATATTTCTTGAATTGCTTGAATTTTTTTCTTAGACAAAGCAAGATCCATTTTTCCTGCTTTGCTATATTCAGAACCTATAATTATGTTTTCTAAATTGGTATAAATATCAACAAGTTTAAAATGTTGGTGAACCATACCAATACCTAAACGATTTGCATCGTTAGGATTTTTAATGAATACGGATTCATCATTAATTTTGATGTATCCTTTTGTTGGCTCGTATAATCCGAACAAAATTGACATAAGAGTACTTTTTCCAGCTCCATTTTCACCTATGATAGCATGTATGGAACCTTTTTTTACCTTAAAACTTACGTCATCATTTGCTCTAATTCCGGGGAAATCTTTAGTTATATTTACGAACTCAACTGCATTTTCAATTTTTGTTAGCATTTCCCTCCATATAAAAGTAAATTATGTATTGAATACATAATTTACCATAATTTTTATATTAATAAATTATTATTAATTATTTTCCTTCGTTAGCATTTTGAGCTAATGTTTTTAGGTAGTTTAATAATGAAACACCTTTATCTTTAGCATTAACTGCTTCTAAGTATCTTTTATCATCTAGTGTTGTAGGAATATCTTTAATAGCTTTAAAGTTTGTTTCCGCTTCTTTTAATGCTGCTTCTGCTTTGACTTTATCTTCTCCAGCAACTTGTGTAGGAGCAAATCCAACTAGGTTGTTAGCATAATCTCCGTTAACTACAACGCTTTTTACACCAACTTCAAAACCTTTAATAATTTTGTATTTGTCTTTTCCTGCATATAGTTCTGAAGCTATATCATAGTTACCTTGTGCAATACGTTTTGTGATTGATGAGAAGAATTTTGTTTTGTGTGATTCATATGAAAGTGATTGATCGACGTCAACACCAATAACTAGTTTGTCGTTAAATTCTGCACCTTTCATTTTTTCAAGTAATTCACCTGTTGCAGGACCTGCTACTGGTAAAATAATTGATGCTTTACTTGTAATAGCCGCTGTTACAGATGCTGTCATTGCATCACCTGGAACAAATCCTGATGCTAAGTCAACTTTATCTTGAGTTAAAATAATTTTTGTTTTCTTATCTGTATGTGCTTTATTATAAGCTCTAATTCCTTCATAGAATCCTCTTATAAATCCTGTAACACCATCAAATAATCCACCACCGAATGCATAAACAGAACGTTTTTCTGCATCTTTAGCATCTGGATATTTTTTAGCAAGAAAGTCTGCTGCTGCATATCCTACTATGTATGCTGATTGTTCAACTTTAAAAGTTAATCCAATTCCATATCCTTCTGGTACGGCTGGAATATAATCTGTTCCAACAATAATAGATTTATTTTTAATCATATCTGCATTATATTTTTTATAGAAGTTTGAAATTGGGTCAGCATGTTTGAATCCGCTTAGTAATCAAACATTCATTTTGTTTGATAATGCATCGATATATTGAGCTTCGATTTTTGAATCATCACCTGGTATTAGGTGCATGAAATTCTTTAACATTCCATATTGATTTGCTGCTAATCATCCACCTTCATATGTTGATTGGTTGAATGATTTATCGTTAATACGTCCAGCATCGGTAATCATAATTACAGATTTTTTGTCAACGGCTTCAAGTTTTTCTCCACCTTCTAATTTAACATCACCAATTTTTGTTTCAAGTTTGTCAGGAGCTGTTTGCAATGTTTTATTTCCACATGAAATTGCGGTCATTGATGCTACTGTTAAAAGTGAAACTGATCCTAATGTTAATAATAATTTTTTATTTTTTATCATATTTTCCTCTGTATAAGTATTCTGTCATCTCTCTTATTCAAATGACATAATTATTATATTAAAAAAATATTTAAAAGTAAAATATATTTTCAAATCTTGTAATCAAGATAAAAGATTTAAAATAAATAAAAAACCGCTTAAAAACGGTTTTTATAGTTTGTTAAAACATTTGAATTGCGCCTGCTAATTCTAAGATTAAAATAATTAGAATGATTGTAAATAACGCTAACAATGATCAAAGTATAATGTATTGAACTGTATCTGGTTTTTTAGGTTTTTGTTCATTTGGATACATGTTATATCTATCAATAACTCTTGTGTGTTCTTGAGTATAAATAGCTGGTGTTGGTACCATTGTAGGTACTGGTTGTACCATTGGTGCAACAACAGGAGTATTTTGTACTGGTTCTGGTTTTTGATTAACAGCTAGTGTTGTAGTTGTTGTAGTTGTAGTTGTTTTTGTATTTCTTTGTTCATTTTGATTTTGCATAGTTTCTCCTACATTTTCAGCTTTTGGTTCTTTATTTGCTAATGTTGCATTAACTAATGCGTATTTTGGTGATTGTCCAATTTTATAAATTACTAATGGGTATTCATATTCGATTAGAGGTATAAATGCTACTTGTTTATCATCTAGTAAAACAAATGATGTAGCATGTGCAACTCTTTCTTCTTTTTCTGAAAATTCATCATCATAATAAATTGCATTATTCACTGAATCTTGCAATTCAGAATTTGGTGTTACTGAATTCGAGAAATTATTTGTTTGAATTTTAAAGTTTTCTAATAATGCTTTAATTTGAGTAATTTCTTTTTTAGATTTTACTGATTCTTGTAAAATTGTAAAGTAATTAAATACATTGTCAAAATTTTTCTTAATTAATAATGCATCACTTTTACAACATTGGTTACCAATTAAGTGTTGTGTAATGTATTCTAATTTTGAAATGTATAAATCAAGTGAAATAATTTGATTTTTAAGGTCTAATTCAGAAATATGTGTAAATACTGCTTCAAACTCTGTTGGAATAACTCTTGTTTTTTCTGCTTCTTCAAGTTCTTGAATTTGTTCTTCCAATTCTTTAATTTTTTCATYTGTTAAACTATCTTTGTTTTTAGCATTTCTTAATTCGATAATCAATAATTCAATATCTTCTTTTGCTTTATCAAGTTCAACTTCTTTTTTAGATTTTCTTTTAGGTCTTTCGTAGTCATCTTCAGCTGGAAAGTATTTAATCGTTTCTTCCATAAAGTATCTTTTGTAATCTTCTTCGATTTTAGCTACTCTATTTTTAGCTTTTGTTTCATCACGTAGTCAGTTTCTTGGATTAATGTGAAATTCTAAGCAAGTTTCAACATAACCAATAGAACCATCAAAGTTATCAACAATAACTTCATGTTCCATTCCAGCTGTTTCATCTTTTTCTGAAACTATTTGTCCACCTCAGATACCTTCTTCATTGTGGAATCAACATATACATTCTATTCCCTCGTGTAAATATCAATCCATTGCTTCTGCTCTGGTTTTGAATGCTGCTAAATTACCCTTTACTTTTGGGTGTTTTAGAAATCAAGGATATTTTTTATTCTTTTGAGGTGCATATGTACATTGTAATCTTTTCATATATTCTCCTTATATAATTTATTTGCTTATAGATTAATTATAAATTAATTAAAATATTTGAAGCATTTGAAAATGCCTGTGTTATAGGCGAATAAGGAAAACATATTAAATAATAAAATTTTATTAATTTATTTATAATTAAATTATGTCTTATAAAATTAATGATGTTGCCTTTGGAAACATAATAAATATAACTGAAAATTCTATAACTGTATTAACAAAAGATGGTTATAATTTTTTGATTTTAAAAAAAGATATAACTGACTGAAAAAATACAAAACTTAACTTTATGTTTAATATTAATGAAAAAATTAATTTTATAGTTCTTACTTGTGAATCTAAAAATAATTGTACAGGTTCATTTAAATTTAATCATCCACAATTTTCAAGAAGTCCGTTTGAGTATGGTTTAAATCCTACTAAAGGAAATTTTAAAAAGTTAAAAAATAGTGTTGATCAGTTAATTGGAGAGTACAAAAATGATAAAAACAAAATCAATTAATTTTACCCCACACCAATATGATAATACAAATATACAAGATGAATTAATCGATATTAATAAAAATCTACTAAGTAAAAATATAGTAGATTTTGAGAATTTGGAATTCAATGATATAGCTTTTAATTACTCAATTAGTGGGATAACTAAAATAATTAACATGTGTAAAAACTTACAAGATAATTGCGAAGATAGACTTGAAGAACTTTTTATTTTTGCTCCTTCATATCATATTAATAATATTTTATCTGCTTTAAATTTCTTATATGGAGAATCTTATCAATATAAGAAAAACTCAATAAAAATAACTTTCTTTGAACATTATGAATCTTCCGATTCGTTGCAACAAAAACTCAATTATCTTAATTCAAAAATAAAACGTAATTATGGAATTATTGTTTTAGGCGAACTTGATAAAAATAAATATTTTACAAGTTTTGTTAAAAAAGTTTTTGCTGATGTACAATCGAGTTTAGGCCCAAGATTCTTAAAAAATAATATTTTTATAATAGGGAAGTATCATACCGTTAATTTATTTAAAAATATTAAAATTAATCCTTACAACATTTTTGTAACACCTGATAATATTTCAGATAATAACGCTTTTTTTACTGAAAATACACTATTTCCACTAGCTTTAATTGGTGTTGATATCCTAAAATTAGTTAAAGGTTATAAAGAAACTTCACTTAATTCAACAAGTATTGACTTAGAAAATAATTTAGCTCTTAAATTGGCTTCAAATTTATTTCATGATTTATATAATTTTGGCTTAGATCGTACTCATTTAAATATTATAGGATCAGAATCTAAAAGACTAAAAAACATATTAGATATTCATTTATTCAACCAGAACATTTTCAATATTTCTCGAGATATTGTTTCGATAGGTTTCTATGGTAATGAAAATATTCATACACAAGGACAAATGCTAATAGATGGAAACAAAAATAAATCAATTATTTATTTTGTTGTAGACGGTGAAGATATTGACTATCAACCTTCTTCAGAAGTAGATGTAGTCGATGGTTTTTATAACCTTGAAATTAACTCCCTTAACAAATTAAAAAATGATTCTTATGTAGTTTTTAGAGATTATCTTTCATCATTTAGTGCTAATATTAAAATACTTGAAATTTCTTTATCTGACTATAGCGAAGAAACATTGGGAAATCTAATAGCTCTTATATATTATCTTAATATATATTATGCTTGTTTAGTTGGCGAAAACCCTTTTATCAATCATAAGTAAATTTAAAGTTCTTGTCACACATGAATTAATTTTAAAAAAGTTTCTTATACATTAAAAATACCTTCTGGTATTTTTTGTACAAAAAAATCATTATTAAATCAACTTCTACTGAGTTATGTATTTTTATTTTTTACTATATTTTCATTTAAGTTATATAAATTACTTTATATTTATCCTATTTAAAACAAAGAAAAAAGGAGCGTTGCTCCTTAATTCTGCGATTTATTTTTTACATTTTATAATAAAAAGAATTCCATAAGGACTTTTACATCTTTTTATACAGCTTACGCCGCATGTATATTTTAGCAAATTTTTTACTTTTTTACAAAAATTAATATCTTATTAGTAGAAAATTAAAAATATATAACTTAATGATTATTAATAAGTTATATATTCAATATATAAAGCATTTAATATGCTTATTATTTTCTTTTTTCAAGACTTAGTTTTAAGCTTGCACTTCTTGCAGCTTCTCAAATGATTTCATTGTATGTTGGATGTGGATGAATTGTGTGAGCTAGTTCATGAACTGTTACTTCTTGTTCCATAGCTAAAGCAATTTCAGCAATATAATCAGTTGCATTTGCACCAACTATACTTGCTCCTAATATTTCTCCGTATTCTTTGTCAACAACCAATTTAACAAATCCTTGTGTATGTGTTGTAGCAATAGCTTTTCCAAGGTAGTCAAATAAGTATTTAGAAGCAAAAACGTTTTTACCTTCTGCTTTAGCTTCAACTTCTGTTTTACCTATAAAAGCAATCTCAGGGTTTATGTAAATACATCCAGGAACACCTTTTGGATGATATGTTGATTTTTGAGTATCACCTAATATATCAAACACTGCTGCTAATGCATGAGCATATGCAACGTGAGCTAACATATTTTGTCCTGTAACATCTCCAATTGCATAAACACCTTTAACATTTGTTCTTTGGTGGTTATCTACAAGAACTTCTTGGTTTTTACCTAGTTTAATACCTACTTCAGATAATCCTTCTGAGACTGGTCCTCTTCCTGTTGCTGTTAAAATTAATTCTGGTTTAATTTTAACTTCTTTTCCGTCTAGAACATAGACTAATTCTTTTTTAGCATTTAATTGTTTTGTTTGAGCGTTAAAAATAATTTCAACTCCCATTTCTTTTAATGCTTTAGTTGCTTCTTTTGATACATCAACATCAGCCATTGGTAAAATTCTATCTGAATTTTGTAAGATTGTAACCTTTGTTCCACTTAGAGCAAAAATTTGAGCAAATTCAACACCGATAACTCCGCCACCGATAATAACTAATGATTTAGGTAATTTTGTTTTGTAATTAATAGCTTCTTTACTTGTTATTACATAGCCCGATTTGTAACCTTCATCAAAACCTTCAATCATATTTAATTTTTTAGCTCTTGATCCGGTTGCGATAATTAAGTTTTTGGCTCTATAAACTTGACCATCAACTTCAATTTCTCTTGCTCCAACGAATTTTGCTTCAGATTCTAAAATTTTACATTTTGATGAAGTCATTAACATTTTTACTGAACCAGCAACTTTGTTAACGACATCTTCTTTACGTTTGTGAATTGCTTTTCATGTTGCGGTTTGGTCAATTTTAATATCTTTAAGATTTGCAATTACACCATATTTATCTGCATGTGCTAATTCATGAATAGCTTCAGTAGATTTTAAAAGTGCTTTTGTTGGAATACATCCTATATTTAAACAAACTCCACCTCATGCTCATTTTTCTACAATTAGAGTTT
This sequence comes from Mycoplasma crocodyli MP145, assembly GCF_000025845.1. Classification (NCBI taxonomy): domain Bacteria; kingdom Bacillati; phylum Mycoplasmatota; class Mollicutes; order Mycoplasmatales; family Mycoplasmataceae; genus Mycoplasma; species Mycoplasma crocodyli. The sequence continues at coordinate 487,121 of NC_014014.1, read as the reverse complement.
TTAATCCACTTTTTCCAGCTTCTTCAGCGGCTAAATATCCACCAGGACCTGATCCTACTACAATAACATCAAATTCTTCTTTTATAGCTCCTGTATAGGCTTTTCCAGTTTCTCCTTGATATTCAGATTCTTTAACTTTTGTAGTAGTTGTTGATGTTGCCGGAGTTGCTTTATTGTTAAGTGATGAAAAATCAATTAAGTCATTGTTAACTTTCATTTCTCCTACAACGCTAGCTCCTTGTTCACTACTTGTTGCCTTAGAGGTTTCCGGTTCTGCTGGATGATCTTTTCCATCATCAATTACAAAAATTTCTTGTCCGACATGGATTGTATCACCTTGTTTCATTAAAATTGATTTAATTATTCCTGAAACAGGTGAAGGAATATCAGATGTAACTTTGTCAGTTTCAACTGAGAAAAGAGAGTCACCTTCATTTACTTTATCACCTTCTTTAAAAAATATTTCAGCAACTAGACCTTCATGCAGTCCTTCACCAATATCTGCAAATTTAAACTTATACATATTAATATACTCCTAATACTTCAGGTGTTTCAAGTAGTTCTTTTACTCTAGAAGCAAATCTTCCAACTTCTGCACCGTCTATTCATCTGTGGTCAGCTGCGACAGTTATATACATTACTTTTCCTGGCACAACTGCTCCATTTTCTACAATTGGTCTATCAATAATAGCACCAACTCCAGCAATAGCTAATTCTGGATAATTAATTACCGGTACTCCAAACAATGATCCAACTGAACCATAGTTAGTTACGGTAAATCCTGCACCCTTCATTTCATCGGGTTTGATTGTTCTTTTTCTAGCAGCACCTGCTAATCTAGATACTTCACTTGCAATTTCTAAAATGCTTAATGTTGCAGCATTTTTAATTACAGGAACCATTAATCCTGCTTCTGTATCAACAGCAACTCCAACATTGATTACACCAGGATAATCTAATGTGCTATTTGCTTCATTGTATTTTGCACTAAATTTAGGGAATTCTTTAAGTGCAATAGCGATTGCTTTTACTATATATGGTAAGAATGTTAACTTAACGTTTTCATTTTTTAGCACTATGTCTTTAATTGATGAACGTAGATTTCATAATCTAGTCATATTAATTTCATGAACCAAGTTTGTATAAGCTACATTACTTCATGAATTTGTCATTGCTTTAGCGATTGCTTTTCTGATAGGAGCAATTGGTTCGCTATGAGGTTCAGTTATAAAAACTGGTTTACTTGGAGCAACGGTTGGAGCTGATTTAGCAGCTTCAACATTAGCGCTTGCTTCAATTTTTTGATTTTGGACAGGAGTTGATGTTGGATTGTTTTTAAAATTTTGAACATCTTCTAATAAAATTCTTCCATCAATTCCGCTTCCTTTAACTTGTTCGATATCTACTCCTAATTTAGCAGCAAGAGCACGAGCAATTGGTGTACTTTTAATTTTCATCATATCTCCTTATATTAATATTTAAAAGCCATTAACTCATTTAATTTGTCAATTATTTTGTCGTCGTTAACCGATTGATAATGTTCACCTTTTGCAAGCGGAACTGTAATATCGTAACCAGTAACTCTCATCATTGGAGCTTTTAAATATTCAAAAGCTTTTTCATTAACACGAGCCATTATTTCAGCACTTACTGAATATGATTTAACTGCTTCATGAGCAATTAATAATCTTCCAGTTTTTTTAACTGATTCAATAATTGTGTTAGTATCAAGTGGCTTTAATGTTCTTAAATCTATCAATTCAATTGAAACATTGTTATTAGCTGCTCTAAGTTTTCTAATAGCACTTAATACTTCATGAACTTGAGCTCCATATGTAACTATTGTAACGTCACTTCCTTCAATTAAAACATTAGCTTTTCCAATTTCAACCGTATAGTGTCCAGCAGGAATTTCTTGTTTACCAGCACGATATATTTTCTTTGGTTCTAAGAAAATAACCGGATCAGGATCGGTAATAGCTGATAAGAATAGTCCTTTTGTGTCGTATGGGAAAGCAGGCATAACAACTTTAACACCTGGAACATGTGAATATATTGCTTCAAGTGCTTCTGAATGGTGTTCTAGTGCTCTTATTCCTCCACCCATAGGCATTCTTATAACCATTGGTGCAGTATATCTACCTCTTGAACGGTTTCTTATTCTTGCAGCTTGTGTAAATATTTGTTGCATAGCAGGATATGAAAATCCTTGGAACTGAATTTCACCAATAGGTCTTAACCCAGCAACAGCAGCTCCGAATGCAACACCGGCTATTGCAGCTTCTGAAATAGGTGTATCAAAAACTCTTGTTTTTCCATACTTAGCTTGTAGTCCTTCGGTGGCTCTAAAAACTCCTCCTTCAAACCCAGCATCTTCTCCAAAAAGAACAACTTTTTCGTCTTTTTCCATTGCAATATCAATAGCATTATTTAATGCTTGGATATTGTTTACTGTAATTTTATCTGACATTATTTTGCTCCTTCAATTTTGCTTCAAAATTTAATAGCTTCATTTTTTTGTTCCAATAATTCATCTGTTATTGTTTCGTATGTATAGTCAAATATATCGTTGATATTTGTTTTAATATCTTTCATACTTTCTTCATATGTAGTTTTAACTTTAGATAATGCATCTTCTCAAATTTGTTTTATTTTACTATCATCAAGTTCTTTTTGGCTTTTTAGATAGTTTTCTATACGGTGCATAGGTTCTCATTTTTCATTTTCTTTTTCATGTTCTTCAGTTCTGTAAATTCTTGGGTTATCTGAAGTAGTGTGAGGTCCTTGTCTTCAAGTTAAAAATTCAACTATAACTGGTTTAGATTCTTTTCTTGCATAATCAATTGCTTCTTTAATAACATCATAACTAGCAAGTAAATCATTTCCATCAACTAGAACACCGGCACATCCAAATGCATGTGCTTTTGCAGCTATAGTTGAAGAAATTGTTTCATAGTAGTTTGGTGTTGAAATAGCTCATTGGTTATTATTGACACAAAATACAGCGGGTCATTCATGCACGGTTGCAAAGTTAACCCCTTCTGCAAATTCTCCTTCAGTTGTTCCACCATTACCTATAAATGTAACTGATACACCACCTGTTTTTTGTTGTTTCATTGCATAAGCAACACCTGCATTATGTGAAATTTGAGATCCTATAACAATGTTAACTGGCATAACATTACTATCTTTAGGCATAATCGATCCTTTTTCATTACCGTTTCAATAAATCATTTGGTTAATGATTGGAACTCCTAAAACTAACATAGCTGCATTTGAACGAAAGGCTGGTAAAAATCAATCCTTTTTCTTATCCATTGCAAAAGCTGTTGCTACTTGTAATGCTTCTTCACCAATATTTGGAGCAAAGGTGAGCATTCTACCTTGTCTTTGTAATTGCAACATGTAAACATCTTGTTGTCTTGATAGAACCATTCATTTATAAGCTTCAATTAGTTGTTCGTTGCTTAATTGAGATTTGTATTTCTTATCAATTAAGTTTCCGTCAACATCTAAATGACGAATTATATCTTCTGGTTTATCCATAACGTTAATTTTTCCATTAACCATTACATATTTATATTTCATCATATCCCTTCTTTATTAAAATAATATTAATGTTTTTATTATATGTTTAATTATAAACTTTTAGTTATTTTAAAAAAGCAGCTTAAAATAAGTATGGAAGAGTTTCCATAAATAAGGTAAAAAATGTTATATATTTGGTTTTATATTGAAAAAAACATCAAAAACCTTATTTTTTAGCTTTTAATGTTTCCACAATTTTTTCAGCAACTTTTTCTGAAACAACTTTTTTTAATTCATTTAAAGAAGCATTACTTATTCCTGCATATGTTCCAAAATGTTCAAGTAATTTACTTTCTTGTTTGGACCCTATACCCTTAACCTTAGCTAATGAACCTTCAAGAGTGCTCGTAATTCTTTTATTTCTTAAATATTCTTTTGCAAATCTATCTACTTCTATTTGAATTGAAGCTAAAAAATTATAGAGATCTTGATCGATGATCTTGATTTGATTAAAATTAGCATCAAGAATGTGGTTTGTTTTATGTTTATCATCTTTAACAAGAGAAATTATATTAATTTTAATATCCAGTTCTTTAAGTGCTTTTTTTGCTTTTTTAAGTTGAGTTATTGCACCGTCTATAATTATTAAGTCATTGACATTATATTTATTATTTTTATAATATCTTAAAACATTATGATACATGTACTCATCATCGCTATTGTTAATGATGCTTTCATTATATTTACTATGATCAAACTTTCTATATAAAGATTTATTTTTAAGGCCATTACTATAAGCTATTGCTACTCCAAAAGTTGATTCATTATTTAGTGTTGAATTATCAAAAGCAATAATATTTTCAATTTCTTTAAGTTTTAATAGATTCTTAAGACTTTCAATTGCTTTTATATTTCTTTGTGTTATTCTTGATTTTTTTTGATTAACATATAATAAATTATTTTTGTGAGCCATATCAAGAATTGCTTTTTTTGCACCTATTTTAGGGTATGAAATATTTAGATATTCAAGGTTATTTTTTATAATTTCATGATGAGCATCATGTAAATAAATTTCATCTGGAACATTCTTTTTTTGATATATTCTTTCTAAAAATTCTAGTAGAGTATCTTCTTGATTGTTGTAGATTTTTATACTTCAAGAATCCTTATTTATAAGCACACCATATATGTAATATAAGGTGGTAATATGCATATAATTATTTTCAAAAATAATGTCAATTACATCAATGTTTTTTTGCTGATCTAGTTCTACTTGTTGACTCTCTTTAAGTAAAGTAAAAAACTTACTAAGTTCATAGTAATCTTTTGCTAATTCATAATTATATAGTTGTTCAGCTTCAAATCTTCTTTGGTCAATTTTTTGAATAATTTTTTTATCTTTAAACGATAAAATTTCAACTGCTTTATTGTATTTTTCTTTTCAAAAATACTCATCTTTTTTAACTATAGGCAAGCCATTTTCATATAATAACTCACTTTCTAAAAACTGAATAATTTGTTTAGCTCCAAATCCTTGTGGGAACGGACCAAAATACAATGTATTATTGTCATTATCCTTTAATATTCTTCTATCAAGTTTAATGATTAATTTGTTATTTAAACTTACTTTTATATAAGGATATCTTTTATCATCAAGTAATAAAATATTGAATTGTGGAGAGTATTTCTCAATCAATGATTTTTCTAGAATTAAAGCTTCTTTTTCACTTTTTGTTAAGTAGACATCAAAATCAATTATTTTATTTACTAAATCATTAGTTTTATATGAATTCAGTCTTCCTTCAAAATATTGAAGCATTCTGTTTTTGATGTTTTTAGCTTTACCTACATAAATTACATTATCATTAATATCTTTTCACAAATAAACACCAGGACTTAGTGGTAAGTTCTTAATTCTATTAATAATATCTAGATCATTATCCGAAAAATTCATGTTTAAATTTTATCAAAATATTTATTTTTTAGCTATTTCATCTATAGCTATTTCAATTAGTTTGATGTTGAAGTCTCTATTATTTTTTGAGTGTTCTCAAGTATTGTAATTACCTTTTTCAATAGTTCTTTTAGGTAAGTTCAATGCTTTAATATTTTCGTTTTTATAGTATTCTGAATTCTCAACTAATGATTGGATTAGATATTCGCTATACTCATTAAGAACGGTTCTACCTTGTGCATATAACTTTAATTTTTCAGACATTATTTTTTCACTTGCAGATCTATTTAGGGAAGAACTAAGTATACTTAAGTTTTCGAAACTAAATCTTTCAATATCAAAATCTTCATCTTTCAAAAACTTGTTTTTTTCATTTTTTCAATATTCTAATCTATTCTTGTCTCTAAATTCATTTACACTATACAAGTGTTCTATATCAAAACTATTAGATAATAAAATACTTGCAAGATATGAGCTTATATTGTTTTTGGGTTCAGCAATATAATTTAATATAGCTTCTTGAACTCCAAGAACAACTTTAATTTTTCTTGAGTTATCTTCTTTTGTTCCACCTTCAGTGCTAACATAATTTTTATCTTTATAGTTTAAGTTAAATATTTGCTCTATTTCTATATCATTTTTAATATCATCTATTGTTTTTTTGAATTGACCATTTTCATCTATTTCAATATATTCATCAAATCATTCTAAAATGTTTTTATTATCGTTTTTCATATAATTACGAAATTTAGTTAGATTTAATCTTGTACATATCTCATTTAATTTTTTAAGAGATATCTTATTATTATCTTCATAGAGATTGTATTTATCTTTATAGTTGTGTCTTGATAAAAAAATTTGTTGCATTATTTTAAGAATGTATGAATAATTTTCGTATTTGATTAAAACAGAAGATAAATGAATAGCTTCATTATAATTTGAAATACTTTGTACATTTGTAATATATTGATAAATAATTTCAAAATCATTTAGATAGTCATTAAATCTTTCTACGAATTCCTTAGCTTTTATTTGATCTTTGAATACCTCATTTTTGTAAAAAGACATTCATTTTCCAATACCGGCACTACTTAGGTAGTTTATGTTTTCGTCTTCTTTATAATATGTTCTTAAAAAAATATAAATTATATTATCAATACCTTTTTTATCATCTTTTTCATAATTTGATTTGTTGTAAAATTCAAAATCTTTAGAAATTCCGTTATTATCAGCTAATTCAGATATTTTTTTCTTTATTGAAAATATACTTTTTAAACTATTTGAAATTCTTAATGATTGAGATAATATAGAATAAAAAATTTCGCTTTGGCTCAATTGTATGGAAAGAGAATTAATATTTAAAAAATATTTTAATGATTCACCAATATTGTTATATTCTATGGATATAAATTTAATATTATCTAGAATATAATTATAAAGTCCATCAAATCACTCGACTTTTTTAGTTCCTATCATATTAATTTGTTTTTTAATTTTATCCCCTGTTATAGGAATGTTAACTTTATCTAATTGACTATTATATGAATTTGGCAAACCAAAAAAGTGTTTTAACTCCTCGGTTAAATAATGTTCCTCTTGGATTACAAATTTTCCACCTGGATTTATAAGTGTATCATTTTTATTTTTTGTTTCAAGAGAACATTTGGAATTAGCAAGAATTGTTAAAAATAGAATTAGACTTGTTAATCTTTGTTGTCCATCTATAACATCATATACCTCATCAGAACAAAATGCTAGTGTTCCTATAAAGTAATCTTTTGATGAATCATCTTTATATTGGGAGATAATATCATCAATAAATTTGTATAAATTTCTTCCTTCGTTTTTAGTTCCTCATACATAATCTCTCTGATAATATGGGATATTTATTACTTTATATTTCTCAAATATTTTTTTTAATTTTACGAACTCTTGCTTCATTATAATTCCTTTTTATTTTATTAGTATTGATATGTATATCTATCAATTAATTTTTGATAATAGTTTATTCTTCCACTTAAATATATATATGAAATATAAGCTGATGCTATAGTATAATATTTATCATTTTCATGTCAAATTCATTCATCTTCTTTTTTTACTTCAATAGTAGGAAGGAGAATTATTTCTCTGTCGAATTTGTTGTTAATTTTATAACCGTAACCAAACATATTACTTTTAATTGTAATTTTATTAGCAATTAATGAAAGAAATGAATATCCACTCAAATTATTATCAAGCAATTTTTTTAACTTATTATTTTTTGTTTCAAGAATTGCATTGTGCCCTCCGGTTATTACGAAAGGTTCTTTTTGGAAAAAAGTAAATCCTCATTGATCGTCAAAAGTTATTTTGTTAACTGATATTTTAGTTTTATCAACACATTTTTTTTCTATATAACCTATGCACCCACTTCCGTTTCTACTTGCACTAATTAATGAAATTGTATTTTCTGTTTTTTCATTAAATATTGATAAATCTTTTTGATTAGAACCCAGCGCTAATGCAGTTGATCTTTCAAACAAATCACCTAACTTGAAAGATTTTCAAGTTAGAGAATCGCGTTGTATTTTATACAACGCTTCATACTTCGCTCGCTCCGCTTCATACTTCGCTCGCTCCGCTTCATATGATTTTATAGTTTTTTGTTCTCTATATTCTTTCGCTTTATCCATTAAAGAATTTATATAATCAGTGGCTAGAGTATAATATTTATCATTTTCATGTCAAATTCATTCATCTTCTTTTTTTACTTCAATAGTAGGAAGGAGAATTATTTCTCTATTAAAAGATAATTTATCTATTTTATTTCCATATCCAAATAATTTTGATTTACTAAAAATAAGGTTAATAGTTTTTGCTAAATAATTACCTATATTTAGGTTACATTTCTTATTAAGAACTTCATTTTTTATAAATAAGTAATTTACATTGCCTATAATAAAATGTTTATAATTATGGTAATTAGCATTTCCAAATTGTGTTCCGTATGTTAATCCTTTTTCTATAATTTTCCCTTTTAAAATATCATCATCTTTCCTCATGAAAAAACCAATTCCATTATTGAATTTTGATTCAGTTATAATGGAAATATTGTATTCATCTGTGTATTCGTTTGATTTATCAAGATTCTTTTGAGCAATACTAGAATCTCTACCTACTTTATTATCAAACAAATCTCCCAATTTAAAACTTTTTCAAATAATTTCCTTCATAACTAGTCCTCGCTCAATATGTCAATTATGTATTTTTCAAAAGAACCATCTGTATCTTTAAAATTATTATTTACACTTTTAATTAAATCTTCTTTTTCAGATAGCATTTTTTTAATGGTTATATTTTCTCATGTTATGTCTGCTTCTTCTTTTTTAACGTCAACAAGTTTAGGATTAATTTTGGTTCCAAATTCCAAATCTTTATTAACTTCATAAAAATTATTTCATGTTCTAATGAAATTATTAGATTTACCACGGTTTCATTTACCACTTATTTTCATAAGTAATTCGTTCTTTTTATCTTTATAAATTCCGTTTTTATCTACTAATCCACTATCTTTTAAATATACAAAACCAGTATCTGTAAAATTATAGTACCTTATCACATCTTCATTTGAATGTGGTTTGTCTGCATTAAAAACAAATATTGATGCTGGTTGAGATTTTCCGCTATCAGTAAATAAATCTTCTTGCATTTTAATGACGGTTTCCAAAGTAGAAATGTTTAAAATTTTAGAAAAAACTTTTTTATTGTTTCCGAATTTTTGAGAAGGAATGATGACTACAATTTTATTACCAATAGAACCCCTTTTAGTTACAAGTTCTATATTTTTGTAAAGAATGTCTAATGGTTTATGCGTATCTTCATATGGAGGATTTAATATTGCTTTGTTTGGTTGAATTGTTATTTTTTCATTATTAATCTCAATTTTAAAAGTTGATTTTTGAAGTTTTAAAACATCTTGATTATAAATTAAATTATGATTTAATGATTTAAGTAAAAAATTGGCTAAACAAAGTGTAATCATTTTAGGATCACTATCATTTGCAATTATTGAATTATATAATCTTTCTTCATATGTTTTATACTCTCCATGACCGATCTTTTTGTTTTCAAAGTCCTTATTCATATTGCTTAACATTTTTGAGTATGATAAAAGAGAAAAGAGCCCAGTACCACTACAAAGATCGGCCACTATATCCTTTTTATAGTCAATTTCTGCTAAATCAACCATTAATTCAGCTGCAAATATTGGTGTAAGTACAATACCTTTATCTGTAGCTTCTGCCTTTTTATCAATTTCCATATATAATGTTTCTAAAAATAAGTCATCTGATTTTATTGAATAATACACATCACTAATAAAGTATTCGATAAATCTTTGTAATTTTTCTCTATCATTATTTAATCCTGTACTTACACCTCTAATTAAATTTAACGATGCTAAAACAGATTCCTTTGTTTCTTTTTCCAAACCTAAATTATTAATTTCATTTGAAGCTAAATCAACAAGTTGATCAATTGGTTTAGTTTTTTCATCTACGAAATTAATTAAACTTGTTAGTTTATTGAGATTTAAAAAATCTTTATTTCTTGTTAAACAAAATATCAAAGAAGCTATAAAAATAACTTTGCTATTTCTATTTATACTAGGGTCTAGTTCATAAATTCTTTGATTAACATTCTTTATGTCTTTTAGTTCCATTTTTCCTCTTTCATAAAAATATTTTTTGCATTTATAAATTTTACATTAATATTTAGTACAACTTACTACTTTTAATTTATATTATTAAATAATAAACAGAAACAATGTATCTTATTTTCTTTAAAAATTTAAAAAAATCTAAGCATTTGCTTAGACTGTTCGCTTTGATATAACTTTGATAACTATATCTCGACGTCGGCTTAAAAGATATTATATAGAGTTTTTTAAATAATGTTTTTTTTAATAATATAATTAGTAAATAACAAAAAGGAGAAAGTATGGACATAACTCTTAAAGCTTTTATTAAGAAAACTAATAATTTACAAGAAGAATTGGATGATTTAATAGTTCAAGAAAAAGAATTATTCTTTATAGAATATTTGGAAGGACAAAAAGTTCCTGCTAACAATTATTCTTTTGTTGAATATACTAAAAAAGTAAAGAAACTAATTAAAGTAATTCAAGATAATAAAAAAATTATTGCTGATTATAATGCTAAAACAATTACTAAATATAATAATTTAAACATTAATGAATGTCTTTTTTATCTTGCTCAATTAAATTCATATTTAAACGTTAGATTAAATGATATGAAAGTTTATAAACAAGAAAATAAAACATTTTTAGATGATGGTAATGTAAAAATTACAAAATATCTTTTTAATTCTGAAGAATTAAAAAAAGAAATTACTTCAACTAGAGAAGAAATCAATGCTATTCAAGAAGCAATTGATTATGCTAATTTAACCACAACAGTTAAATAGCAATTATTCCCTTTAAAAATAAAAACTATATTAACTTAGGTTATCGAGAAGTTAAAGTTTATGTATTATGAATTATGTTTTATTTGTTATTGAATGTTATGAAAATGGTAAAACACTAATTTTTAATAAAAAGATTACATATTAATCGTGGGTTCTGTGATATGTATATCAAGGTTTCGGCTTTGATATTTTTTTATTATTTTTTTAAAAAATAGTATATATTTAAAAAATGAAAAAAGCTAAATTACTAATTAAAATACTTTCAATAGGATCTTTATTAACTTCGGTTGGTGTTTTTACTGTATCATGCGATTCTAATTTAGATTTTGATGATACCTCAAAAATTAAACCTGAATCACCCAAAGAGCCTTCAAATCCTGTAGAACCTTCAAATCCTAAAGAGCCAGAAGTTCCTAAAATTCCTGATAAACCAACTCCACCTGTTAACCCCGAACAACCTAAACCAGATCAAAATGAAGAACCAAATAAACCGCCAGTGAATTCAAATAATGAATTACAACCAATAAAATTTAATCCTAATAATCCGAAAGAAAAAGATCAAATTAATTTTGATCCAATTACTGGATTTCCAATGCCAGGAGTAAGAAGCACACCAATGAACTTTTCTAATTTAAAGCCTGGATTTTATGACTTTTTTAAAGAAAATCAAACTATTTCAAAACCATCTCGCGATGAAATTTACAAAGAAATTTATGATAGAACTTTTGCTTTAAAAGTAATGACAAAAATAAAAAGGGATGATTCAGATGGAACAATTCTTTCAGATAAGGATACACCAGGAGTTCAAAGCCAATTTGTTCTAGCTAGAACAAGAGCAACTTCATGATTATTTGATTATGCTAAAAGTGATAAATCAAATAAATATTCATTATTTTTTGCTACAAATTTACATGTAGCAACCGATATAGCAAATTCATGAACAAATGAAAACAAGAATACTTCAGAACTATTTGATTATAGTGATCCTTCTTTAGGACAAGTAGAAGGAATATCATTAGGAAAAAGTACCAGTCCATATTTTAATAAAATTAATAATAAAACTTCATTTCCATCAAACAATGCAATGTTTTACACAAACTTAAAACATAATATAGAATCTAACCAAAACGTGTATGGAACAGTTCAAAAAGGAATCTCAAAACCAAAATTAATATTTACAGCTATTGATTTTATGGATGATAATGCAAGCAATCAGTTTTCTGAATTATTAAAAGAAAGATTAGATGGAATGATGAATTATGGTAACGAAACAATGGAGAAATTTTGAACTAGAGAATGACTTGCAAAAGGTAAAAAGCCAAGTTATTTTAAAGATATTGCAATATTTCAAGTTGATGTAAACTTAGATGAAGTTGATAGCGAATTCAAGGGATGAATTAATAACGCAGTTTCGGCTTTAGATAAAAGTATTTTAAGAACAAAAAACAAAATAATTCCTAACCATGATTCTGGTAATATTCCTTATGCTACCTATGATTTTAGTTCGCTACAAAAAGCTAGAGAATTTGAAGGAAAATTTAGAAACTATAAAAATTTTGAATATGCAAACACAAGAGTTGACAACGTATATATAGGTAGTTATCCAGATAAAGATAAGTTACAAAAATGAGCGATAAACAACCCAATTGAAAGAGATTCTTTTGATTATAAATCTCTTAACACTTATTCTGTTTCGACCGCAATGGAAATAGGGAACACATCAAGAGAATTCTTTTTTCATCGTTCAATGTTTGAATATGGATTAAGTTACAAAAACATCCATTGATCTTCAATGTTTAGTGGAGCTTCGGGATCAATAGCTTATAGTGATTATGGCTTGCCTATTGGAATATATACTGGAAGTACAAATAATCCTTCTTATTCAGATTTGAGTAGTAATGGAAATTTAGAGCCTTTTAGTCAAATAACAGATTATAAAATTGATATAAACAATGGAAAATCTGCAATTCTTTATGCATACAACCTTATCGACGGAAGTAATAAAGAAATGTATCCTCATCAAAAAACATCATATAGACAAAATTTAAATTACTTTTACAATTCCGGGATTGGTGAAGATAAAATTACGAAAACAGCTCTATTTCCAAATGGATTTAAACTTTAAAAAAACATTTTTACTTCAAATAATTATCTTAATTAATTTATAATTATTAAATGAATAATAAAAACAATATTTTTAATGATGAAAAATTTTTAAATATCATTAATACCGATGAGAATTTTGCCTATATGGTCAATTGAATTGAAAACAATTCATCGACGTTCTTAAAAAATAGTCAGGAAATGTTGTGCTCAGAAATGTTTGTTTCTCAAGCTTCTATTAGTAGATTTGTAAAAAAATGTGGTTTTAATACATTTAGAGAACTTCAAGTTTATGTTGCTAAAAGGTCTCAAGAGGTAATACCTAAAATTGATTTATCTCTAAAAGAAAGCAATACAATTGTTGATATTAAGGAAAACGTATTTCAACAATACTCAAATTTATCAAAAATCGTTTATAACTCTGTTGATGATTCTATTCTTGAAACACTTACAAATGACATCTTAAAATCAGACATAATTTTTATCATGGGGATAGGAACTAACGGAGAAATTGCAAGATATTACTCACGTCAATTTAGGAAATTTGGTATTAAGTCATATGATATAAGTTCAATTCATGATTTTATTGATGATGTAGAAGGTTTTTCTAATTCAAAAATACATGTAATTTTACTTTCTAAGTCCTTTAAAACTAAAGAATTAATTACAGCAGCTAATATAATGGAAAAGAAAAATATTGATTTTTCACTTATTACAACCAATGAAGATATTAATAATTTAAATTACAAAAACTTACTAACATATAAATATTTTGATAATAAATCATTTTCATTTGACATAGCAAACAAAATTGCTTTATATATGGTTCTTGATATTATTTTATTATATACAGCAACCAAGGTAGATCCAGAAATGACCACCTTTGAACATTCTAAAGAACTTCTTAAAAAATTCAGATTATAATTATTAATGAAAAATTTACCAAAATAATTGCCAATTAGATTAATTGGTAATTTTATTTAATTTTAAATTAACAATATTGTTTTATATTGTGTACAAAATATTAATAATTATTTTAACTTTAAACATATTATTGTTTGAATGAAATATTCTACAAGGTCATTTTTTCCATATTTTTTTCCATATTTTATTATTCATCAAGGCTCTTATTGATTATTTTATTCTAATAAAAAAGCAATCGGCATATATCTATAAAATAATAATATAAACAAAGAAGGAGGAAGCTTTGAAAGAGAAATTATATAAATATCTAAAAATGCTAATAGTTGCGCTTTTAGCAATGAACTTGATTGGATTATTTTTTGTTTATACAGGACAATTTGCTGAAAACAAAAAAATTTTAGACTTCTTGGTTTCTAGCTATGCTAAATCAAGAACTACATTATCTTGAATAGGATTAGTATTTTTGGTTGCTGGTTGAATTACGTGAGAATTTGCAATTTCTAAAAACGGAAACAAAATATTAGGAATAATATCAATAGCATTATTTGTTGTTCAGTTATGTTTAACCATCAATTTATTATCAATCATTTCTTTAACTTTATCATTTGCAGCTATGAGTTCAATTATAGTATTAATGTTATCAAGAAAAAACTCAAAAAAATTAGTTGATAATATCGCTGAAAACTCAAAAGACAATAAAGACAACAATGATAAATTAAAGAAATTACTTAAAAAATAGAAAGGAAATTTAACATGATTAAAACAAAATATTGTAGGTCGCAATCTGAAGTGTCGACAATGAATACAACAGAATTAAGAGAAAATTTCTTAGTTAGTGATTTATTTGTTGAAGGAAAACTTCACCTTGAATATTTACACTATGACAGAATTATAGTTGGTGGTGTGGTTCCAACCAAAGAAAAAATTGAACTTGATGTTTCTAAAGAAATTGGTTCAAACTACTTTTTAGAAAGAAGAGAAGTGGGTATTATAAATATAGGAGGAACTGGAAGCATCGAATACGACGGAGGAGTTGAAGAACTTTTAAATAAAGATGGTTTATATTTACCTGTCGGAAACAAAAAAATTGTTTTTAAAAGCAAAGATGGTAAAGTGCCTGCTAAATTCTATTTATTTTCAACACAAGGATTGGTTTCATATCCGGTTGTTAAAGTAAATATTTCAAAAGCACAAGCAATTAATTTAGGTGATATTTCACAATCTAATACAAGAACAATTTATCAATTTTTCCATCCAAATGTATGTAAAACAAATTCATTATTAATGGGTCTTACTATCTTACAACCTAATAATATGTGAAATACAATGCCATGTCATACACATGAAAGAAGAACTGAATGTTATCTATATTTAGATGTAAAAGATGAACACAGAGTTATTCACTTAATGGGAAAACCACAAGAAACAAAACACCTAATAGTAGCTAATGAAGACTTTGTAATTTCACCTGCTTGAAGCATTCACTCTGGAGTAGGAACAAGTAATTATTCATTTATTTGAGCTATGGGCGGAGAGAATTTAGACTATACAGATATGCAGGGTGTTGCAACAAAGGATCTTAAATAATGTTTAGAAATAATAATAAAACTATTATTGAAAAAGATTTGATCTTAAAGCAAAAAACATTAAGCAAAGATTTTCTTAAAAGCGCTATAGACAAAGCTATTAAGCAAATTGACTTAAACATTGAATACTTTGGAAGTGATTTATATCCAACACCTCAAACATTCAATAATATCTATACTAAAATGGATAATACAGAATGAACTAATGGATTTTGAAGTGGAATAATTTGACTTGCTTATGAATATACTAAAGATAAAAAATATTTAGAAATAGGTCAAAAACACGTAGATGATTATCTTCATAGAATAAAGAACAAAATTGAAGTTAATCATCACGACATGGGATTCCTATATTCACTTTCTTGTGTTGCTTCATATAAATTAACTAAGAATCCAAAAGCCAAAGAAGCTGCTCTATTGGCGGCTGATAACTTAGCAAGTAGATATAGCAAGCAAGGAAAATTCATTCAAGCTTGAGGTAATGTTTCAGGAAATGATAACTATAGATTAATTATTGATTGTCTATTAAATATTCCGTTACTATTTTGAGCTAGTGAAAATGGTGGTAAAAAAGAGTATAAAGAAATAGCAATTAATCACTTCAATACATCTTTAAGAACTGTTATAAGAGAAGACGGAACAACATTCCACACATTCTATTTTGATAAAGAAACAAGTAAACCTTTATATGGAAAAACAAGACAAGGATATACTGATGATTCATGTTGAGCAAGAGGTCAAGCATGAGGAATTTATGGAATTCCGCTAACCTTAAAATACATCTCTAATTTAAAATTGCTTGATAAAGATACATTAGAAATTTATAAAAAAGTTGTTAATCAATTCTTAAATAATCAAGGTAGTGATGATTTTATAGCTTATTGAGATTTAGATCTTAATGATGATAAAAATCATTCAAGAGATAGTTCAGCTAGTGCTATAGCAGCTTGCGGATTACTTGAAATGTATAAATTAAATTTACTCGATGAACCAACTAATTTAATTTATACAAAAGCAAGTAACAAAATTATTGAATCACTAATTAATAAGTATGCACTATTAGAAACTAAACCAGGTAGCCCACTATTGTTTCATGGTGTTTATTCTTGACATACTAACAAAGGTGTTGATCAAGGTAATATATGAGGTGATTATTTCTATCTTGAAGCTTTAATTAGACTATATCAAGATTTAGAAATATATTGATAGGAGAAAAATGGCAAAAATAATACATGCTAGAGTAGATGAAAGATTAATGCATGGTCAAGCATCAATCTGAATGCAAGTTAATGGTTGCAATTCAGTAATTGTAGCTAATGACGATGCAGCCAATAATCAAACTCAACAAGATTTAATGAGAGTTACTGTTCCGCAAGGAATAAGATGTAGCTTTTATTCAATTGATAAATTAATAGAAATATGACCTAAAGCAGCTGATTGACAACTATTTTATTTAGTTATTCAATCAATTGAAGATATTTATAAACTTTTTAAAGGAGGAATTCCTTTTGAAGAAATAAACATCGGTAATACACACACAAGAGATGATAGAGAAAGAATTACTCCTTCTATTAACTTAAGTAAAAAAGAAAAAGAACTAATCAAAGAAATGTATGAAGCTGGAATTAAATTCAATACTCAATCACTTCCAGGTGTTACAAAAGGATTAGTAGAAATAACTAAATTAATTAGTTAGGAAAGGAAAAAATGGAAATAACAAGTGCTCAAGCCTTATTTATCGGTTTATGAGCTGCAATTGCTGTTACAGGTACTTTACTTGGAAACTATACAGCAACACCTTTAGTTTATGCAACTGGTGTAGGGATTATTCTTGGTGATATACAAACCGGAATAATCGTTGGTGCAGCAGGTCAAACTGTATGACTTGGTTTTGGAGTTAGTCAAGGTGGAGTTAGACCTCCAGATCCTATTGCGCCCGGTATATTTGCTACTGTTATAGCAATTGCCTCTAGACAATCAAGTGGTGGTGTTGCATTAGCACCAATGACAATTACTGATGCAGGAGTATTTATAGGATATTCAGTTCCTATTGGAATAATGATGCAATTATTAATTACATTCTTATTCACATTAATGTCACCAATTTCACAATTAGCTAAAAAAGCAATTGAGAATGAAAAATATTGACTATTTAAACTATATTCAAATATGTCAATGATAGTTCTTGTATTATTTACTTTCGGATTTGGAATTGCAGTAGGATTTAGTGCAAATGGTCTATCAACATTAGCTAATGAAATTCCAGATTGATTAAGAATTGGATTTAGAGTAGCTGGTGGATTGTTACCTGCTCTTGGATTTGCTTTAATTCTTAAAGTAATGATTAAAAAAGAATACATTGGATTTGTATTTATTGGATATTTCTTAACTTTAGTATTTGAAATAATAGCAACAGTTACAAAGACAAGTTTCTCAGTTTTAGGTCTTGCAATAACTGCGTTTGGATTTGTAATGATAATTGTTTCGATTGCAAAACTAGCGGGATTTGATGAAAAACTAAAAACACCTATTATGCCTATAAACATGCAAAATAATCAAAATAACAATGGAGGTCAAGATGAAGGAATCTAATACAAGAACAGACTTTGTAGAAATTAATGCAAGTCAAAATCCGAATGAAAAACTTGGTAAATTATCAATCTTGATGTACATTTGAATAGCATTTAGATCATATCTATTACAAAGTGGATTTAACTATGCTAACTTTCAAGGTTTAGGATATGCAAATGCAATTTATCCAGGACTTAAAAAAATATATGGTAAAGGTGCCAAATTAAAAGAAGCTTTACTAAATAACATTGAGTTCTTTAACTCAAACCCTCAAACATTACCATTAATAACATCTGTGCATTTATCGCTTTTAGCAAATGGACAAAGTGTTAATGATGCTAGAACAATTAAAATGTCTCTAATGGGTCCTTTAGCCGGAATTGGAGATTCACTTTCTCAATTTGCAATCTTTCCGCTATTTTCTATAATAGCTGTCGGATTTGCGCAAACAGGATCAATGTTAGGTCCAATCATCTTCCTTTTTGGAATTAATGCAGTTCTTATCGCTATGAGAGTTTCATTAGGAATTTTAGGATATAAACTTGGTGAAAGAGCAATTGGAAAATTAGCAACATCAATGCAAACAATAATTAGAATAAGCTCAATGGTTGGAGTAACAATTATTTCTGCCTTAGCTATTAGATTAACAAAGGTTAATTTCTCACTTGAATTTGCTCAAAGAATCGATGCTGGTGCAGCAGGATTCCAAGTAAAAGCAATTTCAGTTCAACAAATTTTAAATAACATTATGCCTTTAATGGCTGCTGGAATATGAGTTATGTTTATTTACTTCATGGTAACAAAATACAAATGAAGTCCATATAAAGTAATTATAGTAACTATTTTAGTAGGTATTACTTGTGGTGTATTTGGAATACTAGGAGTCTAGAATGAAAGTAGATTTTATAATCGTAGGACACGCTAAATACCCAGAAGGAATTAAGAGTGTTTTAGAATTTGTTGTAGGTATTGAAGAAAATGTATATACCTATAACATAGATGAAAACAATGAAATAAATAGTTTAAAAACTAAATTAGAAACACACTTTAATAATGATAATGCAAAGGTAATAATTGCTGATATTCCTGGAGGCTCACCTCATCAAAAAGCAATGGAATTGGCAATGAATAATAAAAAACAACAAGTTATTGTTTTCGGTGGATTAAGCACTTCAGCAATTATAGATACTTCAATAAAAGCTCTTTTATTAAGTCCGTCAGATTTCGAAACTTTAAAAAATAATTGTAAAGCTAACTTTGATAATATAGCTAGTTTTACAACATACTACAGCAATTAGAAGGTAAATATGGTCGAAAAAGTCAATATGTTTTTTGAGGAAACTAATAAATATGCATACATACAAACACAACAAATTATTTTGTATGTATTTTGTGCATTAATTACACTATATATTTTCTTCATGATGATTATTATTCCAATCTTAAAAAAGAAAAAAGATGATAAAAATCTTAAAGAAAGAGTAAAACTATACCAAGAATTAAAACCTGGTCATGAAGTTTTAATGGCTAGTGGTGTTTTTGGTGAATTAATTGATAAACAAGGTGAAATTTATTTTGTTGAGATAGCACCAAATACAGTTATTAAAGTAAATAGAAATTATATTTTAGGCTTTTATGACCAAGAAATTGCTACAAAAATTGCTAATCAAAAAAATAAAAAGAAGGAGAAATAATGGAATTTAATTTAGATTTTTTCAGTGTAAAAAATAAAGTAATTATCATTACTGGTGCTAATTCAGGTTTAGGTTTAGCATATGCTAAAGCACTTGGAAAATGTGGTGCAAAAATTGTTGTTGCTCATTATGATGACAATACGAAAGAAATAGAAGAGTATAGTAAAGAAAATAAAATTGATTTATTGCTTGTTAAAGGAGATTTAACAAAGCAAAATGATCAAAATAATTTGATTGAAAAGACTTTAGAAAGATTCTCGAAAATTGATGTCTTAATCAATAATGCAGGAACAATTATTAGAGAACCACTTTTAGAATATAGTGAAAAATCTTGAAATAGAGTAATGGATATTAATATTAATTCAGTATGGTATTTATCACAAAAAGTTGCTAACATATTTAAAAAACAAGGATATGGAAAAATAGTTAATGTGGCTTCTATGTTAAGTTATCAAGGTGGTAAATTTGTACCTGCATATACAGCATCTAAACATGCTGTTGCAGGTCTTACAAAAGCGTTTGCTAATGAATTAGCTTCATTAAATATTCAAGTTAATGCAATTGCTCCAGGTTATATTGAAACCGCAAATACAGCGCCAATTAGAGAAGATAAAGTAAGAAATGCAGAAATTCTTTCAAGAATACCCGCAGGTCATTGAGGTAAAACGGATGAGTTAATGGGAACTATAGTTTTCCTATCTTCTCAAGCAAGCGATTATTTAAATGGTGCAATCATACCTGTTGACGGTGGATGATTGGCTAGATAATGATTGAATTATTAAAGAAACATAAATTAGTAGCAGTAATTAGAGAAAACACCTATGAACAAGCCAAATACAATATTCAATTATTGATTAATAGTGGTGTAAAAATCATAGAAATTACTCTAACAACACCTAAGGCTATTGAACTAATAAAAGAATTTAGTAATAATAAAAAGGATGTTATTATTGGAGCCGGAACAGTTTTGAATACTACACAAGCACAAGATTGTAAAAATAATGGAGCAAATTTTTTGGTAAGTCCTTATTTTTCTAACGAAATAAGTCAATATGCAACCAAAAATAAGATTTCATATTTACCTGGTGTTTTCACACCTACAGAAGCATACAATGCCTTCGAACTAGGGAATAAGGTTTTAAAGGTATTTCCTTCAGGGATACTTACAAGCAAATTTATTTCTGACTTAAAAAAACCATTTCCTCAAATAGAATTTATGCCTTCAGGTGGTGTTGATTTAACAAATATTGAACAATGATTTTTAAGTGGTTGTTTAGCTGTTAGTGTAGGTTCAAATTTACTTAATGGTAATAGTGAAGAAGAAAGGTTAGTTTCTATTAAAAAATATTTAGAAATTGTAAAGAAATGATAAAAAGAGTATTAACAATTGGTGAAACTCTCATTCGATTCAACATTGATAACTATGAGAATATTTTGAAAAATAATTCTAATTATTTTATAGGTGGTGATGCTTTAAATGTAGCTTCAATGTTGGGAATTAACAATAATGATGTTGAATATTTAACTTCATTAAATTCTCAAAGCATCTTTAACAAAAAGATAAAACTTCATATTAATTCAAATAATGTAAAAACAACGTTTTCAGAAGATTCTCTTGACAGAATTGGTTTATATTATTACACACCAAAATTAGAAAATATAAATGCTACAGTTGAATACGATCGTGCTAATTCAGGTTTTTCAAAAATGATTATTGATAATAAAACACAACAAAAAATAATTGAAAGTAATTTTGATTTAGTTCATAGTAGTGGTATTACTTTAGCGGTGAATAAAAATTTTTCTATCTCCTTGTTAAATATTTATGATTCTGTAATCAAAAACGATAAAGTAACATCATTTGACCTTAATTTTAGAAAGAAATTATGAAAAAGCTATTCTGAATTTAAAAAAGCTGTATCTCCAATATTGCATAGAACTTCAATAGTTTTTGGGTGATTAAATGAAACTGATTCATATAATAAAATTGAAAATTTATCACTAATAGATTTTGAAAATCTTACAAATTACACAAGAAATAATTTCAAAAATATAAAGATTATTGTTAGCCCGTTTAAATTTAATAAAGATAATAAAACTTATGTTAAAGGGTTTGGATTTAATGAGGGAAAATTTTTTGAAACAAAAGCAATTCAATATAACGACAAGTTTCCTGTTGGTTCAGGTGATGCATTTTGTGGAATGTTTTTAAATTCATTCCTAAATAATTTAACTTTTGAAGAATCATTAATTTATGCAACAAGTGCCTATGCTGAAAAAAATAAATATCAAACCGATAGTGCACCAATATTAATTAAAGATTTAAATATCGCAAATAAAACAAATGAAATAGAGAGGTAAAATATGAAAATTAGTAAAAAGTTATTGATCATAGGTTCGATGGGAATTTTACCAGTTAGCATAATGAGCACAATTTCTTGTGTAAATAATATAGCTGATTATAAATGAAAATCAACTGACCAATATGGAAAACCAGTACCTCTTTATGCAAAAGACTTACATAAATATTTAATATTTGAACCAATTTTAGAATCAATAAATTCAATTAGTGCAAGCACTGCGGTTAAGTTATTAAACAATGCTGATATTGATATGAAAATGAATGCTTTAAAATCATTTGCTAAACTGCAAAACGATTACCTTCCAACCGATTTTGAATATTCATTAGTTGCTAAAGAAGATCATAAGTCATCTAATTCAATTGTTGTTGAGATAAATGTTCGTGAAAAGAAAAACGGTTCTAAAGACACAATATTATTAAATCTAGATGGATTTAAAAATGAAACTCGTTTGGATTTAGAACAACAAAAAATAATCAATAATAATATTTTAGAAGTAAATGGATTAAAATATCTAATTGATGACATTGATTTATCTAAATTAAGTACTGTTGAACTTAAAAATAGAACTAATGCTTATAGTTGAAGTAAAAAAATGGTTGATAAGTATAAAACCAAAAAATTTAGTAAAAATCCTCTTGCTAATTTCTTTTATTCATCAACTTTTGATAATGGAATTAAAAAGGTAGAATTAACCAATAACATTGTGACTAAGTCGTTTATGACAATTGTTAATAATGATTCAAATGTTTTAGACAATATTACAAAAGCTGAAAATGTAGATAAAAAAGATATCGACAATATCATTAATTTTATAAAATCAGAAGATACAAAAATTAAATTAGAAAGCAATTACAAAGATACTGAAAAAGTTAATCAATCAATTCAAGATATTATTAAGAATATATATAACTCTCCTATTAAAAAAGATGCTAAAACAAGTTTTATAAAAACATTTTTAAATGTTGTTTTAATCAACCATTTTAAAGAATTAAGTGATTTTATAAATAAAAACTTAAATTCAAAAACACTTGATACAAAACTTTCTGAAATGCTAAAAGAAGTTAAAAAAGACCTTGAAACTTTAAGTTCAGCAAGTCAATTAAATAATCTTGAAAACTATAAAAAACTATTTGATAAAATACATCAGCTTTATAAGTTAAGTCTTGAAGCTACCAATAAAGAAAATGCTTTAAATATTCAAAATGCTGAGTTTAATGCTATAGAAGGAGCTAATGATCTTATCTATAAAAAAGAAACTCAAGTTGTTAAAAATTCTGAAACAGATGTTATTGTTGATCCTGGTTATTCAGACGCTCCAAAAGTAAGAACAGTTATACAAAAATTACTTTATATTTCACAAGCTTATTTAATAAATGAAAAAAATAATTCTCTTTATAAAAATGAAGAATTAAAAAATATAATTTCTGAAATCATGGATGATTTTGCAACCAAATACTTTTTTGCAGGTCAACAACAATTTGTAAATTGATGATTTTATGAAATTGGAATTCCAAGAGATTTAACAAAATTACTTGGAGTGTTAAATAAGGTATTCGAAAACGAATTTACATCAAGCGATGAAAAAGTAAAAAAAGGTATTGAAGAAAAATTCGAACATTGAAGTGCTGGTATAAATTACTTTTTACCTAATGCACGTTATGGTGGTGCTGCTAAAACAGCAATTATAAATTATGTTCCTGTAACTAAAAAAAGAGTTCAAACAGGAGCTAACGTAATTGATACTGCAAAACCTATTATCGCTACAGGAATATTAAATAAAAATGTATTTCAAATAGAAGATGCATTGATGGCAATGTACGATAATTTATTTAGAGAATTTGTCAAAAATAAAGATGGATTTTATAGAGACGGATCATTTATTCAACACGATAACTTACCTTATGCAGGTTCATATGGAGAAGTTTTATATACTGGAATAGCTGATATATTTAAATATTTCGAGAACTCAAAATTTGATTTATCAAAAGATAAGAGATTTGAAAGAATTTATAAATTTACTGAATTAGCTGTAATGCCTTACATGTTTAAAATGTCTATTTCAGACGGATTAAGTGGAAGATCAATAGTAAGACTAGGACATGGTGATAAACAAAAAGGTATGAATATTTTAGGTGCTTTAACAATAATAGCGAAGAATGCACCTGAATTATATAAAGCAAGATTAGTTAACTTTATAATTGATCAAGTTAGTTCATTTACTGAAACAGATTTAAAATCATTTGCTAAAACTTATAAAATAAGAGATTTATATTTAAACAATTTAATAGATTATTTAAAAATGAATAAACTTCCAGAATTGGCCAGAGACAAGGAAGATTGGGAATTTTATGAAAGTACATATTTTAATACTTTTAATGAACCAAGCACAATAACAAACTCCTTAAATAACAAGTCAAATACACCAGTTGGAATTGATTTAGCTGAATATAATAATGGACTTGTCTTTTCAAAAAATCAAGATAGATATGTTTGAAAAAATAAAGATTTTATGTTTAATATAAATTTACATGGTAGAACAGTAGGTTTCCCAGAAGCGACACTTGGAGAAAATCTCGAATCATATTATTATTCAGATGGAGCAACTTTATTGCATACATCAAAGAATAATAACCCTTATAAGAACGAGTATTGAACAGTTATTAATCCTGAATTAATTCCTGGAACATCATCACTACACACAAGTCAATTTAATAAAATTTATTCATATAATTTTCCAGACAACTTAGGACCCGATACAACAAAGTGAAATAATCCTGACTTAGAAAAGGCATATGATGATTTTATAAACGCACTTAGAGATAAACAAAAGAAAATTGAAGATAATTTATCACTTTCAACAAACAAATCATTTAATAATGGAATTATTTTTGATGGAACAGGTTTTGTAAAAGCCATGGTTCAAAATTGAAATGGTGGTTTAATTACAAGAAAAGCTTACTTTATGATCGACAACCAAATTATTACGGTTGGTAATGTATACTATGGAAACGAATCAGGAAAAATTGTAACAACAACTATTGAAAACAGATTACAAGAAAATGAAAAAAGCGCTAAATTTAGTGAAACAAACATCAATAAGAAAAAAACATTTTTATACAGCGATTCAGTTACTAATGAAAAAAATGCCTATGTTATTTTAGAAAATAACGCAACTCATAAATTAAATCATGAAAGCAAATATCCTATAATAGCTAATTTTAATAGAAATCTTACTAAAGAAAAAAATAAGATTTCTCGTTACTATAATACTTTAAGCTTTGATCATACCGATAATAATAAATTCTCTTATTCAACAATTCCTAATTATGATGAAGCTAATAATAAGGAATATAGTCAATTGTTATCTAACTTTAAAATTTTAGTTAACAATCATGATTATATAGTTGCTTCATACAAAAAAATTATAGATGGCAAAGAAGTAACAAATTACTACATAGCTTCATTTGTTGAAGAAAACTTGTCTAAGAAAAGAAAAGATCTTTATGGTAATTATGTTGGTGACGATGTTGAATATCAAGAAAAAGTTAAAAAAGGTTTATTTATTCCTGGTCTTGATACAACAATTTACTTATACGATCCAACCACATTAGTAATTCAAAAAAATGACTTTACTAAAAAGTGAAAAGTCATTACATCTTCTGATACAAACAAGAAAAATTATGAAATATATTTTGATAAGGACTTTATTAATTTAGAAAACAAAGAAATTACTAACAATAAAATCGATTATACAAATCAAACAAATACAGAAGTAAAGATGTTTAAGAAAAATAATTCTCAAACAGGTTTTGGAATATTTAACGGCTTTGCATTAAGTAATGATATTAAACATAATACATGATTCATAATTGAAGAAAAGAGTACAAATGAAAAATAAAAAACTTATCATATTAAGTTCGTTAACATTGTCAAGTATTTTACCAATAAGCCTTGTTTCTTGTGTAAATAATAGTAACAATAATAAACAAGGTGGTAATGAGTGAAGCATTCCCAGTGATAAACCAGGAACCGGTAATGAAGAAATTAAACCTGATGTTATTAAAACAAAAACAGTTAATGATTATTTTAAAAATGTCAAAGTTAAATCAGATAAATACAAAAGTGCACTTGAATGATTAAATGCTCTTAATAAAGAATTATCTAATGATCCTAAAGCAAAATTTACTTTCAATAGATTTAGTAAGGATGATGCTATCGATGCTAAAACTTATTTACAAAGTTCTTCAGTTAAAATGTCAAGCGTAATATCCAAAGATTTTATAAGTAATGATAATAAATATTTTTCTCAATCATTAGCATATAACATAATTGCTAAAATTGATGATAAAAATACAAATAAGCTTTTAATAACTATTGCTTTATATAATCCTTTAACTGACAATGATAAAGTAAGCGAACTAAACTTAGAACATGTTTTTGAATCGGTTTCTTTAGTTAAAAAAGCATATGAAGATTTAGTTCCTGTCACACAAGAAGTCAAAGTATATTTAGCTAATAATATTGCTTATAAAACAATCGAAAGTACAAAAGTTAAATATTCAGCCTTAGAAGCAAAAATAGCTGAAGCACAAGTTTTAATTGATAAAAAAAGTGAAGTAAAGACTGATGTTGAGGCTTCTAAGTTAGCACTAAAAGCAGCAAAAGATGAACTTAAAAATGTAATTGATAAATATCAAGAAACTAATAAATTTGCTCAATTAACTAATCTAGTTGCTTCAGTAAAAAGTCAATATGTTGAATACGAAAAAGATGCAACTATTCCAGAAGTTTCAGTTAAATTAACTACATTAAAAGCTAATGTTACGGAAGCGGATAATTTTATAAAAGCAAATGTTTTTGATCAAACAAAAAATAATGATTTAGTTAAAAAGCTTAACGATTCTAAAAAGGAATTAGACGACTTAATAGCAACATTAGAAACAAAATTAAATGAATTTGCCACAAACTTTTCAAGCAAAGTTGAAATTACATCAAATAATTTAAATTTACCTCCTTCAGGAGTTCCAGTATCTAGTTTTAAAGTTAAAGATGCAAATAATTTAGCCGGTTCAATATCTACATTTAAATTAAAAGTTAATAATGCTTATGGAAGAGTATTAATCTCTACCACAGTTAAATATGGAAAATTAACAAAAGAAATTGAAGAATTTATTTTCGATAAAAAATTCAAAACAAATGACTTTGTAAACAAATGATATGCTAAAAACATTTTTGGTGATTTAGATACAATTAAAAATACTAAATTCAATAATGCAACAAAAGAATTTAATGATATTAAATTACTATCTGAAAAGTTATTAGCATTGAAAAATGTTGTTAAAACAGATGATAATAAGATTGTACTTGAAGATAATGTCGCATTATTAATAGCTGCTCAATTGTGAAGTAAAGAAACAACAAAAACTGCTGATGAAATAATTGCAAAAACTAAAACAGAATTTATTGATATTAAAACCTCTAAACTTGATTTTATTCAAAATTCAAGCAGATGATATGACTTCAGAAAACTAATTAGAATGACTATTTATGCTAACAACAACACAACCGGAAAAACAGAAGTAGCCCTAGCTACTTTAAGAGATCAGAAATTCACCACTTTTGCTAACGATTGATTTAAAGACTTAATTGAAAAATATTTCAATAAAGATACGAAAGCAGATCCTGGTAAATGAGCATTATTTGAATATTATGCACCATATAAAGTGATGGAAATATTATATTTATTAGATGCACAACTAGATGAAACAACAAGAACAAAAGCAATAGAATCACTTAATCATTTTGCTTCTTCAATATCTAAATACG
Organism: Mycoplasma crocodyli MP145; assembly: GCF_000025845.1. NCBI lineage: Bacteria > Bacillati > Mycoplasmatota > Mollicutes > Mycoplasmatales > Mycoplasmataceae > Mycoplasma > Mycoplasma crocodyli. Next base: position 459,106 of record NC_014014.1, on the reverse strand, counting down.
GACAAATGGAAGGTTCATTAAATACAACATTAAAAGGTAAATATATAGATAAAAATCTATATGCTCAAAATTCATTCATTGTAAGAAATTATGTAAATTTACTTAATCAAGATTTAGTAAAAGCTGAACAAGATTCGAAAGATTATGTAGATTGATTAAATAATTTAGATTATTCAAAAGAATTTAATTCTTCAAATAAATACTTACAAGGTGATTTAAATAAATTAAGATTATTCACTAACTTCTTTATTGAGTTATCTAAGAACGAAAATGGTTCAGATTTAGGAATCTATAACAAAGTTAAATTAGATAAATTCTATACATGAGCTACTGAGACATACATAAAAACAGATGTTACATTTGCTAAACTAAATGAAGCAAAAGGTGAAGAACTTATGAAAAATATAGGAATTATTTATAGAATATTAGCCATAAATCCTACATTATCATCAGGATTTGTTAACATTCTTAAAGAAGGTTTATTAAAAGGTAAAGCCGAAACTGATTTAACTAATCTTGAAAAAATTAACTGAGATTTCATAAAAAATGATTGAAAAAATGTATTCTTATCTAAATAAAGATAAATCAAAAGAAATCTTAACAGATAAAGTAAGTTTTTCTACATTACTAGAAAAACTTACTAAACCACTACTAAATCATTATTCAGAAGCCAATACTCAACTCAAATGAGGAAATAGAGAAGTTGTATATAATCAACATATAGTTGGTATCGAAGGATTTAGTAGAGTATTATGAGGATATTCATCATTGTTATCATGTAATGATGAATTTTCTAAATCTCAAACATCTCAAGAGTTTTTTAATCGAACGGTTGAAGGATTAAAAAATGCAACAAACTCATCAAACACAAAATATAATTGAGAAAAACCTGGTGATTTTAATCAAATATATGTTGAAATGGGAGCTATTTCATTGTTTCTGTTGTTTAATGTCGATAAAATTAAACAATGCTTTAATAAACAAGAATTAAATGACTTAATTGAATATTTATCTAATATTAATACCCATGATTTCAGTAAAAACAATTGACAATTTTTTAAAGTTTTAGTAAACATAGCAATTTATAAATTGAATAAACGAAAATACAATGAAAAATATTTATTTGAAGCACTTGAAAATATAGAAAAATGTTATATTGGTTCAGGTTGATATTATGATGGAAGACCAAATCAAAAAGATTATTATATAGGTTGAGGATATCATTATTATGGTTTAATTTTCAATTACTTCATGAAGAATGAATATCCCGAAATTGCAAGCAAATTCACCAAGAGAGCTATACTATTTTATGAAGATTATAAGTACTTTTTCGATATAAATGGTATGCAAATTCCTTTTGGAAGATCCTTAATTTACAGATTTGCTGCAAGTAGTTATTTTTCAGCGTTAGCACTAAACAAAATATATCCTAATGGTATTAATGAGTTAAAATGATTCATCACTAAGAACATAACATTTTTTACAGACAATAAAGAAAATTTTGATGATGAAAGTAAATTAAATCTTGGCTTTTGTTATGAAAATCATACATTTTTAGAAGAGTATAATTCTAATACAAGTCCTTATTGAGCACTGAAGACATTTATTATTTTGGCTCTTGATAAAAAAGACGAATTTTGAAAAGCTGAAATCAAAACTCCTGTATGAGAAAAACAAAGAAAAATTGATGCAATAAATTCTATTATTTATACAACTCCAGAACATCATAAAATACTATTTAATTCAGGTCAATATGCAAAGTTTAATCCTAAATTTAATCAAGAAAAATATACTAAAGAAACCTATACTACATTATTTGGTCCTTCTATAAGTAGTAATTATTTAGAAAATGATATGCAACTTTATCTATCAAAAGATGGATTAAATTGAGAAACTAAGAAAATGCCATTATACCAAAAAATAGAAGGCGATAAAGTAGTATCTATTTACAAATACGACTGTGCACAAGTAAAATGTGAAAAGTGATTTGATTTAGAAACCAATAAAATTAATATTGTTTATTCTATAACCGGAGAAGAAACTGAATGGTTTTACTCTTTTTCAGCAATACTGTTGCCTACATTTAAATTATTTTTAAATAATAAAGAATTAAAAGAAACAATATTTAATACTAAAAACACAAGTCTTACTAAAAAAGATTTAAGAATAATAAATGTAAAAAGTGATGAAAAACACAACAATAAAATATTAAAATTTGAATACCTTTTATCAAAAAACTAAGATACAAAATTAGAAAAAAGCAAAATACATCTAAGCAATTTGCTTTTTTTAATTACTTACTTATTATTAAAAATAATATAAAATATAAATCATGAATAAACTTAAGAAATTTTTTAATATAACATCAACGGAGATGAAAATAGCAAAAAAGGCTTTAAATAAAATTAATTCACTCGAAGAAAGAGTAGTTAATTTAAGCAATGAAGAATTAAAGTCAAAGACAGAATTATTTAAAACATTATTAAAACAAGGTTACAACTTGGACGATATTAGAAATGAAGCTTTTGCAGTTGCGAGGGAAGCTACAAAAAGAGTACTTAAAAAACGTCCTTTTGATGTGCAAATTTTAGGTGGACTTTTACTTGATATTGGTAGTGTCGCTGAAATGAAAACTGGGGAAGGTAAAACAATTACTTCTATAGCTCCAGTTTATCTAAATGCATTAACAGGAAAAAGTGTTATTGTTTCAACGGTTAATGAATACCTTTCAGAGCGTGATGCTATTGAGATGGGTGAAGTTTATAATTTCTTAGGTTTAACTGTTGGAATAAATAAAGCATCTCTTGATCCTTATGAAAAAAGAAAGGCTTATGCAGCTGATATTACTTATTCTGTTCACTCTGAAATGGGATTTGATTATCTTAGAGATAATATGGTAAGTAGTTTAGAAGAAAAAGTGCAACGTGGTCATTATTTTTGTTTAGTCGATGAAGTTGATTCAATTTTAATTGATGAAGCTAAAACACCTTTAATAATTTCTGGAGGTGACAAAGAGGATACACAAACTTATTTTGCAGCCGATCAATTTGTTAGATTATTAACTCCTAAGGATTATGTAATAGATGATGAATCAAAAGCTATTTCACTAACACACTCAGGAATTGAAAGAGCTAATAATTTTTATGGTATAAAAAGCCTTTATGACATGGAAAATAGTGAAATAGTTCATAGAATTTCGAATGCTCTTAGAGCGCATAAGGTTATGAAAAATAATGTCGAATATATAGTTAGAGATGGAAAAATAGAACTTGTTGATGCATTCACTGGTCGTATAATGGATGGCCGTAGTTATTCAGAAGGACTACAACAAGCATTGCAAGCCAAAGAAATGGTTGAAGTAGAACCCGAGACTAAAACGTTAGCCACCATTACTTATCAAAACTTTTTTAGAATGTTTACTAAATTGTGTGGAATGAGTGGAACAGCCAAAACTGAAGAGCAAGAGTTTATTGATATTTATAATATGAGAGTTAATGTTGTACCTACCAATTTACCAATAATAAGAATTGATGAACCTGATTCAATTTTTGCTAGTGCACAAGCTAAATGAAAAGCAGTTGTAATAAAAATTAAAGAATTATATTCAACAAGGCAACCAATTTTAGTTGGGACGGCTCAAATTGAAGATAGTGAAATTTTACATGAATTACTAACAGCTGAAAATATTCCTCATCAAGTCTTGAATGCAAAACAAAATGCAGCAGAAGCCGAGATAATATCACGTGCTGGTGAAGCGGGTACAATTACTATCGCTACAAATATGGCTGGTAGAGGAACAGATATTAAATTAACTGCCGAAAGTGTGCAGTTAGGCGGATTATATGTTTTAGGAACTGATAAAGCTGAAGCAAGAAGAATTGATAACCAACTAAAAGGACGTAGTGGTCGTCAAGGTGATGTTGGAACATCTAAGTTTTATATTTCACTTGATGATACATTAATGCAAAGATTTTCAAATCAAGAAAGTTTTAAAGCTGCTTATGCATCTGAAGGAGACAAAGAAATAACTAATAAAAATCTTCGTTTCGCTTTTAATCATGCGCAAAAGAAGATTGAAGGATTTAACTACGATTCACGTAAAAACGTTCTTAATTATGATGATGTCATTAGGCAACAACGTGATTTGATTTACTCGCAAAGAGATTTAATTCTTGCAACCGATAACATTTCATTTATTATAAAAAGAATGATTTCATCAACTGCTAAATCAATAATAAAGAGTGAAAATTATAGATTCAAGAACGGTTCATTTGATTTTGAATCATTAATCAAATTCTTGAATAATCATGTCTTAAGCGTTATTAAAATTCAATTTTCAGAAAATGAATTAAAGAGCATGCATGAAAATGAATTAAGTGATTATATTGAAGAAAAGTTTTTAAAAACATTTGATGAATGGATGAAAAATGTTATTGAAAACTATGATGAATATATGCTTGAAGGTGAACTAAGAACAACAATTTTAAAGATTTTAGATGTTAAATGACAAAATCACATTGATTCAATGGATAAATTAAGATCTAATATAAATTTAGTTCAATATGCACAAAAAAATCCATTTCAAGTTTATACCGATGAAGGAACTAAAAAGTTTGAAAATATGATTGAAGATATAGCGTTTGATGTAATGATTGCTATCTTTAGAAACCCTATTGGTCGTAAAGCAATTATTTCAAAAGAAATAAGAGCCGATCATGTTTTCCAAGAAATAATGAGTACAATAACATATAACTATAATTTAACTCAAGAAGAAAATGAAATCAATATTTTAAATATGTATTGATCTGTTAAAAATAGAATTGAAGAACTTAAAAATATGGATACAACACAACAACAAAGTGATTCGCAACTAAAAGATGAAGTTGTTGATAATCAAAGTTCTGAAAAATAATAATAATTGAATTTAACTATGAAAAAGTGGAATACAAAAAAACTGGACTAGACCAGTTTTTATTTTTTATAATCACCCAGCGACAAAAACAAGGTAAAAAGTAAGAATTGTAATTCCAAAAAAGATTAAAGTAGAAATAGCATCTGATAACGTAGCCAATATAGGTGCAGACATAACTGCTGGATCTTTTTTGAATTTAATAGCTACAATAGGTATTATTGTACCAAGAATTTTAGCAAATATTATAACTAATAATAAAGCAAATGAACTAGCAAAAATAATGAAAATTGTTGGTAAATAAGTATTTTTGCTTAATAATTCACCAGTTATTGAAAAGTAAATAGAAAGCCTTAATATATTGATAGCAAAAAGAATCAAGCCAATAGTCAAACCTACTAAAATTTCTTTGCTTAAAACCTTTTTTAAGTCACGGTTTTGAATCTCTCCAAGCGCTTCAGCTCTGGTTATAGTAGTTGAAGATTGTGATCCTGCATTTCCTGCGGTACCACTTATAACTGGTATAAGTGAAACTATAATGGCTGTTGATAAACTAGCTCCAAGTCCATTGATAAAGTTCTCACTAATAACAGTAAATTTTTGAATAATAAATTGACTTAATGTTGCTGATATCATAAGAACAATTAACCAAATAACCCTTGAACGAACTAATTGTTTAATTGTTGTTTTTATATATGATTCTTCAGCAATATCTGGGTTAATCCCAGCCATTTTATACATATCTTCAGTGGCTATATCCTGAATAACATCAATAATATTATCAGAGGTTATCATACCTAAAATTCTATCCTCGCTGTTAACAACAGGAAGTGATGAACGATCATGATCAGAGAAAATTTGCGCAGCTTTTTCTATATCGTCATGAATACTAACTTTAGCTACAGGACTATATATATCTTCAAGGAGCATTGATTCGTCAGCGAAAACAATTTCTTCTAAAGTAGCTGAACCAAGTAAAACTCCGGTTTCATCAGTTACATAAAAACTATGTGATAGTTCAGCATTGTTTTTATAGTCATTTCTAATTTTTTTAAGCGCATTTCTGCAAGTTAAATTATTTTTAAGTGTTGAAATATCTACAGCCATTATGCTTCCAACAGTGTCTTCTTCATAAGAAAGAAGTGAGTTAACTAAATTTCTTTTATCAATTGGTGTTAAATTCAAAATTTTCTTTTGAAGATTAACTGGTAAATCTTCAAGAACATCAGCCAGTTCATCTGATTGAAGGTCTTGAAGATTTTTCATGCCTCAGTCCTCTGTAAAAAGATGAACTAATTTAGTTCTTTTTTCTTCATCAAAGAAGCTAAAAAGTTCGGCTGCATCTTTTGTTTTTAAAACTCTAAAGAAAAATAATTGTTCTTCCATAGAAACATTTTCGAGTGCTTCGGCTATATCTACTAATGTATATTTATCTAGCAAATCTCTAACATCATTAACAGAACGATTGGAGATTATAGTTTTTAGTTCATCGAGAATAATTTCTTCGATTAAAATTTCATCTTTTTCTTCCATATTCTCTCCATTCAATTTTATTCTTGTAAGTTCTTAATTAATTCTTCTTGGAATTCTTCTAATCTAACATCATATATATTTCCGCTTTTAGATATTCTAACTACTCCAGTTTCTTCAGAAACAACAATAGTTACGGCGTCACATATTTCACTAATTCCAAGCGCTGCTCTATGTCTTGAACCATAGTGATTATCCATACTTTTTTTAGTAATTTTGTAAAAAGTAGATGCATAATAAATCTTGTTATCTCTTATAACGACTGCTCCATCATGCAGTGGACTTTCCTTATTGAAAATCGATATAAGTATACTTGATGATATGTTTGCATTTAATATAACTCCATCGGTTCTTAAATTATCAATGTTATCTGTATTTTCTATAGTTATTAAAGCACCTATTTTATTTTTAGATAAGTAACCGACAGCTTCCCTTAATTGGTTAATCAATCTAATTTGACTGCTTTTACCTAGTTTGTTATATTTTGTTGATCTTATTTTTGAAATAAAAATATTTTTAAAATATGGTAATAATAAGATGATTAAAATTAATGTTGCAACCGATAAAATACAAATTATTAATATTAAATCTATTTTCATGTTATACCCCCGGTTTGAATACATAAGCTAAAGTTAAGATAGTTGCAATGATAAGAATTGTTAAAATGATGTACATAATTTTTAAAACAATATCTTTTTTTGTAAGTTTAACAGTATTAATATTCAAAAGTTTTTGTTCACCTTTTTTATTATATTTTATTAAACTTGGATCGATTTTATGGTCATATAAACCGCTTAAACATTTATCGTGAAGGACTTTAAGTTCTTCTCTTCTTTCAATAATTAATTTATTATCTTTTATTTGATTTTCATTATTCATCAGAACTCCTTATTTACTTATTTAATATATTTAATTATAAATTAATATAATAATAATCTTGTTTTATTTTTATATAATTTTTAATGAGTAATATAATTATTAATACTATTTTATAACTTTATAATATAATTAAAAGAATATATAAACAAGAGGGAAAAATGAAAAAAAGATGCATCAGTGGTATTAAACCAACAGGACAATTAACATTAGGAAATTATATTGGAGCAATTAGAAATTTTATTAAACTTCAAGATGAATATGATACATACTACTTTGTAGCTGATTTACATGCTTTAACTATGGGAGATAATAATCCAACTGAACTAATTGAGCATAAAAAAAATATTGTTGCTTTATATTTAGCATGTGGTTTAGATCCGCAAAAAAGCACAATATTTTATCAATCACAAGTGACTGAACACGCTATGATACAATGGCTTTTAACTTGTGAAACAACTCTTGGCGAACTAAATAGAATGACGCAATTTAAAGATAAAAGTCAAAAAGTTTCACGCCAATCAAACGGTACTGATAAAATACCTACAGGATTGTTAATATATCCTACTTTAATGGCTGGAGATATATTATTATATAATGCAAATTTAGTTCCGGTAGGTGAAGATCAAACACAACATATTGAGCTTACAAGAAACATAGCACTTAGAATGAATAATAAATATAAAACTAATTTTGTTATTCCTGAAGGGTTTACTCCAAAAGTTGGAGCAAGAATAAAATCACTTTCTGATCCTAGTCAAAAAATGTCTAAATCAGAAACATCTAAATCAACAATTTATCTTTTAGATGATCCTGATTTAGCTTACAAAAAAATTATTAAAGCTGTAACTGATAGCGATAACAAAGTTTTTATTTCTGATGATAAACCTGGTGTGTTGAATTTACTAAATATTTATGCTTCTCTTAAAGATATTAGCCTAGAACAAGCTCAAGAACACTTTAAAGATTCTGATTACAAAGAGTTTAAAACTCAAGTAGCACAAAGTGTAAAAGATCTTTTAATCAATATACAAGAAAAATATAAATATTTCATTGATAAGGTTGAACAAATAACAGCTGAAGGTGCAGCAAAAGCTAAGACAATAGCTTCACCAATATTAAATGACTTTATGAAAAAAGTAGGATTATAAGGAGACGAAATGAAAGCAGATTTAAAACTAAATCATACTACATCACATTTACTAGGTGCTGCAGTTGAAAAATTATATCCAAATGTTAAACTTGGATTTGGTCCAGCTATTGATGAAGGATTTTACTATGATTTTGAATTCACTGAAGCACTTAGTGATACAGAATTATCTAAAATTGAAAAACAAATGAAAAAGTTTGCTTCAAGAAATTTGGTAATGAAAAAAGTCGATAAAAGTCATTATGATTTCAAAAATAAACCATACAAAAAAGAATTGTATGATGAGCTTATTAAAGCTAAAAAAGATGTCACTTTTTATGCCTTAGTCGATCCTTTGAACAATGAAGAAATTTTTGTTGATTTATGTGCCGGTAACCATATTGAAGACACTAAAAAAATAAAAAACTTTAAATTATTAAATTTATCAGGTGCATACTGAAGAGGTAATTCAGATAATATTCAATTAACTAGAATTTATGGTACTTCATGATATTCAAAGGAAGAGTTAGACCAATATTTAGCGATATTAGAAGATAGAAAAGAAAGAGATCATAGAAAAATCGGTAAAGAAATGAAATTATTTACTTTTAGTAAATTAGCTGGTCAAGGTTTCCCAATATGACTTGAAGACGGAATGGCAATTCATAATGAAGTTAAAAAATTGATTTTAAAAATGGATAGAAAATATGGATTTAGAGAAGTTTTAACACCTCACTTTGGAGAAGAAACTCTTTATAAAATTTCTGGACACCTAGCTCACTATAAAGATGATATGTTTAAACCGCTTGAAGTAGAAGGTGAAAAATTATATCCAAGACCAATGACTTGTCCTCATCACATTATTTGTTATAAAACAGAAAAAAGATCATATAGAGATTTACCAATAAGATACTCTGAACAATCTCAATTATACAGATATGAAAAATCAGGTGCACTTACTGGTCTTGAACGTGTAAGAGGTATGTTATTAACTGAAGGTCACATATTTTTAAGACCCGATCAAATTGAAAACGAGTTTAAAACAATGTATTCTTTAATAAAAGAAACTCTTGATTTGCTAAAAATAAAAATAAATTACATTTCATTAAGTCTAAGAGATAAAAATGACAAAGAAAAGTATTTTGATGACGATAAAATGTGAAATAACTCCGAAGAGCAATTAAGAAAGGTTCTTAATGATTTAAATGTTCAATATGAAGAAAAAGTGGGAGAAGCAGCATTTTATGGTCCGAAAATTGACATACAAATTTTTACATCATTAGGACATGAAATAACGATTTCAACCTTACAACTTGACTTTTTACTTCCAACAAGATTTGAAATGAAATACACTGATAAAGATGGAAATGAAAAAACACCTGTGCTTTTACACCGTGGATTAATTGGAACATATGAAAGATTTGTAGCAACTTTACTTGAACAAACTAAAGGAGTTCTACCTTTTTGACTAGCTCCAAAACAAGTAACTATTATTCCTGTTCATGAGATCAATAACTTAACATATTCTAAAGAAATTTATAATACTTTATTTGATCACGATTTCCGTGTTAGCCTTGATGATAGGGAAGAAAGACTTTCAAAGAAGATGAGAGAAGCTCAAATATCAAAATCTAAATATCAATTAATTTTAGGTGATGAAGAACAAAATAATAAAACAATATCATACAGAAAATATGGTGAAAACTCTACTACAACTACCACAATTGATGAATTTATAAAAATGATAAATGAAGATAGAATGAATTATAGATAGGAACAAATGAATAAAGAACAAACTGATCAAGCCCTTAGAAAAGCAAGAAATATTCAACAAAGAAAAAAATACTATGCAATCTTATTTTTTGTATTATTTATATTCTTTCCAGCAATAGTTTTTTGAGTTTTGGGTACAACAGATGCTAGCATGAAAAAAATCCCTTTTTGAGGAATTTCAATAGCAATGCCTTCATGAATAGTTGCTTTAGGTATTTTATGGTTTTTGTTATATAAATTAGATTTAGTAGATGCAAGATCACTTGCGTTTACAATTCCAGTTGGTATAGCTTTTGCAGGAATAATTTGGAGTTATCCACTTCCATTATGAGCAAGAGGCGTAATAGCACTTTCATGTGTTTTAAGTACAATTCTCTTCTTATTCTTATCAACTCGTTTAGAGGAAAGAACCTTTCAAAAGAATTTTGATTCAATTAAACCAGGAAGAGTTAGATAAAAAAATCGCTGTAGCGATTTTTTTAATACTCTTTGTCGAATATTGCTGTATTTTTTGATTCATTGTTATTTTCAAAACCATTAGGATAAAGAAATCTTAAGTTCTCTCTATAAGAAGTTTTTTGGTAAGGATACAATCTTTTATCGCTTCCGTCTATTAAGTTATAAGCATGGAAGTAAGCTTTATCAATACCGTAAATAGGAATATCAAAGTTTTGTACAAGTGGAGTAAATACACCGTTTTTGCTTGTTTCATTGGTTTCAACATTTGGAACACCACTATATATCCCAATTGGTAATCCATACTCATTTGTTACCATAGACCCAGAAGCTCCGTAATATAATGATGAAAAACTAATGTTTGTTCTGTATCCGTAATGATCTGCATATAATTTACCTCAAAAATCAGGTTTAAAGTTTATGTTAGTTCCTGTGAATCCATTTATAAAACTTCTTGAGTTTATACTTCATTTATTAATTTCTTTTTCATCGTATCTTTGACTATTATTGTTTCATACAAAATGTTGGTTGTAATTATCTTTTGGATAACCTGCTATATAACCAAAGTTTGCCGAATGATCTGCTTTATCATAATTTTTAAATATACTTGGAACTCTTCTTGAGTCAGAATAAAACATACTTGCATAATCATAAGACACATATGGTATATTGCCTTGATCGTGATTAGGTATAATGTTTGCTTTTGCATAAGATTTAATAGTATCAAAAGTGGAAATTGCATTATTTATTCAATTACTAAACTCTTTATTTGATGATGTATCTTTATCAAGATCTACATCAATTTCAAATACCATAAAATCTTGATAATATGAAGCATTATTGGCTCTATTTCTTACTTTATTTTTAATTTCTTCATCACTATGTTTATAATTCTTCGCTTTTTCAACTAAAACATTTTTATATTGTTTTTCATCATTATCATTCATAAAACCAGCTGCTACAAAAACTACTTTTGGAGAGTTTAATAATGAGGGGTTATATGTTGAATTGTTGTTTGCACCATTATAATTGGTATAAAATTTTGCAGAACCTGAGAAATTATTAAAACTAGCCATATTATCTTGTTTTGAAAAGTTATTATTATTTAGTGATGATCTACCTATATTTATTCCAATTGTTGATGCTTTTTCACCTTTATTCGATAATAATTCATCTGCATAATCAAATAATTCAGTTTTATTGTTAGATAATGAATTTTTTATAGCTGAACCAACATGAAAATTGGTTGCAATAAATAATTTGTATTTACTTGTTGAATTTTTATATTTATAATAATCAAACAATCAACCTGTACCTTCATTTAATCCATTAACTAAACTTAATTCATTTTTATTTCCAGTTTCATCAATATCATTTGTTATAAAAGAAATAGCGAAAGTTCTATTATATATTTCATTATATAAGGTTTTATTTTCTTTTTTTCCAGTTTCAATAACAGGTCTTTTTTCTTTAAAGTAGTTTGTTGACAAATCAGGAAAAACTAGTTCTCCTTTTTCATTAAAATGCGGTTGGGTTGAGCCTGATGTTGGATATTTTTGAAGTAAGGGACCATAAGTTAAATCATTATTAACAGTTGGTGTATTAGGTTTATCCGGTTCCACCGGGATTACTGGTGGTTTTGGTTGTTCCGGAACTACAGGGGGTTTAGGAACGTTGGGAACCACTGGTTTTGTAGGTGTCTCAGGATTAAGTGGTGGTTCTTGCTTATTTTTATTAACACCATCCGAATTAAAATCAAGTTTATTGTCACATGAAATAACCGTGATTAATGGAGTTGCAGCACTTAATAACCATAATGTTTTAAATATTTTCTTTTTCATTTTACCTCCATATTTCAATATATAATTTTTATTTATTTTTTAATTTGCACAAATATTTCATCAAGTTGTGCTTGGTCAATATTATTAGGTGCAGAAGTCATAACATCCTGTCCTTTAGAGTTTTTAGGAAAGGCTATAACATCTCTTATAGTACTTTGATTCGATAAAATCATAATTAATCTATCCATACCAAGTCCTATACCACAATGTGGTGGAACTCCATATTTAAAAGCTTCTAAAAATCAACCAAACTTATCTTTTTGTTGTTGTTCATTTAGACCAATCATATCGAACATTTTTTGTTGAACTTTAGGATCATATATTCTAGCTGAACCAGAACCCAATTCAAATCCATTTAGAACTAAATCATAACTTTTAGCTCTTATATCTTCCATTTTCATTTTATCAATTTTTTCTAAATCATTATCAAATTGAGTAAATGGGTGGTGAGCAGCTTGTCATCTATTATTTTCCGAATCAAACTCAAACATAGGTCAATCAGTAATTCAAGAGAAATTATATTCATCTTTAGCTCATTTGTATTTGGCATTTAATTCAACACGCAATGCACCTAAGGCTTGTGATGCATTTTCATAAGAATCAGCAACGATAAAAATGGTTCCATTCTTAACTTTATATTGATTTATTAGTTTCAATGATTCTTCTTCAACTTTTGAAGCAAAGTTAGAATGAAGAATTTTTCCTTCACTAACAGTCATATAAAATAAAATTTTTGCTTTATTTTTTTCTACAATTTCAGCAAGAACTTTATGATCTTTTTTATCAATTATTTCATCAATAATCAACATTCTTTTACTTTGAGCATTTTTAATAACATCAAAGTTTGTTGTAATGCAAAAATCATTAATATCTTTTATTTTGAATTCGTATCTTAAGTCAGGTTTATCAGTTCCATAATCTCTTAAACAATCAAAAAATTTCAATCTTTGGAATGGTGTTTTGATTTTAATGCCAATTTTTGACATGAAATATTTGAATAATCCTTCAATGTATTCTTGAAATACCTCAACACTTTTAAAACTAACTTCTATATCTAATTGAGTAAATTCAAGTTGTCTGTCTTTTCTTGAATCTTCGTCTCTAAAACATCTAGCAAATTGGTAATATTTTTCAAACCCAGAAATCATAAGTAATTGTTTAAATAATTGTGGTGATTGTGGAAGTGCAAAAAAGTTTCCTTTATTTCTTGTTGGAACAAGAAAATCACGAGCTCCTTCTGGAGTACCTTTAGCTAAAATAGGAGTTTCAACTTCTAAAAAATCATGGTCTTGCATATATTCTCTAATGGCATAAAAAACTTTATTTTTTAGAGCCAAATTGTTATACATACTTGGTCTTCTTAAATCTAAATAACGGTATTGAAGTCTGTTTTCCTCTTTAACTTCTAAATCATCTCTTATTGAAAAAGGTAATTCATTAGCAAGTGATAAAATGTTATATTTTTCCACTACCACCTCGATTTGACCTGTCGGTATTTTGGTGTTTTCATCTTTTCTCTTGACAACTTTTCCAAATATTTCAAGGACACTCTCTTTACTGAATGAAATAGGTTGATTAAAAACTAACTGAGTAATTCCATATCTGTCTCTTAAATCTACAAAGTTTAATTCCCCAAATTTTCTTTTATTAGCAACAAATCCGTAAAGAGTGACTTGTTTTCCTTCGTCTTTAATTGATAATTGATTATTATTAATTATCTTATTCATTTTGCTCTTCCTCTTCTTCGTAAAATTCTTCATATTCATCATTATATTGAGTATTATTTACCAAGCCAATAAACATGTCATAATACATTGATCTTTGTTTTTCTTCTGATACAGATTTTTCTTCATGATCCATCATCGATTGTAATATTGTAGAAGGTAAATCTTCATAAATGTACTCATGAGAAGATTCTGTTTTCTTTCCTATTGACGTTATCATTTTAAACTCATTTTCATCAGAGTCTAGTTCTGAAATTGTGAATCTAGCTTCACTTTTTTGTGCTTTTTCATATATTTTTTTAGGGTTAACAGGTTCATGTTCAAAAATTACCGGTAAACCTAATGATGCAAATAAAGAATAAATAGCATATAAATCAGTTCTTCTTTCTGGATCTTCTGAAGGTATAAAGTATATGTCGTAAATTTTTTTGAAGCCTAATTCTTCAAGCATTTCATATTCATGACTTCCAGGTTTAATGTTTTGAAAATCTCTTTGTTTGATAGGTAAAATACGATCAATTCCAAGACCGAATCCAACACTACTGGTGTCATCACCACCAAAAAGCTTAATTAAATTCGAATATCTACCTCCACCAATTAATGTTGATTGAGAACCAACTTCAGGGTCGGTTGATACAAATTCAAATACTATTTCGTCATAGTAATCTAAACCTCTAACAAGTTTGTTATTCAATTGAAACGAGATATTAAAATCACTGAGTAAATTTGATAATTGTAAAAAATATTTTTTAGATTCATCACTTAAATATGATGATATTTTTGGAGCTTTTTTCATAAAAGGTTTTACAGAATCTACTTTATCATCTAAAATTCTTAGAACATTACCTTCTAATCTTTTTTGTCCTATTTCACTTAACTCATTTTTAAATGGAATTAAATATTTTCTTAAAGCGTTCTCATATTTACTTCTTGATTCATTGTCGCCAATTGAATTAATAACAAGTTTAAATTTTAAATTTAATGATGATAAATAATCAACAGCTAATTTAATAACTTCTAAATCCTTCAATGGATTTTTTGGACCTACAAATTCAACTCCAGCTTGATAAAATTGTCTAAATCTTCCTTTTTGTGGTTGTTCATATCTAAACATTGGTCCAACATAAGAGAATTTTTGATTTTTTAATGCATATCATTTATTTTCGATATAAGCTCTTATAAATGAAGCTGTTCCTTCGGGTCTAAGTACTAAATCTCTATCACCTTTATCTTTAAATTCGTACATTTCTTTGTTTACAATGTCGCTTGATTCAGCACTTCTTTTAAATATATCTGAGTGTTCCAAAATTGGCGTTTCAATCATTTGATAATCATATCTTGAAACCAACAAGCTAAATCTGTCAATTAAATAATGTTTAATTTTAAATGTTTCTTGATTATAATCTATTGTTCCTTTTACTTTACTATACATATTTCCTCCATATTTTAAATATTCTTAATTATATATATTTTTAAAAATTTAAAATTAGATTAAATAAAAAAGTGGCCAGCACTTTCTTATAAAACATTATTTTTTACAACTTCTTTGTTTTTACCAGTTTTACGTTCATTACCATTTATTAAATTGTTAATATTTGATCTATGAGCAAAAATTAATAAGCATGCACAAATTACATAAATTATCCCAGGGTAGTATCAACCAACATAGTTTAAATTGTTAAAACCAAGTAGACCAGTTATCATTCAAGGAATAAAAGCAAACCCTATCATAATAACACTTGTAAGCATTGATCCTAGTGAAACATATCTTGTTAGAAAAATTGTTCCAAAAAAGAAAACAGCAGCAATTGGTAAAAATAATGGATTAAGTGCAATTAGAACTCCTAGTGAACAGGCAGCGCCTTTTCCACCTTTAAATTTAAAGAAAATAGGATAAATATGACCTATCACAACCCCTAATCCTGCAACTGTTGGAATTGTTCCATATTCCATTGCTAAAATAGGTTGATAATAGTTAAATAGAGTAACACAACCGATGCAAACATAAGTTTTAATAATATCTAGAATAAGTACTATAAAAGCAAATTTTTTACCAAAAGTTCTTAACGAATTTGTTGCACCAGCATTACCAGAATGATAGTTTCGTACGTCTCTTCTTTTCTTTCATCTACTTAAAATTATTGAAGTATTTAAACTTCCAATTAAATATGAAATTAATAAAATTAGCAAGTTTACTAATATAATAAAAAATGTTTCTTTCATAAAAACAATTATAAACAAGTTTAAACAAATAAATGTAATATTATTAATAAATAAGTTTGAAAAAAACACATCTTAATAGTATAATTTTTAATAAATGGTGGTAATTTATGGATGTTAAAACAAAGAATAAACAAAAAGAACTACTTAAGATATTTGATGAATTTTTATTAATTTGCAATAAAAACAACTTATTTTATTCATTAGCTTATGGCACTTTATTGGGCGCTTATAGAAAAGAAAAAATGATTGAATGAGATGAAGATATGGATTTATTAATTGATGAAAAAACATATGATTTCTTAAAGATTAATCATCCAGACAATATCATTTACAAACCCGAAGAAAATAATCCTTATCCTATACCTAAATTCGTAATAAAAAAAGATGAATTTAATATAGATGCTGCTTCTATAGATTTATTTGTAATTACCAAATCAACTATGAAACAATTAAATAAGTATTGTAATTCACCATTTATAAAGATAAGAGCATTTAAAGCATCGATGAATAGAAACGTTTTTTTTAAATACAAAAAATTAAGTAAGGTTTTATCATTTTTATGTAATTTATTTTTCTTTTGATCTAAAAAATTAACTACTGATGAAGCAATAAAATATCTGAATAGAACCAAGCAAGAAAAAGATACATATTTTATTACTTGCTGACCTAAAAATTCATATAAAAAACAAAACATTTTGCATAATGAAAAAATTAATGAACTAAAAGTTATTACTTTTGAAAATAGAAGTGTAAAATGTATTGGTAATGTTGAAGAACTTTTAGAACAATGATATGGAAAGGATTTTAGAGTTGAAAAAAAAGACAATAAAACTAAATTTTATGGGTATTATGAATTATGGAAAAAATAAATAATAAAATAAATAATGCAATAATTTTTGCCGCAGGTAAAGGAACAAGAATGTCTCCTTTAACTCAATATATTCCAAAACCTTTAATTAAGGTTAGAGGTATTCCACTTATAGAAAGAAATATTGAATATTTAAAAATGTTAGGTATAAATAATATTTCAATTGTTGTGGGATATTTAGGTGATCAATTTAAATATCTACAAGAAAAATACGGCGTTAAATTAATAGAAAATCCAGATTATGAAACAAGCAATAATATATCAAGTTTATATTATTCTCATAATCTTTTTAATAATACTTTATATATAGAAGGTGATTTATTTATCGATGATATCAATGTTTTTAAAAATGCGGTTTCATTGATTAAAGAAAATTATAATTCAATAGCTTTTTCACAAAAAAATAAACAACATAACTCAGAATGAGGTTTTGTAAATGACTTACTTGGAAATGTAATTAAACATAAATTATATAAAGATTCATATAACAAAAATATTTGAAGTGGTTTTTTATTTTTAAATGAAGATATTTGCAAAGAAATAAATGAAAAAATTGGTGAATATTATCAAAATGAAAAAAATAAGCAAAATTATTTTGAAACATTTTTATGAACTTTAAAGTCGAAAATGAAACATATTTCACTAGGTGTTAATGTAATTAATGAACTTGATAGTTTCAATGACTTATTAAAAATTGATGAAACTTATAGCATCAATTTAATACCACCTTATTTACTCCTGGTCCGGTTAATAACTATAAAGAAATTAGCGACATTTTATCTCAAACAGTAATTCATCACCGTTCAGAGTTATTCACTTATTATATGTCTGAAACAGTGGAAATGTTAAAAGATTTATTTCAAACAAAAACTGCTTTACCAATGATAATGACTTGTTCAGCTACTGGTTTACTAGAGGCGACAATAGTTAATTTATTAGAAAAAAACGACAAAGTTTTAAGTATTGTTAATGGAGACTTTAGTAATCGTTTTAAAATAATGGCTCAACAAATGGGCTGCAATGTTGATACATTAGAATATCAAGATGGAACTACATTTAATATAAGAGATGTTAATAAGGCTCTTAAAAACAATGAATATAAGGCTTTAATTGTAACTTGACATGAAACAAGCACAGGTGTTTTAAATGATATTCATGCTCTATCAAAATCACTAAAGAAATTTGCGCCTAACACACTATTTATAGTCGATAGTGTAAGTGCTATTATTAATCATGACTTAAATTTCGATAAAAACAACATTGATATAGCTTTTGCTACATCAGGTAAGGGTTTTTCGGTTATGCCTGGTTTAAGTGTACTTTGTGCTTCTCATAGAGCAATTGAAGAATCAAAGAGAAATAAGAATTATAAATTCTACTTTGATTTTTCAAAATATGAATCTTATTATAATGATTTTAAATCAACACCATTTACACCAGCTTCAAGTATTTTAATGGCTATGCATGCAAGCTTGGTTATAATGAAAAATGAAACAATAGAAGAAATCAGAAGAAAAAAAGAAGTAATATATAACTATCTTGACAAAGAGTTTTCAAAAATGGGATTCGAAAATAAAATTGAATATCAAAATAGAACATTAGGATTACTTGTTGTAGATGCTCCAGAAGGGATTGAAACCATCAAGTTGAGAAATACTTTAGACTATAAACACAACATTTATATGGAACTAGGTAGATTATCAAAAAGAAACAGCCAACTTAGAATTGGTATATCTAACACAATTACATTAGATGATGCTAAAAATTTAGTAATGGAAACAAAAAATTATTTAAATGAACTTAAGAAGAATAAAAAGAAAGAGGAATAATGGAGAAATCAGTTGACTTGGAAAAAGTTAGATTATTAGCAGAACAAATTATTGAATTAAAAAAAGAAGTAGCGATATTAAATAAAGATTTAAAAAATGAATTTGACGGAGTAGATGTTGAAGTTGATGAAATACTAAGCAATGGTTCAAGACTAACATATAAAATATCTAAACCAAAAGCTAAATTTGACTATATTTCATATGCCGCTTTCTTGTTTCAAGCACTTAAAAAAGGTGAAAAATACAGCGAACAAGAATTAGATGAAATTCTTGAACAATTCAGGGTTGAAAAAAAAGAAAAATGAACATTAAAAATAACTAAATAATCATCAAGAAAGAACTAAGTATCTTTACAAAAGTGCTAATTAGTTCTTTTTTAGTTTAATTTCAATAAAAGAATAATTAAAATATAATTATAATTATACAAGGAGAAAAAATGAGTACAAATGCAACATTAATAATATCAATAGTTTTATCATTTATTTCATTGATTATCGTTATCACCGCCTCAATTTTAGGCGTCATTTTGATTAAAAAAATGAAAAATAATCAACCTAAAGAAATGTCTCTTGTAGAAAATAAAACAGAAGATTTTCTAAGAGATCAAAACGCTTATTTAAAAGCAAATATTGAAAGTATCAAAGAGATTGGAAAAAATAGTAAAGAATGAAATGAGCATATTTCAAATGAATTAAAAATTAAACTTTCTGAATTGAATGATGCAAAAGAAAAGATTCAAAAAGATTCGAACCTTTGAAGGGATGAAGAAGTAAAAAGAAGTGATGCTAATGTACAAAAAATCAATAGCAGTCTTGAACTTGGTTTTGAAAAAATAATTAAACCAAAACTTGAAAATGAATTTGGAAATCTAGAAAAAAATGTAAGTAACTTACAAGAAAAAATTCATGACTTACAGAAGCTTTCAAGTAATATCGAGGAACTTAAATCAATATTTAACAAAAGTTTTAAAAGTCTAGGAACTGTTGGTGAAATTGCTCTTGAAAAGATACTTAGTGACTCTTTTATTGAAGGACAAGGATTTTACCGACAATATGATATGGGAGATAGAAAAATAGTTGACTTTGCTATAACAATAGGACAAGAAGAAGGAAACAATAATACATTACTTCCAATTGATTCTAAATTCCCATTAGAAGCCTTTAAAGATTATTTAGATATAAAATCAAATCCAAATTCAACACAATCGGAAATAACTAATGCTGAAAAGTATTTTGCAGATAACATTAAAAATAAAGCTAAAGATGTAGCCTCAAAATATATTATTCAAAACAAAACAACTGATGTAGCTCTTATTTTTATCCCTTCTGAGGCAATTTTTACAGAAATTATTTCACTTAAAGGCGGAACATTAACCGAGGAAATAAGAAAGAATTACAAAATCGAATTCATTTCTCCATCTATAACAAATTATATTGTTTCAATGATATCGACATGACATAATCGCTTTAAAGATTCGATGTATGCAAAAGAATTTGTTGATTTAATAGATCAGTTTGAAAAAAAATATTTATCAAGAGAAAAGAAAATTGAATCAATTGCCAAAAGAGCTATTTCGCTCAATAATGAATTAACGGATTTATTAAAATCTGATCAAAAACTTTTCTTGAATTTACACAAATTCAAAAACAGTAAAAAAAGAATGTGAACTTCGTTTGAAAAAGATGAATCACTTTTGCAAGCAAGAATTGAAAATTCCAAGATTCTTGATGATATTTACGATGAAATAGATGAAGCTGAATTATTAGAGAATAATTCACTAGAATAGAGGAAAATATGATTTATGATAAATTAAGCAATATCCATAAATACTATGGAATTAATAAAAATCTAGATAGAGCAATAGATTGATTAAAAAATAATAACTACTTAAAAGTAGATTTAGGAATCACAAAAATTGATGATGATATTTTTTTTAAAAGAATTAAATGTGAAACATTAAACGATGATAATTTACTTAGCGAGTTTCACTATCAATATGCAGATATTCATTTATATGCAGGATTTCAAGATGATATTTCTTATGTTGCAAATCCAGAATTAAAGTCAAGCAACATAGTTCAAGAATATAATAAAAAAGACGATATTGTATTTTATAAAAATCCAGCAAAAGAAGGAAGAGCGCCAATAAAAGAAAACACTTTTGCTTTATTTATGCCTTTCGAAGCGCATGCTCCAAGACGAAATAAAAAAGAAAATGAAATTGAAAAAATCATCATGAAAATAAGATGATAATATTTTCATCAATAACAAAAAAAATATTTAAAACTTTTTCAACCATTTTTTTAAAAAGTTTTAAAATAACAATAGCACAAAACCAGGAGCAAAATGAAACAAGGAAAATTTAATAAAATTTTTTATATAGTTTTTTTTGGAAATTTCTCAATAGTAAATTTAATATTAATTAGTTTATGAAGTATAAATTATGCTTTATTTTTAGGATTTACTGTTGGAGCCTTAAGTTCATATTTGCTTTATGAAGTAAATACTTTATGTATTTATCTCATCTATAAAGGTAAAAAAAGTGCTATATTCTTAGGAATGACTAAATTCATTATCAATATGTCTTTAGTAGCAGTAATATTAATTATTTCATTATTAATTAATAAGTCATATATAACTATAAACAAGTTAAATAAGTATCCAATTGATGCACCAATTAATATATTTGCATATATTTTTGGTATCACTTTAATACCTATTTCATTGCTATTTAGTAATAGCATTTATAATTATAAAAAAAAGAGAGGTAAAGATGGATATTATTAAAGATAATTTATTTGATTCTTGAAACCAACCTCAACTTTTTTCTTTATTTATTACTGCAATTATAATAATGATAATTTCATTAATAGTCTTCTTTAAAGTGAGAAAAGCAAAACCAGAAGAAGCTCCAAGCGGTCTTTTGTTAATTACAGAGGCTTATGTAGGTGTTGTAGAAAATTCGTTCAATACATCAACTAATGGAAAGATTTCTAAAGCAAGATATTACATTTTTACTCTTGCTACATTTTTATTGGTAGGGAACTTAGTTAGTATATTTGGACTTGAACCAATAACTACTTCATATTCTGTTCCGTTTGTATTAGCGCTTGCTTCATGATTAGGAATTTATGTCGTAGGGTTTGCCTATCAAAAATGGAGATTCTTCAAAAAATATATAAATATTATTGAAGTTGTTGGTCAATTTGCACCACTTATCTCATTAGGCTTTCGTATTTATGGAAACATAATTGGTGGAGGAACAATTGTATTTATGATATACCTTGTTTGTGGTATGTTATGAAGATTAATCCCAGGGTTAGAAAATCATGAATGATATTTCTTTGCTCCAATAATTACCCCATTTTTCCATATATATTTTGATTTACTAGGAGCATTTATACAAGCATATGTCTTTTCTCTATTAACAACAATATATTGAGTTAATGAATCTGAAGTAGAAATTAAAGAAAAGAAAAAAGTTAAAACCATTAAGGTTAAACAAGAAATTTATTAAGGAGAAAATATGTTAGATAAAATCACAACATTATTAGAAAACACAACACCAGTAGCTGCAGAAGCACAAAAAGCTGCAGATAAAGGTCTAGGATTTGGACTTGTAGGAATTGGAATCGGTTTAGCCATGGTTGGTGTTTTAGGAACAGGAGTTGGACAAGGATTTGCTGCTGGAAAAGCTGCAGAAGCAGTCGGAAGAAATCCAGAAGCCGAATCTAAAATTCGTTCAATGATGATTATTGGTATGGCTATATCAGAATCGTCAGCTATTTATGCATTAGTTATATCAATTCTTTTATTATTCGTTTATAAGTAATTATTTTTAGTTAAATTATGGAAATTAAATAATGAATATTATTGAAAAAATAACAAATATTAATTTTGCAAAAATAGATGCACCTACATCAATAAGTGAATCAATAAGTGAAAGATTTTTAAAAATCTTTCCTAATGTTCCTATGATGATTGCAACAATTATTTCATTTATTTTGTGTTTTTTATTCTTGACTTACTTTTTATATAAACCAGTTAAGAAAGCAATGATGAAAAGACACGAATTTATTCAAAAGAACATAGATGATTCGATTGAATCAAAAATTGAAGCAGCAAAATTGGTTGAAACAGCAAACGAAAAACTAAAAGAAGCACACAAACAATCAGACATTGTAATTAATCAGGCGAAAACAAGAGCAGAAAAAGTAATACTTTCATATACAACAAAAGCTAAAAGTGATGCAAAACACTTACTTGAAGAAGCACATTTAGATATAGAAAGTCAACAAATAGAATTTGAAAGAGAATCTAAAAAACGTATAGCAGAAGCTGCTGTAGATTTATCAAAAAAAATTCTAAAAAAAGAAATTTCAAAATCTACACAAAAAGAAATAATAGATGACTTTCTAAAATCAAAGCTTGTTAAAGAGGAAAATTAATGTATGTAAAAGCTAATCCTGTAGGGTATGCAATTGCGTTCTATGACCTAATTAAAGAAGTCGGTGATTTTAAACCGATTCATACACAAGTTAATAAATTAAAGGATGTTCTGGTTGAAAATAATGATTTAGTAGCTTTTCTAAATACTAAATCTATCCCAATTAAAAAGAAGTTTGAAATTATTGATGAAATTTTTGATGACTTAGATCGTAGACTAATTAATTTAGTTAAAGTTGTTACAGAAAGAAATAATGCTTTATTGCTTAAGCATATTTTAATTCATTACCTTAGATTATCTAATAATGAACTAAATATTAAATTTGCAAGAATAGTAACCGCTGAAAAATTACAAAAAACAGAATTACAAAAAATCAAGAAAAAGTTGGAAACTTTATACAAAGAAAAATTTGAACTTAAAAACGAAGTTGATGAAGACTTAATAAGCGGTTATCAAATTCATTTAGGTTCAGAAATCATTGAAAGAAACATTAACAATGATTTAGAAAAAATAAAACATGAAATTATAAAGGAAAGAGAGGGAATAAATGCCAAGTAGATTACAAGATATTTCAGCAATCATTAGAGATAAAATAAAAAACTTTGATAGCAAAATCGACTATGCAGAAATTGGAAGAGTTATTTCTATTGGAGATGGTATTGCATTAGTAAATGGTTTAGAAAATGTAATGAACTCTGAAATAGTTATATTTAATGATTCAACATATGGATTAGCATTAAACCTCGAAGAAGAAGTTGTAGGAGTAACTATTTTTGGTGATATCACTTCAATTTCTGAAGGTGATATTGTTAAAAGAACTGGAAAAGTTATTAGTGTAGCTGTTGGTGATAAATTGCTCGGAAGAGTAATTGATTCACTAGGGAATCCAATTGATGGAAAAGGTCCTATTAAAAGCAATAAAACAAGAGAAATTTTTAGAGTAGCAAGTGGTGTTATGTCTAGAAAAGAAGTTAATCAACCACTTGAAACTGGTATTATAGCTATAGATTCAATGATACCAATTGGAAAAGGACAACGTGAGTTAATAATTGGAGATAGACAAACTGGAAAAACAGCTATTGCTATTGATACAATAATTAATCAAAAAGACAAGAATGTTAACTGTGTTTATGTAGCTATCGGACAAAAAAATTCAACAGTTGCACAAATAGTTAAAAAACTTGCAGATACTGGCGCTTTAGAATATACAACAATAGTTGTTTCGGGTGCTAGTGAATTAGCTCCTCAACAATATATTGCCCCTTATACAGGAGTTACAATTGCTGAAGAATGAATGGAAAAAGGAAAAGATGTTTTAATAGTTTATGATGATCTATCAAAACATGCTATTGCATATAGAACATTATCGTTATTACTAAGAAGACCACCAGGCAGAGAAGCTTATCCTGGAGATGTTTTCTACTTACACTCACAACTTTTAGAAAGAGCAGCAAGAGTTACACAAGAAAATGGTGGTGGTTCAATTACTGCTTTACCTATCATCGAAACTCAACAAGGAGACATATCAGCCTATATTCCAACAAATGTTATTTCTATAACTGATGGTCAAATATTCACAAAAGAAAACCTATTTAATTCAGGACAAAGACCTGCAGTTGATGTTGGTTTTAGTGTTAGCCGGGTAGGTAGTGCAGCACAAATCAAAGCCATGAAAAAAGTAGTAGGTTCTTTAAAACTAGAATTGGCTCAATATAATGAAATGTCAGCTTTTGCTCAATTCGGTTCAGATCTTGACGAATCAACAAAGACAATATTAAATCACGGTGGAAAAGTTTATGAACTTCTAAAACAAGAACAATATCAACCTATTTCACAAATTGCCCAATCAATAATTCTTTTAGGAGTTAAAGAAAGAATCATTAATCCACTTCCAAAAGAATACATTAAAAACTATAGAGATGCAGTTTTAAAATATATTGAAGTTGGTGGAGATGGAAACCAATTAGCCTTAGACATAGCCACATCAGGAGAAATTAGTGTGGAAAATTATGCTAATATTGAAAAAGCTTTAGTAAAAATTGTTAATTCAATAGTTGCATCAATTCCTAATTATAATGTTGAATCAAACACACCAATGCCTGCAAAATATAAAGAGATAAATAATGGCTAGTTTAACAGCTTTAAAAAGCAGAATTAATGTAATTCAAAACACTAAAAAGATTACTCACGCAATGGAGTTAGTAGCTTCATCAAAATTAAGAAAAGCAAGAGAAAACTTTCAAAGTATTCAAAGTTATCAAAATAATCTTGAAACCATTTTTAATGAGTTACTTATGCATATTACTCCAGAAGAATATTATTCTGTTTTTCCAAAAACTAAAGGTATTGATTCAAAGTTATATATCTTAATAACATCTGATTTAGGACTTTGTGGTTCTTATAATTCTAATTTAGTTAACATGTTAAAAAACAAATTAACTGATAATGACAAAATTATTATTATCGGTTCAAAAGGATATGCAGCATTAGCTCATGGAGAACATAAAGATAAAATAATTACTGTTTATAATGACTATGGTGATACTGTTTCATATACTCTTGGAAGTGAGATAAGTAGAATTGCAGAAGATTTATATTACCACAAAAAAATTAGTCAAGTTAATATAATATATACAAAATTTATAAGTAATGTTGTTCAAGAACCAGTTGATTTAAGAATTTTTCCTTTCGAAATTGAAAGTAAAAATTACATTAATGTTTCACCAATAGAATTCGAACCAAACATTCATACTATTCTAAAAAACTCTGTTCCGCTATATATGGCAAGTATGATATATTGTTTAGGAACATCTTCAAAAATATCAGAAATGGCTTCAAGAAGAACGGCCATGGAAAATGCTACTGATAATGCACAAGAATTAACTCATGAGTTAAATCTTGAATATAATAGAAAAAGACAAAGTCTAATCACACAAGAAATTAATGAAATTGTTTCTGGTGCTGATGCTACATAGGAGGAAATATGACAAAAAATAAAGGTAATATTATACAAATATTAGGACCTGTTGTAGATATAAGATTTGCAAATGGTAAACTTCCAAAGTTATTAAACGCTCTTACCATTGAACATGATAACAAAATTTTTACTCTTGAAGTAGCGCAACACATTGGAGATGATACCGTAAGAAGTATTTCAATGGTATCAACGAATGGTCTTTCACGTGGTTTAGAAGTAATAGATACAGGTGCTCCTATTTCTGTTCCGGTTGGAAATGAAGTATTAGGCAGAATGTTTGACGTGTTAGGAAATCCAATTGATTTACTACCTAGTCAAAAATGAAATAAACTTAACCCTATTCATGCACTTCCACCAACATATGAAGAACAAAAATCAACAAGTGAAATTTTAGAAACAGGAATAAAAGTTATTGACTTATTAATTCCTTATTCTAAGGGTGGAAAGATTGGGCTTTTTGGTGGTGCTGGAGTTGGTAAAACAGTTCTTGTTCAAGAATTAATAAACAATATAGCAACCGAACACAATGGTCTTTCTGTTTTTGCTGGAGTTGGTGAAAGAACTAGAGAAGGGAATGATCTATACCATGAAATGAAAGCTGCTGGTGTTTTAGATAAAACAGCATTAGTTTTCGGACAAATGAATGAACCTCCCGGTGCTCGTATGAGAGTAGCACTAACAGGATTAACAATGGCTGAATATTTTAGAGACGAACAAAACCAAGATGTTTTATTATTCATTGATAACATTTTTAGATTTACTCAAGCTGGTTCAGAAGTTTCTGCTTTACTAGGTCGTATGCCTTCAGCAGTTGGTTACCAACCAACATTAGCTACTGAAATGGGTCAATTGCAAGAACGTATTACGTCAACAAGAAGGGGTTCAATAACCTCGGTTCAAGCCGTTTATGTGCCCGCTGACGATTTAACTGACCCAGCTCCTGCTACAACATTTACACACCTTGACGCTAAAACTGTTCTAGATAGAAACATTGCTGCATTAGGTATATATCCGGCCATCGATCCACTTACATCAAGTTCAAGATTGCTAGATCCCTTAGTTGTTGGTAATGAACATTATAATGTTGCCCAAGGTGTTTTAAATATCTTGCAAAGATTTAAAGAATTGCAAGATATTATTGCGATTTTAGGAATGGGTGAATTATCTGAAGAAGATAAAAAAATAGTTGCTAGAGCAAGAAGAATAAGAAACTTTTTATCTCAACCTTTTCATGTCGCAGAAAAATTCTCTGGAATTCAGGGTTCATATGTAAGATTAAGTGATACCATAAGAAGTTTTAAGGCAATTTTAGATGGTGATTTTGATGATTTACCAGAAGATTTTTTCAGATATGCCGGAAGTATTGATGATGTAATCCTTAGAGCAAAGAAGGATAATGGCAAATAATAAAACACACTTGACAATTACAACACCAACAAAGGTTTTTTATGAAGGAATGGTTAATATTGTTACATTAAAAACACCTAATGGTTATATAGGATTACAAGCAAATAAATCTCCCTTCTTTTCTAATATAGAAATAGGAAACTTATATATTAATTCGGAAAAAGATAAAGATTTTCAACGTTGTGCAATTGGTGGTGGATTGGTTTATGCTGATTCTCAACGTGTAAATATTATTACCGATGATATAGTTTATTTCAAAGATATTGATTTATCAAGAGCTAACAGAGATAAAGAGTGAGCACTTGAACAAATGCAAATTCACCAAAATTCAAACTCTAAATTTAGTCTTGAAATTAAATTGAAAAAAGCTCTTTCAAAAATCGAAGCATATAATGAAATAAACAAGAAATAAAAAGCAATTAACTTAAAAGTTAAATGCTTTTTTTAATTACTTAAGACTTTTATATATTGAGTTAATGAGTTTATCTTCATTATATTCATTCATAAAGTTCTGTGCGAATTCTTTAACTGTTTTACTGTTTAATAGGATATTTGAAATTATAATTTTTTGATCATACTCCATCCCTATGCCAAGTTTTAAATTGGTATGGCAAACAGGTCATAATTTAACTAAATTATTTTCATGATCCAACGCTATGTTATTACCTAATGAAATATTATGATGAATCTCAAAATATGGTTTGTTAGTTTTTTATGAATAAAAGTTCTATTATTTAATTCATATTTTCCTTTACAACCCATACACTCATCAAGTGTAAATAGTCTAACTAATTCTACAATGTATTTATTTCTATTAATATTCCAGTAGGAGAAGCTATTCCGTTTAATAATTCTTTTTCTGATGGTATTTATTGTTCCGAAATACAATTTCTTACCAAAAATCTTGGTGCTAAAATAATTTAATCTCGTAATAAATGAATTTTTTTCTTTATTTTATAGAACTCCAAAAATCCTTACCATTTAATATTCCATAACTTATGTTATATCCATGGTGTTCCATTCTTTCTATAATTTCATTTAGAAAATAACCATTACAAGTATTTAGTAAATTTTTAACATTTTCTATAATAAAAATTTCTGGTTTTAATATTTTACTATATCAATATATTCTAAAAATAAAAAATTCCCAAGATCATTAAGACCAAGTTTTTTTCTTTTAAACTAAAACCTTGACATGGCAGACCGCCTATAATCATGTTAACACCAAGATTTTTTGATTGATTAATTATCAATTGTTTTATATCACTATTAGTGATATCATCCGTCAAAGTCTTTGAATTTGGAAAATTTTTAGTAAATGTTTCTATGGCGTTACCATCAAAATCAACAGCTAAAACTGTTTTAAATTACTTATTCTTTTCTAATTCATATGAAAAACAACCAGCACCACTAAATAAATCTAATATCTTGAATTTCATTATTTGTTTACTAACTTAAACTCTTTTTTTATACTTTCACATATAAATTTAGCACAAGATAAGCGATTAAGGTGGATTTTAACATTATAAAAACATCATAATTCATTTAGTTTTTCTATTAGAAGATCATCAAAATTATTAGGATTATCCAAAAATAAATAATATAACTCAATATATTTGTAAATTTCTTCACTTGATTTACCTATTATATTTTTTAAAAATATTTCACTTGAAGCTTTAAAAATAGCACATCCTTTAGCTTCATAAATAACTTGGTTAAGTTTGTTTTGGTTTCAAAATAAACTTATTTTTAATGTATCAGCACACGAAGAACTATAATAAGTTCGTTCCTTATGTTCTAAATGAGAAAAATCACAACTAAATTGAGAATTCAAGTAGTTATTCATTATTATTTCTCTAGCTTTATTTTGATTAAAATTCAAGAAAATCACCTCCATTTTTTAATTCATTAACCAACTTATCTATATCATCATAATTATTATAAATTGCTAATGAGATTCTTAAATAAGAATTATCACTTTTTATATTTCTTAAATATGGAGCACAAAAAATTCCGGCAATAGTATAAATATTTTTATCCCCCAAATAAGTAGCGACATCTTGAGCATTAACATTCTTAACATTTATTAATGCAATTTTATCTCCTGGTTTACTATAAAGATCTATATTATCAAGTTTAGATAATTCATTATGTAAATAAATACTTAAATCATCAAGAATTGCATTAGTTCTTTTGTAACCTATTGAATCGAAGAAATTCAATGATTCATTAAACATATAAATACCAGCCAAATCTGGTGTTCCAGGTTCAAAAATAGTTATAGTATCTTTTAGTGTTCATGAGTTATCTTTATTAATATTTGCTACTGAACCGCCTCCAAATTTACTTGGACTGACCTTTCTTAGTAATTCACTTTTTATCCCTAAAACACCTAAACCAGTAGGACCATAAAATTTATTTGCAGAAAAAGCGATAACATCACAAGAATTAAAACTCACTTTTTCATGAGCTATTGCTTGTGCAGCATCATTTATTAAAATCGAATTGTATTTTTTAGCCTTTTTATAAATCTTTTCCAAATCAATATTCTCATTAAAAATTATTTGTTTCTTGTGATAGAGAAATTACTTTTACATTTTCATCAATATCATTCATAATATCTTCAGAAACTTTTATTGAAGCGCCCAACCGATTTTAGCCCATTTCTATTCAAAGGAAGCATGTTTGATGAATGGTTATATGCACTCAAAAAGAATAACATCACCTTTTTTAAGTAATCTAGAAATCATGATAGCAAATATTATTAATTGATTCCGTTGTTCCGCTGGTAAAAATTATGTTTTCTTCTGCATCATCGAGTAGCTTAGCAATCTTTTTACGGGTATCAGAAATAGTCTTAGTTATGATATTTCCTAGTGGTGTATCGGCTGTTCTTGTACTTACGGAAATATGATTATAGAAATAATTTAAAGCATTAATTGCACTTGTTGGTTTTAAAACAAGTGCTGCATTATCAAAATAAGTTATTTCTTTTAAAATTGGAAATTGACTTCTTATTTCTTTATTCATAATTCTCCTATTTAATAATTTCTAAAAAATCCATCAGAAAGTTGTTATATCTATGTTTTAATTCCAACTTCTGAAGTTCATCAATAAAGCTATTATAATAGTCTCTCTTTAAACTATTAATTTCATCCTTATTTGCTGATGTATATGGATTTTCAGTAAATAATTTATGTGATTTTTTTGTTAGAAACTCGAACTTTAAAATCTCATAAGAATAATAATAAAAAAAGTTTTTGAAAAGTGGTTTATTATTTATTACAAATTTAGATTCAATTAGTTCATAATAAGAATCAACTGTTCTTTTTGCTAAATTAGATTTTTTTAATAAAAATAATTCATGTAGTTCAATACTACATGTATTTGTTTTTTTAAAGTAAACAAGAGCAAAATTTAGAGCATCTTCCAATGCTTCAATTTTTGTTCTCTTAATTAGAGCCATCTTTTTCGTCCTTTAGTTGATTCGATTCCAAAGCAACAATTGCCTTGTATACATTTTGTAAAATAGCATTAACAAATTTATAATACTTATCATCATCTGGAGTCATACAAAAATAGTCTTTAGTTATTTCAACGGCTTCATTTATCACTATCCTTGGTGGGATTGTAAATAACTCAGCTGAAGCATTTATTAAAATCGCTTTGATAAGCGGTGGAATTCTTAATCAAGCTCAATTTTGATTTAAGAATTTAGCGATTATACTTTTTAAAAAGTCATAGTTGTTATCTATTTTTTCTATAAATTTAACTTGTTCATTTGATAAGAAACTAAACTCTTGAAATGCAATGGCTGCATCTATTTTCTCATTAAAAAGTTCAAATCTATATAAAACTTGAATTACTTCTTCTCTATTTTGTCTTCGTGATTTTTTTACTTCCATAATAACTCCAATACTAAAATATTATAAACTATTTATTAATATTGGTATAATAAAGGTTCTACTAAATATCTGTTTCTTAAATACTCAAATGGTTGTATCAACATTATTAATAATGAAGTATATATTGGAATCGTTATTAAAGATTTAAGAATGTTATTAGCCATTCAAAAATAATAGAAATCCCCATAAGTTCTTAATGCGTATCCCGGCTTTGAATTATTGACGTAATTTAAATAGTTTATATATGCAATAGGATGTCAAATTCATCTGAATATAACAATGACTAAAACAACTATAGCAAAGGCGCTTATGTACAAAATAATACGTTTATTTCTTGTTTTAAAATATATTATCCAAAACACACTTAATAGAATAATTAATCCGAAAAATAGTATGGATAAACCTATAACAATTCCGCTTGAAAGTTTGTTGATTCCAAATGTTCTTGAAATTGTAAATAAACCATCTTCTTTCAATCCTTTTGATTGTAATATTATTACTAATAACGACATAAAAAAGGCTAATAAAACTATAACATTTGGTGCAATATATGAGAATCATTTAACATTTCTTACTAAATAAAAGTACATAGATGAAGCTAAAGATATCATTGGCGGTATTATAGAAAACTCTCACATTCAATAGCCTATTGATCCGGAAATCATTAACGTTAAAGTGTCTGCAATAAATGCTAAAACAGCACCTTTAAATCAACCTAAAAAGAATCCGAATAATATAAAAAATAAATATTTAAAATTTAGGTTTAATAATCTAAAAGCTGTATATTTTGTAAATACAGAAAGAATTAGAATCATAGCGATAAAAAATCCTGATACTGCAATTTCCATAGTCGTTAATTTAAATGTGTTTTTGATTTTTGAATTAATTTGTTCTTTCATTTTACCTGCCTTATAATAATAGTTATTATAATTGAAAAACTTTTTTAATCTTTACAATACAAAAATTATTTTAATATAATACTTTTATGAAAAACTATGAAAAACTTGACTTTGGAACCGCTGGTATTCGTGGAATACTCGGTCCAAATGAAAATCAACTAAATGAAAATTATATATATCAAATAGCAAATGGGGTTGCCAAATATTTAAAACAAAATAAATGCTTAAATCAGAGTGTTGTTATAGGTAGAGATAATAGAAGAAAATCAAAAGATTTCGCTCTTCTTTTTGCTCACATTATTTCATCATATGGAATAAAAGTTTATTATAGCCAAGAAATAACTCCTACTCCTTTTTTAAGTTATTTAATATTGAAACTAAAAGTTGGAATTGGGATTAATATTACAGCTAGTCATAATCCTGCTCAATATAATGGTGTAAAACTTTATAACAAAAATGCTAATCAAATGCTTCCTGACGAAATAAAAGAACTAAAGGCATTTTTTGAACCTTATAAAAATATTTTAAATACATTAGATACCTACAATGATATTTCAAATATTGAATATGTAGAACCAAAGTTAAAAAGTGAATATATTCAAAAAGTAATAAAAGTTGGAGGTGGTTTTAACCAAGGTAATTTAAGAATAGCTTATTCTCCTCAACATGGGACCGGTGCATATTACGCAACCAGAATATTAGATGCTCTAGTTGATATTAAAAATACTTATTTTGCTACAAAACAAATGATTGAAGATCCAAATTTTACTTATTCAGAAAATCCTAATCCCGAATCACTAAGTGCCTATACCGAATTAATTAATGTTGCAAGAAATAACAATGACATTGATTTATTAATAACAACCGACCCCGATTCAGACAGAGTTGGTGCAATGATTAAACATAATGATGAATATGTTTTACTTGATGGAAATCAAACGGCAACAATAATACTTGATTATTTAATTAATTTTAATAAAGGTAATCTTGAAGACACTTACATGGTCTATTCATATGTATCAAGCAATTTACCAGCAATTATAGCAAAGAAAAATAATGTTAAAGTTTTTGAAGTTCCAACAGGATTTAAATGAATAGGTGATTTAATTAATAAGAATCAAAATTTAAGACATTTATTTTCTTTTGAAGAAAGTTATGGTTCGTTAATAGATGAAGAACTCGCAAGAGATAAAGATGCTTTGCAATCATTAGTAATAATTATTAAAATAGCACAATACTATAAAAATAAAGGTATGACATTGATAGATGCATTAAATAGTATTTATAGAAAATATTCATTTGTAAAATCAAAAACAATATCACATGAAATGAGTGATATGTCTATGATCAAGAATTTTAGAGAAAAATTCAATTCTCTATCATTTCCAAACAGTACATATCAAAAGATTGATTATTTAAATGATAATAATCCTACTGATATGATTAAGTATAAATTTGATGATAACTCTTGAATTTCATACCGCCCTTCAGGAACTGAGCCAAAAATTAAATTTTATATCTTCGCACTGGACAAAGATGAAGCCACAGCTCAAAATAAATTAGAAAATTACCAAAAAATTATTGAAGTTCTAATTAAACACTAGAACATGAAGCATCAGAACCTGATGCTTTTTTAATTAAATTTATTAAACGAGGTAGTTTTTTGTTTTCTTTATTTAATGATTCAATTAACTTTTTAAGAATGCTAATTTCACAAGTTTGTTCTAATGAAAAACATATTATTTCATTGTATTCATCTCTTTCAAGATTAGTTACTAAATTCTCTGTCTTTATTCTATACAAGCTAGCTATATCTATAAATTCATTCAATAACCCGCTTTTATCAAAAAGTCTATCTAATTTTAAATAATCTTCAGCAATTTCTTCTTTAGATTTAACATCCAAAAAGAAAAAGTATTCATCATCTTCTCCTACTATGATGATTTTTTTGTTAAGTTGTGTTTTCTTTGTGTTATTTATTTTTTCTACGAATTGTTCTTTCAATTGTAGGATTCCTAGTCTAGGAATTAAATTAATTTGTGTTTTCATATCCTAATTGTATGATTTTTTATAGGGTGAATTTTCCCTTTTTTTTCCTTTTTTTAAGTTTTTAAAAAAATATTTTGTTCACCGTATATATACATTTAAAATTTTGCAATAATAAATACATATTAATATATAATAAACATATTATTTAATAATAGGAGAAAAACATGATTAATGTTAATGAATTTAAACCAGGAATTACCTACCAAGACGGTAACGATATTTACATTGTTTTAGAAGCACAACACTCAAAACAAGGTAGAGGACAAGCTAATGTAAAAGCTAAAGTTAAGAATCTAAGAACAGGTTCTACAACCATAAAATCTTATACAGGTGGTGACAAAGTTAAACCTGCTCACATAGATAAAAGAAGAATGAATTATTTGTATAATGATGGTGAAAATATTGTTCTTATGGATAATGAAACATATGAACAAGTTGAAATACCAGTTAAAAACGTTGAATGAGAATTAAACTTTTTAAAGGAAGGTCTTGAAGTTCAAATAAGAAAATATCAAGAAGAAGTATTAGACGTTGAATTATCACCAAATGTTGAATTGTTGGTAGAAAGTGCTCCAGATGCAGTTAAAGGAAACACAACAACAAATCCACAAAAGAAAGTAATTTTAGAAACAGGATTCGAAATCGAAACTCCAATGTTCATTAAAGAAGGTGAATATGTTATAGTTTCTACCGAAACAGGAAAATATCAAGGTAAAGGTTCAAAATAATGAACATAATAAAATCATCATATAGTTTGAATCAAAGCTATATAGTACATGAAAGTGCTTTTCTTGATGTTATACCAAAAGTTATTAATGAAATAAAATATGTAAAATTAGCCAACGATCCCAGAATAAGCTTTGATGAAAAAAATGAAAACTTAGAAATATTTCTAGATCTTAAATTCAAGAGAAATAAAGATCTAGACAAACTAATTAAAACAGTTATTGAAAAAATGGAACAAGAAACAGTTAATTTAATAGATTTTAAACCAAAGAATATCCAAATCAAATTTAATGGATATTACTAATTATTTAACAAGCTAATTAATGGGCTTGTTTTTTTGTATTAACTTTACAAATGCTATTTTTTTACTTTTTTTGTCAAAATCATTATTTCTTTAAATAACAGCATGGAGGTATATGAATAGAAAAAAGAAGATATTAATACTTGGTGCTTGTACAATAGGTATGGCTGCTACCGCTTGTATAGTAGCAACAAGTATAATAGTCACTAAAAAGGACAAAAAGTCTATAGACAAGTCAAATAAGGAAGCAACTCTTAATAAAAGTACAAAAAGTAGAGTTATAAATCATGCAGCAATTGAAGAAACTAAACCTTTAGTAAAGGAAGTGTCTAAAAATAAAGATGGAACAGTAGATCTTGATACTAATATTAAAATTGATAAAAAAGTAACATTATTAAAAAATTTTTCTAAACAACTTGAAAAATCTTTTAATAACTCAAGAGAGTTAATAATAGAAAACAATAATATTAGTAAAACAGATGTAAGAGAAGTTAATAAAATTAATGATAATATTAAGGCAATAGATCTAAAGCGAATAGAATTAAATAAAAATAATAAAACCATTAAAGAATTTAATATAGAGTTTGTAAATAATTTGATTTTATTAAAGCAAGAAAACGTTCTAATGGCCAATTTGATATTTGAAACTAATAAAGAAAAAGGTAATGAAAAAGAGGAAAAATATAAAAAGTTAATCGATGTCTTTTCAGGAAGAATAAAAGAGAAGAATAAAAAATTATCTGAATTATTAACCAAGTTAGAAACAATAAAAAAAGATAAGGAAACATCTAAAATAATAATTGAATATTGAGTAAAATCTATAAATAAATTAATTCAAAATAATAATGATATTAATGAGTTGAACAATCAATTTAACAATTTTGTTCAAACAAGAGTTATAGATGAACATATGGATTTAATAAATAATTTTATTAATTCAAATAATGAATTACTAAGTATCTCATTAACCGAAACAAAATATTTGTTTCATAAATTATTAGAAGAAGAAACTCAATTAAAGAAGAAAAAAGAATTACTATCATTTCAAAAAGATAGTATAAACATCCAAAAGAGTTTAAATGATTATCAAAATTATCATTTATACAATGAATTAGAAAACTTAAATAAAATTAATTTATTAATCAATAAGGAATTTGACTCTGAAGAGAGTGCAAAGTTTTTCGAAATTAAATTCTTAGAATTTTATAAGAAACAGTTGATAGTTAAAACAATGTTAATTAACAAAAAAGCAACATATTCAAAACATCTCACCGTTATAAAAAATGAAGATGAAATTATTATTAATGAAAAAATTAATAGCTTATTAAAATATATTGAAGACAACAATGGTAAAATCGAAAAAGATCGTTTAAAAATTGAAGAATTTCTAATTAAATCCGAAGAAAAATATAGTGATATATTAATTTATCTTAATACTAAAATGGTAAGGGTTAGTGATAAATCTCTTTATATAAATGAATTGCATGAACAAATTAATGTAATTGAAAACAATTCATTAAACATTATGTTTAATTTTAATAGTAAAAGTAATGAAAAAGTAGATAAATTGGTAAGCATTAATAACCTAAAAAAGGAAGCGTTATTACTTCAAAGCGATATAGAAAGTCAAGATGCAACAATTAAAGGAATGTATGTATCAATGGATTTTGAAGATAGGCCAGGACTTCAAGACCTTATAGATAGAATGGTTGAAGATCTTAAAGAAGACATCAAATTACTTGATGTAAAAAATAAAAACATTCAAGCTGCTGAACAAGGTTTAAGTGCCTATATATTAGTTGATAAAGATTTTCAAAATAAAATTGATGAAAATGATAAGCAAAGCGCAGAATTAAAATCAAAATATTTTGCTTATATGGATATTATGGAATATAACAACTTGTTCCTAAATCAATTGACAAATATTGAGATTAAAATAAGCGATAAAATGCTTGAAGATTTTAATCAAGAAACATTACAAGATATTTCTATTTATAAAGAACAAATAGAAAACGAACTAAAAATTATTTTTAGAAAAGAATTAGCAAATACAAATGGAAGTACATTGGAAGATTTTCTAAATTATAAGAAAAGGTTAGATGAGAAAATTTATAAATATAGAAGTGATTATGAAAAATTGGAAAATGAAAAAAGAAAAATAAATGAATTTAATAGAGATAAAAATCTTTTATATGATGATTTAATCAATCAGATTCAAGAATTGAATAAAATTATTAGCAAACAAAAGAACATGATTAAAACATTTAAAGAAAAATTAGAAGAAAAAGTCAATTTTATCTTAAATGAGAAAGACAAGAACATAGTACCGTCTGATTCATATGGAATTAATTTAAGAAATTTTGATAATTCTAAATTTTCAAGAGAAACAAAAGAACAAGTAAAAGAAATAATGGAATTATTCAATACAATTTTTAAAAATTTTGAATTTTAAAAATCAAGCTCATTAAATGGGCTTGATTTTTAATTATTATTTATTTACAAAAGACATAACTTCTTCAGCAAAGTTTGATTGAACTTTTTCAATACCTTCACCAACTTCAAATCTTTTTGCTTCAATTAAAGTAGATTTATGATCTTCTAAGTATTTTCCAACTGATTTTGAATCTTCAATAATGAACGATTGATCAAGTAAAACAATTTCTGATAATTGTTTTGCATATCATCCATCAACTATTAATTTTTGAATCTTTTCAGGTTTTTTATCAAAATCTTTAGGAGTTTCAAAAGCTTCTTTAATATGTTTTACTCTTTCGGCACTCATATCTTTTTCAAAAATAAATTCAGGATTCATTGCAGCTAAGTGCATTGCTACATTTCTAGCAATTTCTTCACTAGTACCTTTAATTCTTACGATTGCAGCAATTAAACCATTTGCATGAACATAGTTTCCTAAAACTTCATCTTTTCCTGCATGCACTTCGAAGAAACGACGGAATGAAACTTTTTCACCAATTGTTGATGTTGCAGCTACGCAAGCTTCTTCTATTGTTTGACCAGAAGCCAATTTAACCTTTAAAGCATCATCATTTGATTTAGGGTTTGCTTTTAAAATCGCAGCAGCAATTTCATTAAGTAATTTAACAAATTTTTCGTTTTTAGCAACAAAATCTGTTTCTGAGTTTAATTCTACTAATACTGACGATTTACCATTTGAAGCAATTGTTACCAATCCTTCAGCAGCAATTCTATCTGCTTTTTTAGCAGCTTTAGAAATACCATTTTCTCTTAACCATTCTTCAGCAGCAGCCAGGTCTCAGTTTGTACTATCTAGAGCTTTTCTACAATCCATCATTCCGGCGTTAGTTTTTTCTCTTAATTTCTTAAGGGTTTCCATATTAACCATAATTAATTCTCCTTAACTTCAGTAGGTTTTTTGAATTCTCTTTTTTCAAAACCTTCTCTATTTGAATCTTTTGAAAAGTTTTTGTTGAATGGTCTTCTACCATTAGGAAATACTCTTTTCGGTTTAGCATTTACTGGGGGTTGATATTCAGGTAAAACTATTAATTCATCTGGTTGATAAGCAAATAATTCTTTCCCACCTCTAGCTTTAACAATAGCATCAGCTAAAATTGTAATAATTAATGAAATTGATTTTGATGAATCATCATTTGCAGGAATTCCAAAATCTACTGAATCTGGGTTAGCATTTGAATCGAGGATACCGATAACTTTAATTCCTTTTTTTCTTGCTTCTTTAACGGCAATTTCATCTTCGTTCGGATCGGCAACAATCATAACTTGTGGAATATGTTTCATGTTTCTTATTCCTTCTAAGTTTTTATGTAATTTATCTAATTCTTTTTGGAAGATTATTGCTTCTTTTTTAGTATATCCTTTAAATCCACTTGCTGCTTTAGCTTCTAAAATTTCCATAGCTTTAACACGAGACATAATTGTTTGATTATTTGTAAGTGTTCCACCTAATCATCTTTCTGTTACATAGAATGATTGAGTTCTTTCTGCTGCTTCTTTGATAGCTGCATGTGCTTGTTTTTTTGTGCCTACAAAAATAAAACTAGCTTTTTTAGCTGCAAATTTATTAATTAATGAATATGCAAATTCTAAGTATTTTTGTGTTTTTGATATATCAATGATATGTGCACCACGGTTTGTTTTACCTGGTACAATGTATTCCTTCATTTTAGGGTTTCATTGATGAACTTTGTGACCAAAGTATGCTCCTGCTTCTAAAAGTTTATCCTTAGAAACAATAGGATTTTTAGCATCTCTAGCTACAACTTCTTTAGCAACAGTTTCTTTTTTAACTGTTTCTT
Organism: Mycoplasma crocodyli MP145; assembly: GCF_000025845.1. NCBI lineage: Bacteria > Bacillati > Mycoplasmatota > Mollicutes > Mycoplasmatales > Mycoplasmataceae > Mycoplasma > Mycoplasma crocodyli. The sequence continues at coordinate 418,939 of NC_014014.1, read as the reverse complement.
TTTGTGTGTTTTCTGACATTTTTTTCCTTTAGTTTGTTAGTTTAATATTTATTTCCAACACCTAGCACCTCTTCTCAAAGCACACCCAAGTGAATCCATAAATATATTTGATTGAATTTTAAATTCTTTTTAATTTTAGCATATTTTAAATATTTAATGTTTCTTTTTTAAATATTTTATTACTATGTTTTTTACTATTTTTTGTTAAAATAAATTTATATTTACACACCAAATTCTATGTAAATTAGAATTTATTAAGTTTATAATTGATAAGTTAGGAAAAAATGAAGAGAAAATTAAGAGATTCTTTTATTTATAAAATATATTATAAAATGAAAAATTGAAGACAAAATGTATCAAAGATAAAATACATTTTATTAATTTATTTTATTGTAGTGATAATTTCATCATTATTTTTATGAAGTCCATGAACTCAAAATACAACTTTTGAGATGAATGGATCGATCGAAAAGATAGATAGAATCTCATATATAGGAGCTTTATTTACAACTTCGTCTGCATTTAGCGACACAGGATTAGTGGTTGTTGACACTTTTAAACATTGAAACATGTTTGGCCAAGCTATAATAGCAATACTTATTTTGCTTGGCGGTATAGGTATATTTACAATAAAAATATTCATTATAAATTGGATACTTAGAAAGAAAAGTATTTCGTTAAGTGAGATTAATTTAGTTAATACTGAGCGTGGTGGAATAAAAATAAATGAAACTGCAAAATTAGTAATAACATCAGTTAAATTTTTATTGTTTTGCATCTTGCTTTTTGGACTATTATTGTCTTTTTATTTCTACTATGTTCCTCCACAAACAACAGAAGGGATCAAAGAATACATTAATAACAATTACATCTCTCCTTATAATAATTGATCTTTGTCGTTTAGATATGGTTTTTTTCATGTAATATCTGCAATAAATAATGCAGGTTTCGATATTATAGGTGGTAATTCATTGATGCCTTATTACTTAAATTATGGTATTCAAATAATTTTTATATTACTATTAGTCATTGGTGGTTTAGGATTCCCAACACTATATGATATAAGTAATTTTATTATTCATAAAATAACGAGAAAAAAGACAAAATATCATTTTTCTTTATTTACAAAAATGTCTTTAATTTGTTATATTGGAGTATTAATTTTTATCTTTCTATTTAGTTTCATTTTTGAAATAACTTCAACTAATCAAGAATCTTTTTGAAATCTTGTTTATATTCCCAAAGATGATAGATTACTAAATACATTTGACCTAAATAATCCTGTTTTAAAACCTTATGTTGATTTAGGTCAAATGTATGGTTCTACCGGTTCTAAATTATTTGCTTTATTATTCTCGAGTTTTTCAACTAGATCAGCTGGCTTTACAACAATAGATATGTGAAATTTAAGCCCAGGAACAATTGCTACTTTTACAATGGCTATGTTTATTGGTGCTGCCCCATCATCAACTGGTGGAGGAATTAGAACAACTACATTTGCTATTATAATAATGAGTTTGGTTAATAGAATGCTAGGTAGAAAAGAAGTTGTTGCTTTTAAAAGAACAATTAATAAAAATACTGTTAAAATGGCTTTTCAAGTCACATTAATATCAATATCACTCCTCATGATAATAAGTCTAATAAGCGTTTCATCATTTGATATTCACGGCGGATCAATCAACTCTTATTATTCAGTAGATAAATATATTGGTATGAGAAACTACGGAATTGAGCACATTATGTTCGAAGTATCAAGTGCCTTTGGAACCACTGGTTTATCAACTGGATTAACTAAAGAATTGAATACTGCAAGTATAATTGTTATCTTACTTTTAATGTTTATCGGACAATTTGGCGTATCTTCAACTCTACTTGTTTGAGGCAGAAAAAAGAATTACTTTAATAGATATAGTTATATAGAAGATGACTTAGTTATAGGATAAAAAAATAAAATTACTATCTTTAAAAGATAGTGATTTTTTCTTAATACTTATATTATTCTTGAAAAAAGCTTTTAAAAATACTCATTTTAATCATTTTCATTTTCACTAAAAAACTCACCATTTTGAAAATAAAAATGATTTTAAGGCTCATTCATCTACAAAAAAACCACTTTTAAGCAAAAATGATGAAAAATACACGCTTTTAAACTTTTTAAATTTGAAAAAATAAAAAAAGTTATCTATAAAAAACAAAAAAGGTTTTTTAATGTTATTTTATCTACAAAAAAACCACTTTTAAGCAAAAAAGTAAATAATTCATTATTTATTTTCATATACAAAAAATTATATAATAAAAAAACATACAAAAAAGGGGTATATAAATGAAAAGAATTAATAAAAAAGGAAGTATTTTGCTTGCTTCAAGCACAATAGCTATTACTTCCATTTTAAGTGGACTATCAGTAAGTTACACAACAAACACGGCAACAGAGCGCCAAAGTGTAAACCTTGCACTAGCTAGAAACGGAACGAGAGCAACTATTTCCGGTTTTAGTAACAGGGGTGGATCGAATCCGGAAAAAGCAATTGATGGAGTATCTTTTAACAATGATTATAGATGAATATCGAGCGATATGAACAGAAATATAGTAGGTGGAGCCAATTATAAATTTGAATTACATTTTAACAATGACTATGACGTTAGAGCGCTTGATTTAGTATTTTCATCTAATCACATTCTTAATATGGATATTCAACTTTATAATTCAAGCGGATCTATCATTAAGGAAGTTAAATCACTTCATACTAGACAAGGGAACGGAGATTATGGACTTATAAATTATCAATTTCCCGAAACGATAAAAAACGTTAGAAAAGTTTCTTTGATTTTTAATAAATGAAACCATATAACAGGATATTTTAATTATTTATCTATATATGAGTTAAGAGTTTTTGGTTCAACAATAAATGCAGAATATTATGATGAAGTGAATCAACTAACTAAGGATTTAGAATATTATACAAAAGAAACGTATGATTCTACATTACAAGAAATAAACAATAAAAAGAATGAAATACAAGGTTGAATAAATAGTAATACTAATATCGAACAAGAAGCAGATAAAAACGGAATTAAGACCACAGAACAATTAGGTGATTATAATAGAGTTATGAATGATATAAAAAATATTAAGGATAAACTTATATCAAACAAGGTAGTAGTTTTAAATTATTTATTGTCAAAACAAAATCTAAATTCTAATGATATTCATCCTTCATCATTGAGTGAATACAAAACAAAACTTGGTGAATTAATGAATGAAGTAAATGTAAAAGGTAATATTAAAAGATCAGAAGTTAAAGATTATCAAAATAAAGCCGATTTATTGAATTCTCAATTAAAAAATTGAAAAGAGTATTTAAACGAAGAAATTTCAAGAATTAAAATTGAATTTCCTGAATTATATACTGCAAATTCTAAAACTAAATATAATGAAGAGTATTCAAAATTAAAAAGTGATGTTAATGCACAATTTCCAGATACATTAAAAGGTTCAGAAGCTAAGGCTATGTATGAACACTTTAAAGCCGAGATCATAAGAATAAAAACAACAATTTTAAAGACAAATAGAGAACAATTAATAAGTGAAATAGACATTTTATTACGTGAAAATTTTGATTTATTCATACCTTTTGGTGCTAATAATTATAAAAAAGATTTGAACGATTTAAAAACAAAAATCACACAAAGTCAATATGTTGATATAAGTCAATATGATGAATATAAGGAACAAATTTCTTTAAGTAAATCAAATAATTTAATTACTTATAAAAAGTGATTAAAAGAACAAATAGATACAAAATTGAGTGAAAATTTAGATGAATTCACTGTTGAATCGACTAACGAATATACAATAAAAATAAATGCTATAAAATCTAAAATCATTTCTTATGTCGATGATCAATTCAATAAACAGGTTTCAGATAATTTTATAAAAGAACTTGGAGAAGCTGTTAAATTACAAAAATCTAATAAAATTCAAATTTTGGCTAATGTTGCTTCATTTGATGTATTAGGAAAAGATCCAAAATATACAATCGATTCAAAAGCTAAGTATAAAGTCGAATTGGATAAAATCATTAAATCAATAAATGAAACCGAAAAAATTTCTAAAATAAGTTTTATAGAATATACAAATAAACTTAACAATTTAAAATCACTTTTAGTAACTAATCAATCTCAATACAAATCTATAATTTCATTAAATGATTTTCAAATTTATACTGAAGATGGTGAAATTTCATATAAATTAGAATTAAATACTTTAAACAATAAGTATGATAAAGAAGCGTTAACTGCTAATGAGTTTGAAACAGCTAAATCAGAATACAACATAATTTTCGCTAAACTAGAAAAAACATTAATTAGAAACGTTCTTAAAGAACAACTGAAATCAAAGAAAATAACTGATTACAATAAATATGAAAAAGAGTCTGCGCAATCATATGAAAATAAATACAATGAATTAGAAAACAATTTAAATAATAGTGCAAACCAATTTAATAGAACCAATTTTGATACTGAAAAATCTAAAATAACTAATTTAGCATCACCTAAAACAAATAATGAATTTTTAATTGAAAAAGTAAATGCTTATAGAACTGAACTAACAAAATTAGGAACAGAAGTTTCTACAAAAGAAAAGGCTAAAATAGAATCTTTATTAACCAATAAAGAGACTTTAGGAAATGACAAAACAAAACAAGTAACACAATCCGAACTAGAAACACATTTATTAGAATTATCAAAAGTTTTTGGTAACATACAAAACTTTAAAGAAGATGCTATTACATTATTAACAGAAAAAATAGCAGAAGAAAAAATAAACCGTGTAGAAAGTGATGTTGTTAAATTTAAAACTGAATTAGAGAGTCTAAAAACAGGTATAACATCAAAAGATACATACTCAAAAATAGAATTCGAAGATTTAAAAGTAAAAATCAAAAATAAAGAAGATTCAATTTTAACTTATCAAGCAAAAATACAAGATGAAATTAAACTTGCACTTAAAGCCGATTATTCAGAACTTACAATTGAAGCAAAAAATAAATTATTAAAAGAAATAACCGATTTAGAAACTTCAATTAAAACTAAAAATGAAATCGATTATAAAAAACCTGAATATGCAAAAGATAAAGAAACATTAACTCAATTATTAAATAAGGTGGAAACAAATAAAAAAGTAATAGATGACTTATTTTTAAGTGAAATAAACGATCCAAAACTAACTGAGTATACAAGTGAATCAGTTAGTTCTTACAAAGCAACAATTAACTCAATTAAAAATGAATATAGTTCAATTAAGCCAATTACAGTTGCACATGTATTAGAAATTAAAAATAAAATAAATGGTGCAAAAAAGAATCTTGAATTATACAAAACAAGTCTGTTAAAGAAGGTGAGAGAAGAACAAAACTCTAATAAAGATTATTATGCTGATGAAAGTGTAAAATCCGTATTTGCTGAACTTGAGAAAATTTACAAGAAAGTTAATGAAACAACTACACCTTATCTTGTAACAAACTTCAATGATGATATTGCAAAAATTGCAGAAGAAGTAGCGAAACTAAAAACAAATAAATCAAAACTTATAACAAATGCAACAGAAATAAAAGATAAAGTAAATGCTTTTATCACAGAAAATTCATTAGCTCAATTCAATCCTAAAATTCAAGAATTAATAAATGAAATTAACGGTTTGGATGAAAAAACAATAAATTTATCAAAATATAATGAATATATGGCTAAACTAAACGAAGTTAAGAAACTACTTGAAACATATCAAGAATCATTAACTAAAAAAATTGATCTTCTAAAAAAAGTTGATGCAGCTACAAATAACCCTGCTTCTTCAACTGAATATGTTGCAGAATTAGATAAATTAAGAGCTTTAATATTAGCTGATGATAAAATAGATAAGTCTAAGAACGATCAATATGAGAAACAAATTACAGATGCTAACAAATTACTTAAAACAAATGTTCAAATGTTAAAAGAATTAATTAATCAAAAACAAAAAGCAGATTATCCTACAAAAAGTTCAGAGGCGGTTGATAACTTTAAGAAGTACTTGGAAGAATTAGACAAAACTTTAGATAAAAATACAACATTATCAAACGATAGATACAATGAATTGTTAGCAGAGATTTCAGACAAAGAAAGCAAGATTAAATCCAACAAGGAAGCATTGAGTGAATTAAGTGCAATGCTAGATGGAATTAATCATGATATCTATACAAGCGATAGTGTATCAGTCTTTAACACAGGAGTTGTAAGTTTTAAAAATGAAATTAGTACTTTAGAAGATGCTACAAACGAACAATTCAATGCTCTTAAATCTAAATTCGATAAATTAATGGCTGTTTTAGTAACGAACAAAACTGATTTATTGAATAAAGTTCAAGCACAAAAAATGAACAACGGTAAAGAGCAAGAATATACAACCGCTTCAATTTCACAATTCTATAGAAAAGTTGAGGAACTAGAAAAAGAAATTAATAACAATAAGGAAGAAGTATTCAAACAAACTGAATTAAGTACATGAAATGACAAAATTAACAAGTTAAAAGAGAGTTTAATCACTAATAATGCTGACCTTACAAGACTTCTAAAAGAAGAAAAAGAAAAATTTGAAACTAACAAATCTAAATACTCAAAAGAAATACAAGATGCATATAGTAAAGAAGCAAATAGAATTGAATCAGAAATTACCAAAAACCCTGTAATCAAGTGAGATATGCATAAAACAATAGCGGATGACATTATTAATCTTGATGGTATACTATCAAATAATAAAGATGCTTTACTGGCTGAAATAGATAAAATCCTTAATGATAATTATGACTTATACACCGCTTCTTCAACAGAACAGTTGCTGAAAGATATAGCTGCATATAAAGAAAAAGTTCAAAAAATGACATCTATTGCTAAGGTTAAATTTGATGAATTTGTTAGTTCAGCAAAATCGGCAAAAGAAAGTGTTTTAATGCCAAACAAAACAGAATTATTAAATAAATACAATGAATTTAATAATACTATCAAAGAAGAATTTTATACAAGACCTTCTGTAATCAAATTTGATCAAATGCTTAAAGCTATTAAGCCTGAAATTGATAATAAAAATCCAGGATTTACAAAAGCCGAATACGAAGAAATGATCAAAAAAATGAATGGTGCTGTTGCAATTCTTGAAACAAACAAAGATTGATTAAACAAATATATTGAAGCAGAAACTAATAAGAAATTTGATGAATACACCAACGAATCGGTTAATACCTATAAAGAAAATTTAAAATCATTATTAACAGATATCAATAAAAATGAAAACGTTGATAAAACACAAGCTTCAAACTACTCTGATGAAATAACCAAAGCAAACCATCTACTAAGAACATTTAAAGAAGGATTGTTAAGCAAAATAAATCAAATTGATAATCAACATCAAAGTAAAGATTACAATAAAAGAGCCTATACAAGATTCAAAAGAGAACTTGACAAAAAACGTGATGAAATTAATAAATCAACCTCATATACTTCACCAGAATATGATTCAGAATTATTGAAATTCAAAAAAATAGAAGACTTATTAAAAAATAAATGAACACCAAAAGATATTCTTGTATGAACAGGTGCTTTTGCTAGCGGAATTGGAGCTATAGTAGTTTTACTATTATTAATAGCCAAAAAAAGAAAAAGCTAATGTTTAATTATTAAATAAAAAAATAACATACAACAAAAAAATCCTTAGATCAATCTAGGGATTTTTTAAACATCTAATTATCTAAAAAACTTTGAAAGAAGATAAAGTTAATGAAAATTTGAAGATATGCACCAATAATCTTTCATTATATCGCTACTTAACTTTGTTTTACCTTTAATAAAATAGTTAAGTTCTAGTTATAAGCAATCTCCTAAATCACCTATTTTTAGGATTATATTAAACACTATAAGCATATGATAAAAATTCAAGCGAATTTAAAATAAACTATAAAGAGCAACTTAGTTAAAAATGGAATTTTTTGTTAATACTATGTATTAATAATGAAAAAAAAGATGAAAAAATGTGATTTTAACATTTTACTTTTCAAAACAAAAAATCTTCTTTATAAAAAAACAATAAAAATAAATTTAAACCTAATTTATCTATTAAAAAAGCATTTTTAAGTAAAAATGTAAAAAATCTATTATTTATTTTCATATATATAAAAATATATAATTATTAAATATATAAAAATTGAGGTATATAAAATGAAAAAAATTAATAAAAAATCAGTTATTTTGCTAACTGCTAGTACAGCAAGTATAACTGCTGTTGCAAGTACACTTTCTGTAGCTTACACTGAAGATACAACAACAGAACATAAAAACATAAACCTTGCTTTAGCATCAAAAGGAACTACTGCAAGTATTTATGGTTTTACAAGCGAATCAGATAAAACACCAGAAAAAGCAATAGATGGTGTTTCATTTAATATGTTTTCAAGATGAGCATCAACCCATATAGATAATTCATTCGGGGGAGATAATTATAGATTTGAATTAAAATTTAAGGAAGATGTTGATGTCAGAGGTTTAGATTTAGTATTTGAGTATAATCACATTCTCAATATGGATGTAAGATTGTATGATTCAAGTGAAAAACTTATAAAAGATGCTAAGTCTTTAAAATCTGGTTACGGATCTGGTAATTATGGTCTTATTAACTATCAGTTTAATGAAACAGCTAAAAATGTTAGAAGAATTTCTTTTGTTTTTAATCAATGAAGTAAACCTACATGAACTTATAACAATGTGTCAATTGTTGAAATAAGAGTTTTTGGTTCAACAACAAACTCAGAATATTATGACGCAGCTAATCAATTGATTAAAGATTCTGATTTCTATACAAAACAATCTTATGATAAAACAACACAAGAAATAAATAACAAAAAACAACAAATTCAAGGATGAATTGACAGCAATATCAATATCGTTGAAACAACTGACAAAAATGGAATTAAGGTTTCAGAGCAACTAAGTGTTTACAAACAAGTAATGAATGATATTAAAAAAATAAAAGATAAACTTGTGACAAATAAATCGGTTGTACTAAAAGATTTACAAACAAGACTTACTGCAAGTTTTGATAATTTTCACCCTTCATCACTAGATGAATATAAAACTAAAATTAATGAATTAATTCAAGAAGTAACAGGTAAAGAAAATGTTACAAGAATAGAAGTAACTCAATATGAAACAAAAGCAAATTCATTGAATGCTTTACTCAAAACTTGAAAACAATATCTAAAACAAGAAATAGCTTTAATTTATGTAAAAAATCCTGAATTTTATACTCAAGATTCTAAAAATGCACACCAAGCTGCATTAACAAAATTAGAAAATGATGTTAACACACAATTTTCTGACTCATTACAAGGTGCACAAGCAAAAGCTAAATATGAAAGTTATAGGGTTGAAATCAATAGAATTAAAACTGATATTTTAGTATCAAATAAGAATAAATTATTAGATGATATCGACACTATGCTAGGTGATGCTCATGCTTTATATTTACCTGAAGGTGTAGAAAAATTTAAAACCGAATTAAGAACTTTGAAAACAATGATACAAAATGGTGGAGAAGTAGAAACTAGCAAATACGAAAATTACATCAATCAAATCAACTCAAGTAAATCAAGCAATTTAATTACATATAAAAAATCATTTGAAAATCAAATAACAGCTAAGGAAAAAGAAAATTTAGATGAATTTACTGTTGAATCAACTACTGCATATAAAAACGAATTTAACAACATCAAAACAAAAGGTAGTTCGACTGCAGATGATAAATTCAATAAAATAATTTATGATGAACTTTCAACCAAATTGAATGAAGCACTTAAATTAAGAAAAACTAATATGGAGCAAATTCTTGCCGAAGCTGAAACAGCCAAATTATTAGGACAAGATCAAAAATACACAACAGAATCAAAAGCTAAATATAAAGCCGAATTAGATAAAATAGTTGAATCAATTAAGAAAAATGAAAAAATATTTAAACCTAGTTTTACCACATATTCAAACCAAATTAAAGCACTAGAAGCACAACTGGTAACTAATTGATCAGAATACAAGAAACTAATTACAACTATAGACTTCAATAACTATACAGTAGATGGTGAAAACGTATATAAAGCTGCTCTAATTGAATTGGATAAAAAATATGATAAACAAAATCTAACTTCTGAACAACTTGCTGCTGCTAAATTAGAACTAAATAAAATATTAGATGACCTTGAAAAAACATCAATTAGAAACATCCTTAAAGAAGAACTCAACAAGAAAAAGATTGATAACTATGATATATACGAAAAAACATCAGCACAAGATCACAAAAATAAATTCAATCAGCTAGAAACCGACATTAATGATCCTACAAAACAATTTAATATATCTAATCTTGATACAGAAAAAGCTAAAATTAATGTCTTAGTAACACCGAAAACAAATAATCAAGCTCTACTTGAAAAAGTAAAATCTTATAATGTTCAACTAACTGCTTTAGGTGATAAAGTATCAGCAAAACAAAAAGCAAAAATTGAAGCTTTATTAACCGAAAAAGAAAATAAGGCAAATAATAATAGCATATCAATAACACAGACTGAATTAGAAACTGACTTATCACAATTGGCAAGTGCTTTTGGCAATGCACAAAACTATTTAGAAGACGCTATTGCTCTATTAGAACAAAAAATAGCTGATGCTAAATTAAACTATGTAGAAGCAGATGTAACAAAATTTAGAAACGAATTAGAAACCTTAAAAAATGAAATTACCACAAAATCAACATACTCAAAAATAGAATTTGATGCTTTACAAACTATAATCAAAAGCAAAGAAGACTTATTATTAACATACAAGGCACAACTTATTAAAGAAATAATCGCTGCTAAATCAAAAGATTTTGATAAATATACACAAGATAGTGAAACAAAATATGTAAACAAACTTGAAGAACTAAAGAACGCTATTGATTCAGGTTCTGAATTACTTAAATCTGATTATCAAACAAAAAGCGCTGAAATTGCTGCTACAAATTCATTGTTAGAAAGTAATAAAGATTCACTTGATAAAAAACTTAATGAAGTATTAACAAATACTTTTGAAGAATATGATGCAGCCAGTGTTGCTACTACAAAACAAAAAATCGAAGAAATAAAAACACAAGTTTCACTTTTAAATGATTTAACTGACGTTCAATATGCAACACATATAGAGCAAATTGAAAACGCTAAGAAATCATTAATTACAAATAGGGATAAATTGATATCAAATATTGATGCCAAGAAAAATTTATCTGAAAAATATAAATATGAAGCATCAAGCATCGCTGCTTTTGAAGAATATTTAAACAATTTAAAGAATGAAATAACTCTTAAAAATGCAACGGAAATTAATCAAGCAAAAAGAAATGAATATGATCAAAAAATTAACAATGCAACTTCAAAACTTAAAACATATCAATCAATTTTAATTGAAAAATTAACTGAATTTGAAGGTAAGAATTTCCCTTATCATATGAATGATTCGGTTGCTGATTTCAAATCAAAAATAACACAATTGAAATCACAAATTCAATCAAATAATGATATTAATGTTGATCAATATAATTCATACAAAACTCAATATGAAACACTTGAAAAAGCAATAATTTCTAGACAAAAATCTTTACAGGACAAGTTAGCATCAGCTCTTGAGTTAGTCGATAAAGATACCTATACTACAGATTCATATGGAACATATACAACAAAGTTGAATGGTACAGATATAAAGGGTAAAATTGATGAAACCATAAACATTGATGAAGCAAAATATAATGATTTAATATCAAAAATTAATGATACTAAAAGTGTTTTATTGAGAAATAAAATGGATATTATTGCAAAAATCAACGAAGCAATTAATAATCCTGATTTAAATTATACAGAAGCTTCTAAAATTGAACTTAACAAACAATTAAATGAATACAAATCATCAATAGAATCACAAAACGAAGACAAGATAACTACAACAATTCATGCTGCTGCTCTTGCTAAAATTGCAGAATTACAAACAAAAGTTTTAGTATCAAATAAATCAATCCTTGATAAGAAAATAACTGAACTTTTAGCTTTAAACGAACAAGAATATAAAGAAGCGGAATTCAATGATTTCAAAACTAAAGTTGAAGCGATTAAAGCATCAAATGCTACAAAAACTAATTTTACAAAAGCTGAATTAGATGCTTTATTAAATCAATTAGAATCATTAAAATCAATTGTTGATGAACACACTTGTATAAAAGAATTAAAAACAAAAATAACAACTGTTAAAAGTGAAAATAAAGATCAATACACAGCAGAAACAACAAACACAATTGATAATAACTTGATAGATTTAGAAAATGTTATTAATTCAAAAAGTACAATAACAAGAATTGAATTATCAAGTGAAAAAGCTAAGATAGAAACTTGAAAATCTAAACTTGAAACTAATAAAAAGATGCTTAACGATTTGTATGAAGCAAACAAATTATCATTAAATAGCGGAGGTTTTTCTCCAGCACAAATTACTGAAGCTAAAACTGCGCTTGAAACTATTAAATCTGAAATGGATCCCAAAGAAACGATTGGAAAAAATGAAGCAACAAATTATGTTTTTAGATTAAATGCTGCATTGCCTACAAAAGCAAACTACATTAATGAAGCAAAAGAAATTATTAATAAAACATTAGACTCTGATATTTATACATTGGAATCATTTACAATTTATGATAATGCTCATAAAGCAGCTTTTGATAAGTACTTATTAACACCCGCTCCTGTGGTAGACTTAGCTGAATTTAATCAAATTAAAACACTCAAAGAATCATTAAAATCTCATTTAATTACCAACAAAAAATACATAAATGATAAAATAAGTGTTTTAAAAAATGAAAACTTAGACTCTTTTACACTTGAATCTACTAACAAATATATTGAGGAATTAAATAAAGAATCACAAAATTTAATTGATAAAGAAACAATAAAAAGGGCTCAAGCAACAACCATTATAAATAAATTAGAAAACTATAAAACTTCTAGAAAAACAAATCTTTCTGAGCTTGATGAGCATTTAACAATGGCATTAACAAAAGCTACTGATATTTATACATTAGAAAGCACATTGACATATAAAAACAAAATTGCTGAATTAAGAGCTCAATACCATACCGGTAAAGCATTGATAACTAAAGATGAATTGCTAGCACAAATTATAGAAATTGATAAAGCCATCGAATTATTAGAAACATATAATAAAGCATTGAAATTAGCTATAGCAAATAAAATTAAAGACTTAAAAACAGCTGATTACTATACTATTACTACATGAAATCAATATCAAACAATATTGAATGAACAAGTAGCATTAGCAACTGGAACAACGGCTATCAAAAAAAATGAGTATGATACATCATTAACTAAATTGGAACAAGAAATTTCTAAACTCGAAACAAAACAACAAGCACTTATAAAATATATTCAAAGTGAAATCAATTCAGTTAATACACTAGAATATCACAATGGACAAATCAAAATCGTTGTAGGTGCTAAATTACAGGCACTTCTTGCTCAAGTTCAAGGGGAATCTGAAATAGATGGACAAAAAGATGAAGATTATAGAAATAAGGTGGATGAAGAGAAAAAACTCCTTAAATCTAATAAAGATTTACTTTTATTAAAAATTACTGAAGTAACTACAAAAGATTTTACTAAATACACAGATTTATCGGAAAATGGATATAAATCAGCTGTAGAAGCATTTAAAAATACAATTACATCAGATAACGAAATAAATGATCCAAAATACGAAATATATCTTAACACACTAAATGGACTTGAAAAAAACCTCAAAACATGAAAAGAGGACTTGCTTAACCATATAGATACGGTTGAAAAAGTAAAAACCTTTGATGGATACCCAACATCAACAACTCAAAGATGAAATGATTTTGTTAATGCTAAAAAAGCTGAAGTAGAGACTTTACCTTCACTTGACAAAGAAACTTATGAAAGAATAAAACAAGAGTTTACAAATCTTGAGGCAGAACTAAAAACTCAAAAAACAAATAAAACTTTATATGATGAAGCACTAAATAATGCTAAAAAATTAAAAACTGATATATATACAACAGAATCGATTTCTTTATATAATGCTCAAATAGCAACAATCGAAAACGAATATAAAGATAAAACTACTTTTAGTGATGGTGAATTAATAGAAGCACAAGAAAAATTAAATAAAGCTAAAGAAAAATTTGTAACATGTAAGAGTGTTTTACTTCAAAAACTTCAAGAAGCTAAAATTATTGAAAATATATATACAACTGAATCATGAGAAGAATACCAAGCTAAAATTACAACGCATGAAGCTTTCTTAAATGATCCAGCAAATCTAGAAACAACTTTAATCAATACTAAACAAACAGAAAACTTAAAAGCTATTGATGACCTTAAAAACAGACTTGTTAAAAACCAACAAAAATTACTTGAATTACACGCTTCTACAATGAGCGATTCAACAACTAATGTTGCAAACTATTCACCTATTGAATTAGCTGAATTTAATACTACTATGGCTACAATTAAATCAGAAATAGACGCTAAACCTAATGCAACAAGTGCAGATTATAAAGCAATAGCTGATAAAATAAGTGCTGCACATGCTAAATTATCTAACTTTGAAAAAGATACATTAAAATATCTAGAAGATGTTAAAGCAGCTAATAAAGATAATGATAAATTCACAAGCGAATCAAGAGATAAACTCATAACTGAACTAGATAGAATTAATAGAGCAATCGAAAATGAACTTAAACCACTTTCAAAAGCTAAATATGAAGAGTTTAAACAAAAAATTGACCAAGCAATATTATCTGACTTGCAAACTCATAAATCAAAAATTCAACAAGAGATACAACTTGCACTTAATGCAGATTATTCATCACTTACAAACCAAGCTAAAGATAAATTATTAGCTGATATTAATGCTTTAAAAACAGAAATTGAACCTAAAAAAGAAGATGACTACAAATTAACTCAATATACAACCGATAAAGAAACATTAAATAAATTATTAAGTAATGTTGAAACAAATAAAAAAGTTATAGATGCCTTATTTACTGATGCACTTGATGATTCGAAATTAACGAGTTATACAACTACATCAGTTGAAAAATATAAAGAAGCAGTTAATTCAATAAGAAATGAATATACTTCAATTGATCCTATTACAGGAGCTCATGTATTAGAAATTAAAGAAAAAATACAAAGTGCACATGACAAACTTAAACTATACAAAACAGCTCTACTTGAAAAAGTAAGAGAAGCTAAAAATGCAGGTAAAGATTACCATACAATCGATAGTGTAAAAGAAGTAAATGCTAAACTAGATGAAATTTATAAGAAAGTAGACAAAACAACTTCACCTTATCTTTTAGCAGATTACAATGAAGACATATCTAAAATAAATCAAGAAGTGGCTAAACTAAAAACAAATAAAGATAAATTACTATCAAAAGCAGATGAAGTAAAAGCAAAGGTAAATAAATTTATCACTGAAAACTCAATAACTAAATTCAACCCTAAACTTGAAGAATTAGTAAATGAAATAAAAGGACTAGAAGTAACATCAGTTGATTCACCTAAATATGATGATTATGTAGCTAAATTAAACGAAGTTGAAAAATTACTTGAAACATATCAAAAATCATTAATAAATAAAATCGAACTTCTTAAAAAAGTTGATGCAGCATCAAGTAATCCAGCATCTACAACTGCTTATCTAAAAGAACTTGAAAGATTAAAGACAGCAATATTAGCAGATGATGAAATCGATAAACCTAAGAATGATGATTATGAAAAACAAATTGATGACTCTAATAAGTTGCTAAAAACAAATCTACAAATGTTAAAAGAATTTATTGAGCAAAAACAAAAAACTGATTATCCTACAAAAAGCCCTGAAGCTGTTGCTGACTTTAAAAAATACTTGGATGATTTAGATAAAAGTTTTGATAACAATACTTCATTACCATTAGATAGATATACAAGTCTAGTAGCACAAATTACAGACAAAGAAAATAACATTAAATCTAACAAAGATGTATTAAACGAGTTAAAAACCTTGCTTGATGGAATTAATCTTGATATCCACACAAGTGCAAGTGTAACCCAATTTAACACCGGTCTTGCCGCTCTCAAAACAAAAATCGATGCACTAGGTGATGTTACAAACGAACAATTTAACGTTATAAAAGCTGAATCAGATAAATTAATAGCTGAATTAGTAACCAACAAAACTGATTTATTAACTAAAGTAAAAGCTGAAAAGTTAAATAGTGATAAAGAGCAAGAATATACCGTTGATTCAGTTGCTCAATTCTATAAAAAAGTTGCAGAACTAGAAGATCAAATAAATACATCTGATAAAGAAATATTTAAACAAGCAAAATTACCTGAATGAAACGATAAAATTAACAAGTTAAAAGATAATTTAATCACTAATAAAACAAACCTTACTAATTTACTAAAAGATGCAAGAGCTAAATTTGAAGTTAATAAATCTCAATATACACAAGATATACAAGATGCATTTAATAAAGAAGCAAATAGAATTAGCAATGAAATTACTGATAACCCTGTAATCAAGTGAGATAAGCATAATAAATTAGCTGATGATATAATTAATTTAGATGGTATATTATCAAACAATAAAGATGCTTTACTTGCAGAAATTGATAAAGTTCTTAATGATAATTATGATTTATATACAACTCCTTCAACACAAAAATTCTTAAAAGATATAGTTGCATATAAAGAAAGAATTCAAAAAACATCATCAGTTGCTAAAGCTAAACTTGATGAATTTAAAAATACAGCTAAGATAGTAAAAGAAAAAATTCTAATTCCTAATAAAGAAGAATTATTAAATACATACAACAAACTAAACACGAGCATTAAAGAAGAATTTTACACAAGACCTTCTGTTATTAAGTTTGATGAAATATTTAAAACTATTAAATCTGAAATTGATAATAAAACTCCTGGATTCACAAAAGCTGAATATGCTGAAATGAACAAAAAAATGAATGATGCCGTTTCAACTCTTGAAACAAATAAGGATTGATTAAATAGATACATTAAAGCAGAAACTGAAAAGAATTTTGATGAATATACAATTAGTTCAGTAGAAGAATTCAAGGAAAATCTTGAAGTACTATTAAGTGATATTAATAGACACAAACAAATTGATAAAGCTCAAGCTTCAAACTTCAGTGATGAAATAGCAAAAATAAACTTACTATTAAGAACCTTTAAAGAAGGATTACTAAGTAAATTAAATCAAATTGAAGATGAACACAAAAGTCAAGATTACAGTAAAAAAGCTTATGCAAGATTCAAAAAAGAACTTGATAAAAAACGTGAACAAATTCAAAAATCAACATCATATAATTCACCAGAATATAATTCTGAATTACTTGAATTCCAAAAAATCGAAGACTTATTAAAAACCAATTGAACAACAAAAGACATTATTTTATGAACATGTACTTTTGCAAGTGGTATAGGAGCTATAATAGTACTACTATTATTAATAGGTAAAAAAAGAAAAAATCAAGCTTAATACAAAAGCAAAATATAAACTTTAAAAAAATCTCTAGACTAATCTAGGGATTTTTTTAAAGTTTGATTATCTAAAAATTAAATATAAAACAACATAATAAAATGCACCAAAAAATGATGCAACTAATATTATTGTTTGTCTTTTGCATTTTGCATTGAACGCATAATTTGCTTTATTTGTGTTTCAGAAGCTTTACGTCCCATTTGATTAAACATAACTCTAATCATTTTTTCAGTAATGGGTGGATTTTCTTTAATTTGTTTTTCAAACAATCTTTTTACTATAAAAAATGTAATAAAACCAACTAAAATAGCAACACCAATAATTGTTCCTATAATTGTTCCAGCAAATGCTCCAGTACTCATTTCTACCATAAGACCTCCTTACATAAATAATTTATATTTTAACATAAAAAACAATGTTTTTATATACTACTTATATTTAATATTTTCATACTCAGTTGGATTTAGTGATTGAACTATTTTTATAATCAAATCGCCTGTAGCCATCAAATCACTAATAGCACAAACTCCAATTGGTGAATGCAAGTAACGTTGTGGAAGCGATAAAGTAATAACAGCTGCTCCACCCTGTGCAAATTGCAATTCATGTGCATCAGTTCCACCACCCATAGCTACAAATTTATAAGCTTTAATTTTGTTTTTGTTAGCAACTTCATAAATGTACTCAACTCATTTTGGATCCATTAATGTACCGCCATCTTTTACTCTTAAGGCTGCTCCACCAAATAATTTAGTAGTTCCTGAAATAGTATTTATAGTATCATGAGATGACGTTGTATCAAGAGCAATGGCTAAATCAGGATTAATAAGTGAGACAGAACTTTTTGCACCTCTACACCCTACTTCTTCTTGCACTGTTCCAACTAAATATAAATCCACATCAAGTTCAATATCTTTTAGTTTATTAGCAACATAATCTAAAACAGTAACTCCTGCTCTATTATCCATCGCTTTTCCGCCAACTAAATCATCATTATTAAATAATATAGTTTCACCTGACATATAAACTCTATCACCTACTTCAACACCTAGTTCAACAGCTTCTTTATCTGAAATAAAGCCAAAATCGGCATACAATTGATCATTAGTTGTAGCTTTAGAAACATCTTCTGATTTCATAATATGAATTGATGTATGACCAAAAACTCCCAAGAAACTTTTATTAGTTCTATTTGTTACTAACTTAGCCTTAGTTCCAATAGCAACAGTTGCCCAAATTCCACCAACAGGACTTAATAATAATTGCCCATTAGATTCAATTCTTCTTACTAAGTAACCTACTTCATCCATATGTGCAGCAACCATTAATTTAGGAGCGTTTTTATTTTTTGATGGTTTATGTATTATAAGGGAACCTAACCCATCTCTTGAATATTTAAAATTTTCGCTTAAAGTATTTTCTTTTAATTGTTTAGCAACAGGTTCTTCATAACGACTCATCGCTTCAATTTCCAAGTATTGAATTAATCTTTCTTTAAATTGTTTTTTATTCATTTTTACCTCATTAATTATTACAATTATAATTTAATAATCAAATATTAATCAATGATTTAAATTATTTTGCTTATCTATATAAATTAAATAATTTACTATTAAACTTTTAAATATTAATATCAATAAAAATAAACTAAAAAACGCTAAATTTTTAGTTAAAATTTATAAAAAGTTTATTTATTTTGAAAAAAACACAAATAAATAAACTTTTTATTTTTACATAATAAAAAAAATGAATAAATTTGTAACAATTTTAAAAAAAGTTTTAAAATAATTTTAATTATTAAAATAAGGAGAAAAAATGGCTGGATGTAAAAAATCATGCAACAGTAGTAAAGAACAAGAAGTAAAAGTAAGCACATGTAATAGAGCTGCTTCTACTTGCGAAACAAAAGCATGTTGCAAAGAAAAAAGCGCTTGCGAAACAAAAGCATGTTGCAAAGAAAAAAGCGATTGTTCTAAAGACTCTTGTTCAAAGAGTTCATGCGGAACAAAATAGTGAAAATATATTAAAAAATGCTCATTCATTTAGAATAAGCATTTTTTATAGTATTTTATTGGATTAATAATTGAAATTCTTTGAAAATAACTAAAGTTTTTATTATTAATTTAAAAACAAGTTAGTTAAAACTAATTAGTTTTTAAATTACGTATTTACCTATAGGCAAGAGAAATAATAAAAATCGGAGATGTTGTTGTAATCTCCAATTTTTATTATCTTATTCTTTCAATAAGTTTAAATGATTCAAGTTCTTCATCAGAAGCAAGGACAAAATGATCTTTATTTATTTTTTGTCATTTTGGTTGTTTTGTTTCATCATAATCATGAATAGCAGGATTATATTGATAACCTAGTAAAGAACCTTTTTTAGATTCGATAGAAGGAACCGCATCTAAAAGAGACTTAGTGTAAGGATGAAGAGCATTTTTAACTATCTCTTGACTAGTTCCAACTTCAAGTAAAGTTCCTTTGTTAATAACAGCAATTCTATCTGAAATGTATTCAACCATTCTTAAATCATGAGCAATAAAAAGAATAGTTAAATGGAATTTTTCTTTTAGTTCTTTAAAGATATTAATAACTTGAGCCTGAATAGAAACGTCAAGAGCTGAAATAGGTTCATCCGCTATTAAAAGTTTTGGTTTAAGAATTATTGAACGACAAATTCCTAAACGTTGTTGTTGACCGCCAGAAAACTCTAATGGAAATCTTCCCAGAACAGTTTCATCAAGCCCGACTTGTTTTAGCATGTTAATAATTAACATTTTTTTACAATCTTTATATGAAGCATTTTTTACAACAAGTTTTTCTTCTTTTGCACTTGTTATATACTTCATAACATTTTCATATAAGTCTCTATTTGCAACATAACGTTTTGAAATTTTATCAAATAAGTCTTCAAAAACTATTTTGAAAGATTCTTCAATACCTTTTTCAACTTCTCTATAAATAGAAAGTAAATCATCATAGATTGGTCTTTCTGGTTCAAGTTTTAATACTTGATTGTATACATTACTCAAAACCTGTTGATCAAAGTTTATATGGAATAAATAATCAGCATTTTTTGAATTTAATAAACCTTCTGAAACAACTCATTCAACATTTTTGTAGGGATTAAGTGAGTTTGTTGGATCTTGAAAAATCATTTGAACATTATTGATCATAAAACTAATCATGTTTTTATATTTTTTAGTTGTTTTAAGACCTTTTGAAATGTTTTTCGGAATAACTGTGTCTTTGATTTTTATGTATCCAAAACTATGTGGTGTAAGACCTATAATTGCTCTTCCAGTAGTAGATTTACCCGAACCACTTTCACCAACAAGTCCAAGCACTTCACCTTCATAGATGTTAAGATTCAAATCCTTGATAGCAGCAAATGCTTTAACACCTGCTCCATAATTTATATCTAAATGTCTTAATGAAACTAATGTTTTTTTATTAGGATAAGCATTTAACATTTGTTCAGTTCCTGGCAAAATTAATCTACAAACTTTTTTACCTAAAGGCATTTTTTCACAATAATATTTTTTATCCATGAATTACTCCTTTAGACTTTTTATTTTTCTTATTTAAATTCTTTTTATCCTTTGAATAAGTTGAATTGGTAGAAACTTCTTTGATAAGTTCTATTTGCTTTTCAATATTATCTTCTGGTTTGATTTTATCCTTAATTACTTCTTCATTTGTGTTATAAACTTTAAAATCATCTTCATTATCCTTAGAGTTTTCGATGCTTAACGGTTCATATTCAGCTTTTAACTCAATGACAATCTCGTTATGTTCTTTTGCTAATGCTTTATAGTGTTCATACTCATTTCTAGTAACTAAAATATTTTTACCATATAATTTATGCAAATAAGCATTATATTTTTCTCATAATGTTTTAATAATATGAGGCGGTTGATAAGTTGGAGCTAATTCATCAAGTAGTGCACTTTTAACAAAATGTGTTGAACTAATTTGATAGTAATCAGGTTGCACTTCAAAATCTCTAGCTAGTGCATAATCATTTCTAACTGCAAAAGCATCACCTACAATATTATTAAGGTTAGATGGAACTGCTCCTCTTATTACTTGAAGTCTACTATTTTTATTAAAATCAGGCATCGAAACAATTAAACCTCATGTATAAGGATGTTGAGGATTCATTAAAATTTCTTCCTTTGTACCGCTTTCAACTATTTGACCAGCATACATTATGTTGATATAATCAGCAATAGAAGCAACAACTCCTAAGTCATGAGTTATAAAAATGGTTGCAATTTTAAATTCAGCTTGTAATTCTCTAATAATATCAAGAACTAAAGCTTGAACTGTTGGGTCAAGCGCTGTTGTAGGTTCATCCATAATTAATAATTTTGGTTTAAGCGAAATTATGGCTGCAAGGGCAATTCTTTGTATCATTCCACCACTAAGTTCATGTGGATAGAGTTTCATAACTTTTTCGGGATTACCGATTTTAGTCATTTGTAAGTATTTTATAGCTTCTAATCTTGCTGCTTTTCTGCCTTTAACAATTTTATTAATTAACATTCCTTCAATAATTTGCTCTCCAACTTTCATGGTTGGGTCAAGTATTGACATAGGGTTTTGGAATACGGCTGAAACTATTCTACCTCTTAATTTTGATCTTTCTCATTGTTTGAGACTGAAGTTTTGAACTTCTAGACCATAAAGTTTTACACTACCACTTTCAATTATGGCATTCGAACCAGTAAGTCCATACAATAGTGAAGTAATAACTGATTTACCAGAACCACTTTCACCAATAACAGCATGGATACATCCTTCATACACTTTGAAGGAAGGACCTCTAAGAACTAAATTCTTTTCAGCTGGGTTTGCTGGGTTTGCAAAAGTTAAATAAATATCTTTAATTTCAGCAACAACTTTTCTATTTTTTGCAAAAACATATTCAACAGGAGCATTTTCTACGTAGTAATCAAAATCAAAGTTTTCAGTAGCATTTTTATTGATTCCTATTAATCTTGTAAATTTCTTTCCAAGTTTATAAATGCCTTTAAAGAAAGCCAGAATACCATCTCCAAATGATGTTAAAAAACCTGTTTTTTTAATACCTCTCATTACCATTAAGTCCTTTGGCTCAGGTCTATGAAGGTATTTTATTGGTTTAGGAAATAGTCGTTCAAACCCTGATTCTTCAACAGAAACTTCAATAATTTCTTCAGCGAAACCTAATTCATTTTCAGAAAGTTTTTTCTTAAAATCAATCTCAGTTTTAATTTGGTCTTCTTTTAATTCTAATTCAACATTATTGATAATATCGGTAATAGTTGTAATAGTTTTTGTTGTTTTAATGGTTTCAGTAATTGTTGTAATAATTTTAGGATCTGGGTCTTTAATATACTCATTATGAATATCTTTAGATTTCAAACCATGAGTTTCTATAATTTGTTCTTCAACAATTTCTTTAGGAGTTTCAGTAAAGACATATTCTGGTTTATCAATTGTAGGTTTAACTCTTATAACCGAAAAATCTATTGGTAAAGGGCTTGATGTAAAATAAGCTCTTGGGTTAGGTAATTTTTCTCTTGTTATTTCTTTTGGTTCTTGAATAATTTGTTCAGGTTGGTTAATTATTGGTTTTTCCTCAACAAATTCGAAATTTGGGACATATCTTTTTTCAGAAAAATCTATTGGTAAGGGGCTTGATGTAAAATAAGCTCTTGGGTTAGGTAATTTTTCTCTAGTTAGTTCTTCATTTAATTGTTCAACAATTGGAAGTGGACTATCAGTAAAATATGCTTGAGGATCTTTCAAAATTGTTGTAACAACTTTTTTTCTTTTTGGTGTTTCAGAAATTGCTTTTAAAGTTCTAGGTTTTCTAGGTTTAATCTCTTTAGGAGTTGTTGTTTTAGTTGTTCTAGGTTTTCTAGGTTTAACTTCTTTAGGAGTTGTTGTTCTAGTTGTTCTAGGTTTTCTAGGCGTGCTAGAAGTTTTAGTTGTTCTAGGTTTTCTAGCTGGTTTGACTGGTTTATAATCTTTTTCTTGATCAAATTCCTTACGAGCAAGTCTATTAACTTGTGCACGTGGGGCACTTTCAATATAAGGTGAATCGTTTCTATCAAATCTATTTGAAACTTGGTTTTTATTTCTAGCTTCATTAGTTAATTTAGATAGATTTCTTTTATCTCTTTTACTTTGTACTACATTTCTTGGATTAGTTCTTATGCTCATTAAATTTAGTTTTTCATCATTAACAAGAGTCGGTTTTTTAGCTCTTGTTGTTGTTCTTTTTGCCTGTGGCGTAGCTGTATTAGTTGATTTTACTCTTGGCATATTTTATCCTATCTTTGTCTCAATAAACTATCTTGAATAGCTGATGACATAAGTTGAATTGATGTAGTTACAATTATTAATAAGAACGAAGGTATCAACACATAACGTGGAAATGTAGTAAATATTTTTGAACCATCAGTAATTAAGTTACCAAGGGTAGGTGTATTTGGAATTGATAATCCAATAAAAGCAAGTGAAGTTTCTGAAAGAATAACACCAGGAATATGGAAAACAATTTCCGTTACAAGAAGTGGAATAACAACTGGTAAGTAGTTTAATAGAACTTTGTATGTTGGAGTTCCTAAAATTTTAGAAGCAGCAACTCATTCATAGTTTTTTGCCCTAAGAACTTGTGAACGCATTTGGTTTGCTATACCTGTTCAACTGGTAAAAGTTAAAGCAAATACAATAACTCAAAATGTGGGATTAAGAACAATAGTAATTACTATAAGAACAATAATTGAAGGAACGTTTGAAATTACTTTAATAATGAAGGTCATTACTTTATCGAATTTTGGGAAGTGCCCCATCATAATACCTACAATAAGTCCAATTGTAACTTGAATTAAAGTAGCTACTACCGCTAAAGTAATTGAATATCTTAATCCATGTCATAACCTCGATCACAAGTCTCTTCCTAATTGATCAGTTCCAAATATATGACTATCAGTAAAGAATGTTTTGTAAGGATTTTGAGGGTCAAGTGAATAAGGATCTTTTGTGAAAAATGGAATTATAAATGCACATAAAAGAAGTGTGAATAAAGCCACAAATCCAAAAATTCCTCCTTTATTTCGACTGTATCTATAGAAAAATTCTTTTCATGGTTTCTGATGATCTTTCATATATGAAGTTTCACGGAATTCTAGAATGTTACCGATTATTTCTCATTTTTTATAATTAAGTGGTTGAATAAATTTATTAGGAGCTAGGTCGTAATCAAAATTATTGTTTTTAGATTCTTGACGATCTTTTTTGTTTTTAGCATAATCTTTAAATGACATAATGCTCCTTTCTATTTTCTTCTTACACGAGGATCAATTACCTCGTAAAGAATATCTCTTAATGTATATGATAATATGGTTATTAATGAGAATAATGTAACCATAAATAGTATTATGTTGTAATCTTTTGAAGTTATCGCTTGAAGCAATAATCCTCCAGATCCAGTAATAAAGAATATTTGTTCAACAAACATTGAACCTATAAAACTTCCAAATATAACGACAGGGAAGAATGTAGCAATTGGAAATAGTGAAGGTTTAAGAGCATGTTTTCAAACAAATCTTCTTTTAGTCATACCTTTTAGATAACAGAATTTAGCATGTTGAGAATTTAATTCTCTATTTAATTCTGTTCTAATATATTTAATATAAACAATTATTGAACCTAAACTTAAGGCTAACCCAGGAAGAATGTAAGTTAATAAGTTACTATCTTCGAAAATGTATGGTAAACCTACTTCTCTACCTATCAATAAGAGTAATAAGGCAAAAACTAATGATGGAATCGATGATAACATTGAAACGAAAACCGTTGCAATGTGATCTGGTAATTTATCTGGATTACTTCCTACATAAACTCCTAATGGAATACCTATTCCTAAAGTAAGGACTACCGAAAAAATTCCAACATAGAAACTTTTTAAGAATCTTACTCATATAAAGTCGTTTATTTTATAACCAGGAAATACTGAAAGTGAAATTCCAAAATCTCCATGGAATATGTTTCTTAAATAAACTCCATACCTTTGGATTAATGGTAAGTCAAGCCCGTATTTCGCTTCTATTGCTGCTTTTTGAGCATCATCAAGACCAGCACTAATTGCTGTTGAACCAGGGACTGAATTGATCAAGAAGAATGTAACTGTTATAACTATTCATGCTACAACAAGAAACTCGAGGATCATTCTTAATCCACCAAAAAATCCTTTTGCGAAAGTTGATTGACTATTAACAATAGGTGCATATCATTTTCTTTTAGTTTTGATTCTGTTGTTAAAATCAACATATCTTGGATTTTGTTTTGCTTTGTCAATGTTAAAAGTATTTTTATCATTTTTATCAATAGAATTTACATAGAAGAAACGTTGAGAAGCGTTTTTGTCAGTGCTAAATTCTGAATTTAAATTTTCTTTTTGCATGTTTCTCCTAAAATTCTATTTTTTGCGGCAAGTTTTTAAGTGGTGGTTTATTAACATCATATGCGTATTGTAATGAATATGAATATAATGATGAAACACCACCAACTCTAGATATTTCTCAATAAGTATCTACTTCCATAAGCGGAATAACAGGAGCACCATCTCTTACTATTTTTTCAAAAGCTGATATGATAGCCACTATTCCTTTTTCGGTAAATTCTTGCTCTTTTTCTTTATCAGTAAATTGTGCAGAGAAGAATGATGAATATCTTTCTGTATATTCATTTAAGCTTTCATTTTCTTTTTGGAATGAAAGTTCAACAATTTTATCTCAGATATTTTTTTCAATTCTTAATCTAGTTCTTGTTTCTTCTTCAAGTGCTTTATTAGTTGATTTTATTTTGTCTTTATCAATTTCAATTCCTAAAGCACTAAAGTATTTTTTATATGTTCATGAACCAGCTGGATTATTTCTGAAACCTGTATTTTTTTGTTGCTCAGAATTAATTTCATCTGGTTTTAAGAAGACTCTAACATATGAATATGTATCTGTTCCATAGGTATCGAAGTTTTTGTAAATGATATCAAATTGACCTTTTGTTCTTGCATCTTCATAAACGTTTTCAGGTAAACCTTTAATTTCAATATCAATGAATCCATTAAAGGCTTTATTAAGCGCATCCTTTAATCCTATTCCAGCATTTTGTTGCTCATCTGTTGAATTATGAATAAATTTAAGGGTGATTTTTTTAAGATTTGGATTTGCATTTTTGAATAATGTTAGGTATTTTTTAGCAATATCCAAATTATAAGTTAAATCTGTTCTATCAACGTGTTCAAATTTATAGTTTTTTGATAAGTGGTCAATATGCGAATAGTTCTGGATTGGAATTGCATGATTAGCATCTACTTTTGTAAGCATATTATCATGGTCAAAACCTAACTCTACAGGGTCTCCAAAACTAGAAGATCCTTGTCCAAACGCCGTTCATGTATTAACAGGATAAGAAGTATTTCAACCTACAATTTTTAATAAGTCATTCCTATTGAGCGCATAATAAATTGCGTTTCTTAAGTCATTGTTATTTAAATAACTTTTTGAATTTGTTTGATTATCAAGATTAAATGCAAATGCTATTGTTCCAAACCCAGATGACTTGTTCATATTTTTACGGTAGTTTAAATTTGCTCAATATGATAATTGTTGAATTGCAGGAATTTTTGTAGCCGCTATATAACCATCATCATACATAGCAGAGTTGATGTTTTGATCTTGACTAAAGAAAATTCTTATTTTGTTTGATATTGTTCTATCTGATGAATAATATCTAAAATCTTTCTTAAGTGTTATGTATCCCTGAGGTCCTAAAACTAATTGATCAATTGTGAATGGCCCATTAGTTAAAAAACTTTTAGAATCAAGTCCAAAATTGTTAATTCCACCAATTGATTCAATAAATTTTCTGTTAACTGGTATTATAGTTTCAAGTAAATCTTTATAAGCATTATTTAGTGAAGTTGGCTCATAAGAATCATATTCAACTCTAATTCCAAATTCACTTCTAGCAAAAACTATTCTTTGTGCATAAGATTTATCATCAAAATCTTTTGCTATTAAATGTGGGTTGAACTCTGCTTTATTTAGTAGAGATAAACGCATATTTTTATCTAATGCCATATATTGAGGATCATTCTTACGATTGTTAAATTCTTGATCTAATCTTATTTTTAATTCTCTTGATTGACTTAAAAGTTCTTCAATTTTTCAGACTTGTTTTGGATCAGTGTATGTGAATTTTCTAATTTTTTTAGCAATTCTTTTTGGAATATTTCTCAATTCTTCAGCGGAGTGAAGTGCTAAATCATATTCAGGATTAGGCAACATTATTTCAGTTACTTCATCGTTAAAATTAAAGTCTGGTGAGAATGGAATTGAACTTAAAATTTCTTTATTCGAGTAATTATAATAAAGTCTTCCTGAATAAATTCCAAACTCTAAAGCAGCTTGTCTAATTGCATCAACTTCTTTTTCATCTCCTTGACTTTGGCTTTTTCAAAGTGAACTAAATTGACCTTTCTTTAAGTCTTCAGGAGTTGGTTCAACTACTTCATATTCCATTATTCCTTTTCCGTTATCAACTAGATTAGGATAAGCAAAAGGATTTTGATATGCTTTTTTAAATTTTTTAATGTAGTTTTGTTGTGCTTCAATCATTTTAGATACAGCTTTTATCTTCTTTTGAAGTAAATTAGTTTGATGTTGTGAACCAGTGTTAAAGTCTATCATATAGTGTAATGCGTCAATATAGTCATCACCTATTACATCATCTCCGTTAGATCATTTACTTAGTCCATCATTAAGTGCTATTGACATTGAAAGGATTTTATTTCCTTTTGTATTAATAGCGGCTACTTGTTGAACTTTTGTTCTATCTACTGTTATTGAACCGGTAGTTGAACCAAATTGATCAAGCGGATAAAATCTTCCTGTAGATTCAGTTAGTTGATTTGGATGATTTAGAATAAATTGATCAATTGTTGAACTATCTTCATCACCGCCATAAATTCCCATTTGAATTTCTGGTAATCTATAAATTGATTTAAGTGCTTCATTTGGTCCATTTTTTAAAGGAGCTTCTACTAATGAAGGTAATATTTTAGCTACTGATTGATACTTAATATAGTTTAATGAGTTAAGTGGAGCAGTTGCAAGTCCAAAATCATATTCATCTCCTACAAAAGAAGAGTTACGTGATTGATATGTATTTGTGGTTTCGTTTTTACAAGATGTAATTAAAACCACAGGAGCAGCTATAGCAGAAACTGCTAATAGTGGCAATATTAATTTTGATTTTTTCATAATTCTCCTTTCTAATAAATGTTGAATTGATCTTGAACTTTCAAGATAATTTTTCCATTTTCACTTCTAACTGAAGTAGGTGCTTGAGAAAATGTTTTTCCATTTTCAGATACTGATTCAGTTTTTCCTAAATATATTTCTGCACCAAAAGTTCCACTTTTATCTTTTGCAAAATACATTTCGTATTCATTACCTGGCAACATAATTGCATTTGCATATTTTGATAAAATAGCATAATCAGATGCATATGAAATAAATCCAACCCCTTTTGTTTCATTACCTTTCGAATCGTGTCAAGTGTATTTTTCATCTTTAAGATAATGTCTAACACCTTTTTCTTTCTTAGATTTTATTTCATTATCTAGTTTTTGTTCTAAGTAGTAAAACATATTGTTTGAATTGTTTTTATTGATTGGAATAGTAACTATTTTTCCTGTTTTTGTATTTTTGAATGCTAAGTAGTTAGCTTTTGTTGCTTGGTGTGAAGGGATATATCCGTAAAATGCAACAGCATCTTTATCTTTGTCTCTTCAAATTCCACTCAGTGATCTTAAACCAACTCCTTGAGATTGAATGTAGTATTGTCAATAAGCTGTTGGACGAGTTTTTACGACATTTCCTTCTAAATCTTTTATTCTAATTGAAGGATCAACAACCGGTTTACCATATTCATCATATAAGGTAAAGTCTAAAATTTCACGGTATCATCTATCTTTAAATCATCCGTTGTTTATAGTTTGGAATTTACCAAAATATGAATTATTAAATGTTTGTGTGTCAGTAAAATCATCTTCATGGCTTAGTGGAGTATTAATAAACCTTGTTCCTAGATTTCTTGAAATATTTCTTTTTTCATTATTAAGTGAAATTGTATATAGATTTATTGCACCTTTTAACGATGAGAAAGGTTCTTTATTGTCATTAAATTTAATAACAAGATCTTTTCATTTTTTAGTGCTTTCTGCATCAACAACATATTCAAGACCAGTTGTGGCTTCATTAATATTTGATAAATATGAAGGCATGTTTCCGAATTCACTATTTGATGGGCTATATGTTATTTGTAAGTTATCACGGTTAATAACTTCAGCGAAATTATATGTATAGTCAGTGAAAAATTCATTGAATTTTCTTTCATTTTTACCATCGAAATATGATAATGCATCACTTGAAGGAACAGCTTTTTTAAATACCCCATTAACAAATGTTGTTATTAATGGAAGCAAACTTGATTTTCCATTTAATAATGCTGCAATCATTTGATCGGTTTGAACAGTAATTGCTTGATTAAATACTAAGTAGTCAAATATTGTTAAGTTTCCGCTTAAAACATTATTTTCTGAAGCGTATTTTTTGGTTGCTTCAATTAAGTTTGAAACACCAACTTCATGTTTAATTTTATTAGGATTAAATATAGTGAAGTTATGTGTTTTAAATTTTCCATACCCTAGATCTTTGTCAAATATTCATGCAAGATTTTCATTAACTTCTATTTCATTTAGTCTAAATGATTTGGTAAATAAGTTTAGTTTAGAATTTGAAAATCTAGTCATTAATTCATTAGCAAAATCTTGCATATTATCAGCTTTGATTAAATTATTTATTTCTTCTTTTCTCTTGTCTGTTAGTGCATTAGGTTTATGCATTGCTTGTTTTAAATTTCTAATAAATCTATTTAAATTAAATTTGCTTTGTACATAGTCTAAATTTCAGTTAACTTTCTTATTATCCTTATCTATAGTTACTTTAGATAAATCCAAACTTACAAAATCATATCATTTGTGAATATCTTTAAAGATGATATCTGAACCATATAATTTTTCAGCATCTTTATAATAGAAACTATCGAATAAACTTTTATCAACATCATTTGATAATAGAGTGCTATTAAGTTTTATGTGATTTGCTGAAGCATAATCCATTAAGACTTCACCGGAATCATTGTTATTTCCAACCGCTTTACCTTCAGCATTATTTATTAATCAAAGTGATTTGTTAATGTCATTCCCAACAAATTTACTTGCGAACTTATGAAGAGAAGATATTGATTTTCTTATTCCAAGTTCGTCTAAATATTTAGATAAATCCTCTTCTAACAAATTGCTTTCATAAGCTTCATTTAAATTAATGTTTGGTAAATATCTTGTTTTTTCATCAATTCATGTTTCAATTCCTGAAGCAGTAGCAAATCTTAGCCCATTATTTCCACCAAGGAAAGTGGTGATATAAAGTGCTGTTCCTAAACTTGAAAAACTTAAACGTTTTTTAAGAAATTCAATTGTGCTAGGTGATACATTAGCAAAGAAATTATCGTGGTTAATTCTTGATCTTAAGTCGGGTCCCACTGGTAGTCCGTTAACATAATATTGTAGTGGATTTTTTTGATATTCTGGAGTGCTTGAACCATTAGCAAAACTTCTACCACCGACATATTCTTTATATCAACGTTTAGCTGATTTATATTCATCTGGATTTACTTGCAGTTCAGTGTAAATTTCTGGATAGTCAATATTAAGTGAAGAATCAAGTGATAAGTTAGTAGCACTATTGTCTCAACCATTAACTGTAAATTTCTTAACAACAAGTGATTTAATATTTTCAACAACTTCATCTAAACGTGCTTTTATATATTCAGCTGATTTAGGTCCGTATCCTTCTTTTTCAAGCTCTTTGCTAAATAAGTTTACATTTAATGGAGCACTTATAATAGGTGTGCCATCTTCATTGTATACATGCACTTTTTTAATAATAAGCACCTTATCATTTCTTGAATCTTTATATTCATAATCTGCTATAACAGGTAAAATTTCACCATTAACAGTATCGAATTTTATAGGATTTCCCATACCGTCTTTTAAGACACCTTCAAGCATCGATAATGAACCGGGTAGGAATTTATATTTGTTTTCAGTTTTGTCGAAAATTAAGTATTTGGCTATACCTTCAACTGTTGGATTAAGTGTTCCCGAGTATGTATCCATAGCATTAGGAAGTCATAAGTCGAAAATTGAAATTTTATCCTTATTTTTCCCTTTTAGATTCAATTCTTTTTTACGTTCTTCAAGAGCTTTTTTCATACCTTCAAAATCTTGAATAAATCTTCTTGCAGAATTCTTAATCGCATTATCAATAGAAGGATCTGAAAGTTTCGCACCTCAAATATCTTCTTCTTTTTCTTCAACATATTCAATTGTTTCTTTACCATCTTTAACAACCACTTTAGGGAACATGAATACTGGATATTCACCATCCTCTTTAAGTACAAATTTACCATTTAAATAAGTTCTTGTATTTAATTTTAAGTGAGTTCTGGCATCCAAATAAAGTGATAAGGCTTCTCTATTGTAGTAATTTGAAATTCCAGGAGTAGCTCCAGGTGTTAGAGCAGAAACAAAAATTGATTTATTTCCTTCTGCTTTATCACCTAAGTTTTTTGCTCCATTAAGCGTCATGTGGTGTCCATATTCATGTGCTGCAACAAATTTAAGAAAGTCGATTGAAATACCTTTAAAATTAGGATCGGTTGCTTTTAAGACAGCTCATAAACCAATTCTATGGTCTTTACTAAATCCTAAATGTTTTCCTTTTTTAATTTCATATTTGAATAATCCAGTTTCAGGATCAACAGTCTTATCTAAATATTCTCCTTCAAGTCATTGAGCTGATTGAGGAACCTTAGTTAATAAATCATCAATAAGATTTTGATATCCATCAGTATAAATTGAATAACCTTTTAATGTTTTACCACTAATTGGATCAACTATATCACCTTCTTCTCTTATCATTCTAGGATTTAAAACTTTTTTATATCCTACAACATTTAAGAAGTTATCAATATTTGCAATAACTTCTGCATTTGCATCTGCTTTAACATTGAATTTCATAAATATATCATTGAATTTTTGACTATAGTATTTTACTCTTTGATGTCCCGAAGCTAATTCTCTTAATGTAATAACTAATTTATTTCCAACTTTATCGATATTATCAATATTTACAGAATGAATTAGTTTTTCAATTTCTTCTTCTGTAGTGTTAGCATTAATAATTTTTTCTTTTAATAATAACTCACGCATTTGAATCTTTGTTTTAGCAACAATTAAATCACTATTTTTATTTAATTCAACACCAAGTTCTTTAGAATCTTTTATTATGTTTTCTTTAACATTTCTTAAGATTTGGGTTTTAGCGACTTGATATCTTAGTTCAATTGCTTTGTTTAAAGCAACTATTCTTGCATCATTTAAATTATTTTCTAGCGCAACACTAGATTTTAATAAATTAACATATGTTCCATATCTAGATAAATAATCTTCAAGGTCAGAAAGTTTATCTTTAAAGTTTTCACGCGATTCTTCTACAACTTCATCACTTAGTCTTCTAGATTCTTTATCATCATCGTTTAATGAATCTAGAAAATCATTCACTTCTTGTTCAAGTTCTTCAGTTTTAGTTGTTAACTCTTCAACTTTTGTTTGTAAAGGGGCTATTTGATCTTCAAGTTTTTTAATTTCTTGGTCTAATTTAGCTTTTTTGGCATCGTAATCAGGATCGGCAGGATCTAAATCGCTTATTTCTTGTTCAAGAGCATCCTTTTTAGTAACCAATGGTTTTATTTCAATTGCATTTATATATTCACCGGCTAATTTCAATGGTTCAATTAATAATTCAGCATAAAACTTTTCTTCATTTATAAGTTTTTTAACATTCGAATCATTTCTTATGCTTCTAAAGTATTGTAATGTTGCCGCATTTAATCCGGGAATTGATTCTTCAAATTTATCTTTTAGTGAAGCTTTTTCAGCAGCACTAATTAATTGAGAATTTATTGTATTCGGTAGTAATTCAGCCTTTGAAAGATTGAATAAACTTACATCTAATGATGAAATCATTTCATCTATTTTTTTATCAAGTTTTTCTTCATTTTCAATACCACTGAAACTTAATTTTGTAAACTTTTGAGTTAGCAAGTTTAATTCATCACTTAAGGCTTTTCTTTCTGCGTTAGCTTTTTTAAAGTTTTCTTTAACAATTTCAGCTTTAGCTTTTACAGAATCTTTAACTTTATTCATTTCTTTAATAGCATTATTTGCTTTTTGAATATAAGCTATATCAATATTCTTGATAAAGTATTCTAAGTTATCTTTATATAGTTTTAAATATTTGGTTTTTATATCACTAGTATCTGGTAATTTTTCAAGTTGTAAAATTGCATCATTGTATTCAATAATTTTAGCTTTATTAACTATGATATCTTCTTGAAGATTTTTATATTCTTCAGATTTTTCATTATATTGAGTAACTAAAGTATCCAATTCTTCAAGAGAAGTTGTAAACCCTGATGAAGCTTCTTTTTCTTCTAGTGCCTTAATCAATTTCTTTATTTTTCCATTTTTATCATTTAATGAGTATTTAACTTCATCGACTTCTTTTATGTTTTTGTTTTCTGATAATATTTGAGAATTTCTAGCAAGCATTTGATTAATTAACTCAACCAACGGACCTTTTCCTTTTGAAAGGTTTTTATCGCCTAACGAAGCTGTATTGTAGAGTATTTCGTTACTTAATTTTGAAAATTCATTATATAATTTTTCAATATCTGCTTCTTGTTTAGTTATTTCTTCTTTTACGGCTGCGTCTTCTAATTTATCTTCATTTTCAATTTGATAATTGATCAATTTTTGCTTTGCTTCCGCTCATTTTAATCTTGTGTTTTCATCGGTATTAATATTAGTTTGTAATGTTGGTAAATGATCAATAAAAGTTTTTAAATATTTATTGTAAAGTTCAACCATTTTCGAATCTTGAGGATTTATCATATCAATAATATATTGCAATTTAAATTGAATAAATTTTGATTGATATTCACTAGTTCTTTTTTCTTTACTATATGCTAAAAAGTTTGTTTTTTGCTTCGAATATTTTTGAGCAAGTGAAATTAAGGTATCAATATTTTTATTGAAATCTCCTACTTGCTTTCATTCACCAAAATAAACATATCCAGCATCATTTTTTCTTGCTTCTCACTTTGTTCTGGCATCATCAACTTGTTTTTTAAGCGAATCTCTTCTTTTAACAAGTAGATCATTTGCCGAAGCATTTGGATCGTTAGCAAAAATTGTTTCAATTGTTGTTAATGCTTTAATTCATTTTTCAGCTTCATCCATTTCTGCCTTGTGAGCAGTTAAAAAAGTTTGAGCAGCAGAATAAAATGGTATTCATTTTTCCTTAATTTTATTAAAGTATGAAGTTAAATTATCAAAATTACTTTCAACAAATTTTTCAAAATCTTTATCCATATATAATGGTGATTTATTTGTTTTTGAACCAGCTAGAATAAAGTTGCTTATATAGTTGATTCCTTCTACAACTTCAGGTCTTCCTGAAGCTTCAGAGATAGTGTGGAATGAGTTTTTAAATAATTCAAAAATTAAATTTTGGGTTGTTTTAATTTCTTCGACAACATTATTTTTTTCTTCAACAGTTTCTCTTCAATTATTAAATTCTTTAAGAAGTTTTGAATATTCGTTTTTAACAAGTGCATTAGGATTTTTCTTGTTAAATTCATCAGCTAATGAACTAAAGTGACTTGAGTAAGCAAAAAATGTTTTTTCAGATTCATCAAGTCTTTTGTTTTTAGATAAGAAACCTTGAATGTTATAGAAATCTCTTCAATTTGAAAATGATTCTTGTGCTAAATTCTTAAGGATATTATTTGTAATAATTTGATTTGGTAAATAAGCTAAGTCATTATTAAAAATTATTAAATCATCAAGTAAAATATCATCATCTTTTAAAGGTGAAGGAAGATTTAAATCTTTGAATACATTAAAGAAAACTCCTTGAATATCTCTTGCTGCAATATAACGTTTATTAAATATGTTTTTGAACTCATTAGGTGTTGTTAGTTTAGTTGTATCTAAAAGATTATCAAAAGTTACTTGATAAGTTTCAAGAGTGTTATTTAAAGTTTAATTGATTTTTTATAATCATTAATTTTTTAGTTAGTGATTCTTTGTTTTTATTTAAAAATTTTTCTTCATCAATTAGATCTGCTTTTAATGCAGTTATTTCTTCATTTACTTTTGCTATTTTAGCTGCATTTTCAGTAGCATTTTTATTAAGTTCAACTAACTCAGCTTCTTTTTGAGCAATACTTGCATTTATTTCTTTAACTGTTTTTTGATAATCTGGTTCAAGGTCAGTAAAGTCCTCTTGAAAATTATTTAATTGTTGTGTTAAATCTTTAGATACAGTTCTTAATCTTGTAATTTCTTTATGAAGCATTTCTTTTGTATATTCACCTGCTTCAAATAGGTTATGTGAATTTTCTAATTGTGAAAAGAAACCTTTTCTAAATTCGAATTCAATTTCGTCAAATGAACGATAAAGATTAAAGTTAGTTCCATCTGAAAATGTTATGTTTAAATAATTATCAAGAACACTACTCTCATTTCCTGCTACTCTTCCTAAATTAGCAAAAGAAATGGTTTTTTGTTCAAGTGTTGCTCCACTTAATTTTTTGATTAAGTCATATTGATCATTTGCTGCAAATTGTTTTAAATTTAATTCAAGATTCTTTTTGGCTTCAGCTTCATCCTTACCATTAATAAGCAATACATAACCATTCACTTGATCTAATCTATTTTTTTCATAATCATGAATAGCATCATCCTTAACTTTACTGAATCAATTAGGTACTTTTGCTACTCAAACTTTTTGATTAGATAAACTTCTAATGTCAACAATATTTCTAAAACCATACAATTTTTGATCTTGTGCATTTGAATTAGCAAAAATGTTATAGTTAGATACATTTTCTAAAAATTRATTTACTTCATCACTACTTAACAATTTTTTATTAAGTTTATACATTAAGGAATCTCTTTGGTTTCCACGACCACCTATTTCGCTATATGCAGCCAATGTTCCAAAGAACGCATCAGGGAAAAACTTAATAGTCATGTACTCTTTGTTATTATCTGAGTGAGAACCTAATGTAATATTATTACCATGCAACTCAACACCTTTTACAATCGTAAATTCTTTTAACGTTATTATTTCTGGACCCCATGAAACATTATTCATAAATCAGTTAGTAAATTCTCAAAAGGCTTTAGCTGGAACAGCTTCAAGATATTCATTAAAGAAATCAAAAGAACCATAACGAATGTTAAGGATTGGATACTGCTTGTTATTTTTATAAAATTTATCTAAGTATTCTTCACTTGATAAAGTAAAAATTTCACCTTTATTGTTATGATATTCAACTAAGTCACTTTGAACATTTCATTTTGCAATAACTGTACTTTTATCACCCGCTACAAATTGAAGCTTAGCCTCTTTATTAGTTCTTACAAATTCATTTTTTAAATAAAATGGATCTGTTGGATTATTTTTACCAAGCTTATCACTTGATGTTTTAGAATACGCAAAAATAGAACCAAGAGTTGCCGCTGTTGCTACTGCAATAAATCCAAAAGATAGGACATATTTATGTCAAACTTTTGTCTTTAAATTTAATTTTCTTTTCATAATTTACCTTCTTTTTTGAATATGTTTATTTTTTAAATTAGTTTTTTGCAAAATATCTAATAGTTTGAAAATTATATAAATACAAAACTTATTAAAAAATTAAACTATTATTATTTTATCATAAAAAAATGAATTATTTTGCTAAATCTAATTTAATTATTTGGCTTTATAATTAGTATAAATTTAAAAATACTATATTTTTACATTATAAAAATAAGTTTTTAAAAATTGCAAAAAAAACTCCTAATAATAAGGTTTCATCTTTTCAATGATATAATTAAAATATCTAAATATATATGATAGATTTTTATTTTTTTTAAAAGAAAGGGCATAATGGATAAAAAAGTTTTAACCATAGGGGAAACTCTAATTAGGTTAAATGTTGATGGATATTATTCAGGTGTAAATACTCTCAGATATTTCATTGGTGGTGACGCATTAAATGTTGCTTCACTTTTGGGTTATAACGGAAATGATGTTTCGTATTTAACATTTTTAGACAAAAACCATGTGTTTTACAAGAGAATATTAGAGCACTTTAATATGCACAACATTAATACAAGTTACGTGTTCGAAGGTGAAGGAAGACTAGGTACTTATTACTATATTGGTAAAACAACAACCAAGTCTCAAAGAGTTGATTATGATAGAACATTCAGTTCATTTAGTCAGTCAAAATTAAGTATGCAATTAATCTACGGGATAGTTAAGGATAAGTTTTCATGAATTCACATGAGCGCTACAACTCTATCTTTAAACAAGAAGATGTGAAAGCACTTACATGAGTTATATAGAGATGCAAGCAATAAGAAAATTATGACAAGCTTGGACTTAACTTATGAGCCAGAGGCATGAGCAAGTTATGGGCTTTACTTAGAGGCTGTTGAACCCATGTTAGAAAACACAAGATTTTTAATTGGTTGATTTGATAAAGATGAAATGAAGGAAGTAAAACCTTCATTTACTCTTGATGATTATAAGAAAAAGATGAATGTGTTTTTGGCAAAATATTTAAATGTCAAAATTATCGTAACTCCCTTGAAAATAGTCAATAAAGGAAAAACATACCTTAAAACTTATTACTATACAAATAACTGTTTTTACGAAACAGAAGCAGTTGAATTTAAAGAAGCTTTTGCCAACGGATCTATTGATGCTTTTATAGCTTTTCTAATTCACAGACAACTTAAAGACAAAAATCTTAAAACGGCTGTTGAATATGCAACAAAAGCATACATTTTGAACAATTGATATCATGGAGATAGTCCTGAAATTACAGAAGAAGAACTGGAAGATTTTAACATAAAAATATTACCTAATGAAGATCAATAAAAAACATATTTGCCTATGTACAAGGTAAATATGTTTTTTTATTAAACATTATTTCGAATTAATTAAGAGTTCAAAAACGTGTTTAACAATATCAACATTAACACTATTTCCAAGTTGTTTATATGAAATTTTATCATTGCCACTAAATTTATAATCAGGAATAAAAGATTGTAATTTCGAACATTCTTCAACCGTTAATCTTCTTTTATATTTTCCTATTATTGGTATTTGAACCATAGCCACAAGCGCAGGAAAAACATCTGTTTTTTTAACTCTTATTCCTGATGGTCTAAATTGGATAATACCTTCTCATATGGATTTTATACTATCTCCAGCTTGTCATTCAAATTTTTTATATGTTGGTATCAAATCTTTTAAAAAAGAATTTTCTTTTTTTCATTTATCTATAAATTTTTTATTTTCTTTATAGAGCAATTTGTTTTTCAAAATTATTGAAAGTTTTCATTTAGGAACATCATCACTAAAACTATCTTCATTCAAATAATCAAACCATATTGGAAAACCCAATATTTTTTTATTAATGCCTATATAAAATTTGTTTCATGTCTCTAATAATTTATCTTCAGCTTTAGATATATAATACTTATCTTCTACTTTATTTTTATCAATAATATCATAAATTGAATTATCATTTTTTTTGCTATATGTTGAATTATTTATTATTAAATCTTTATCTATATTATCAAGATCATATTTTCCTATAATAAAAACTCTTTCTCTCAGTTGGGGAATTTTTAAATTATGCGGACTTAATAATAATGGTTTAGAAGTTGTTCTATATCCTAAT
The DNA here is from genome assembly GCF_000025845.1 of Mycoplasma crocodyli MP145. NCBI lineage: Bacteria > Bacillati > Mycoplasmatota > Mollicutes > Mycoplasmatales > Mycoplasmataceae > Mycoplasma > Mycoplasma crocodyli. The sequence continues at coordinate 379,252 of NC_014014.1, read as the reverse complement.
TTATTTAAATTATTATGAATTACATTTCATGTATTACCATTATCATGACTTACTAAATTTCTTACATTTTCAAGTATTATATATTTGGTTTTATGGAATTCTAAAATTCTTTGAATTTCAAAGAAAAGAGTTCCTCTTGTATCCAATAATCCTTTTTGTTTACCAGCTTTTGAAAAGGCTTGACATGGAAAACCAGCACAAAGTAAATCATGTTTAGGGATTTCGTTAACATTAACTTTTGTTATGTCGAAATCTGATGAAATATTAAAATTATTAAAATAAGTATTTATACAATATTTATCAATTTCTGATGAAAAAACGCATTCACCACCAAAATAAGACATTGCTTGATGAAATCCACCAATCCCACTAAAAAGGTCAATAAATTTAAAATTATTTATTTTCATTATTCTCCTCTTTATATAAATATCTATATATTACAAAATTTTCAATGTTCTTTTTTGAAATCATAATTTTTGGTTTTCTTAATGCTCCTGATTGTTGCTTACCTTGCTTAAATTCTTCTACTATACTTTTGAAATTAACTTTATTTAATTCTAAAATAAACATTTCTTTATATAAGACACTTTTCTTCATTCTATCTTTATAACTTAATTTTTCATCGGTTTTTACGTTCTCATTAGAATTATCACAATCATATTCGATATTATTTTTTTCTAGATTTTGATTTACTTTTTTACTAATCCAATATTTAACTACATTATAAGGATTAGGATGTTCATAATCCATTATAGTTTCATTTAAAAAAACAATATATCATATTTTATCATATTCATTAATGCAATTTACGACAGTATCAAAATCATTACCAATAATCTTTGTAGTTTTAAATGAACTAGATTTTAAATCGCCATAAAATTTTTCTTTTACAAAAAATAAATCAAAATTGTAATTAAATTTAAAATCCTTATCATTTATTTCATTTCTGCCTATATATTTTATTTCCGATTGCATAGATGAATCTATTATTTTTTTATCAAATGAATACTCTAAAAATCAACCAGGTCATTCTGCTTGGTGCATTCCACTAAAATTATTGCTTTGCATAATTTTATAACATTCAACTCCGTTAATTCATTTTCCATTAATAAACTCTTTATTAAAATCTTCAAAAAAATCGAAATAAGGTATTTTATAGTTATTGTTATCATTAAAATAATTCTGTAAGAAACATTGATCTATAACAGTTATTACATTATTATTTTTATCTCTTTTTCTAAATATATTATGCAATCTAGATTGAAAAATATCATTAATATATATGTGAGCTGATGAGTTATTTAAAACTCTTTTTAGATAAGATTCTTTTGTAAAATCGCAAAATGTAAATCATCCATCGTAATGATATACACCTACAAATCTAATATCATAAGCCAAGCTATATTTGTCATAATAATCCTTATAATATGAAGGAATTTGCATTCTTTTCTTAAATAATGGATGCTGTCCATTTCCACCAAGATATGTAATAGTTTTGAATAAAATTAAAATTTTTTTACCATTTTTATTTGTATATAAAATGTTTTTTCTATTATCAAGCTTTATTATTTCGATATTTTTCTCACCTAACAATTTTATAAAAATATCGAAATAATCGATTTTAGTTAAGACTTGATCAAAATCACTTACTAATTCATTTTTGCAATTCAATTGCTCACTTTTTAAATTCATTTAATTATTATATAATAAAATTATTCTTTTAAAAATGATAAAAAAAATACCTGTTTAAGGTACTATTTGGTGCCCAAGACAGGACTTGAACCTGCACGGATTTCTCCAGTGGATTTTGAGTCCACAGCGTCTACCATTCCACCACTTGGGCGAGACAAAGAACTATTAATAATTATTTGTAATTCTTTGATAATTAGTTAGGTTCTTTTTATTATATCACAACTCTATTTCTTCTTCAGTAAATTTACATAATTTAGCCATTCCTAAACAAAGTGAGAAAATATTGTAAATTGTTTGCTTGTTAATGTTTTTCATAGCTTCAGTTATAGAAACAAAACATTGAGTTAATTGAACATTGAAATCTTGTGAAATGATTTGAGGTTCAACTATTCTTTCTACATTATAATCATTTGCAAATGAACCAATAAAGTGAAGCACATCAGCAAATTCTTCAAGTGCGTTATCTCTTGAAATATTTTTATTTTTCTTTCAATATTTAAATGATTGAATTTCATTTGCAAATTCACTACATTCAATCATTAGCGCAAGCATTTTTTGTCTTTCATGGTTGGTGCTTTCTAGATTTGGATTAAGTTCTTTAATTTTACTAGCAAGAGCTTGGTCAAGTTTTTTTTGTTTAATTAAAATATTTGTAAAATTCATGTTTTTATTATATCACTTTACTTTTTTTGAGTTTATATAAATAATTAAAATAAAAAATAACAGGATAATAAACCTGTTATTTAAATTTAATGATTGTATTATTCAAAGTCATCAAAGAAATCATCATTAGTTGAAGCTGTATATTCTTCAATATCATCAAATGAAATTTCATTAATTTCATCATTATCAAAAAGGTTGCTTTCTTCAAGTAATTCATCAAAATCAATTTTTTCAATTTCATCTTCTTCCGGTGCTAAAGAAGGATCATATTTATTTGTGAAATAAGATTTCGGATCTCTTATATCATATTTACCTTTTAATTCATAACTTGTGTTTGTTCCTGCTGGAATTTTATGTCCTAAAATAATGTTTTCTTTTAATCCTTCAAGTAAATCTACACGCATTGAAACGGATGAATTAACTAATATTTTAGCAGTTTCTTGGTATGAAGCAGCTGCAAGGAATGAATCGGAAAGCAATGGTGTTTGTTTTGCTCCACGGATTTTTACTTCTCCAAATGCCGGTTTTTTACCTTGTGAGATTAATTTTCCATTTTCTCTTTGATATACAAATGTATCTACTAATGATCCAGTAAAGAAGTGACTATCTCCTGGGTCAATAATCATAATTTTAGAAAGCATTTGTCTAATAATAATTTCAATATATTTATCTGAAATTGTTATACCTTGAAGACGATAAAGTCTTTGAACTTCTTTTAATAAATAGTTTTGAACAGCACGTGTATCAGCTACTTCAAGAAGATTGGTTAAAACGATAGGACCTTCAACAAGTTTTTGACCAACATAAACTTTTTGTCCTACTTCAACTCTTAATTTTTGTGATAATTTTGAAGCAAATGTTTCGGTAACTAATTCTTTATTTTCATTTAATCTTTCTATGAAAATTAGTCTTGTATCACTATCTTTATCATTTTTATCTTTAGCTATTTTAATATCTTTAACAATTCCGTTGTATTTAGAAATAACCGCTGGTTTACCTCAAGGCGCATCATAAGCATCGATTAATTCAATTAAACGACCAAATCCACCTGTAATATCTTCAACTCCAGCAACCCCTCCGGTATGGAATGTACGCATGGTAAGTTGTGTTCCTGGTTCACCAATACTTTGAGCGGCAACAACTCCAACAGCTTCTCCAATATTTACAATTCTATTTGTTGCTAAATCTTTACCATAACATTTTTTACATACTCCATTACGTGTATGACATGACAATACTGAACGAATTTCGATTTCTTTAATTCCTAATTTATCAACTATTTTAGTTGCTAAATCAGGAGTAATTAATTCGTTTGTACTTACTATTAATTTATCATTATGATAAATATTTTTGTTTAAGAATCTTCCTTCAATACGTTCTTTTAAAGATTCGATAACTGTATCAGTTTTTGTATCTTTAATATCTTTAACTTTGAAACCAAAGTCACTTCCACAATCTTCTTCACGAACAACTATTCCTTGAGCGACATCAACCAAACGACGGGTTAAGTATCCTGATTTAGCAGTGTTAAGTGCTGTATCAGTAAGTCCTTTTCTGGCCCCGTGAGTAGATGAATAGAATTCATAAGCTGTTAGTCCATCAAGGAATGAAGATTTAACCGGAATTTCAACTGTACTACGAACAACTCTATCATTAGCAGCATCAGCTTTAAGAACTTTTGTATTGTTATTCATCAATCCACGCATACCAGCTAACTGAACAAAGTTAGATGAGTTACCACGAGCTCCTGATGTAAACATCATAAATAGTGGGTTAGTTATGTCTGATTTAGTAACTTCCTTAAGTTCTTTTTCAATGTCTTCTTTAATTTCTGATCATTTTTGAATTGTTAGAGTATATCTTTCATCATCAGTCAAGTAACCTTCTTTAAAGAACTTTTTAAGTGTGTCTGTATATTTTTCACCTTCTGCTATTTTCTTTTTGGTTGTTTTAACAACTGTAATATCTGACATAGAAATTGTTGTTCCCGATAATGTTGAGAACTTGAATCCTAAGTTCTTAATTTTATCTAAAACACTTGCAACAATGTTTGTGTAATCAAATCAAACTCTTTCTAAAAGTTTTGTATAGTCATAAATATCTCATTCTTTTAGCGTTGAACTTTTATGTTTTAAAAAGTTTTCATAATTAATTTTTTCATGATGTTCTCTAATTAAATTATTTAATGAATTAGCATGAATTGTATCAATTGCATCACCTTTATAATCTTTTAATTTAGCGCATAACATGAATAAATCTGTAGTTGTTGATAAATCACAATTTAATTTATCAACTATTTCAGCAACATCTTCCATTGTAACAACAGCAACATATTTTTCATATACTTTTCTTACAACTTTAGCAATATCTTTTTTACTTAATGGATTATTAATTGGTAAGTTTTTAATGAAGTTTTTAAAATCGGTTCCATATCCAAAAACATATTCTTTAAGTGCATTTGTAGAAGTATGAATAGCTTCGCTTTCTGAAACTTTAATTTCCCCATTTGCCTTGGTTGTAGTCTTAACAGTAATTCTCTTACCAAAAATAAATTCAAAATCACTTGGAAAAACATTATTTAAAATAAACTTTCCTACTGTTGAAACAATGTATTTAGCTTCTTTATCTTTCTGAATTGTTTTCTTATTCAATGAAGCAATTGGTAAAACTACTCTAGCATGTAAATCAACAAATTGATTTTCATATGCAGTTAATAAATCATCAAAGCTAGAATAGTAATTACCTTCACCCTTAGCGCCAGATTTTTCCATTGTTAGATAGTATAATCCAAGAATCATATCTTGAGATGGGTTAATAATAGGCTCTCCATCTTTTGGACCAAGAATATTTTTTGAAGCTAACATTAATTCTTTAGCTTCTCTAACAGCTTGGTCAGAAATAGGAACGTGAACAGCCATTTGGTCCCCATCAAAATCGGCATTAAATGCCGTAGTTACTAATGGGTGTAATTTAATTGCTTTACCTCTAATTAAAACGGGTTCAAAAGCTTGAATTGATAAACGGTGAAGTGTAGGTGCACGGTTTAAAAGAACAGGTCTACCTTCAATAGCTTTTTCGACATATGGTCAAATCATTGGATCTAGTGATTCAACTTTTTTCTTTGCAGCTTTAATTGAATTTATTTGTTCATCATTATTAATTATTTCTTTAACTATTCATGGTTCAAATAATTTAGCAGCCATATCACGTGGTATTCCTACTTGGTGCATTTTTAGACTTGGTCCAACAACAATAACACTACGTCCTGAGTAATCAACACGTTTTCCTAATAAGTTTTGACGGAAACGTCCTTTTTTACCAGTAAGTGCATCAGAAATAGATTTAAGTGGACGAGAATCTTTAGATACAACTGGGCTAGGTTTTTTTCTAGCATTATCTATTAAAGCATCAACAGCTTCTTGAATCATACGATATTCATTTTGTTTAATAAGCATAGGAGCATCTGATTCATTTCATTTTGCTAAACGATTGTTTCTTATAATGATACGACGATACAGTTCATTAATATCAGAAGTTGAATGTCTTCCACCATCAAGTTGAACTAATGGACGTAAATCAGCCGGAATAATAGGAAGATCATAAATCAACATGCTTGTTGGTTTTTGACCTGATTTAATAAATGAGTTTATAACTGTTAAACGTTTATATAATTTGGCTCTATCTTGAACTTTAGCCCCGGTTAAAGTAATTGCTGAATTATTAATTGCATCAATTTCTTTTTGAACTGATTCAGCTTCTTTTTCAAGATCAATGTTTTTTAATAAATATTCAATTGCCTGAGAACCTGTTCCAATTTTTGCATCTGAATATTCATGAATTATTTCATTACATTCATAAAAGTCAATACCAAAATCTTTCCCTAATTTTGATGAAGCATAAGTTCTCAATTCATCAAGAGAGGTTTTAATATCATCATATTCTTCAGTTGAAGGTTCATATAAACTTAACATTTCAACAAATGCTCTTTCATAAACTGTTGCAGCATCATTAATGTCAATAATTTCATTTTTGTTTAATGACTTTAAATTTCCACTGTCAAGCACAATGTGTGATTTATAGTAGATTAGTTTTTCTAAATCTGCCTTTGTTACAGATTGATTTGAACTAGCAACTTTTAAACCAAGTAATTTTGAAATGATTGAGTGATCGATTTTAAAGAATCAAAAGTGAACAACAGGGTTTTGTAAATGAATATGACCCATTCTACTTCTTCTTGTAATTTTTGGTAAAATTTTTGGTTTGTATTTTTCACAAGCCGTTGTTTTTGAACACACTGAATTTTCATCACTTCTTTTGTACTTTGTATTACAAATAGGACATTTATAATCGGTTGTTGGACCAAAAATTAATTCATCAAATAACCCATCTCTTTCTGGCTTATAAGATTTATAGTTAATGGTTTCAGGTTTAGTAACTTCACCATTCGATCATGATAAAACATCTTCATTTGTAGCAAGTGAAAGGATTATCTTATCAATATGTGTTTTTTCTAAATTAGTATTCTTCATTAACTACTCCTTCACTTTCTCAGTGTTGAACTATATCAGTATCATCACCATCTTCAAGAATTTCAGCTTCTTTTGTTTCAAGCTTAATTCCTAAACCTCTTAATTCATAACTTAAAACGTTAAATGATTCAGGAATTCCAGGTTTAGGTAATTCCTTACCTGTTGCTAATGATGCATATAATATGTTACGACCTTGAATATCATCTGATTTGTATGTCAAGATTTCTTGTAACACATTTGTTGCTCCATAAGATTCAATAGCTCACGTTTCCATTTCTCCGAATCTTTGTCCCCCATTTTGAGATTTTCCTCCTAATGGTTGTTGTGTGATAAGCGAATATGGGCCAACACTACGTGCATGCATTTTGTCATCAACCATATGGCTAAGTTTTAGCATATACATAACTCCAACTGAAACTGGTTTATCTAATTTTTTACCTGTAATAGGATCGATTAAATAAGCTTTACCGCTTTTATCAAGTCCCGCTTCTTCAAGAACATCTTCTATATCACTTTTCTTAACTCCATCAAAAGATGGTGTAACAAATTTTGTGTTTAATTTTCTTGCAGCCATTCCTAAGTGAAGTTCTAAAACTTGACCTATATTCATACGAGAAGGAACCCCTTGAGGATTAAGCATAATATCAACCGGTGTTCCGTCTTCAAGATATGGCATGTCTTCTTCAGGTAAAACAACAGATATAACCCCTTTGTTTCCATGACGACCAGCCATTTTATCACCAACTTTAATTTTACGTTTTTGGGCAATAGAAACTTTAACTATTTTATCAATTCCGTCTTCGAGGATGTCTCCTGTTTCTCTTGATAAAACTTCAATTCCTATAACTGTTCCATTGTGACCATTTTTAACTCTTAAAGAAGTATCTTTGTCGTTTAGAGGTCTTTGTTGTAAAATTGCCATTAAAAGTTTTTCTTCCTGTGAAGGGTTTTCTTCACCTTTTGGCGAAACTCTTCCAACCAAAACATCTCCGGCAATAACTTCGCTACCAACTCTTACAATTCCATACTCATCTAAGTTTCTTGTTGAGAATTTTGATGTATTTGGAATGTCAGCAGTTAGTTTATCATCACCAGCTTTACTCGATCTAAATAAAACCGTTTGTTCTTCGATATGTATTGATGTATATACATCATCTTTAACAAGACGCTCATTAAGAATAACGGCATCTTCATAGTTATATCCATTATATGTAGTAAAAGCAACTAAAACGTTTTTACCAAGTGCTAATTCACCATCTTTAAACGATGAACCATCAACCAATAAATCACCTTTTTTAACTTCATCACCAACTTTAACAATTGATTTTTGACAAATTACTGTTCCTTGGTTACTACGTTCAAAGTTTTTTAAATAATATTTATCTTGAGTTCCTTTATCATGTGTTTTAACATAGATTTTAAAAGAATCAACATAACTAACAACTCCATCGTTTTTTGCTCGGAAGTTATAAGCAGAATATAGAGCTATGTCTTTTTCGATACCAGTTGCGACTAATGGAGCTTCAGCTTCGATAAGCGGAACTGATTGACGTTGCATGTTAGCACCCATAAGTGCACGGTTAGCATCATCGTTTTCAAGAAAAGGAATAGCTGCTGCAGCAACAGAAACCATTTGTTTTGATGAGACTTCGATAAAATCTATTTCACTTGGTTTACCAATAATATAATTGTAATCTTTTCTTATTGTTAAAGTTTTTTCAATTATTTTGTTTGTATCATCAACCCTTACTGAAGATTGAGCAAAAGCTAATCCTGTTTCTTCAGATGCGGTTAGGTATCTTAAATCTTCATAATCAATTACACCATTATTAACTTTAAAATAAGGAGTTTGTAAGAACCCGTGTTCATTAACTTTTGCATAAGTAGCATAGTTAAGAATAAGCCCGATGTTAGGTCCTTCAGGAGTTTCAATTGGACAAATTCTTCCATAGTGAGTTGAATGAACATCCCGAACTTCAAATTGAGCAGTATCTCTGTTAAGACCTCCTGGCCCTAGCGAAGTAACACGTCTTTTATTAGAAACTTCTGCAAGTGGGTTAATTTGATCCATAAATTGTGAAAGTTTTGAAGAGTTAAAGAAAGTTTTCATTTGATTAGTTAATAATTTATTGTTAGTAACATTTTTTGAAGTAACTTTTTCTGTTTCTTTAGCTCCCATTCTTTCTCTGGTTGTTTTTTCCAATTTTGCTAATGCAACATTAAGTTGGTTTTGCAATAATTCACCAACAGAAACAATACGTTTATTAACCATTGAATCAGGATCATCATCTTGACCTACACCATCAATTAAGTTAAAATAGTAACCAACAACAGCAACAATATCAGAAATTAAAAGGTGTTGTTCGACAGATTTGGGGTCATTACCAATAACGATAACAGGTTTTTTATCAGCATCTTCCATTCATTTACGATTTGGATAAACTTTTACAATTGCAATTTTGCATCTCTTTGCTAATGCTTTATTTTGATCAACAAGTTTGTAATAAACATTTTCACCTCTTAAAGTGTCAATATAAACAGTAGCAACTTCACCTTCGTCAAATGATTTTTGAATATCAAGTGCTAGTTTATAATCAATAAATGTCCCATTATGGAAAACAACTTCATTGTTTTTATTTTTTATATCTTCAGCTAAATATGTATTTGTAATTCTATCAACTAATGAAAGTTTATTATTTAACATATAACGACCTGTTATTGACAAGTTATATCTTTTTTTATCAAATAAAATACTTGGTAAAAGAGTTTTTTTGGCTTCATCAGAAATACGATCACCTTTTCTAAGTCATCTAAACAATTCTTCTTGACATAAATCAGTTATTTCCGCATCACTTAGATTCTCTTGATTTACAAATTTATCTTTTGTAATAGTTTCTTCAAGTTCTTTACTATTACCAAAATATTTGTACATCATTTTTGTATTCAAACCTAACGCACCTAAAAACGTTGCTAAATTAACATTTTTATTTTTGTCGATTTTTATTTTTACAACATCAATATTTGAAGTTGTAATTTTATGTGAAATTTCAAGTCATGAACCTATTCTTGGTAAAACTTCAACCTTGTTAAACAAGTCATCAGATTGTTTATTTCTAACTCCACGACCAAAATAAGCACCAGGTGATCTAATCAACTGACTTACTATAACTTTTTCCGAACCATTGATAATGAAACTTCCACCACTAGTGATCATTGGAATTTCTCCTAAGAGAACTTCATCTCTTTTGATTTCTCCTGTTTCAGTGATTTCTCTTTGTAGTTCAGCATAGATTCTTGCACTAAAGTTCATTCCTTTAGCTTTACACTTTCTAATTTCTTCACCTTCTGATGGTCCTTTTTTGTAAGGGTATTCAATTCTTAAAGATTTTTTGATGTAATCTAACTTAACTTGTTTGTTAGACGCTTCAATTGGATAGTGTTCCATTAAAGCTTCTTCAATACCTTCTTTTAAGAATTTATCAAAACTTTCTTTGTTGGTTGCTAGAATATCAAAAACTGGAAGTGAATACTTAGTTACTGAGTAATCACGTCTTGATGTTTTAGGACCAAATTTACTAATTCTGTAATTTAATTCTGCCATATAACTCCTTAAAATATAAAAATAACACACCACATTAAATGCAGGCATTAATTAAGCATTAATATATTACTAAAATATTTTATTTTTAATAGCATATTTTTAATGTTTTTTGTAGAAAAAAATAATTTTTTTTTAGTTTATGAAAAAATAAATAAACATCAATATAAAAAAATATTGCACTATATTATAGGTAAATAAATCTTTTAACAAATGTTAAATATTTTTGTTAAAATTTTTGTTAATACATCTTTTTTGTTTTTTTTAAAAAAATAAAAAAATAAAATTAAAAAAAGAGGTTTTTTTTACCTCTTTTTTATATCAATTATTAGTCGATTGAAACTTCAGCACCAGCTTCTACTAATTGAGCTTTAATAGCTTCAGCTTCTTCTGGTTTAATGTTTTCTTTAATAACAGCAGGAACACCATCAACGATTTTTTTAGCGTCCATCAATCCAATTCCAAGTAAGTCTTTAACAACTTTAATAACCGCAACTTTGTTAGTAGCTGTTTTTAATGTAACTTTAACTTCTGTTTTAGCTGCCGGTTCATCTCCTGAAGGAGCTGCTGCAACAGCCATAGCTGCTGTAGGGTCGATTCCGAACTCTTCCTTCATTGCATCAACAAGTTCCATAACTTCTTTAATTGACATTTCTTTTAATGATGATATAAAAGTTTCTTTTGTAAGTTTTGCCATAATAATTTTCCTTTCGATATTTTATTCAGTTTTTCCTTCACTAACTAATTTAAGTGAAAGAGATAATTTTTGTAGTGGAGACATAAGTGAACGTCCAAGTATTGCAAGTGCTTCTTCATAAGTTGGTAAAGAAGCAACAGTTGCAACGCCTTTAGCATCAATAACTTTGCCTTCATAGGTTCCGGCTTTAACAACCATAATCTTTGTTTCTTTTGCAAATTTAACTAATAATTTTGCAGCAGACATATCATCTCCATTTGAGAATGCAAAGATGTTTGGTCCAATTAAATGTTCTGATAAATCTTCAAATCCATTTTGAGAAGCCGCTAATTTAAATAAACGGTTTTTATAAACTTTAATTTCAACATTTAATTTTTTAGCTTCTCTTCTAAGTTGTAATAAATTAGCAACTGTTAAACCACGGTATTCAGCAAAGGCAATAGCATGTGATGAACTAATTTTTTCTTTAATTTCATTAACTACTTGTCTTTTAGCAATTTTTAAGTTTGATTCTGACATCAAGCCCCCCTTTCATATTTATATTATTTGCAACACATAAGTCATATATAAGTTAATACACTCGGTAACATATTTAAGCTAAGCAGTTACTGTCTTGATGTATTGCTTTGCTATTATATAATATTAAAAATAAAAATAAAATATTTATTGAATTTTTTTAACAATGAATTGATAAGAATTTATTTGGTCGTTTATAATTTGAAAATTCGACTTAATTACTTGGTTTATATTGAATTTAAAATCATAAACATTGTTTGATAAATTAAAAATTATTTCATAAATTTCATTGTCAACTTTTATTACAAATTTATATAAGTTGCTTTTAGTAAAAACTGGTGTATTACTTACAACAATACTGTCAACTATTTTGAATTTTAATTCAAGAACAATTTGCTCAATATCCTTAATAATTTTTACTATTTCTTCCTCAATCGGAAGATTTAGTTGTTCTATTTTAATTTTGGTGCCAAAAATTCTAAATAATTTTTCTTGTTGCTCTCTATTTAGTTGATTACTAAAAATAGGTCATGTAAAAGCAAGTGAATAATTCAGTATTGAATTTAGAAGCAAATATGAAGAATATACATTAGTAAAATTAAAAGACGATTCTTTAATTTCATCAAAAAACAAATTATTAATATTATTGTTTAACATACTTTGATATCCAAGATTCTTCAAGTAATTTAATTTAGAAATTACATTTTTGTTTTTTAATGATTTAAAATTAAAGTCATCCACTCAAAAATACTTAAATATTCCTGACTGCTTACATATTTTGAAAATTCTTGTGTTATGTTTCAATGAAAGATTTAGGCCAAGATTTAAATCAAGACTTTTAATTTCATTCAAATAGTAATCAACTTCTTTTAAATTAGTAATAATATCAATTGGTTTTTTTGCATTAATAAAAGGAATTAAATTCTTAAAAACAAGTCCATCAGCTCTTAACATGTTTGTATAAAAATCAGCAATTTTTTTAACATTTTCTTTAAAAATATTTTGTCCATCTTTAGAATCGTTGATTGTGATATTTTTTGTTTTTAAAAATTTTGATAAATCAAGAATATCATCGCTAATTGATGAAAAAGTATAATCATAGTCTTCATGACTTCTATCTTGGTATTGATTTATAATTTTTACATATGAAAGCATGTTTGATAAATCTATTTCATGAAATATTTTGATTCCTTTTTCTTTTAGGGATTTTGTTAATTTTCTAATAGAAAGTAAAATTTTGTTTTTCGTTTGAAAAATTTTATCTTGGATAGCTATTGAAAAATTTAAACATTCAAAAAGATTAGGAAAAATGAAAATTGTTTTTGATTTTGTGAACATTTCAACATTTCTCAAAATAGAATCAAAATAAGATTCGATAATATTAATATCTTCCGAGTTTAAAACTTGACTATTAATAAATACTGTTGATGTTCTAATTTGATGTTGATTATAATTATTTTTTTTAAACTTGCTTAGCAAATTCATTGAATAAAAAAATTTCGAATGCAATTTCATCGTTTACTCCTGTTCTTTTTATATCTAAATCAATTTGACTAAGTTTATATATTATTTCCATAATACTCTTTTGTCCAAATTGATTAATTAATTCTTCTGCTTTTTTGAATCTAAATTGGTGAATATTTAATGCATCAATTATTTCATTTGTTGGTATTTGGCTTTTTTTAAAATTTATAACTTTATTAGCAAGTATAAACAAATTGGCAACTTGTCCAATTAATGAAAGTGTTGTATCACCAGCTGTCTTTCTTTCTATGTATTTCTTATAAATAAATGCAAAGTTTTTCGTGGGTATAGAATTAAGGAAAGAGAATTGATCATCTAATCCGTAATCACCTACACTACAATCAATTATGTCTTTTGTTATATTCAAATTTTCAGATAATAATTTTTTCAATTCCGAAACAACAAGTTCTAAATTATTTGGTAATTTTTGCGATAAATATAGTGCATCAAATATTGTTATTGTTCCATTATTATCATTTACAATTTGTTTAATAACTTTAGGATAATCGCTAGATTTTATTGCCTTAGCTTCCTTATGAATTGAGGTTGTAACAACATAATCACTAAATGAATTTTTAGTTATTTTTTCCTTTGAATAAGTAAAAATATACTCATTGTAATTGTCACTTCCTAACAATGTAACAAATGATTTTTCTTCCTTAGAAAAATCTGTTTCTTTTTTTGAGAATAAATAAAATTCTGGAAAAATAAATAGTCTTTTTTCTTGTAATAAGGAAATTGAAGACATATTTTCAACAATATTTTTAATATCACAAGGTTCTTCAAACTTTAAAATATTAAATTGTGAAAAATTGGCCTTGTAACGCTGAATTTCTGAATTTACAAAATATTGTTCTGTTCCACTAATAAAAATCATAATTTAATTATAAAGCCTTTTAATTTCTTTTTTGAATTTTATTTTACTAAAAGTTAAAAAATAAACCATGAAAATTTCATTAAAAATAACAATGGAAATAAGTTTATAAGATATCCTGAAAGATAAAATTATTTGATAACTTATATAACTTAAAAATTCTAATAATACGTCTAAAATTTTATAAATTATTGATAAATATGATTTAAAAAACCAAAGAAAAATAGAGTTAATTATTAAAAATTGACTTAGTGGAATTAATATTAAGCAATTTAAAAATGCTATCAAGTTAAAAGAGTCATTAAATGCTAATCCTAATTGAAAAGAAACTAAATAGATAAGAAAATTAAGTAATATATATCAAAAACATTTATTGATTTTATTAAATCTTTTTACCTTTAATTCATTAACCAAAACAATAAAAAAAGTTATGACATATGTATATCAAAATCCCTTTGAATTTAGTAAAAAAGGATTAAATATTAATGCAATTGTCCCAATAAAAAATGGAATAATTAATTTAAATTTTTGCTTAAAAAATTTTGAAGTAATATAGCTGAAAATTATCGAAAAAAATGCCCTGTTGCTTGATACGTTTTTATTAACTAATAAATAATAGATAAATATTAAAAATATACAAAGCAATTCATTGAATTTAATTTTTAGTTTTAGTGTTATATAACTTAAAAATTTATAAATTAGTGAAAAGTGAAATCCGCTAATAACAATAATATGTAAAATTCCTAAGTTCTTAGTTTGATTATAAACTTCCTGCGAAATATCATTACTGTAACCAAGACTAAGTAGCATAAAATACTTTTGAAAATAAATTGAACTATTAGATGAATATTCATAAAGTGATTTGTATAAAGTTCAGGAATTTGATACTAGATCAATTTTACTATATTCAATTACGCCACTAATCCTTTTTGAAAGTAAATAATAGTTTTTAATTTGTCATGAAGATCTAAAAGATTTTGCTTTTATTTGTAAAAAATCACCTACATTATATGAATTATCAGAGTCATAAAAGATATATTTATAGTATTTATTTTTCACAACATATTGAATTGTATCTTTATAAACAACTTTATAAATACCATCATTGAACAATAAATTAGAATTAAAATATTTTATAATAAAATACATTGCTAATATTATTGCAAAAGCAGATAAATCTAGCAATATGAACCTTACCTTTATTAAGGAAAATATAAAAAATAATAAAAAGAATAATAATGAAATAATGTCGAATTCAAAAAATATAATCTTTAAAATAAGTGTAACTTTAACAAATAAAAGTATAAAAACTAATCTAAGATCAAAAAAGTTTTTAATTTTTCTATAGTTTTTGGTCCAATTCCATTTATATCATTCAAATCTTGTCATGTTATATTCCTTATTGTTGTTTTGTTTTTAAAGTTAACTATTAAAGAAGCATATTTATAAGAAATGCCACGTATAACCAAATCATTTATTTCATGAATATTGTTCCATTTAATAAGCGAGTTATTGAACGGGACAAAAATTTCACTATTTACCGGTGCTAAATTCGACAACTCAAAACTATCGATATTAGCTTCAGGTAATAATCCTTGTATAAAAAACAACTCCCTATAAGTTAGTTGCATTGAACTTATATGTTTATCATTATTTTTAAAAGCGCCTTTTGTGATGTAAATATAAGTATTATTTGATTCTATTTTTTTAGATTCTTTGATGATTTTATAATCGAAAAAAACAATATAAAAAATTGAACATGTAGATGCTAAAAAAATAAAAATAAATATTATTCTGATAAACTTTTTCACAATTACTTATTAATAAATGTTTGAATTTTTAACAAAAAAGAACAAAAATAGGAAAAATAATTATTATTTCCTATGTCTTAAAAATCCTTTTGTATGATTACAATTTTATATATAATAAAAAAAGGTAATAATGAAAAATAAATTAATATTAATAACAGCAAATTTAATTTTATCATCAAGTATTGTTTTGTCAACTTCATGCAAAAACAATCAAGGATTTGATGAAAAAGATAATCAAAAAAACATTTTAGAAAAACAATTAGAACTAGTAAAAGTAGATATAAAAAACAAGAAAAATATCGATATCGATCATATTAAAACTTCTCAAATTTCTTTTAGTGATTTTGCAAATTTTAATGTAGTTATTAATAATTTAACCGTTATAAATAGCGATAATTTAGAAGTTATATTCCACTTAGAAGATGGAAAGAATTCAAGTAAAATAAGAAGAATAATAATTGCTGGTTTCTTGCAAAAAACAAACGAAAAGAATGAAATAATAAATTTAAATGAGATAATTAAATCAATTAAAGTTGATGTGCTAAATAAGAACAAAAACGTCAATAATGTGCACGAAAATGATTTGATTTTTAGTAATTTACAAGGTCTAAAAGCTAATGTAAAATTTCTTAATGTTATTGATAAAAATACATTAAGAGTTACATTTAATATTAGCGATTCACAAGGTAATAATTCAACTGATAGGGACGTTTTTATTACTGGGTTTTCAACGGAAGATATAAATAAAGAAATAATCAAAAAGCTCAATGAGCAAGTTGAATTAGTAAATTTAGATGTAAAAAATAAAAACCAATTAGCTAAAGATGTTACAAAAGATGAAATAAATTTTATAAATAATTTTGAATATGAAACTAATATAAAATATTTAAATGTTATTAATCATGATTCTATTGAAGTAATTATATTTTTAAGTGATGGAAAAAATAATTTTTCTGTTGATAAAACTATTATAATAAGTGGATTTTTAAAAGATGAAACTAATGATGAATTGGTTGATAAATTAAATAGACAACTTAATAATATAACTATTGATGTATTAAATAAAAACAGATTAGCATCAAGTGTTTTAGACTCTGAAGTTATTTTTAATAATGTTAATATTTTTAAACACTTTATTAAGGAAATAAAGGAAATTGATTTTGATAAACTAGAGGTTACTTTTTACCTTAAAGATTCAAAAAATAATAAGTCAAATGAAAGAAAAATAATTATTTCAGGTTTTCTAAATAAAAATACATTATTGCAAAATTTAAACAGACAAATTGATTTAGTAAATGTTTTGATTTCAGATAAAAACAAACTCGCTAATAAGGTTTTAAATGATGATATAACATTTGATAATACTAATCAATATCTTGTTGAAATTATTTCATTATTAATGATTGAAAAAAAATCATTAAATATTAAATTTAAATTAAAAGATATAAATGGTTTAAGCTCTAAAGAAAGAACTGTAAAAATTGATGGATTTAAATTTGAAAACACCCCTGGTGTCAATGATGTTTATGATGGGTCATTAATTAATGCAATAATACCAGAAGCAATACAACCTATAGCAACCTTTTATTTAAACCATGCTAAAAAACATAATTCAAACATTTCTAGTAATATAACTAATTTGATAAATGAATCAATATCTAAAAATGCTTGATTACTTGATCAAGATTTAAATAATATATCAAGCGTTATAATTAATAACCAAAATTTAGCATTAAGTTCAAATAGAAAAGATGTTATGAAATTAGCTGGTTGATTAATGTTAGATTGATATATGTCAGGAAAAGATTTAGAAATATTAGATCTAGAATGATTAAAACTAACACGCAAAGAGGGATTCCAAATTATAAGATTTTTAAGAAATCAAATGGCTTCATTTATTCCAAGTATTCACGAATATGCTCACATGGGATTTGTATACGTAGATGGAACTAGTGATAGAGATACCGAACATGGGGCCCAATATAATTTTGCAAATGGAATTGAAGGTAAAAATCAAACATATGATAAAAATCCTGATTTAGAAAATAAACTTATTAAACATTTTAAGAACGGAACAAATACAGTTAATGGTGATGTCTCAAGTGGTAAACTTTATAGATATTTAGATTACTACAATAATTTTTCGAATAAATTTTCTTATGGAATGGATAATCAAGAATTAGCAAAAGCATATATGGTAGGTATGTATGTTACTGATAATTTTTGATACCAAGCCAATGCAACTAATAAAAGTCCATTTCAAGCTTTTATCGATAGAGAAGCAATTTGTGATTTATATGCTAAATCAAGTCAAATATTTTTTGAATCAATTAACATGGACGTAAAATTAATGACTGGTTATAAAGGTAAATCAGATGGTAGTGGTTTTGGTCATGCTTGAAATTATGTAAAAATAAATAACAAATGGTTTGGTTTTGATTCAACTATGGCCGATGCTGGATATACTTATAATTCAGATGGAGCTCATCATTATAGTTTAGATACAAACGATATATTTTTCAACAGTTCAAAACAATCACAAGATGGAGCACTTAAAAAATCAGGTGATGTATATCATGAATTAAGAACTTTAACAGGTGCTTATGAAAATGGAAATAAAGAAGATTATGTTAAATTAAGTGATGATATGCCTTCATATAAAGGCCAAACATTGCTTGAAGGAGCTACATATAGTGATAGTAATGGAAATATAAAATTAGGTGCCGATAAATACATACCATTTAAATACTATAATGGAAGATATTATTACATTAGGTGAAGTAGTGATTCACTACCGAATGATGTTAATAAAGTTGAGTTATGAAGTGCATCATCAATTAATAATGACGATAAAAAACAAGAATATGTTTTCGATAATTATCTTTATTATCCTGGAGGAATACAAAAAAATCTTAATACATTTTTATGAGAATTATATGGTTCAAAGTTAGTATTATCCTATACCACAGGTGATAATGACAGAAATCTTTTTGTTAGAAATAATAACAAATCATATTTAGCAATTTATGATTTGGAAGCTACAACTAACAAATTAATTTGATCTGTAACAGTAGATGGTTTAGTAAGGGCATCGAAAATTTTATCAAGTCCTATTGATGACAGTATTTACTACGGATACAATATATTCAATGGGCCTTACGATCAAATACCTCATGCAATTGGTAAGTTGGAAAGACCTATTTACAACAGCATAAAGTTAGATAAAAATATAATGACTAAGGCCGATTTAAAAGAGAAAAATCATGAAAAAATAGATAAAACTTTATTGAGTTTATTAATATCGAAAGCTAGCACAATATTGGGGATGAATCCAGTTGGAAATCAACCGAATATGATAATCAAACAAGAATACTATAAAAAACTAGCACTAAGTATTGACGTTGCAAAAATGGCATTAAAATCAACTTCTTCAACAGAAGTCGATTACAAATACGTTTATGATCTAATAAAATATGACTTGCAAGAATTCATTAATAATATTAACGTAGATAATTTTGATGTAATGCCAAGTTATGATTTTAGGGTAGAAGGTAATCTATCAAGCAAAAAACTTGAATTAGTTATAAATGAAGCGCAAATTAACACAGCTGAGGCTATGTTTTATTGATATAAAGATGATAATTTAATAGCTATTACAAGTTCATCATTATTAAAAGTTGATAATGATAATGCAAGTAAATATAAAGTAGTTATTGTATATGAAAATATTGGTATGTTAAAAACTGATGCAGATTTGAATAAATATACTTATACATCAAGAGTTATCGATTTAGCTAATAAGACTACATGAACAACCACCGGTACTAGACCCGAGCCAGTTTCTAAAAAAAGATATAATAGTGTTTTGAGATTCAATTCAAACCTTAAATATGATTCAGATACCAAAAAAATGAGTATTAATATAAGTTCATTAACTAACGAATTTCCATATATTAACATATATAAAGATGGTGTATTATTAAATAAAATAAATACAAGAACTTTAAATGTAAATATCCTTCAAAACTATAACTTTTCTTTTGATGCGACTGATAAAGGTAAATATCAAATTGTTATGTTCTTACCAATAGTAGGTAGAGAACAAATAACATCAAATGAATTACAAATTTAAAAATTAAAATGATATATTTATAAATAAAACAAGTTGTTTTTTGTTAATAACCGATACTTATGAAAATTACTAAAAAAATGATTTATTATTTTCAAAATACAAAAAATTTTATAGTAAATGTTTTAAGTGAAAGTAAAATAATATAAAAAACACTATTTTTATGAAATTTAAATTAAAATAATAACTTTTACCTAATTGAATTAAATTTTCTATTTACGATTAGACACTATCTTTATATTTTTGTACTTATATAATATAGTGGATTATAAAAATCAAACGAGGTAAAAATGAAAAAAATGAATATTAAACTACTTCTTACATTAGGAAGTTCTTTAACAATTATCCCTGTTGCTTTATCAGCATCATGTGATAAAAAAACTGCTCAAGAATTAGCAGATGAACAATTATCAAAAGTTAAGGTTTCTATAGCTGATGCAGATAAAAAATTAGAAGCTGCAAAAATAACTAAAGAAAAAATTAAAATTGAAGGACAAGGTGATTATACACCCGTTGTTACTGTAACTGCAATTACAGAAAATGCTCCTAAAACCACTGACTCGGTAAAGGTTACAATTAAACTAACTAAAAAAGTTGATGGTAAAGATGTTACAAGTAAAGCTAAAGATTTTACAATAGAAGGATTTGTTAAACCAACTAAACCAGTTACTCCTCCTTCAACAACAAAAACATTAAAAGAATTATTAGATGAACAAGTAGCTAAGGTTACAATTGTAGTTAAAGATGAAGCGAAAAATAAAATTGCTACAGAAATTAAGGAAGCTGATTTAACAATTGCTGAATTTGGAACATACACACACAAAGTTACATTAACAACATCAGAAGGAAAAACTGCTGATAAATTAAAACTTACAGCTAAAGTTGTTCTTGAAGGTAAAGAAAAAGAAAAAACAATTACAAGTGTTGAAAGAACAATTGAATTAGGTGAATTTAATAAAGAAGCACCAGTTACTCCTCCTGCAACAACAAAAACATTAAAAGAATTATTAGATGAACAAGTAGCTAAGGTTACAATTGTAGTTAAAGATGAAGCAAAAAATAAAATTGCTACAGAAATTAAGGAAGCTGATTTAACAATTGCTGAATTTGGAACATACACACACAAAGTTACATTAACAACATCAGAAGGAAAAACTGCTGATAAATTAAAACTTACAGCTAAAGTTGTTCTTGAAGGTAAAGAAAAAGAAAAAACAATTACAAGTGTTGAAAGAACAATTGAATTAGGTGAATTTAATAAAGAAGCACCTAAAACATTAAAACAATTGTTAGATGAACAAATTAAATTGGTTACTGTAGTTGTTAAAGAAGAAAGTAAAACTAAAAAAGCCAGCGAAATTGCTGAGGCAGATTTAACTGTTGATAAATTAGGTGGATACAAAGCAACATACAAATTTGTAGTTACCGATAAAACAGGTGATACTACTAAAGCACTTGTTAAAGTTGAAATTACACTTTCAAAAGAAGAAAATGGTAAAACTATAAACAGTGAAATGAAATCATTTGAATTAGGTGAATTTGCAAAAGCTTAATTAACAATAAATTTTAAACTAGGGTGAAACCTAGTTTTTCTTATATTAAAGATAAGTCTTTAAAACGTTAATATAACTAATTTTAATTATCCGTTATAATAAAAATTATGAAAAAAATAAACATTTTTGAGACCTTTGCAGGTATAGGTTCACAATATGCTGCACTGAAAAACATTTCTAAAGAAATGAATATAGAAATTAATTCGTTGGGTGCATGTGAGTTCTATATAGATGCTATCATTTCTTATATGATAATTCACTATGGTACATTAAAACCCGAATTGAAAATATCAAAAGACAAGATGGCAGAACTATTATCAAATTACTCATTTAGCTCAGATAGTAAAAATATTGTTAGTCAAAACTATTTTTACAAGATGAAAGAAGAAAAGTTAAGTATTATCTTTCCATATTTATACAGCTTTGTTAATAATGAATATTTTAAATTAAGATATAAAGTAGAGAGAGAGAGAGAGAGAGAGAGAGAGAGAGAGAGAGTCACACTGATATTACTAAACTCTACAACCTTCCAAAAAATATTGACATCCTAACTTACTCATTTCCTTGCCAAGACTTAAGCCAACAAGGAAAACAAAAAGGACTTGCACAGAACACAAGAAGTGGACTTCTTTATCAAATAGAAAGAATTTTAGAAGCAAACAAAAATAATTTACCTAAGGTACTTGTTTTAGAAAATGTTAAAGCATTAACAACATCAAAATTCATTAATAGTTTTGAAGATTGAATCAAAACACTTGAAACATTTGGTTATAAAACAAAATGAAGTGTAATGAATTCAAAAGATTATAATTCAGCACAAAACCGTGAACGTGTTTTTGCTGTGTCTTTTTTAGGTGAAAATAATTTTGAATTTCCGAAGATAAATTCAAAACCAAAAACAATTAAAGAGGTGATAAAACAATCAATAAATGATAATAATGTTGATCTTAGTCATATGTTAAACAAATATAAAACAAGTTCCTTTACTAAATCAAACAACAATATTATCAAAAGTAAATTATTGGATTATACAAGTTTTAATTCTGAAGCATACATATATGATCTTGATGGTCTTGGGCCTACTTTAACCGCTACTGGAGCAAACAGTAGAATTAAAATATATGACAAGAAAAGTCAAAAATTATTTAGTATGAACTCACTAGACACATACTTATATATGGGATTTAAATTAGAAGATGCTTTAAAAGTAAAAGAAACTAATTTAATTAGTGATACAAAAATGATCTTTACATGTGGTAATTCAATTCATGTAAATGTACTTGAAGAACTATTCAAGGAGATTATAAAATGTATGAAGTAGAATTATGAAACATTAATAATTATTCTTACATTACTCTTGATTTCAAAACTAAAAACTTCGATAATCCAGGTTCGAGAACAAAATGTAATGGAATAATAAAATTGTGTATTGAAAAATCGGGCAGAATTTTAGATTATATAATTGAATTTAAAACAATTTCAATTGACATAATGACTACACAAAGTTGATTTGAAAATAAGTGTAATAATTTTAGGTTAAGATCGGATATGTTTAAATATATTTTCGATGAAAATATTGAGCAAATTCCTCGTCCAAACATTAACAAGAATAAAATTATTACCCTAAATGATAGGCAAATAAATTCGTTGAACAATTGGTTTTATAATAATTATTTTGGAACATTAAAAAATATAATTTCTCTTTTAAAAGGAAATAATGCAGGAGGAAGTTTTTCTAAACCACAAAATAGTGAAATCAAAATAACTTCAGAATTAAGTCGTAAGGATAATGCGGTTATGTTTATTGATATTTTAAAGTATAAATCAAATACAAATAATGAAATCAGTCTCAAAAAAAGAATAGATTCATTTTTAGATTATCAATTTATAAGAAATTCAAATCTAACGCAATTTTATGAAAATATTAATCATAGGGTTTTTAAGGAACTTTACAAATTACTCCATGAAACAGGGTTAAACAAAATTCAACGTTACAATAATTGTATTAAAGAGATTCAGTTAATTATCAATAATGTAGATCAAAAAATTAAGCAAGGCTTAAAAGAAATAGAAAAATCAAGATCAGCAAGATTATCAAGATCAAACCTTGTTTTTAATGCTACAAACAATTTTGAAAATGCACATATTTATAACGTAAAAGATATAAAAGAAGACTATAAAACTGAAAGTTGGAAATTGTTAGAAGGTAAAAAGAATAATGAAATTAGTTCATTTATCAATAAAATTATTGATAAAAAATTTCTTGATAAATTTATAAATTATACTTGTGACATAGAAAACTTATTAGACCTTTCAAGTAATGTACATTTACTTTTTGATAAGAATTATTTTACTTATGATTTAGAAGGTAATTTAATAAAAATCAAAAATTTTAATGAACTTAAAGCTAATCAGATTAACGAGTTAAGTGAATATAAAAAAATACCAAAAGAGTGTTTAACTAAAAAAAGGAAAGAATATTTAAAAAATAGAAATCAAAGAATATTCAAAAATCAAAGACCGGCACATTAATTTATTGGTCTTTGATTTTATTATTTTTTATAATATAATCACCATTCCAGAAATGAGTAATAACTTCTTCTATGAAGTTCGTTAGAAACATAGTATTTTTCTGAACCAATAATTATAGGATCTTTATAATATCTTTTATTCCCTTTTGAATCAAAAGTATTTTCATATTTACTCGTTAAAAAAGCTCTATCAATTTTAAACTTCGTTTTACAATAATTAATATTTTGTAAATTTTCTATTTCTTCTTGATCAACTAAACCCGATTCAAGAAGGCTTCAAATTTGATTTCTTACAAATTGTCCTATTTTAACAAATTCTTGTTTTTTTCCTTCATCCTTGCAAGATGCGTCATGATTAAAATTGTTATTAAGGTCATTTATTTCATCTTCAGAATATTCAAGACTTATTAAGAATTTCTTTTTCATGTTTTGATATCTATGGTCTAAATATTCGTTATATTTTTCAACCAATTCCGAAGATGAAGTTATATTGTTTAATCAATTGAATTCATCCCTAGTAGTGAATGTATATCTTTTTTCTATTTCATCAAGTTTATATTTAAAGTCTTTGTTTGTATTATAAAATTCATAAATCGTATTATCTTTTTTCATGATATTCAAATCACTTGGTAAATATGCAAAATTTGATAAGCAACTTATTGCTAAATCATTTGTCTTAAATTTTTGACTTAATTCACGAAGTTTATTTTTAGGAATCAAGTGTTCGACATGAAAAAGTTTAGATAGTTGGTCTTCAGCACTAAAATATTTCATATAAATAGTGTTTAAAATTATTAAATCTTTATTTGTTGGATTCGGAATTTTAATGTAACCCTTTTTTTCTCTTGTTTTGTTATAATAACTATCAAATTCACTTGAAAAAGAATTGATGGTGATTTTTTCTAAATATCTATTAGATTTATTAAAAGTATAAATTGTTTTATCAGGACCGGTCGATCATTTAGAACTTATTATGTCAAAAACATAATATTTTCACAATGTCTCATCAAGAATTTTCTTTTTAGTATTTCAATCGATTACTTGTTCTAGAGTTTCTGAATCATATTTACATCTAAACACAAACGAAATAAACGAAATGATCTGATTTGTACCGTGAAGATTCTTAAATGTTTGCTCATTATTTGATTTAAATCTAATAATTTTTGCTAAATTATTTTCTACAAAATCAATGCAGGAAATTAATTTTTCTTGTAATTCACTTATTCTATTTTTAAATTTAAGAATTACATTAAAAATTGTTGATATTTTTTTGGATGAATCATAAAAACATGAATTTAATAATTGAAAAGCTAATGGAATTGACTTTTCAGCATCTCTAGTAAAAAGAATATTATATTTATCAGATAAGAACATTGATAAGCCGAAAACATAATCGAATGAAGTAATTAGTTTTTTAGTTCTTATCATTTCTCTATCGTATCCATCAACAATATAATCTTTACTTTCTTGATAAGAGTCATATTTTTTTAATACTTTTTCGATTATTTCATTATTTTCTACAACAATTTTTTCTCTTGGTCAAGTTGCAGCATAAATTTCGAATTCTTCTAATTTAACACCTTCTGAATTTATCCTATTAAATACTTCAGGCAAAGAATTAAAATCACCATCATAAATAATAACCGGAATTAATTTATCTTCTAATCTTTCAACAAGTAATTTGTAAGAATTTAAAAATGGAGTATAAACTTTTTTGAATTCATACTCATTTACATTGCTTGTAATCAAATCTTTTGAAAGAGATCTGATTACATCAGCACTTTCAAAATCATTAAAACTATTATAACTTCATATTATTTTTTCTATTTCATTAGTTATTTTTGTAATTTTTTCGTAATCTTTTTCATTATTAATATCCACATTAAAAAAATTAAATAAATTCGTTTTTTCTTCTTGACCAGTAAAATCAAATGAAAAATACTTGTTTGGTTGTTTAATAAAATTTCTAATTGCTGTACTTCTTTGTAATCCATCAATAAGCATAAATCTATTATCATTTTCTCTATAAAGCAATAATGAACCAACAGGATAATCATTAACAATTGAATCTATAAACGAGATTTCATCTTGTTTTTTTCATTTGAAACCTCTTTGAAACATAGGAATTGTCAATTGACTACATTTTTTTGAGTTGCTTGTAAGTGCTTTATAAATATTATTTAAACTTCATTCTTTAACTTCTATAGCCATAATTTAAATTAATATGGTAAACCATATATGCCTTTCAATTTTACAATTATTAATATTGTCTTTATTAGTATTATCGCATAATTAAAATAGATGTTTATAAAAACATTTATTTTCAAAATTATATTTTTTACATTTTTTTAAAACAAGAAAATATAAAAATTCTATTGTTTGTAAAACGACAGCACAACATTAATAGTCTATTAATAGGATATATATGTCTATTATATATTTTGAGCAATAATAATTGGTACAAAAAATGTAGTTTGTAAATAGATTTTTATTTCTATTAAAAAGTGGTAATATCTATAGTGCATTGGTTAACAGCTATTAAAAATAGAGGAAAGTCCGCTCTAGCATTACCTGAGATGGTAATAGTGTTCATGTCAAATCAAATAAATTTGAGCTTAGACGACTAGTGCCACAGAGACGAGAATAGTGAAACGCGGTAAACTCCATGAGCTAGAAACCCAAATATTGGTAGGGGAATTGAAGAGAGCTAAATGAAGTTATCTTTGAAATCGAAAGATTAGATAAATTGTTAACACATCTTATTTATAGGATGAACAGAAAGCGGCTTATAGATGCAACAGGTAGTAATACCTGTTTTTATTCTTAAAAATAATGTTTTAAATTGATAAAAAAATAATGATTTTATTTTTAAATAATTAGACAAATCATTTTATGGTTTATAATTAAATAATATATAGAAAGAGGTAAATAATATGTCCGGGCAAACGACTTGAATAATTTTAGGAGTTTTAGTAACTGCGTTAGTGATTTTTTTCATTTATGCAGCCGTAAAAGACTCAATAAGCAAGAAAAAAATTAATAAAAGCAAGAGAATTTTTATAGAAGAAGCTAAAGAATTTCACAAGAAAACGACCTTAATTGTTAATGAAATAATAAAATGCAATGATAAATACTTAGCTGAATTTACAGTAAGTGTTGGTGAATATAAAATGGGTGAGCTATGTCAAACTACTAAAGAAATATTCGAACAAACTAGACTAAGTGATCCTTTTATAAAATTCTTTAAAAAGAATCCTGATTATTCAGACTTCGTAAAAAATTATGTTAATTTAGAACTTTCAAATAGTAATTTATGAATAAAACGAACTACAAAATCATATAGATATTTTATTGATCTACTAAGTCAAATGGGTGATATAAATTCAGATCATAAATATGATGCCGATCTTCAAGAAATAAGGAATTATTATGAAAACAAACTTTTGAAAAAATCTGAACCTACCGAATAAGTTAACTTTATTAAGATTGCTTTTAGCAATCCCTTTTATTATATTATGCTCAATATCAACTATTTTATGGTTCTATAGATATTCTTCGTATAATGCATATGAACTAGGAGTTAGAATCACAACTTCTGTTGCTATTCTTATTTTTATTGTTGCGATGATAACCGATTATTTTGATGGTAAAATAGCAAGAAAAGAAAATATCGTTACTTCTTTTGGTAAATTATGAGACCCAATTGCAGATAAAATAATGACTACAACAGCCCTTATTTTCTTAGCCGTTTGACAAATGGTTCCGGTCTGATTAATTTTGCTTTTCATACTTAGAGATTTAATTGTTGATGGATGCAGATCACTATTAAACAAACATGATGTTGAAATAGCAGCTAATTTTTATGGAAAAGTAAAAACAATGCTTTTATCAATAGGAATAGTTATAACAATGATTGTTTTTGTTGCTTATTCACCTTCTTTTTACATATTTGGTGGAGAAGGATATTGATTCTCATATGTTATTAATCTTCCTATAATTGTTGCTGCTGTATTTAACGTATTAGCCGCTATACCATACATAAAAAACGCCTTATATTTATTAAAAATAAATGATTAATCATAATTTAGAAAAGTGATTTGATAACTCTGTATTTATAAGTGAATTTTTTGGTGTTTTCATTCTTATAATTGGTGGGCTAACTTCTACCAAAATAGCTATAGGAAAGTGAAAAAAGTTTCCTTTTTCATATGCTTTTATATATACTTTTTTTACCTTTTTGTCTTTTATTTGCGCTTGGTTAATTCTCTTTACCTTTAATAATTTTAATGGAGATTATGCTCCTATTATTAACCCAATAAATTTGATAATTAACTATACAATGAATATAATAAAATTTAATAATTGAACTGTATTTAAAAGTCTGTTGTATATACTTTCATCTCAAATATTAGGGTTTGTATTTGCTACATATACGTTCTACTTTGTAATGAAAATAACAAAGATGAACAACATTGAAAAAATAAATCCAATCAGACAAATTAATAAAAAACAACTATGGTGTTTCTTATTAATTAATACGTTTTTTATTATTTCAATAGTACTAATTCAATGCATTTTGGTATGACAATTCCATTTAATGCACTCAATCATAATTTCTCTATTAATAACATCTTCTACATTAATTCACTTAATGTTAGCATATAAAAATGATATTTTTAGTACAAATATTTATATGTGTAGCGCAACTTATTTTTACTCACTACTTAATAAAACAATTAAAAAAAGAAATATACTAAAATATTTAACTTTAGTATTAAGTCATTTAATTACTTGTATAGTATTTGCAATTACAATAGGATTTTTACTTAGTTTGATTTAGGATAAATGACAAAACGATAGAATAAAACACCTAGTATAAGGATAATAATTATCAATATACCTACAGAAGCTAAAATTATTGATGATTTTTTAACATGATGTTTATGTAGAGAAGTGTTGTTAAAATTATTATCTTTAACAATTTTGTTAACCATTTTTTTCTTTGTATCAAAGTCAAGATCAGCGATTAATTCAATATTAGTAGTTTTAGAATGTTTTTTTATTTTAGATCTATTTAAATCTTTATTGTTTTGTTCCATAAAAATATTTTAACAAACTATATTAAAAAAATATTATTTATTTATAATAATTAATGGTCAATTACCCAAGTGGCTGAAGGGACCGCTCTCGAAAAGCGGCAGAGGATGAAAGTCCTGCAAGAGTTCAAATCTCTTATTGACCGCCACGCCATTTTAGCTTAGTGGTAAAGCACTTGACTCGTAATCAAGAAACACAAGTTCGATTCTTGTAAGTGGCACCATATAAAATTCCGAAATGGAATTTTTTTATTGCCTTTATATACTTTTAAAACAAATAAAATAATTAAAATAAAATGTGTGATAGCAATTGGAAAACCAATTGTTTTTTTATTTGCTCTGAAAGGCAAGAAAATGACTAAAGCTAAACTACCATTGCATATTTATAAAATAATCGAAAATAGTGATTTAGATGAAAAGAAAAAAACCAAACTACTTGAATTTGGTGCACTTTTATATTGACTTGCTGAAAAAAATATTAACAATAAAGTTAAAGGGAAGTAAAAAGAAAAAAGTTTATTAGTATCTAAATATTCTATTTCTTCAAAGAAATTTAATAAATATAAAAGTTCTAGATTATCTTACTTAGATTTACTAGATTTTTTTATTGAAAGAAAATTAATTTTTAGAAGCAAACATAAACCTTGAAACAAGAAACAATAGTTAAACCATTGCTATAAAATTTGATTTCATTCCAAGAGTTGAAAGCATAGAAATTCCTAAAGCATTCCTTCATCAAACTGTTCTAGTAAAATTAAGTGATATAACAGATAATAAACAATTTCTTTCAACAGATAAAATTATTATTGTTCCACCAACACAAGAAATAAATATAGAACTTAATAATAGAGCAAAATCAATGAATTATCGAAACTTCAAAAAAATTATAAAAGACTTGTTAATGATATTTTGGCAAAACACAAGCCAATTATTAGAGAGCAAGAATTATTAAATATTTTAGAACTTGATACTAATAATCCTACATCAACAGGTTGAAATGCCTTACATCAAATAGTAGATGTATTTATTGCTATACCAAATAAGCTAGAAAAGTATAAACAAAATGACTTACTTAATAATAGCCAAATTGCTTTATTTTAGATAGTTGAAATAAACTTAATATAAAATCTCCAAAAGTAAAAGAAGAATGAACCAAAATATCAAAACAAATATTTTAGTGAATTAAACAATGAAATAATTGACTATATTAACACACAAATGAACCAGTCTTTTTAATTAATGGAATTGATTATCAAATAACATATTCAATAAGTGGCTCAAAATTTAAAGAATTAAAAATAATTTCACCTAACAATTGAACTGATAACAAAATTCTTTTATATAACCTTGTTAAGGAACCTAACAAAGATAATAAAGTAATCATTAGAATTGATGCTTTATCTAAAAAATTAATAAACTATAAAACTATTAATGTTTCAAATAATCCGGGTGGAATTACTCCAACAAAATTTAGTTTAATACAAAAACAACCATTACATCTTATTTGAATAGTTGCTTTATTTGTTTTTGTATTACCTGCAATAGTATTTGGAATTATTAAATATAAAAACACATACATTAAAGCCAAAAAACTTAAATAGGAGAAAAATGAAACAACAAAAACAAAGAAAAAAAGAACTTTCACTAACTAAAATATATATCATCATATTCATAGCAATTTTTGTTATATCAATAATAGCGTTGATAATTGATTCAATTTATAAAGCAAATCTAACTAATCAAGATTTACCAATTACTAAATCTAACCTTATTCCTTATACCTTTGGAACCATAATATTTATTTGACTAATAGATATATGGCCAAATTTAAGTATTCAGCTCAAGTTATGCAAGATTCGATGATTGATTATATAGCTGGTACATTTAGAAAAAAGATTAATTATCCAAGCAATCAACTTGTTAAATATTGATTAAAAAGAGAGAATGCTTTAGAGCAACTTATAATTCAAAATGAAGAATTGTTAAATAAAACTAAGGAATTTATTAAATTGCTAAACAAAGATAAGATATCAACGCAAATGGACTCGGATGATACATATAACACATTTAGAGTAAAAGGAAAATTTGTTAAAAAAATGATTAGACTAAGAATAATAAGGATATTTGCTAATGATGACTATCCACTTAAAGGTAAAAAACAAAACCCTAAAAAACCTATTAGTATGGTGGCTATTTATGATATAAGAAACTTAGGAAAATCTGCTGATAATCACAAGGCAATCAAAGTAATAAACGAATTCAATTCTCAAACAGGATTAATTAATAATAAAATGGCTTATGTTTGTGATGGTGCAAGAGCTTTAAAATTAGAAGCAAGTATTCTAGGAATGGACTATCATCTTGATTTATTTCACTTAATACAAAACATAGATAAATACATTGGTTATAAAAAACACTCAAAAAACACTATAAAAAACTTATTTATTGATTATTTTAGTCCAACAAAAAAAGAAAGATGAATAGACCTACTTACAAAATCAATAAAAGAAAATGATTATGAACTATATAAAGAAATATTAGATGAATTGGAAGACTTAAGATTATCAGTTCAATCAAAATCTATCAAAAAAAATATTACTAGCTTATTAACATATCTCAAAAGCAAGAATAGTGGAATATGAGATAATCAAACAAGAAAAGCAATAGTTTCTTACACTGAAAACAACATAAATTACCACTATAAAAAACTTATAAAAAACTCTTTAGCTCACTATACAGAACAAACAACAAAAATGAAAGTTCTTTTTTCTAATCTACAAAAAAATATACCAACTATTTTTATATAAAATAGAGTTGAATACCTACTAAAATTCTCATATTTAATCACTTTAATAAAAAATATGTTATAATAAAAAAAGAGTAAATAGATAAACTTAAAAACCTTTTCTATTACACATTTAAATTTAATGGTTCCTAATTTTTCGCTTAATAATCAAAAATTAATAAGTTATAATTAAAATTATATTATGAAAAATTTAGCTAATGAATTAAGACCAAAAATTCTTGACGATATTATTGGTCAAAGTCATATTCTTGACTTACTAAAAAAAATTGTATTAAACAAAGTTAAAACTAGCTTTATTTTTTTTGGTGAAAGTGGGACCGGTAAAACTTCTTGCTCTTTTGCATTAGCAAATGAAATGAAATTAAA
Source organism: Mycoplasma crocodyli MP145 (assembly GCF_000025845.1). Lineage (NCBI taxonomy): Bacteria > Bacillati > Mycoplasmatota > Mollicutes > Mycoplasmatales > Mycoplasmataceae > Mycoplasma > Mycoplasma crocodyli. Next base: position 346,867 of record NC_014014.1, on the reverse strand, counting down.
ATATGATTATTTTAATGCTTCAATCGATAGTAAATCAGACCTTGTAAAAAAACTTGAAAATAATGAAATTATCATAATTGATGAAATTCACAGATTAAACAAAGATAAGCAAGATATTTTACTTTCATTTCTTGAATTTGACAAAATAATTGTTTATGCTACAACTACTGAAAATCCTTATTTTCGAGTTAATCCTGCTCTTAGAAGTAGAATGCAAATACTATCTTTTGAAAAGCTTAAAGAACATGATTTATTTAGTGGATTATCTAAAATAAAGAATAAATATTTTAATTCATTAAATTTAGATGACGAAATAATATTAGAATTAGTAAGATACAGCGCAGGAGATTTTAGAGCATGTATTAATAATCTTCAAATGCTTGGAATTTTATACTCAAATAATGAAAAAATACATAAAGATGATCTTAAAAAAGTCATTCCTAATATAAATTTTTATAGTGATAGAGATTCATCAGCACATTATAACAATTTATCTGCTTTTCACAAATCTCTAAGAGGAAGTGATGTAAATGCAGCTCTTTATTATGGCTTTGTTATAGTTAAAAGTGGCGATTATCAAGGGTTAATCAGAAGGTTAAATTGTGTAGTTTATGAAGATATTGGCTTAGCTAACCCAAATATAATTTTAAGAATGGAAGCTGCGTTTAATACTATTGAACGTCTAGGATTCCCAGAAGCTGATTTAGCAGTTGCATTTGCAATAATTGATGTAGCACTAAGTCCAAAAAGCAACAGTATTTATAAAGCAATGAGTGCAGTTAAAAGCGATATAGAATCAGGAAAAATTTATGAAGTTCCAGATCACTTAAAAGATGCTCATTATAAATCATCGGTAAAATTAGGATACGGTCTAACTTATAAATATCCACATGATTACTACAATAATTGAATAAAACAAGATTACTTACCTAAAGAATTAAAGGATATAATTTATTATAATCCTGGTAAAAATATAAATGAAATAAAATATAATGATTACTGAAATGAAATTAAAAAAGGGGAGAAATAGTATGATTAATTTTAAAAAAATTAAAAACTTAGAAGAATTAAAGATTGCTAAAAATCAGGTCTATGCTAAGGATGAAGAACTAATTAACTTAAAATCACAACTTAAAATTGCTAAGTCAGAAGAAAAAAAAGAAATAGGGCTTAAAATTAAAAAGATGCTCGATTTTTATGAAACAGAATTTAAAAAAGTTGAAGAAAAAATTGAAGCAGAAGAAATTAATAACAAAATAAAAAGTCAATATGTTGATGTATCGAAACCGAATTCCAAACCTGGTTCGTTGCACCCCATTACTCTTGTTGAAAACAGACTAAGAGATTGATTTTTAAATAATGGATATTACGAACAAGAAGTAGGAGAAATAGTTAGCGACTTATATAACTTTGAACGTTTAAACATTCCTCAAGATCACCCAGCAAGAGCTATGCACGATTCTCTCTACTTAAATGCAACAACTTTATTAAGAACACATAATACAGGAGCAAGTGCACACGAACTCGAAAAAAACTGTAATAAAGCTTTTTCTACATTTACAATCGGAAAAGTATATAGGAATGATGAAGATGATGCTACTCACTCTCATCAATTTAAACAACTTGATTTTGTTAGTGTCGGTAAAGTATCATTCCCAAATTTGATTTGAACTCTTAAATCAATGCTTAGTTATGTTTTTGAAACAGAACTTGAAATTAGACTAAGACCATCATATTTCCCTTTTACTGAACCGAGTGTTGAAGTTGATATGTTTTATAAAAACAGATGAATTGAAATTCTTGGTGCTGGTATGTTACATCCAAATGTATTAGAACTTGCTGGATATACCAACAGTATGAATGGCTTAGCTGCAGGAGTTGGAATCGAAAGAATTACAATGATAAAATATGGAATTGAAGACATAAGAGATCTTTATAAAAATGACTTAAGAATATTGGAACAATTTAATCATGAAATATAGTTGATTGGACATTTTACAAAACGAGGGTAAAAAACAATATTTCCAAAATATACTTTCTAAATTAGAAAAATTCGAAAAGGAAGGCTATAAAATTTTTCCTGAAAGCCAAAATATGTTTAGAGCTTTTGATTTCTTTCAAGTCAATGAAACAAAAGTTGTAATTCTAGGTCAAGATCCTTATCCTACTTTAGGAGTAGCAGATGGTTTAGCATTTAGCACAAAATCAGATAAAACTCCAAGTAGTTTAAAAAATATTTTTAAAGAATTAAAAAAAGATTACCAAGGTATTATAATTAAATCAAACGATCTTAGTAATTGGGCTAAGCAAGGAGTTTTACTTCTTAATACAATACTTACAGTTAATGAATCACAACCTAATTCTCATGCTGATATTGGTTGAGAAAAATTTAATAAAGTAATATTGGAAGAAGTTATAAAAAATAACGAAAATGTTGTTTTTGGACTTCTTGGAAACTCATCAAAAAAGATTATTGATAAGTTAGATATTAAACCAAAAAATGTTGTATTTTTATCTCACCCAAGTCCTTTAGGCTATCATAAAAGCTTTAAAGATGGAGAGTTTTTCAAAAAGATTAATAATTTACTAGAAAAGACAAATCAAGAAAAAATTGATTGGTCAATAAAGGAGTAAAATGATATTCTCACTAAAAAAATTAAATACTTATTTGCCTGGAATAAAGCTAAATAAGGACGTTGAGCAAGTTATAAATAAACTTGGTTTCGAAGTTGAAAGCATTAAAAAATTTAGCACAATTGAAGGTGTTGTTTTTGGTCTAATTAAGGAACTTTATAAAAATCCAAATTCTGATTTATTAACTGTTGCCACCGTTGAAACTAAACACGGAAATTTAACAATTCAAACAACAGATAATGTTCTAAAAGTAGATGATTTAGTTGTTTGCTTTATTGAAGGTTCTAAAATGGGTGACATTGTTTTCAAAACCAAAAACTTAAAAAATATTCCTTCACAAGGTATGTTTGCTTCATATGAAGAGTTAGGTTTTGATGGTAAATTATTCGGTGATTTAGGCGAACACATTTTAAGACTAGATAAGAATTTTGCCTCAATTAACGATGATCCTATGCAAGTATTGCAACTAGATGACTATATTCTTGATGTTTCTACAACAGCCAATAGAAATGATGCTAATTCATATTATGTAATGGCAAAAGAATTGGCAGCATACTATGAAACTGAATTTGTTTTTAATGAAAAAAATCACAAAGGTAGTCTATTTTCAGATATCGCAATAGATAGAGGAATGAGTAATGAAATTACAATGTTTCAAGCCTATTGTGATAAAGAATTTGACTTAAATATATTTGATAAAATGCTTTTAGCAAAACATAATATCGACACTTCATTAGGTTGAGCTGTTAATCTTACAAACCTAGTTCTTATAATAACAGGTGCTCCTTGTCATGTATATGATAAAAATAAAATTGGGCTAAAAATAACTTCAGAGCTTTATAGTGGAAAATTAAAATTATTAGGAAACAAAGATGTTGATGTTGAAAACGTACTTATTATTAGGGATGAAAATAAACCTATTTCAGTAGCATCAGTTATGGGTCTTGAAACCACTAAAGTTGATGAAAAGACAAAAGAATTTATTTTCGAAATAGGTGTTTTTGATCCGACTTTAATAAGACACTCAGTAAAACAAATTAAATTACTTAGTAATTCTGCTAATCAAGCAAGTAGAACAATTACAAATGAAATTTTAGAATTAGGAATTTTATTTTTAAGAAAATACTTAAACGATAATAAAATTTCAATTTCAAATTTACTTGGAATTCCTAAAATAGGCCCTAAAAAAATGATTAAATTTGATAAAGAAAAATTATCAGTTTATTCTGATCAAAATACCTCATCATTAAAAAAATTCATACCAGCAATTGAAAAATTAAAGAAGCTTGGTTTTAGTTTTGATTTAGAAGTAAATGAAGTTTATGTGCCGATTTATAGATACGATATAAATTACTTTGAAGACATTATAGAAGAGATATTCAGATTTTACTCATATGATAATTTTGAACCAGTACAGCTCTCAAACACAAGTTTTAAAATACATAAAAGATCTACAATTAAACATGAATTGCAAGCAAATGGTTATAATGAGATATTAACATATTCGCTTTTATCAAAACAAAAAAATTTCTTAAATGTGTTTGATTTTCAAGAAGAATTAGCACTTGAAACATTTGTTTCAAAAGAAAGAGAAGTAATCAGAAACTCAATTATACCTTCTATGCTTGAAGCGGTTGAATACAATCAAAAAAGAAAAATCAATAAAATTAACTTTTTTGAAGTAGGAATGATAAACAATAATATAAGTGTAGTTGGATTAGCAAGTACAACCAAAAGTTTTGAAGAAATAAAAGAAGATATTATAAAACTATATAGAGATAATAAATTAGTTTTCGAAAAATTAGATAATAACGAAAAAATACATCCTAATGTTTCAGCAAAAATATACCAAAATAACTTGCTCATAGGTTGAATAGGAAAAGTTAATCCTAAATACGATTTAACAAATGCTTATGTTGCTGAAGTGCTAGTTCCTCAATTTAATAGTAATAAAAAATACAAAATCATAGACAATGAACCATTAAAATCTATAGATTTAACATTTGGACTTAAACATGGTGAATCTATAAAATCATATGTCAAAGACATTAATAATAACTTTAATGTCTATGATATCGAATTGAAAGACACATTCGAAAAAAACAACTTAATTAATACCACTTTAAGAATAACTTCAGATTCAAAAACAATAGAATTGATTAACAAAAAATACAATAAATAATAATGATAGGAAGGAAATAAACATGTACAAAAATATAGAACTTAATGATAAAGAAGTGCAAAATGCAATTAATGCTGAATTGAAGAGGCAAGAAGAACATATAGAACTAATAGCTTCTGAAAACTACACATCTGAGGATGTTCTTAAAGCTCAAGGTAGTGTTTTAACTAATAAATATGGTGAAGGATATCCAAATAAAAGATATTATGGTTCCTGTGAAAATGTTGATGTTGTTGAAACACTAGCTATAGAAAGATTAAAGAAAATCTTTGGAGTTGAATATGCAAATGTTCAACCATATTCTGGATCAGTAGCAAATGCTGCTGCAATAGCATCGGTTGCACCACACGGCGGAAAAATCATGGGTCTTTCTTTAAATAGTGGAGGTCACTTAACACATGGTTATAAAATTAGTTTTAGTGGAATTTTCTATAATTCAGTTTCATATGAAGTTGATAAAAATGGTTATTTAGATTATGATGATATTGAAAGAATTGCTATGAAAGAAAAGCCTGATTTGATAATTTGTGGTTATTCTGCATATCCTAGAATTATCGATTTTAAAAGATTTAGAGAAATAGCTGATAAGTGTGGTGCAAAACTTATGGCTGATATTGCACATATAGCAGGACTTATAGCCGCAAACGTTCATCCTAGTCCAGTTAATTATGCTCACATTATCACTTCTACAACTCATAAAACATTAAGAGGTGCAAGAGGTGGAATCATCATGACAAACGATCCTGAAATAGCTAAGAAAGTAGATAGATGGGTTTTTCCAGGTTACCAAGGCGGACCACTATTTCATGCAATTGCTGGTAAAGCTATTTGTTTCTATGAAGCATTAACATCTATGTTTCAAAAATATGGAGCTAACATTGTTAGAAATGCTAAGATTTTTTCAGAATCATTTATTAATCTTGGGGCAACATTAGTTTCGGGCGGAACCGATAATCATTTATTTATGATAGATGTTAAAACAAGTTATGGAATTACAGGGAAAGATGCTGAAAAAATTCTTGAGCAATTTAATATCACAACAAATAAAAATACTATTCCAAATGATACATTAAGTCCTACTTTAGGTAGTGGCTTAAGATTAGGAACAGCCGCAATGACTTCAAGAGATTTTACAAAATGAGAAGAGTTAGCACAGATAATGCATACAATACTAAGAAATCACGACATGTTAAAAACTAGTAGTCCTGAAGCCAAAACTCTTAAAGATAGTCTAAAGAAAAAAGTTAATGAATTTACTAACTCCTTCCCAATTAAGAAAAGTTATTTATAAAAATGAAGGATTTAACTAAATATAGCAATAAACTACCTTACGATGAAACAAACATAAAAGACATATATAATTACTCTCAAAAGTTATTAGGAAAAACTTTTCTTGATGTTTTATCACTAAATTATGAAAATGAAGATTTAGAAGACATAAATGATTATTACAATAATCCTAGTAATAAAGGTTCATTAGGTAATTTGTTAGAAGAATACTTTTTTTATTATAAACCAAATAATAGTGAATTACCAGATTTTCAAAAAGCAGAACTAGAATTAAAAACCACTCCTTATGAAATTAATAAAAATAAATTTATAGCAGGAGAAAGACTAGTTATTTCTATGATACCAAACACTAATCCTATTGAAAAAGAATTTAAAAATTCTCATTTAGAAAAGAAGTTGAAGAATGTTTTAATGATATGATATCTTAGAAATAGAAATAAAAAGAGAATTGAATATAGTATAGATTATATTTATCTTTATCAATTGTATAGTAAATTATTATCTAAAGATTTAACAATAATTTTAGATGACTATAATATTATTGTTAATAAAATTACTTCAGGAAATGCTCATAATTTATCAGAAAGTGACACTAAATATCTTGGTGCATGCACAAAAGGATCTAGTGCATCACAAATATTAAAACCACAATATTACAATAATAAAGTTTTAGCAAAAAGAAGAGCTTTTTCTTTAAAACAATCATATATGACCTATATATTAAATAATTACATTATGAATAACGATAAGGAAAAATTTGATTCAATTTTTAAAGATGAAGAAATAATTGATGGCAATTTTGAAAGTAAAATATTAGATAAATTAAATTTTTTTATAGGTAAAACAGAAGCTGAATTGTATCATGCTTTTGATTTAAATAAAATCATAAAAAGTAAAAATATAAATAGAATTTTAGTAAATAAAATTTTAGGTGTAAATTCAGATAAGTCTGAAGAATTTCAAAAAGCTAATATTGATATTAAAACAATAAGAGTAAGAAAAAATGGAACACCTAATGAGAGTGTGTCTTTTCCTAAAATTGTAATAAAAGATTTTGTTAATAAAATTTTTGAAAACTCAAATGAATATAATTATTTTGAAAAAACTAGGTTCTTATTTGTAGTTTTCAAAGAGAATGAAGAAGGTAATTATAAATTAGCTGGTTCAAAATTTTGAAATATGCCAATTAATGAACTTGAAACTATTGGAAAAAAAGAGTGAGAATTAAATAAGAAAAAATTCTTAAAAGGTGTAAATTTCAAAATAGAATATAACAACTTAGGAAAATTAATTGTAAAAAATGACTTACCTAAAAAATCAGAAACAAAAATTTTCCATCTAAGACCACATTCATTAAAAAGTTCTTATATCATTAATGGTATAAAATATGGTGAAGGTTCAAAAACAGATATGGATGAATTAATAAATGGCGATAAAATGACAAATCAATGTTTTTGATTAAATAGTGAATATATTAAAAAAATAGTCGAAGACATAATCAAAAAGGAGAAATGCTAATATGAAATTATCAGTAGTTGAATTATTTGCAGGTGTAGGTGGTTTTAGAGTTGGGCTTAATCATATAAATTCTTTTGATGAAAATGGAAGAGCAATTGAAAATAATAACTGAAATTTTGTCTGAGCAAATCAATATGAACCTTCATCTAACAAGCAACATGCTTTTGAATGTTATATAACAAGATTTGGTGACAAGAATCATTCAAATGATGACATATCAAAAGTAGATAAAAAAGTAATTCCTGATCATAATTTATTGGTAGGTGGTTTTCCTTGTCAAGATTATTCAGTTGCTAGATCTCTTTCAAATAACAAAGGCATAGAAGGCAAAAAAGGTGTTTTATTTTGAGAAATAAGTGATATTTTAGAAACAAAAAAAACACCGTTTGTTTTATTAGAAAATGTTGACAGGTTACTTAAATCTCCATCAAGCAATCGTGGTAGAGATTTTGCAATTATGTTAAAAACTCTAAATGATTTAGGATATGATGCACAATGAAGAGTCTTAAATGCTGGTGATTATTCTATGCCTCAAAAAAGGAAAAGAGTATTTATTTTTGCTTATAGAAAAGATTTAAAATGATCAAAGTCAATAAAGTGTAATAATCTTAATTTAAATGAATTAAATATTTTTAATAAAGTATTTCCAATAGAAACAATAACAGAACTTAAACATATAGATTTAAATAAATATGAGGACGTTTTAGATATATCTCTAAACTACAAAAGTGGTTCATTCCATGAATGTGGAATTATGATCGATAATAATATTTATCACTCTAAAATAAAACCTATAAATGAAGTAAAACATACATTAAGTTCAATATTAGAAAAAGCATCATCTTTTAATGACCATTATGATAATTTAATAATCAATGAGCAAAATCTTGAAAAATGAAAATTTCTAAAAGGTTCTAAAAAAATTAATAGAACTTCAAAAGAAGGTCATAATTATATATATAGTGAAGGTGCAATGTCTTTTCCTGATAATCTCGATGAACCAGCAAGAACAATGCTAACAAGTGAAGGTTCAATCAATAGAACATCACATATAATATTTGATAAAAAAATAAATAATTATAGAATTCTAACACCATTAGAATGCGAATTAATTCAAATGTTTCCTGCAAATTGAACCAATACTATGCCTGATAAAAAAAGATATTTTATGATGGGGAATGCTTTAGTTACGGGTGTAATTTCTAGAATGGAGCCTTTACTAAAAGAAATAATTAAAAATGAAGACTAAAATTACAAAAGCACCTTGTTCATAGGTGCTTTTGTTAATTTAAAACTTATTTAGGTAATAAAGTTTTTATTCTTTCAGGTGTGGGTTCAACCACTAAATATGTTCCAGCAACAAGAGCGTCAGCTCCATTTTTGAAGCATAACTTTGATGTATCTTGATTGATTCCGCCATCAACTTGGATTAAATAATTATATGATTTACTAATTCTAGTTTCATATAAAAACTTGATTTTATCTAAAGCACTTGGAATGAATGATTGCCCACCCTTTCCTGGCTCAACGCTCATTACGAGAACAAGTGAAATATAAGGAAGAAAGTCAACTATTTCTTCGACCTTTGTATTAGGTTTAATTGCTAAACCGATTTTATAGTCATCATAGTTTTGAATTAATCAATCATAAAAATCTTCCTTATCATCAAATGCTTCTCAGTGAAACGTAATAACATCAACTATATCTTTTAAATCATTAATATAATCAAGCGGATTAACAACCATTAGGTGGGCATCTTTAAAGTGTTTAAGACCGTTTTTTGATATATTAGCAATTTCACTTATTTGTATGGCTTTGTTAGGAACGAATTTTTCATCCATAACATCATAATGTATTCATTTTATTCCCGCTTTTATTAAAGTGTTAGCCATATCTAAACGTTTTGATTCTTCAACATTAAGCAGTGAAGGTGTAATATTTTTTTCCATTATCAATTCTCCTTTTTAGTTTCTTTAGAAAGTTTTAGATAGTTTTCATATCTTTCGTTTGGTCAGAAATCAGAACCAACTTGACTTTTTATATAACAATCATTAACTATTTCATTTAAATGCAAACACGACCTATATTTACATTTAGAAAAATTATTATATAAAAATGAATAACTTTGTGCTAATTGTAAATTATTAATATCAAGTTCCAGACTTCCAAAACCTGGTGTGTCAATTAATTCACCACCATTAAATTTAATAATTTGAATTAACCTTGTAGTATGTTTTCCTCTGCCTAGTGCTTTAGAAATGTTTTGTACTTTAAAGTCATTATCACTCAAATTATTAATTGTAGAAGTTTTACCAACTCCACTTTGACCTAAGAAAACACTTACTTTATTCTTAAATATTCCCTTTAATTTCTTTACTTGTTTAGGATTATTATTATTTACTAAATAAACTTCATAACCCATTTTTGAATAATAATCAAATCATTTTGTTTCGCCTAAATCACTCTTAGTAAAAAATAAAATTGGCTTGATTCTTTTATATTCAATGACTGCTAAATATTTATCAAGCAAATAATTTTGAAATGTTGGTTCAAATAATGAAATCACTACAATTACTTGGTCAATATTGGCAACCTTAGGACGAATAAAAAAGTTTTTTCTTTCTTTAATCGATGTTAAAACATCTTGATTAAATTCAACTATATCACCAACAAGTGGGGTAATATTTTGGAATCTCAGGATTCCTAAAGCAGGTATTTTATAATCATTTTGTCCATCATTTACATGATATATTCCTGCATTTATTGAGTAAATTTTTCCTAACATATTATCTTACCAATATAAAGATTATTGCTATTGAAACAATAAGTAATATAAGAAAAACTACTAATGCTATTATTATAAATCACTTCGAATTAAAAATATCACTTGACTTTACTTTAGGTTTAATAGTTCTTAGAGAAAGTGGATCTTCAATTCCTCTTTCTACTCTAAAGCAAGTATCTAAATCATGTCTAAATTCTCACATATCTTTATGTCTTTTATTTGGATCTTTTGCAGTTGCTTTAATAATTATATTTTCTAAACTTTGAGGAACTTCTATAAGTTCTTTAATTCTAGGCATTTCTGCATTACGATGCATTATAACTGTTTGAGCGGCTGTTTGTCCAGAATAAGGGTATTTTCCGGTTAGCATTTCAAAAAGCATTATACCCAAGGCATATACGTCAATTGACTTAGTAATATTATTCTTATTTTCTATGGTTTCAGGCGCATTATAATAAGCACTACAAATAACATTATTTGTTTTTGTATATCTTTGTGATTCTTCATCAAGAGATATACCTAAATCAATTATTTTTACATTTTGTGTATTGGAAATTATGATATTTTCCGATTTTATATCCCTATGAATTATTCCGCAATTATGTAATTCACCAAGACCGGCTGCAATTTGCTTGGCATAAGTAACTGCAACTCTAGAGTTTAATCTACCGTTTTCTTTAATTACTTCTTTAAGTGTTTTACCCTCTATATATTCCATAACAAAATAGTGCTCGTTTGGTCCTTCAATACTTTCGTCATAAATATAAGGAATATTTTTTGATTTTATTTTTTTCAGTAATCTTAACTCACTTTTAAAACGAGCCAAGTTATTCATGTTAGTATCATTATGTCTATATTTTAAAGCATAGCGTTCTTTTTTGCCGTCAAGAGTTTCGACCAAATAAACCGAACCCATTCCACCAGTACCAATAGATTTTATTATTTTATACTTTTTATAAACGTTTGATCAAGAAGGTGGAAAGGCATGCATATTATTCATTTTCTTCTCCGATCAAATCAATTAATATTATCGACATATTGTCATTTGAATTGTTTAATTCAGCCATTTCTAAAATACTAAGCATTTTTTGCTCATTATTTTTTTTAGTATTAGACATTGCAACCTGTAATTCATCATCAGGCACAAAACCATGAATTCCGTCACTAGTTAAAAACAAGTGCGAAATTTTTTTATAACTTTCAGGAGTTATTTCAAACATTTCAATAGTTGTTTTTTTAGTTGGTCCAATAGAACTGGTCAAAGCTTGAGAATGTGGAGCACGATGAGCAAATGTTTTGTTAAGACCTTCATTAACAAGTTGATTATATCAATTGTGGTCAACAGTAAGTTGAATGATTTCTTTTTTCTTTGTAAAAGCATATGTTCTTGAATCACCAATATTAAAAATTATGATATTTTTTTCTTCAGGAAAAATTAAAACAGCAGTTAAAGTTGTTCCCATATCTGTTTTTGTAAAATCTTGTTCAGAATGTAGTCTCATTTGTTTTTTAATTTTTTCAGTTGTTTCAAAAAATCAATTCTTAGCATTTTTACTATCTAATTGATAGTTGTTATTGAACTCTATACCGAAACTATTAACTGTTGTTGATGAAGCAATTGAACCACCAAAATGACCACCCATTCCATCACATAAAATTGCAAAATGAACACCATTTTTTGAAAATGAACCAACTCTATCCTGATTTTCTTCTCTATAATTTCCTTTATTTGATTGTTGTAGTATTTGCATTTTAATTAATTTCCTTTAAAATAATGTTTTTAATTTCATCAGCTGCTCTTTCTGGAATATCATTAACAACTCTATATTTAAAAAATGATGATTCATTAATTTCTTCTTCAGCTTTTGCTAATCTTGAACGAATTGTTTCATCATTTTCAGAACCACGTTTAATTATTCGCTCTTTTAAGTCATTAATTGATGGTGGTAAAACAAAAATACTAATAATGTTATATTCATTTTCTTTTTTAGAAAGTTGTTCAATTACTTGACTTGCCCCACGTGTTTCAATTTCAAGAATAGGCACTTTTCCTTTTTGATTTATTTTATTTAATTCAGATCAAAGAGTTCCATAATAATTTCCAAAATGATATGAAAATTCTAGGAACTCACGTGATTTAATCATTTGTTGTACAATTGACTTATCCATAAAATAGTAGTGAATGGAATTTATCTCTCCTGCACGAGGTTTCCTAGTCGTAACTGAGCAAGACATAGATAAATTAAGCTCTTCAAAATCAAAAAGCAATCTTTCAATTGTACCCTTTCCAACTCCACTTGGACCACTAAGAATAATTACATTATTTTTTTTGTTTTTCATATTATTACATTATATATTTTTTTAAATATTTTAAAGATAATACTAAAAAATTAATACATTTTTAGTAATACAAATTACTTAAGTATTGTTCTTTATTATTCAAGTGAATAAAATCAAATAAAAAAAACACATTTTTTTAATTGATTTGTTAAAATTATTCCATGCAAAAACAAAAACATTCTTTACTTTTACAATCATTAAATACAATTGTAACAAGTGACTCGGTTTTACCTGATGAAACCGAAAAAAATAAGAAATTAATAACTCTTTTAAGATTAATTTATCTCTTGACTATAGCCTTTTTAGTAATTTTTAGTTTTTTCGCATTCGCTATAAAAACTAAAGAATTACAACCTATAAAAATTATAATAGGGATTGTGACATTCTTTGTTTTTTTAACCGATTATATATTACATTGAATAACATATCCGGTTAGATCAAAAAGGAAAAACAATTGAATAGATTTATTAGTTTTCCCACTTAGTGGAGTAGGTATTATATTATTACTTTCAACTTTATCTTCATTATATGTTATTAAATATTTGGGTGCTCCAAATTCAAAATTCTTTGATTACTTTGAATCAATTACTCTTGTTAGATTACTTAGATTAGTACTTTTATTAAAAATATTTACACCGTTTAAAATTTTTGTAAACGTATTTAAAGAACAAAAAGTTGTACTTATAAATACGTTCGCTTTTATATTTATTTTGATAGTTGCATTTGCTTTAATAATTTGAAATAACGAAGTAGATTGATTAGAAACTCAAATTCAAAACAAATTAAAAGAAGGAAATGTAACTGAAGGTGCTGTACCAGATTCATTATACAAAGAAGAATATGATAAAATATATGCTGAATTATCAGGTGGTGTAGTTACTAATTTTTGAGATGCTTTATATTATTCAACAGTAACTTTAACAACAATAGGATATGGTGATTTTGCACCACATGCAGGAAATTCAAAATTGATTGTTGTGATTATTTCTCTTTTAGGTATTGCAATTTTTGCAATACCAAGTGGTGTTGTAGCCGGAGCTGTTCTTACCCAAATTCAAGAAATCGATAAAAAAAATAAAAAAGAAAAGGAGATGGAATAGCTCCTTTTTTAATTAAATTTAAATTAATTTTTAATATAATTAATTAGAATTTTTAGATTTAAAAATAGATAGGATGTGATGAAAAAAAATAATATAGTAAATAATACTCCATCATATAATTCTGATTTGTTTAACACAAATAAAAAAACAGGATTATATGATGATGAAGTAAATAAAAGGTTGGAAAAATATGGAAAAAACGTATTACACAGTTCTAAAAAAATTAATCCTTTTGTATCATTTATAAAACAATTTAAGGATTTTATGATTATCTTGCTATTAATAGCAGCAGTGTTTAGTGTTTCGGTTGCTATTTATGAATTAGTAAGACACGGAGTAGAAGGTAGACTTAACGATACAGTTATAAGTTTTGTTGAACCAGGAATAATTCTATTGGTTGTTATATTAAATAGTATACTTGGTGCTTATCAAGAAATAAAAAGTGACCAGGCAGTAAAAGCATTAGAAAAAATTAATGAAACAAATGCCAAAGTTTTAAGAAATGGTAGAATGATTTTAATACCTTCCAGTATGTTGGTGCCAGGTGATATTTTAGTAATAGAGGCTGGAGATACAATAAGTGCAGATGCGCAACTAATTGAATCATATAACTTAATGGTTGTTGAATCTTCATTGACCGGTGAATCACTATCAACTGAAAAAGATTGAGCTTTTAAGGAGAAAGAAAATTGTGCATTAGGGGATAGAAAATCAAGTATTTTTTCAGGTACATACGTGACAAATGGTCGTGGGGTAGCAATAGTTAAGGCGACGGGATCGTTTACTGAAATAGGTAAAATAAACAAACTTATTAAAGAACAAAATGTATTGCTTTCACCACTACAAATAAAACTTAATAAATTAGGTAAAATTTTTAGTATTGCAGGGATTGCATTATTGATTTTTGCAGCCATAGCACAAATACTTTTGGATAATTTAATTAGTGGAAGTTGAACCAATATAAATGTTTATACAAATTCATTAATAACCTCAATTTCACTTGCAGTTGCTGCAATTCCAGAAGGATTAATTACTTTTACAAGCGTCCTTTTAGCAATTGGTGTAACCAATATGACAAAGCAAAATGCAATCATTAAATCATTATCGAGTGTTGAAACTATTGGTTCAACTTCGATAATATGTTCTGATAAAACCGGAACGTTAACTGAAAACAAGATGGTTGTTGTTGATATGATGAATGAGAATGAAATTCATAGCAAAAACAATGATATTAATGAATTTAAATTCTTAATTTCACAATCAATTTTATGTACTGATGCAAGTATTCATTTAAATCAAAATGATGAGTTTGAAGAGGTTGGAGATCCTACTGAAACCGGTTTATTAAGACAAGGGTATAAAGTAAATCTTATAAAAGAAGATTTATTAAAAACACATATTAAAATAGATTCTCTACCATTTGATTCCGATAGGAAAATGATGTCGGTTTTAATAAATCACAATGAAGATATTTACATGATAACAAAAGGAGCACCCGACGTTATCCTTAGCAAAGTAAAAAATAAAACTAAATTAATTCATGAAATGAATGAATTGTGATCTAATCAATCTTATAGAGTATTAGCTTTTGCAATAAAGAAATTTAGCAAATCAAAGAAATCTTTAAGTTTTGCTGATGAAAATGAGCTTGAATTTATAGGATTAATTGCGATGATTGATCCACCAAGAGCAAATGTTAAAAGTAGTATTGAGGAAGCACAAAAAGCTGGTATTAAAACAGTAATGATAACTGGTGATCACTTAACTACAGCTGTAGCTATAGCTAAAAGTTTAGGGATTTACAAGGATGGTGATTTAGCTCTTACAGGTTCTGAACTAGCACAATTAAACCAAAAGGAACTAGAAGAAAAAGTAAAATCAATAAGTGTCTATGCACGTGTAAATCCCGAAGATAAATTACGAATAGTAAAAGCTTGACAATATCATGATCAAGTTGTTGCTATGACTGGAGATGGTGTAAACGACGCTCCCGCACTTAAAGCAAGTAATGTTGGTTGTGCCATGGGAATTACAGGAACTGATGTTTCAAAACAAGCTGCGGATGTAATACTAACGGATGACAATTTTAATACAATAGTAAAAGCTATAAAAGGTGGAAGACAAACATACGATAAAATAAAAACAGTTGTTTTGAATTTATTAGTTTCATCACTTACAGAAATATTCGTAATGTTAATAGGATTATTTGCATTCAGATTTATTTTCTTTAACACAATTGGAGCAAGTACAGAATTTTGAGTCTTATCCGCTTCACAACTATTATGAATTAATTTATTAACTCATGGACTTCCGGCAATTGCATTAGGTATGGTCGATTCCGGAAAAGATGTAATGAATCGCTTACCTTATAATAAAAATGAAAATATTTTTGCACAAGGCATGGGTATAAATTTATTAATTCAATCAATCATTCTTTCGTTATTATCACTCGGTTCTTACCTTGTAGTTGGATTAATAGCAAAACAAAATGGAATAATCGGTTTAGAATTTGTTAAATTAACTTCAACAGCATGTTTTATTACCATGGGGATCGCAGCTTCATTAAACTCATTAAACTTAATGAGTGATAAAAGTATTCTTACGTCAAGCGTTAGAAAATATAAATTAGTTTATTTAGCTTCATTATTTTCATTTGTATGCGTAATAATAGCCGCTTTTGTACCGGGAATTAGAAATGTGTTTAAAATGTTAGATATATCTACATTTTCAGGAAATTACACAATATATTATTGACTTATTCCTTTAGGATTAGGATTTGGTCTAATTTTATGAAACGAAATCTCAAAATTATTTAAAAAAAATGCAAAATATAGTTAGGCATGCCTAACTTTTTTTGTGGAAATTCCACAAATTAATTAAAAGTAAGAAAAAATCACTTGCTAAAAATCAAGTGATAAAATTAAAATAAAAAAAGGAGAAAATATGAAAAATCAAATTGTTGAATTACTAAAAAAACGTTCTTCAGTAAGAGAAATGATTCACACACAACTAAGCAAAGATGAAATTAATTTATTGGTCGAAGGAATTAATTCATCTGCTACATCAATGTCGAGAGTTTCTGCAAGTGCTATTATAATTACAGATCAAAAAGTTAAAGAAGAAATAAAAACTCTTTGTGGGGCAAAAGCACAAGAACACCTAAGTACATCAGCTGCTATTATTGTTTTCATGGTCGATCAATCACGTGCTAAATATGCGGCAAATAAAAAGAATATAACAATTGATACTAAAAATCTAGATAATTTTTTACAAGCATTCGGAGATGCATATATTATGGCAACGAATGCATCCATTACAGCTAACTCATTAGGCTATGGTACAGTTTATTTAGGAAGCTTGAGATTTTTTGATATACCAGGATATTTACAAAAAAAATATAACTTAAGTAAGGATATTTTACCAGTTTTAGGTCTTGCTATTGGAAAGGCTAAAAATGATAAAAAATACCACCCTTATCATATTAATAAAACTTTTGTTGATGAGTATAATCAAAATAAAGTTTTTGAAGAATTAGAACAATTCAATAATGATGAAGTTAAGTTTTTAGGAGAACAATATAAACATTTTGCATATATGGATAATGTACCAAAAACATATCAAAATGATTTTACAGAAGCTTATAAAAAATACTTACCAGAAATTTTAGATGTTAATAAGATAAAGTAAAAACACTTATAGAATATAAGTAATAAAATAGATATTTACTTATCTATTTTTTATATTATTTTCAAAAAAAGAAATAAAAAAAATGGCGGAACAGAAAGGATTTGAACCTTCGCGGGAGTTGCCTCCCCTACAGTCTTAGCAGGACCGCCTCTTCAGCCTCTTGAGTACTGTTCCAAAGTATTACTATTATATAATAAACTTTGTATTTCAAGACATAAAAAATTATATTTTCTATTTCACTCTATTTTAGAAGTTTTAAATTATAGATACTATAAATAATTTAAAAAATTCTTGTTGCTATAACAAGAATTTTATATAGTTAAATTTATTAGTTATTTGGTGTATAGTACTTTTTCTTACAATACTTAACTAGGTCATCAAAACTAATAAATGTTTGCTCATCAAATTCATAGAAGTTCGTTTTAGAATCTAATATTTTTCTTTTTTCAACATTTAGAAAATTCTTGCCGTTCATTAATGTGTTAAATGCATCGTCATATGTAAGAAAATAGTAAACCTTATATTGGTCATCCCTAGATGTATAAAACTTTATTAACTCAGTTGAAGATAAATCTGAAAAGTTAATATTTTTTAAAAAAGTTACCTTAGAAACATTCTTGTGTTGTACATCAAAAGAACTTAGAAATATATCTATTAATAAGTTAATTGCATTGTCATCCGTATTAAATAGTAAACTGTAATTAGATGAAGCATCTATTTGTCTTATATTTGTATCAATTGAAATAAATCTATTTTTTTCGGGATTATAGTTCGATACAATATTTTTTTTAAGTTCTTCAAAAGATATATATAACTCATCTAGTGAAATATTTTTGTTATTCTCTTGATCGACCGGTTTTTTATTAATTAACTCTGGAACTTGAACT
This sequence comes from Mycoplasma crocodyli MP145, assembly GCF_000025845.1. Lineage (NCBI taxonomy): Bacteria > Bacillati > Mycoplasmatota > Mollicutes > Mycoplasmatales > Mycoplasmataceae > Mycoplasma > Mycoplasma crocodyli. Next base: position 328,444 of record NC_014014.1, on the reverse strand, counting down.
ATGAAAGTTGGTTTAAATTTTAAATCTTTAAAAGAATTGGCTAATTTATCAAAGAAATCTTCATCATCTACATTAACTAACTCACGTACATCATTTAAGAAGATATATTCTGCCATACGGTATCTATTCAAATATTTTAAAACATCTAAATAATCCATTTTATTAATGTCTTTGGTTATAATTTCACTTTCCGAAGAAAAAGTAATTGCTTTTTCCACAGCTGATGTGTTAGATAAACTATATACAATAGTAAAGTCTTCAAAAAATTCCTTAAGAACTTCTGGGTTTGAAGTTAAATAGTTTTTAAAATCAATAGTCAGTATTGATTCATCAAACTTAGAATATTTTTTACCATTAAACAAATAGTAACTATTAGATATTCCTGGCGAAATTTCAACCGGTTTCAAAATTTTAGCATCTTTAACGGTTTTAATTTCATTATTTACAAAACCTCAAAATTTAGTTTCTGAAAGACCACCGTCTCAAACATACACCTCATTTGCTCCGGTATCACTAAAAATATAGTCTGTTTGATATTTTGTTCCAATAAACTGCGATGTAATATCAAATATCATGTTTAAACCGAATGCAAACATCATTGTATAAGGCGTTTGTGGTGCAAATGATAAAATTCCATTAAAAACTGTTTTTAGTACATTAAGTGAATTTTTACCTTGATTATAAACATCGTTATATAACTCGAACAACGAAGTATAAATTGAAACAGTAAAATCAATAGAATTAGCAATTGTTGCAAATTTTCTATTCATGATTTCTATTTTTTGATACTTGTCGATTTGTTGAGAAATATCTAATTTGTTGGTTGCTAAGCTTACAAAGTATTCTTCATTAGTTAAATTTTTCTTAATATAGGCTTGATTTTCTTCTTTAGTATAAAACTCTATAAGTCTATCTATTTTTGTTGTTGTAGGTATTTTAGCAGACTCTAATTCTTTTTTTGTTTGCTCACTAATATTATTTGATTTTATCATTCTTTCAAATGCAAGATTATAAAGATTAATATTATTCGTTTTTGCTAAAGAAGTAGCAGTACCACCAATCTTTTTTAAGATTCTCAAGTTTTCTACTGTGTATTTCGATAAATTTGTATTAAATTCTTTGATTGTTTGAATAAGATTATGTTGATGAGCATTTAAATAATTCGAATCACTTGAATGATTAAATTTAAAAATAATTTCAGAATTAGAATTAGTGGTAGTAAGTGACTCTATTTTTTTAGAATTAAGTGAATATTTATCATATAGACTATTATAATTTTTTTTATCATCTTTATCATAAAGCATTTCTTTATTGTAGTCAATAATTCCATTTGAAATAATCGAATTGTTTTGTGCATGTGTAATTACAGACATTGCATTTACTAAAGTATTGCTATTTGCAAATGTGTCAACAAGCGAATCGAAGTTAATGTTATTTGGAATATTAAATGAATCGAGTCCAAGGATTTTGAATAGGTTCATTTTTTCACCTTTTTCATCAATATAAAACTCATCAGTAATGCAATCTCTAAGATTATTATCGATTAATTTAAATAATTTGTTGTAGAAAACTTTAAAAGATAATACGGTTTTTGAGTCAGCTCCATATTCTGCTAAATTCGTAGAAATTGAAAGATAAGTTGAAAATATTTGATTAAATATCGTTCCTCTTTTTCCTTCAATATTTATATTTACTATTTCTTGAACTTTATCCCATAGTGTTGAATTGTTTTGTTTGTTAATAATAATATTTTCCAGATTTTTTTTGAGGATCTCAGTTTCATTTGAAAGCGAAAAAATTTTAAATATTGATTCGCTTTTTAAGTCATTTTTATCATATTTTTTTACAAGTTCTGGGTCTTTGTTATTTGCTTTTTCATAATCAAATATATTGACTGAATAAATTAAATTAGATATAAATTTATTTACTATATTTCTTTTTGTAGAAATATTTTTTGAACTAAATTAGTATTTTTATTTGATTTAGATCAATTTTTGGGGTCAGAAATACTAAAAACTTGATTACTTGATGTTTCAAGTTGATACTTTCCAAACAAAGAATAAGGTTCATTTTTATCTGTATCAACAACTATTGTTTTTTTGTTATTATTAGAATCAATTTTTAATGTTAAAAGTTTAAATAAATCAGAATTTTTTAACTCATTTTCATTAAATAATTCATTTAAATTTATAACTTTTGACTTATTCTTTGAACAGATGTATAATGAAGATTCATTTTTTAAAACTTCTTTAACAGATTTTAATTCAGGTTTAGAAAGTTCGAAATATTCCTTATTTGCTTTGGGATCAAAAACTTTTACACTTGGTGTTAAATCCAATATATAATCACTTGGAAGTTTATATATATTGGTAAATTCCTCAATTTTAAAATATTTTTTTACATACTCTTTTTTTTGATCTTTATTCATTTTTTTAGAATTCATTTCAATAGCAAAATCATTTTTTATATATTTTTTTAAATCTTCTTCGAATTCAAAAGTTTTGTCTGCAAATTTATAAATTTTGTTTATATTAAAATAGGACATTTTTGCATCTTTTTTATTTTTATATGCAACATTGTTTTTACCTCTAAAAACAGGTATATCATAATCAAAATTTATCGATTCATTAATTATATCGTCGGTAACAATATTATTATTCTTATGTATTTTATCAATTATTTCTTCTTTATTTTTGAAACTAAAAATTTCCTCTCCTATAGAAGAACTTATATATTTTTTTAAAGAATTCATATTACTAAAATATTTTTTTTCTTTATCTATATAATAAATTTCTTGAAAGTCATCCTTTAATTCAGGTTTAACATTTTCGTTCAAAAAATCTATTAATTCTTTTTCACCTTTTAGTACATTTCCATTTATTGAATACTTATTATTATCAATCTTTTGCTTTTCATTAACGCACGATGCCAAAAACAATGGAGCAGCAATTGTTACTAAAGATGCTATACTTAATATTTTTTTCATTTCTTACCTCTTTATTTTATATTTAATCTTCATATTCTGATCAATATACCTATTAATATATTTGTTTATATTTTCTAAATCGTCGAAATATATTTTATTACCATTAATATTTAACATATAAACATTAAAAATATTTAAGTTAAACATCTTTTTATTGTTATTTGCATCTAATTCAACATATATTTTTTCCATTGAGCGATTTAGTAACTTATCTAAAATTATTCTGTTATTTAATACAAGGATTACTTCATCATTAAATTCTAGAAATTTCGTTGGTAATTTTAATCCGTTTGCTTCAAGCGAACTTTCTAATCCCGAAACAAAATAAAATATTTTAGGCTTATGATTGAGTGTTTTTAAATAGTCGTTCTCTGAAATTATTTTTTTTGAAACTGTTTCATCATTATAATTTTTAAAAAATCTAAAATCTAGTAAATTATTTGTTCTTTTTATATTAGTTAATGACGTTCTTAGTTCAAGTTTCGTATTATTTAAAACTATATATAACTTAGGATCATTATTTATAAATATTTCATTTTCATTATTTTTTATGGAATTAAATATCTTGTTAATTTTTGAATTTACATATATAGAATATTGTTTTATATATTCATTATCATTGCTGATGATATCAATTTTATTATTATTTTTTTCATTATTAGTTAAAAAATTGCTCATTCTCATAAAAGTTTTATTAGTATTGATAATGAAGTCTTCTTCATCGAATCCAAATAAATGATTTTCGGCTAAATGTTTATTAAATATTAAATTTACTATTTCATCACCAGATCTATATGCAATAATTTCGTTATCAAATTTGTATACAAATCCTTTAGCATCAAAATTCAAACTATTTATTCCTGTTTCAAAAAAATTATTTATTTGTTTTTCTATTTCTAAATCATTTAACTTTTTTTCGATTTTAAAATTTGATTTTTCAGAGATGAAGTATTCACTTGTAAACTTATTATTTTTATTATCAATGATATTATTTATTAATGATTTATTATTTATTTTTGAAACTAATTCATTAAAGATGATATTTACATGTTTTTTTTCTCTTCTAATCAATCTATCAAAAATATATTCAAATCTTTCTCTTAATTTATCAATATCTAATTCTACCTTAATTCTTATACCAAAATTCTTGTTTCCTCTGTATTCATTAAAAATAGTTGCAGGATAAGCCCAAGTAAGACTTGATTTTTGATGATAAGTTTTTTGTTTAAAATGTGTTTTTATTTCAAGTTTATTTTGGTTCAAAAAGTTTTTATTCTCTTGTAAAGAAGCAAAATATTGACCATATCAATAATAACCATCTACCAAATCATAAAAACCATCATGAGAAAAAGTATCAGTGACTTTATTTAATGATTTTATTTTTTGTTTTTTTTCTAATGGTTCTATCTCACCTACAATTGTATTATTGAGATCATTAAGTGAATAATAATTATAAAGTCTTGTTACTAATTTTTTATATATTAAAATAAAATTACCATAATCATCCCTATCTTCAAAAGCATCAGTAAGGTAATCACCTAATAATCATTTATCATTTACATCAAAATATGCAAAGTCTTTATCAAATGAATAGTTATTGCTATTAAAATCAGAAATTTCATTTTTTGCATCATCCATAAATAAAGAAACCTTGAAATACTTTAAACTATTATTATTTTCCATTAAAATATTTTTTAGATTTACTTTTAATTCATTTTTTAGATTATTTAAAATTTCACTTTCTTTATTTGGGTCTACTGTAATATATTTATCATCATTTTTAAAAATTACTTTTTTCTTTTTTATGTTATTTGCATTATCAGAATATACAACACGATTAATAAAGTTATTGACATCTTCCTTAATAAATGGATTGTAAAAATTATTGTCAAAATTAATGTATGCATTTTTAAACAATAATTTTTTATCATACTTTTTCATCGATTCTATTGCTGCATCTTTTTCGCGATATTTATTGCCTAAATTATCCTCATATCTTTTAACTATTGCATATTCTGGGATATATGAAAGAGCTGCCATTTGTGGAGAATGAACATATCCTGAATTTATTTCTTTGTATGCAGGATGAAGTTTTTTGTTTTCCAAAGTTGTTGCACAATCGTTATCTATTTGTAGCTCATTGTATTCGTTTTTATACTTTTTCTCTCCTATAATAGGGACATTTTGAACAATATTATTTTTCATAAAATATTTTAGAATATCTTTTCTTGAATCAAAAACTTTTTCATCATTATTAACATTAATTATAAATCGCTGATCATAAATCTCTTTTTTGTTAATATCAATACCGGAAAACGAAACTAAAAGCATTATTATTGTTAATAAAAATGTACTGATAATTTTAAAAAAAATATTTGTTTTTTTAAACATAAAAAACTCCTTTTTTAACTATTTTTATAACTGTTATAATTCGCAACAGAAATCCTATGAAAAACAATGAAACATAAGTAATTATCGAATAATGATAAGTAATTTTATATTCAATATCAATCGTTTTATTGTAATATTTACTCATTGATTCATTAGGCGATAATTTTATATTTTTCACATTCGAATCAAATGAATAAATAACATCTAGTAAATCGTTGATGTTGGAATATTTATTACCCTTAGATTCTATAAACTTTATTCAATCATTTTGTTCTTTAATATGTTCGAACTCTTCATTAAACTTTTCTTTATCTATTAGATCATAATTTTCATTTTTATTTAACACATATATTTCATCATTAGAAAACTTTATTAATTGACTTGATATAAAATTCAAATCTTCTTTATTAATAGGCTTATTTTTTGAAAAAAATGTATTTAATGGAATAATATTTTTAATATTAAAGTTATCAGATAAAAAATTATAAACAAATATATTATTTGAATTTTTAGTTAAAATACTTCATAAATTAGACTCAGTAAAAGATAAACTTTTTTCTAATTTTTCGATAATTAATTGATTATTTTTAGCTATAAAATTTCAATCACGCAAAATATATTGTAATTCTGTTGATGATAAAATATTATTTAGGATTTGTTTTGATCCTTCTGTCAGTTCATTAATTTCAGCAGATTTATTACTAAAGAATTTTTTAATATTTAATATATCGATATCTAAAATATCTAATTTTTCAAGATGTTTTTTTATTATATTTACTAACTCATCATTGTTTTTTAAAAAAATAGGTTCATCAGATAATCTGTATATAAAATAATCAGAATCTTCCTTTAATTTAAAATAATTACTTTTTTCTTCGAGTATTAATGATGAATAATTATAATTATCTAGTTTAAGAACATCACTTGTATTATAAATTGATTTGTTTATTAAAATTGATGGAATTTTATAAATATTATTAATCAAATCAAAATCTATATTTAATGCACTTAATTCTTTATAATCATTATTACTAGGTATAATTAACCGATTAAATCCAGTATTGCTTTTATCCTTTTCATATATTTTTATTTTTTTATCATTGTTAACAGAAAAATTATGATTAAGAGATATATTGATAGATTTATTTATTATAGGAGTTAATAATATAAATATTGATAAAAAACCAATAAGAACAGACTTTAATACATTTTTCTTAATTATTATGTTAATTGTAGAATACAAAATTGTTATAAATATGCAAACTATAATATTAATTAAATATTTTATTAAAGGGAATAAATATGCCACTCAATAGTTATAATAAAGAGAAATTGTTAATATATAATCTAATGGAATAAGTAAAAAATTAAATAAAAAAATTAAAATAAATGTATGTAGTATTTTTGATTTATAAACTTTTTTTTGATTAAAAAAGTGTGAATTTATTATCTGATCATATTGGTTACTTTTTGTAAGTATAAACATGTTAATGAATAAAATTGTTATAAATAAAATACAAATTGTAAAATTTGCAAAATATAGAATTCAATTAAACAAGTTTATATTATTATTAATCGTTAATAAAATAATTGAACAAAGATACAATATTACAAAAAATGAAACAAAAATTAGTAAGTACTTATTTAATAGATTATACCTTCAATGTCTTTTTAAAAGTTGTTTCATTTTATGATTCTTCCTTAAATTTTCGACCATAAATGGAATTAACTTTTTCAAGAAGCGTGTTGCGTTTACTAATAAAATCATTAAAAACAATTTTTTTATCTTTTATTATGAAAGCATAATCAATTATATTTTCTATACTTTCAATAATATGAGTAGCGATAATTATTGTTGTTCCATTTTTTTTAAAATAAATAAGTTTTTCATATATAAATTTTCTAGAAAAAATATCTAAATTAGAATCTGGTTCATCCAGAATCAAAAGTTCAGGTTGTGATATTTCGGCTAAAAGAATAATTAATTTTTTCTTTTCACCACTTGAAAGTTTATTTGGGTTTTTGGTTAGCACTTTATCTAATTTGTATTCAATAAAAAGATCTTTAATTTTTTCTTTTGAACAAAATTTACCAGTTATTAAAAATGTATATTCATAAATAAAATTTAAACAATTTAAGTGATAAGGGAAGTTTAAATCTGTACTAAAATAAAGAATTTTTTTATTATCTAATTTTGAATTTTTAATATTCTCGTTTTTGTAAAAAATATTACCATCATATGAAAAATCGTTATTGCTTATATCCTTAATAAAGTGCTCTTACCTGAACCGTTTTTCTGCAATTATTGCATGGATTTGATTGGTAAAAAAAACCATATTAATGGAGTCAAGAATCAAAATGTTTTGTAGACTTTATTTAAAGATTCAACAACTAAAAATTTCATCGTTCTTTTTCACTATAATATTATACAAAAAATAATATATAAAATATTTATTATTTTTATATAAATAACTATTATTTTGAATAAACAGTAAAAAATATCTATTATTTTTCAAATTACATATACTTTTAGTATGATATATAATAAATTGTATTTTAATCAAAAAAGTAATGTCAAAAGTGTTATATATCACATTCTATGCATTTTTTAAGCTACAAATATTTACAGTGTTTTTGAATTAGTTCTTTTTCTTTAAAGATTAAAAGGTAATATCATATGCTCTTCATTATTATTAATTAATACTGTGTAGTAATTTTATATATTAGTTATAAGAAGATAAATAAGTAAAAATAAAAAATATGCATCATTATGAAGTGGAAAAAACAAAATCTAATATTATAAAACTATGTGAATTGAATAAATCTTAATAATATATTTCATATTTCATCACCTATAATTTAATCAATCAAAGATTTTTATATAAAGCGTTACTAGTTATTGGGTGTATAGTACTTTTTCTTACAATACTTAACTAGATCATCAAAACTAATAAATGTTTGCTCATCAAATTCATAGAAGTTCGTTTTAGAATCTACTATTTTTCTTTTTTCAACATTTAGAAAATTCTTGCCGTTCATTAATGTGTTAAATGCATCGTCATATGTAAGAAAGTATTTTTTTAGTAAATCATCTGAATAAATTCAATATAAATAAATTTCTTCAGATGATGACAAGTCAGAATATTTATTGTTTTTTAAAAAAATAATTTTTTCAACTCTTTTATGATCAACATGAAACGAACTAAAAAAAGTTTGTTTTAAAATTTCTATAGCTTCTTGATCTGAGTTAATAAGTAATTCGAAATTTGATATATTTGATGCAACAATATTTCTATCTATAGAAATATACTTATCTCTATTTGGATTGAAGTTAGAAACGATATTTTTCTTAATTTCATCAAACGTTGAGTATATTTCATCCATAGATAGAATTTTATCATCTTTTTGATCGATAGGTTTTTTGTTAAACAGTTCAGGAATTTGTACTATAAAAGTAGGGTTAAATTTTGAATTACCAAACGCATTTGCTAACTTTTCAAAATATTTTTCATCACTTACATTACTATAAATTGGAACGTCATTAACTATGTAGTAATTTTTTATAAGATATGGTTCTAGATATTTTAAAATATCTGAGTATGTCATTTTATCTATATTATCAGATATCAAAGTATAGTGAGAGTTTTCGATATCACTTTGTAAATCATTAGAATTCACAAGACTGTAAACTAATAAGGAGTCATCAAAAAGAATTTTTGCTGTCTCAGGATATGATGTAATATATTTTAAAAAATCATGATAAAGCTTTTTATTAGATGTATCTGAATATTTTTTACCATTAAACAAATAGTAACTATTAGATATTCCTGGCGAAATTTCAACCGGTTTCAAAATTTTAGCATCTTTAACGGTTTTAATTTCATTATTTACAAAACCTCAAAATTTAGTTTCTGAAAGACCACCGTCTCAAACATACACCTCATTTGCTCCGGTATCACTAAAAATATAGTCTGTTTGATATTTTGTTCCAATAAACTGCGATGTAATATCAAATATCATGTTTAAACCGAATGCAAACATCATTGTATAAGGCGTTTGTGGTGCAAATGATAAAATTCCATTAAAAACTGTTTTTAGTACATTAAGTGAATTTTTACCTTGATTATAAACATCGTTATATAACTCGAACAACGAAGTATAAATTGAAACAGTAAAATCAATAGAATTAGCAATTGTTGCAAATTTTCTATTCATGATTTCTATTTTTTGATACTTGTCGATTTGTTGAGAAATATCTAATTTGTTGGTTGCTAAGCTTACAAAGTATTCTTCATTAGTTAAATTTTTCTTAATATAGGCTTGATTTTCTTCTTTAGTATAAAACTCTATAAGTCTATCTATTTTTGTTGTTGTAGGTATTTTAGCAGACTCTAATTCTTTTTTTGTTTGCTCACTAATATTATTTGATTTTATCATTCTTTCAAATGCAAGATTATAAAGATTAATATTATTCGTTTTTGCTAAAGAAGTAGCAGTACCACCAATCTTTTTTAAGATTCTCAAGTTTTCTACTGTGTATTTTGATAAATTTGTATTAAATTCTTTGATTGTTTGAATAAGATTATGTTGATGAGCATTTAAATAATTCGAATCACTTGAATGATTAAATTTAAAAATAATTTCAGAATTCGAATTAGTGGTAGTAAGTGACTCTATTTTTTTAGAATTAAGTGAATATTTATCATATAGACTATTATAATTTTTTTTATCATCTTTATCATAAAGCATTTCTTTATTGTAGTCAATAATTCCATTTGAAATAATCGAATTGTTTTGTGCATGTGTAATTACAGACATTGCATTTACTAAAGTATTGCTATTTGCAAATGTGTCAACAAGCGAATCAAAGTTAATGTTATTTGGAATATTAAATGAATCGAGTCCAAGGATTTTGAATAGGTTCATTTTTTCACCTTTTTCATCAATATAAAACTCATCAGTAATGCAATCTCTAAGATTATTATCGATTAATTTAAATAATTTGTTGTAGAAAACTTTAAAAGATAATACGGTTTTAATATCCACTTCTTGCTCACCCAAATTAGTGACAATCGAAAGATAAGAAGAAAATATTTGATTTAAAATATTCCCTCTTTTACCATTTATATTTATCTTAACAATCTCTTGAACTTTATCCCACAATGTTAAATTATCTTGTTTGTTAACAATAATATTTTTCAAGTTTTTTTTGAGATTCTCGGTTTCTTTTGAAAGTGAAAAAATTTTAAATATTGATTCACTTTTTAAGTCATTTTTATCATATTTTTTTACAAGTTCTGGGTCTTTGTTATTTGCTTTTTCATAATCAAATATATTGACTGAATAAATTAAATTAGATATAAATTTATTTACTATATTTCTTTTTGTAGAAATATTTTTTTGAACTAAATTAGTATTTTTATTTGATTTAGTTCAATTTTTAGGATCAGAAATACTAAAAACTTGATTACTTGATGTTTCTAAATGATATCTACCAAATAATGAATATGGCTCATTTTTATCAGTATCTACCGTTATCGTTTTCCTATTTTGATTTGATTTAATATTCAAAGTTAATAATTTAAACAACTTTGAGTTAACAAACTCTGATTCGTTTACATGATCAAGAAGATTAATTATTTTATTATTATTTTTTGATAATATGTATGGAATTGATTCGTTTTTTAAAATTTCTTTAATTGATTTTAACTCGGCTTCTGAAATCTCTGAATGCTCTTGGTTTGTTGTAGAATCAACAACCTTTATGCTTGGAGTCAAGTCTAAAATATATCTAGAAGGCAATTTGTATACACTTGTATATTTTTTTGCTTTAAAATACTTTTTAATAAATTCATTTTTTTGTACATCTGATAAGTTTTTTGTGTTCATTTCAATGGCAAAATCATTTTTTATATATTTTATTAAATCTTCTTCAAATTCAAAAGTTTTGTCTGCAAATTTATAAACTTTATTAATGTTAAAATATGACATTTTTGCATCATACATATTTGTATAAGCAACATTATTTTTACCTCTAAAAACAGATACATTGGAACCAAAATTTATTGATTCATTAATTATTTCATCAGTTATAAGATTATTATTTTTATGAATTTTATCGAGTACTTTTTGCTTGTTGTTAAAGTTAAAACTTTCTTCACCAATATAAGAACTTATATATTTTTTTAAAGAATTCATATTACTAAAATATTTTTTTTCTTTATCTATATAATAAATTTCTTGAAATTCATCCTTTAATTCAGGTTTAACATTTTCATTCAAAAAATCTATTAATTCTTTTTCACCTTTTAGTACATTTCCATTTATTGAATACTTATTATTATCAACATTTTTCTTTTCATTAACACATGACGTCAAAAAGAAAGGAGTAGCAATCATTACTAAAGATGCTATGCTTAATATTTTTTTCATTTTTTACCTCTTTATTTTGTATTTAATATTCATACTTAGATCAATGTAACATTAATATTTTTATTATCATTTTTAAAAATAACTTTTAAAATCATCAGAACATATTTTGAATTCGATAAATAGATTGTAAAAAATGCTATCATTTGAAAAATCAGTATTTCTTAAAACTGCCAATAACACACTCCTAATTAATCGTCTTTTGTATTTTTTTAACTTTTATTACTGAAAACCATGATCTTAAAATTAAGAAATGAATCTTTTTTATTAGTTTTTAAAAGTATTCAATAAATAAAAGTTTATTATTTTTTGACTATAATATTATATAAAAATTAATGCTTGTTGACTTTATTATTTTCATAAAATAAAATATTATTTTGAATTATTAAATATAAAATATCCATTATTTTTATACTTATAGATTTTACAATTTATATGTTTTTATTAATCAACAACAAACGCTTTTTAAATAATTTAAAAATAACAATTATTACCAACAAACTAATGAATTAACTTTGTTTTTATCATAATAATTGTTATTTATTTAATCATTTATACTATATATAGTCAATATCCTATTCTAATAAAGTTAAAATTGAAGTTATAACAAGAATGCATTAGATAAAATAAAAATTTTATTTTTTTGCAAAATATTGTAAAATAGTAAAAGTTGCCCGAGTGGTGGAAATGGCAGACACGCTAGACTAAGGATCTAGTGAAGCAATTCATGCAGGTTCAAGTCCTGTCTCGGGCACCAGATTACTTAGCAAAGCTAAGTTTTTTTATTTTTTTAATAAATTTTAATATCCTGAAACCTATTGAAACCTAAATCGTTAAGTGGTTTTTCAAGTTTATTATTAACAATAACTTTTTTAAAAGAAGATGATGTATTAATAACGTTTAACGAAATAGGACTTGTGCTTATCAACGATAATTCATTAATAAATTCAACTTGCTCAAAATTCGTTAGTGTTTTGAAAAACGTTTTTAATGATGATATTAATTCACGTTTATTCTTTTCGTTATTTGCAACTTTTTGATATGTTAGATTTGACCTATCTAAAAAATATTCTTTAAATTTTTTGTATTGTTCTAAAGAAAATAAATTAAAGTTAAATAATGAATTACATAATAATTCATTATTACAAATTAATTCTAGGTAAGAATCTATTGAGTTACTAATATATGAATAATTTACTTTAGATACTAATGAATTATTAAATTTAATATAACTATCATCAGCCAATTTAAATGTAACTATTAATTTTTTATTAATCGTTTTGAAAAGATTATTTAAGCTTTTAGTTGCTAAATTATTAAAGTCGTTACTTTGACTAAATAAAGGTATCGTTAATTCTATTCTTTGATCTTGAGCAAGATTATAATGTATGTAAAAATCTTCAATTAGTAAATCTAATTGTTTTTTTATTATTAGAAAATTAGGTGATTTAATTTTCTCAATGTTGTTGATTAGAGACTCTAAAGAATTAATGTTTTTTTCAAAATCAAAATCAGTTGTAATTATTTTTTCTGAACTATTATATAAAAATTGTGTATCTTTATTCACTCAAATATGAGCATCATTAGCACTTTTATATGAAGAATATTCATTATCTTTTCCATTCATTATTAATGTTGGTAAAGCTATATTATTTCAATAATTTTTATGGTTAATTATATTTAAAATACCGGAATAATTTATCAGTCCTTTTAAGTAATTTCTAAATAAAAATGAGAATTTATTATTAGTAAAATTAGAGATATCATAGTTATTACTTAAGTCTTTTAAAGCTGTATCATAGATTAATAAGGAAGCTGCATTATTGAAATCATATTTTTTACTTTTGTCAAAATGTAGATTATATTGAGAATTAATATTACTAGTTAACGATGAATTATTTAATTGTAATGTAAGTCCATAAGCATCTGGAAAATTATTAATTTCCTTTTGTTGAAGTGAGTTAAAAATATCATAATCAACTTCGCTTAAAAGATTTTGTCTAAATGATTTAAATGCTTGTAGCCTGTATGTTTCATTATCAATTGAAATACTATTAAAGTTTAAAATTATTTTACTTAAATTATTGTTTGATTCTGCAAAGGATTTATTAGGACTATTAAAATTCTTAATAAAAATTTGCTTATTTAATTCGTTTTTATTAAGAATATAATCACTTATTCACAATGCTTCTTTTAAGGTTGGTGAATATGAATCAAACGTTGAATTTGTTTCACTAATTTTTAATGTTGAAATAGGATTAAACATTAAATTTTTAATTAGTTGTTCTGAAATAAAGAAGTCTAATAAATTTTTATTATTGTTCATTATTAATGAATTATTTTGATCTGATAAATCTACCCCATATGAATTCTTAATTTTTTTTCAACTTTCACTATTTTTTTGTTGATTTATACCTACTAAAAAATCTTTTGCTAGTAATTTATATGAAGTTAAATTACCATTTGAATCACTGTAAAAAATACTATCTTTTAAATTAAATTTAACCCTTTTCGATCTTTTAATATTATTTAAAAACATTCTATGATTAATAGATTGAGTCGATAAACTTTCAACAGTTATTATGGGAGTTGAATAATTAATTCCTATATCTGGCTTAGTGAGACTAAGGTTATAATCATCACTGTTATAAATTTGTTTTTTTTCTTCAAGTTTGTTTGTTTTTATATTAATTTCATCTCAAAAAACTTCTATATCTTTTAGTAAGTTAAGCCTTAATATTTTTTTTGTAGGAACAGAAATTGAACTATTTACATAGTCATAAATAACTTTATCCTTGTATTCATAACTTAAAAGTGGTGCAAAAACTAAATTTTCAGTGTCATTTTCAATAATTTTGTTTTCACTAAAAGCGTAATTATTGCTTTTTAAAGTATTCGGATAATTAAAACTTTTTATATATTGATCTATTTTTCTTGTTTTACCAGGATTCGAGCATGAAACAAAAAACATGCTTGATGAAGCACAAGCAATAGTTGAAGTTAATAAAAAATTTCTTAAAACTTGTTTTTTGTTCATGTTGCCTTTCTAATTTTTAGGATTAAGAGATAAATAAATGTTTATACCAAGTAACTTTAAAAGAATTATATAAAGAGCAGTAATTATTATAACCATTAAACTGAATGAGTAGTTTTTAAAGTTATCAATTACTTGTTTAAAAACATTACCGATGTTTAAATATAGATTTATATCTTTTGCATTAAAGAAACTTAATGAAGCCAAGATTAATAATGTAATTGAAACATTCTCACTAAAAAGTGAAATTTGCTTGAATAAAACTTCCTTTCAAATAAGAATAATTACAATTCTAAAATAGTTTGCACCAATTGCTTTACTTGCTAAAACATATTCTTGATTTTTTATTGTTTGAGTGTACGAATATGAACTAAAGAAGAATTGTGGTATACCTATAAAACCTAAAATTAACAATGCTTTTAAATGATTATAACCTATAGAATTAAATAATAATAAAGCAATAATGATATAAGGAACTGTGCTAATAGAACTAATAATATAATATGGAATTTTTAGAGATTTATTGGCTGAATATCCAATCAAAACTCCTAAAAAACTACCTAATGCTAATTGTATTAAAACAGCGCTTAATGTAATAAGAACACTTATGGCAAACGAGTGTATAAAAAAACTATAATTGTCTATACCTAAACTGTTTGTTCCAAGAATAGAATTTATATTTAATTCAACTCCAGTTGCTAGGTAATTAGCATATTTAATCAAATCATAAGAATTATAAGTAATAGTAACAAAACTAGTGTGTTTTACATCACTTAATAATTTAAAATCAGTATTTGATTCTATATCTTTAATTGTTTGATATAGTTGATCATTCTCTAGAGTCAAAGTAACATTTGGTGAATGTTTTGGGGGCAAATTATAAATTAATGATGAATTTATAATACTATTTGAAGGTGAATAAGGATAGAATATTAAACTAAATATTATTAAAAGCATAATTAAAATAGTTAAGCTTACAAGAACATAATTTGTTTTTTTATTAAAAAATCTATTAAAGGTTTGGATTAATTGGCTTTTTGGATTAATATTTACTCATGTCTGAATTGATTTGTTTTTTGCAAAAGAAAGTTTATTTTTATTCATAAATTCCTTTCTTTTTAAATAGTTTGTTCATCTTAATTTTTTTAGTAAATCAATGGTTTTTATTTTTACTTATAATACTTGCGGCAAGGAGTATTTGGAAAAACTCAACAAGAAGTTGCATCGTAAAAATGATTAATGCATTTATTAAAATTAAAAATAAAATTATGTTGATTTCACCTTTTGAAAAAATAACGTTTAAGATAATACTTTGTCCCGGAATTTGAAAAATTCTTTCGATTATTAAAGAAAATGTAATAAGCGATGTAAAAATAGGGACAACAAATGAAATAAGTTTGGTTCAAGAATTTCTAAAAATACCTTTTCAAAAAATTCCTCACTTACTCATACCACAAGCTTTCATGTAAAGAATAAAATCTGTTTTTAATATTTCTGTAATAGTTGAAAGAGTTAGACTTGAAAAGGTAGAAATACTGCCTAATAAAAGAAGTAAAATAGGAACAATAAGAGAGTAAAGAGAATCTTTAAAATTTAAAATATCATTATCAATAAAAACCGTAGGAATGTTATAGAACTCAGCTACGTTAATAAATATGGGAGCAAGAATAAATAGTGGTATAGCAGCAAAAGAAAAAGTAAGAGAATTAAAAAATAAAATGGTTGATGAATTGCTCTTATAAGAAAGTAATGAGCCCAATGAATATCCGATAAATATGCCCAATAAAAATGTTGTTGTAACAATTAGAATACTTCACTTAAAATATTGAAAAAATAGAGATGGTATATTTGTAAAAGATAAGGAAATAGTAGGATCAAAAATAGAACCAAAGTTAAATCTAAATAAATTTGAAAAGTAAATTAAATAAGATAACAAGATTGAATTACTTGAATTATTGTATGGTGATTTAACAATAAAGATAGTTATTAAGAAATAACTAATTGATAATAAAATTAAAATGCTTATTAGCATCAAGAAAAATTTCTTAAGTAATATTTTTATAATTGTCATTGGCTCTTTTCTACAATAAAAGCCGAGAATGTACCCGGCTTTATTTTTTATGATTCAATTAAATTGTTTGTGATTAACGCATCTTTAATTGCTTTAATTGCTACTTCTTCATCTTCACCAGATACTTTGATTGTAATTTCTGTTCCATGTTTAACACCTAAAGCCATGATGTTCATAATAGATTTTAAATTACCTTCTTTACCTGCACTAGCAACTCTTGAATCACTTTTAAATTTTCCGGCTGTACCTACGATTATTGATGCTGGACGTGCATGAAGTCCTGCTGGGTCAATGATTGTACATGTAAATTCTTTCATTTCATCTCCTAAATATATTTAAAAATAAGTTTTTCTAATTATACCATTATATTAGTGGTTTAATCAACTTGTAAAATATTTTTTTAATCTTGCTATATTTTATTTTTGAATACTTACTATTCTGAAATAATTCACTTCGATATTTATATTCGTCAAATATTTTATTTAGTTTAACAACCGAATTCCCAGAAACAATATCCATTGTTTCATATTGAGCAAACATTGATCTGCTATCAAAATTATTTGTACCCATTCAAGCAATGTTATCATCAATAATTCCAAATTTAGAATGTAAAAAATGGTCTTTATAAAAATAAATTTTTGCACCTAAATCACTCAAATCTTTTAGTGTTCTTATTCCAACAGCATGGACAAGTTTTTTGTCAGGTAAGTCTGGAAAATATATTTCAACTTCGATTCCACACTTAATTGCTATAAAAAGTTGTTTTCAAAGTGATTCTGTTACAGAAAAATATGGTGTTGATATTTTTATAGATTTTTTAGCTTCTGAAAATAGTTTAATTCAATAATTTTCAGCCCTTGAATAATTAAGTACTGGACTGTCAAAAACCAAAAATGCATCATCTGTTTTATGAACATTTTTAGCTAAAATGCTATTTATATCATGATCTATATCGATTTTTTCTTTTTTAAAAACATCTCATAAAAAAGCAAAGTGAATAATATATTGGATGACATACGTCCCCTCAATAGTGTAATTTAAATCAATTCAATGTCCATATTTGGCTGAAAACGAGGCATATTCATCACTTATATTATTACCACCACTAAAAACTTTTGTATTATCTATAACAATAAACTTTTGGTGATTTCTATAAAAACTTGCAGAATGAATAAATGGATAATAAATTTTTCCAATGTATTTTATAGATACATTGGGATATGAAAGAAGTTTTTTAAGAGCTCTTTTTGACATAAAAGTAACACCAAACGAATCAATTAATCAATTAATTTTAACACCGTCAGCCGCCTTTTGTTCTAAAAGACTAATGAATTCATCACAAGTTTCAGATGGCTTAATAATATAAGTCACTAAGTTGATTGATTTTTCAGCATTTTTTATTTCTTTAAAAATTTCTTTATAAAAATAATAACCTTCACTAAATATTTCAAATTTAGCAGGCATATTAATTGTTTCACTAATGCTTTGTATTTTATTTAATTTAGAATTTTGATTAAAGTATGAATTGTCAAAATTTTCTTGTAAAATATTTGAATAATTATATTCTTGTGAAACCATTAAGCTACTTTCTCGCTTATTTTTATATCTTAATCCAAATGTAAAAAATAAAACATTCCCAATGAACGGAAGAAGAATAGTAATTAATAATCAACTCAATCTTGACGAGTGTTGTCTTTGTTGTTTAAAAATAATACTACCTGTGATAACATTAAATAGAAAATATACAATTATTGCTAAAAATAAATAATACGAGCTTACAATAAAAATAAGTAAAAAAGTTCCTGTTATATATAACAAAACTATAAATAATTCTAATATTCAAATAATTCAAACTTTTCAGTAATTAAGTGCATGCTTGTTCATAGTTATGATTATATATTTTTTTACAAATGAATATTAAATTCACCAAAAATAAATAAAATTAGAAAATAATAATGGGAGAATTATGAAAAAAATTGACGAATTAGAAATTGAAGAACTAGTAGAAACATTCAATAATAGTACATATGATGTTATAAAAGCACTTGAAGTTTCTAAAAAACAGCAAAAAGCTATAATTGAGCAAGCAATAAAAAGCATTAGCCAAGGTGGTTCAGTATATTATATAGGTGCTGGAACAAGTGGAAGGATAGGATTACTTGATGCCTTAGACATAGCAACAACTTTCGGTGAATCAAATTGATTTAAATATCAAATTAGTGGCGGAGATAAATCTGTATTAACAAATAATGAAGAAACCGAAGATGATACTTCACTAGCTATTAAAGAGCTTGAAAAACTAAATTTAATGCCAAATGATTTTATTATAGGAATGAGTGCTAGTGGAACTACAAAATATGTTTATGAAGCAATTTTATTTGCTAAAGATAAAGGGTGCAAAACTGCTTTAATTTGCAGTATATGTAATTCAAATATTTCAAAAATTGTAGACTTTGAACTCGCACTAAAAACAGGAACTGAATTAATTGAAGGATCGTCAAGACTAAAAGCAGCAACCGCATTAAAAATAGCACTAAATAATATTTCAACAATTAGTGCTATTAAGTTAGGGAAGGTTTATAATGGACTTATGGTTGGTTTAAAACCTAATAATATTAAAACATATACTAGATGTCTTAATATGATTTCGACCATTGCAAATTGTGATATTGATGAAGCAGAAAAATTTTTTAAAGCATCAGAGGAAAATGTATCTCTTGCTATAATTATGAAAGTAAAAAACGTTTCATTAGATATGGCTAAAAAGTTATTTGTTACTTCAAATAGTCAACAAGGATCATACGGAAATTTAAGAAAGATAATAGGTTAGTAATATGGAAACATTAATTGAAAATGTTAAAATTATAAATCATGATAAAATCATAAAAAATGCTGATGTAGTAATTGAAAATAATATAATAAAGCAAGTAATAAAAAAAGATGGTGAAGGTAGAAGAATATTGGTTCCAGGTTTTATTGACACACACATTCATGGATTTGGTGGAGATGATGTAATGGATGGTTCTGAAGCTGTTGAAAGAATTTCAAAAAAACTAGCAAGCTTCGGAATAACATCTTTTATGCCTACGGCCATGACCGCTGATTGACAAGTGTTTCTAAAATCACTAAATAACATTTCAAAAGCAAAAAACTTGGTATGCAAAAATATCGGGATACATATTGAAGGTCCATATATTGGACCAGAAAAAAAAGGAGCCCACAAACTCGAATGATTGAGAACTGCTACATTGGATGATATAAAAAGTATTATGGAAAGCTCAAATTATACATTACGAAAAATTTCTTTTGATCCAACACGTTTGAACAATGATATAGTAAAATATCTAGTGTCTAATAGAATAATTCCTTCTATTGGTCATTCAGCAGCAGATTATGCTACAAGTATAGCCGCTTATGCAGCGGGTGCTTCATGTACATGTCATATGTGAAATGCAATGAGTGGAGTTGATTCACGTAATCCAGGAATGCTACAAGCAGCACTAAGTGTTAAAAAGCCATATGTTGAATTAATTGTTGATTTTATGCACGTCTCAAAAGAATCGGTTGAGTTTTCAATTAAAAATCGCGGAGCAAATAAAATTATTTGTGTTTCAGACGCAATTAGACCAGCTCATGGTCAAGACGGTAAAAGTATTTCAGGTGGAATTCCTGTCAATAAAAAAGGCTTATTAATAACCTTAGATGGAACAAACACTATTGCCGGAAGCGGAATTTGTTTATATGATGCTTTCAAAAATTTAGCTTCTCTAAATGTTCCACTAAGCAAAATTGTTAAGATGACTTCATATAATGCAGCAAAAAATTGTAATCTTAAAAATACTGCTCAAATCAAGAAAAATTACATTGCAGATTTAGTTATAATGGATAACGAACTAAACATATTAGATGTTTATGTTGAAGGAAGAAGAATAGAAAGGTAATCATGTCAATATTTTATACAAAAAACCATGAAGAAATGTCAAGAACAGCAGCAGATATAATTGCTAAGGAAATTAAGAAAAATCCAAATATTAAAATTTGTTTCGCTACCGGTTCAACACCAATTGATACATATAAGTTCTTAATAGATAAATGTAAATCAAAAGAAATTTCATTTAAAGGAGTAACTAGTTTTAACCTAGATGAATATGTTAATTTAGATCCTAAAAATCATTGTTCATATCACTATTTTATGGATGAAAATCTATTTAATCACATCGATATAGATAGAGCAAATATTAATTTTCCAAACGGAATTGGAAACATCGAAAAGAATGCACAAGAATATGAAAAGACAATTGCTCAAAAAGGAGGAATTGACTTAATGATTCTAGGAATTGGAACTAATGCTCATATCGCTTTTAATGAACCAGGATCTTTAAAAGAAGGAAGAACAAGAGAAGTTAAATTAACAAAAAGTACAATTAATTCAAATGAACAATACTTTGATAATCCTAATGATATTCCTAAAACGGCTATTTCAATGGGAATTGGGACAATTCTTGAAGCTAAGAAAATAATTCTTTTAGCAAGTGGACTTAATAAAGCAAGAGCTATTTATGATAGTATAGATGGTGATATGACCGAACAAGTACCAGCAAGTTTTCTTAGAACACATCAAAACGTTACTTTCATTATTGATGAAGAAGCGGCTAATTTATTAAAAAGATAATTTAAAAATTAAGTAATAATTTAGCGTTTAATCATAACTTAAAACACTTAGGTGTTTTTATTTTTTAATTTTAATTTATGTAAAATTATATTACTATGCTGTGAAAGGAAAAAAAATGAATGATTACAAACATTTCCCTCCTAGTTGATCAAATGTTTATAAAGATTACAAGGTTTTAAAAGTATTAGGCATAGGCGGAATGGCTATAGTTTACTTGGTTGAAACCTTAGATAAAAATAAATATCATTTTGCTCTTAAGTATCGTAAGCAGGACAATAACAATGATAATCTTTTAAGATTTAGAAATGAATTATTTTTACACAAGAAAATTAATTCAAAAAATTTTCCATACATAGTTGATGAATACATTAACGCATTTAATGAGCAATATTTTGTTATGGAATATATCGAAGGAAAAACTCTAAAAGAAATAATTAAGGAAAATCGTTTTATAGAGACAAGAATAGCGATTATGTATGCACGCCAAATTGCAAATGGTATTTCAAAAATTCATAACCTAGGAATAATTCATCGTGATATAAAATCTGAAAATATAATGATTACAAATGATCAAAAAATAAAAATAATTGACTTAGGTATTTCTTTTGACACTTCAAAAAGTGTTAATAATGTTCCAAACAGCGTTTGTACTTCTTACTATAATGCACCAGAAACAATAGAAAATAGCAATAACATTTCAAATGCTGTTGATATTTATTCATTAGGCATTTTAATTTATGAAATGTTAACAGGTAAGTATCCGTTTAAAGGCAGTACTCCAATCGAAACTATATTAATGCACAAGCGATATAGAATGCCTAGTTTAAGAAATATAAAAGGTGTAAGCGAAACGCTTGAAATGATAATTAATAAAGCTACAGCCAAAAATCCAAATGATAGATATTGCTGCATATTTGACTTTAATAAAGATTTAGAAACATATTTAAAGATTGAATACTTATCTAAAAATCTTCCTTCTCAAAGGAAGTCAAAAAACAGTAAAATCATGTTATATTTTTTATGATACTCTATTTCAATCATGTTTCTTATTATTGTTGTAATTTTACTTTCTATGATTAATAAATAATATTAACAAAAAATCCTCCTTGATACCAAGAAGGATTTTAATAGTAATTATTTCTTGTGACGCTTAGGTTTGTTTGAATTAGGTTTTATATTAGTATTATGTGTTTCTAATGGTTCAAGTTGTACATTAGTGTAATTGTTTAGTTCTGGTTCTGGTAAAGCTTCTAAGTAATTTGGATAAGTTTCGTTGGGTAGTTGGTTGCTCAGGTCTAAATTCAATGATGCATCTTGATTATTGGGATATATAACATTTTTTCTTTTCTTTATTGATTTTTTAATAAAGAAAACTAATACTCCTATTCCAGCTGTTGTTGCAATAAGTAAAATCCATACAAGATATTCCATAAAGCTCATTTTATTGTTGACATAATAATTATTTAATAAGTTTGATGTTGAACTAAGTTTTTCTTTATATGAATTGTAATCATTTTTGTTTATAATGATTTTGTTATTGACTTCATGTTTTAATTTTTCAAAGTATTTATCGTATTTTTTGCATGCAGAACTTCTATATTTGCCTTTATTAGAAGAATACTCTTTTTGATTATTTATCAATTCTTTTTCAAGAACCTCTTTATATGTGATTAATAATTTACTTAGTCCATTTAATTCATTAGACAACCTTAGATAATTAATTTGGTCTAACGATGTAAAGAATGAATACTCATCATTTTTCTTTTTTAGTTCAGTATTAAATTTTTCTCATGATTCGCTAGTATAATCATCTTTAGAAAGATCCATTTGTTTTTCTAATTGAAGAGCATAATCATCAATATTTTTAATAAGCATTTTTTCAATAGAATTTTCTAACTCATTTTTCATTGATGTATAAACATCTAGATTAACTAACGAATTTGGATTATTAAGAATTTCAAGTTGAGTATCAATTGCTTTATGATATTGACTTTCTGATTGCGGAGTATATTCAAGGAAGTTTTTATTTTTATTTAGATTCTCAATTTTCATTAATAAATCGGTTTTTAATGTTTTCAATGATGAAATTTCTAAAATGTCTATCTCCTCAATAATTTTGTTGTGTTCAATAAATGAAATTTTATCTTTATTTTGGATAAAAGTTTTTTTTAACTTAATTTTATCTTTAAATAAAGATACACTTGAACCAAGATATATTTGATAGTCTTTTTCATTAAGATAAAAATCTATTTTACTTAATAAGGAATTTTTTAAATCACATACTAAGCTTACTAAGATATTTAAATTATCATCATATATCTTTGCTTGTTTAATAGATATTTGTAATTGATCTTCCACTTCTTTTTTAAGTGCTTTTACATCCGTTAAAAACTTTTTGTATTTTTCAGGCAATATAGAAACTTGAAATTCCTCAACATTATTTGTTGCTATAGCAATTTGTTTAATAAGTCATTCCTTGTTAGATTGAAGAGATGTTGAGAGATTATCAATATATTCTTTGTACTTATTATATTGTCCCCGATCAAAATTAATTGGTGAATTATTTATTGATGATAATTGAACATCAAGATTTTGAAGATACTGAGCTTTAGACTGTTCTGTGAAGTAAATTAATTGACCATCGTTCTTTCTAGTGTTGATATATATTTTCAAACCAATTTTAAGATCTTGAAGATTATCCATTAAATCATGAATTTTTATTTTAAGTTCATTATATTTTATAAATTCAATATTTTCAATTGAATTATATTCGATCTTTAATTCATTTATATAGTTTATTAATTTGTTATATGAATCATCTCAGTAGTTATTTTTATCTAAACGTTCAACTTTTTCTATTTCTTTGTTTAATAATGTTTTATATGAAACTAAAAGTTCTTTACTTTTAGATAAATTATTTTTATATGTTAGATATTTAGTTAAATCTATTGATGAGTCAAAAGCAATTAAATTCTTTTGATTTTTAAAATCATTAGAAAAGAGATTAAACGAATCTTCAGAATAGTATTTTTTTTCTATTGCTTCAAGTTCTAATACATCAATTAAAAGAAACTCTTTATAAGTTTTTAATAATTCTTTAGCATTATTAATTAAAGTATCATATTCATTAAACTTAATTAAATCTATCTCTGCTTCATTATTAATATTTGTCAATAACGAGTCTAGTTTTTTAAGATATTCTTCTTGTGAAAAATCCGGATATAAACTAATATCAGCCTTTTTCTTATTATCTATCAAAATTAATAATTGTTTTTTATATTCAACAAGTAGTTTTTCATATTTTGCTATTTGAATTTCTATTGCTGATAATTGATCTGTTGTAATATTTGTAGAACCTATTAATGAAATTTTTAGTTCTTTAATTTTGACTAAATAATTATCATAAGAATTTGGAGTATATTTTGTCGATTGAATAGAAAGTTTTTGTTCAATTATTTCATCTAGCTTAGATTTATTTGATACCAAAGAATTTAAAGCAGTCGTTATTTGTGTTTTATATTGTTCAAACAATTCATCTGAAACAACAAAAGAATCAGGATTAATTTGATTTTTTATATTTGTTATTAACTCTCTAAAATCAACTCATGATTGAATGGTGTAATATTTGCTTTTTAAACTTCATTCAGAAATTAATTGATAAATTTTTTCCTTATTGCTTAATATTAAATCATCAAATTCTTTTATTTGAGTTTTGTATTTTTTACATAAGTCATGATTAATTTTAAGATTATGTTTTAATATATCTTCATTTATCTTATCTAATTTAACAATGAATGAATTAATTCTATCTGGTGAAACATTAGCATAAACCTTGTCTTTTGTATTTTTTATCAAGTTAATTAAATAATCATGATTAGTAACTGTTAATATTTTTTGTTTTCATTCATTTATTTTAGTTTCATAATCGGCATAGTCTGAATTTCTAAATGTGTCAGTAGTTTTAGTCTCTACAATATATTGATAATTGTTAAGTTCGTTTAAAACAGTAGTTTTTGTTTCTAAAACCGTATATTCTAATAATTCAGGTGATTCTTTAAATATTTTAATATTTGCTAATATTTTATCTTTATAAAAAACAAGATTATTTAAAACCCAAGTATCTATTAGTTCTTTTCTTTCGTTATATGTGTTTTTATCACAAGAAGCTGATGAATTATTAACATTATATATAGCATTAATCTCGCTTAAATTTTGATTGTAATTATCGGGATGTACACCTTTTTCTTCAAGATTAAAATTTATTAAATCAATAACACCTAGTAAAGTGTTTTTATCATAGGCTTTTATGTAATTAGACATAAGTATTTTATAACTATGTTTTTCCAATTCTTGTGTAGTTTGTAATATTTCAGCAGTTAATGTTATCGTATCTGTTTTAGAAGGTTTCACAAGAGATGTATATTTATCTTTTAAACCTTTAATAACAACTTGAAATTGATCAAAAGAAGTTTCATCAAAATATATCTTTTGGTATGGGAATACATCTAAAAAAATATTTTCAATTGTTTTTTTGTAAGTCTCTAGTTTATTTTTGACTGCATGTATTTGATTGTTTAAAACATTATATTCATACACATAAATTAAATCTGTTTTATTTATTTTATTCAATAAATCAACTATATCCCTGTTGAAATCATTAACAGAAGTACTAGTATAAAATGTATCATCTATTTTATTTATTTCATCGATATAATTTAGTAAAGTTTGCTTGTATGTTTTGTTACTTAACAATAAATTTGTTTTAAAATCATTAATCTCACTTTCATAAGTTTTTAAGGCAGCATTAGCAATAAAACGTTGATTATTTATTTTTTGTTTTTTATCATTAGTAAAAGCATCTCATTGCTCTTTAACTGTAGAGAAATATTTTAGAAAATCGAGATCTCAATTAAATGAATTTTTTAATAGATAGTCCTTATTCCAAATTAGACCACCTTCAATTCTTTGATATATTGTTGTATAATGGCTAGAAAGATCTTCTGTGAAAGTTTCATCATCAAATGAAGATACTTCCTCATATAAAGCTGTATATTTTCAATAATATTCTTTATATGATTTTATATAATAATACCCTTTCTTTCCTGTAACATTTCTGTGTTTTGTATCAAGGTATTGAATAAAATCTCTTTTTATAAATGGGTCTTTTATTGTACCTGAAGTTGCTACAGTAATAGAAGAAGCTAAAAATATAGAAGAACATAACAAAGTCAAAAATTTTCTATTAATTTTTTTAGTCATAATTATCCTTTCACTATAATTATATTATTTTGTAATATTTATTTCAATTTACGAGATATTCAACCAATTATTTAAAAAAACAAATTTATTAATTATTTCTCAATAATTTTCACTTTTAAGAAAATATTAATAAAAATTAAATTAATTTAAAATATTAATTTTCAATAAATTTATATTTTGCTTTTAATAAATGCTTGATAAATATAAATTGTCTCAATATACAAAAACCCTCAAAAGAGGGTTTTCTTATTTTAGAATTTATTTATTTTTTAAAGTTTGTTTCATCAAAAGTTTGGGTGTTATTTGGTTGTTGTGGTTGAGCATAACCTGGTTGTCCTTGTGGGTAGCCTTGTGGTTGAGGATTATTTACTCCAGGAAGTGCATTCATTTGTGTAAAGTTTTGTGGTTGAACAGGTACTGATTGAGTGTTTCCTATTAATCCAGCATTTGAACTGTTATTTGGTCCATATCAATCATTTGATAATGTTTGATTTTGATCATTTAGCATCTTTGCTTTTTGTTTTGCTTTTACTTTTTTAAGTGTTCTTAGAGTTAGTAAGTATGCTAAGAAACCAGTCGCACCTAAAGTACCAATAAATAATATTCAAATAAAGTATTCAATAAATGTCATTTTGCTGTTTGCATAATAGTTTGTTAATAGATTTGTTGTTTTTCCTAATTCATCTTGATAGTTGTGATATACATCTCTATTAATATTAGGCTGTTCTTTAACATTATTTTCAAGTTTTACAAAATATTTATTATATTTCTTGAATGCTGATGATCTATATTTAGTTTTTTTAGCACTATATTCTTTAATATTTTTACTTAGTTCCTTAATCAATAAGTCTTTATAAGCAACCAAAACACTTTCAATTGTTTTTAATTCATTTGTCTTTTGAACATAAGTTGCTTGGTCCATTGTTGAAAGGAAGGTAGCTTCTTCAACTTTTTTAAGGATTTCCTTATCGAATTTTTCTCAAGATTCTTCGGTGAAGTTATCGGCTGAATATTCTTTTAGATTTTTTAATTTATTGTTATATTCATCAATATTCTTTTTAAGAAGAGGCTCTATTACTTTTGTAAATTCATCCTTTATTGATGTTTCAGTAAATATATTTACAATTGAAGAAGGATTATTTAATATAGCCAGTTTTTCATCAACAGCTTTTTGGTAAAGTTGCTCTGAAATAGGTGTATATTCAGAGAAGTTTTTAGCTTTAATTAAATCATTAATATACTCAAGAAGTACAGACCTGATAGTAATGAGTACATTTTTTTCAAGCGTTGCTAATTCATTAACTTCTTTTTCAAATTCTTCAAAAGTAATTTTTTCTTTTGCTTTGATAAATTCAATTGTTTGATTTATTTTAGATTTATATATATTTCAACTTTCATTTGTATAAATTTGTTTATTATTTTCTTTTGTAAGTATTTTTAATAAATCTTCCTTTAAATTATAGATTAAATCAACTTCTTTATCAATTTTTTCCTTATAACTTAATAATCCTGACTCATCAATTTTATCTCCTACTGAAATTAAATCATTTTCTATTTGTTTTATATTTTTTATAAAGTTATTATATTTAGCAGGAAGTATCGATTTACTTTTTTCTTTTGCAGTTGCAAGAACATCGTTAATATATTTAACAAGAATAGATTTATTAGATTCAAGATTATCTAAAAATATTCTATTTATTTTTTAACATATATATCATATTCTGTTTTATCTATTTTAAGTGAAGGTAATTCTAATCTTAATAATTCGTTATCAAGCATTTTTATATATTTATCTTTAGAAGTTTTACTATAATAAACTAATACAGCATCAACTTTTTTATCATTAATATATTTAACAAGACCTAATTTAAATGTTTGAAGATTGTTTATCAAATTATCAATTTCATCTTTGACTCTATTGAATTCTTCAAGATTAATATTTTCAACACTTTTATATACTTGTCTTTTATCCTTTAAATAATCAGTAAGAGTTTTAAACGAACTTGCTACATAATTATCAGGATTTGTAGATTCTGCTTTTTCAATTTCTTTAATTAATAATGACTTATAGGAAACAAGTAGTAGTTTTGCAGCATTTAAATTTGTTGAATATGTAATATATTCATCCTCACCAATATTGGTAATGATAGTAATTAGGTTTTTTTGAGTTTTTATTTCATTGCTAAAAGCAGAATATGATTTATCTTCGTAATAAGTATCGCTTATTTGTTCGAGCAATTCAAGTTCATTCAATAATCTATCTCTATATGAACGTAATAAATTGTCAAGTTCATCTATCTTTTTTTTGTAATCATTATATTTTGTCAAATTAATTGATTTTTCAGTGTTTATTTGGTCAAATAGTTTAGTGACTTCTCTATTATATTCATTTTGAGAGGGAATAGGGAAAACTGTAATCTTCTTTATTTTCTTATCATTAATCAATAAAATTAATTGATCTTTATAACCGATAAGTTTTTTTTCTAAGTTTTTAATTTGATCATTAAATGATTTATATTGAGTATTTGATATGTTAGGTGAACCTACAACAGCAAGTTTTAACTCTTTAATTTTTTGAATAAATACAGCATGTGAATTTGGTATATAAGATGTTGAAGGAATAATCAACTTAGAATCAATTAAATCTAATAGATTATCTTTATTTTTTACCAATGATATAGCAGCATTTGTAATTCTAGATTTATATAAATCTAATTCATCTTCTGAAATTGTTTGGTTTGAATTTGTTTCATTTTCTATCACTGCTAATGTTGTATTAAAATCTAACCATGTTTCAATAGTATAAAATTGTTCATTAACTTTTCATTCATCAAGTAATTTTGTTAAAATTTCTTTATTTGATAATAAAGTTGAAAGAACTAAATCTATTTCATTTTTTATTTCTTGTGTTTTCGTATCGGTAATTTTATCACTATTAACCTTAGTGGTTTTAATTTCATTGATTTTTGTTTTTAGAGTATTTACCAAATCTTGGTTTTTTCCTACAAATTGATTTTCCTCTATTTTTTTAATAATGTCTAATAGATATTGCTGATTTGTTTTGTTAGATAACCTATTTTTTCAATCATTACTTTTGACAATAAATTCATCATAATTTGCTTTTTTAATTGTTTTGAAATCAGTAATATCTTTTGAATTAAATTCATCACTTATTTCATTTAAAAGTTTTATTCTTTCCTCGAAGTACATGAATTCAAATAAAGGTGATTTTTTAATATCTTCTATATTAGATATTATTTGATCTTTATATATTTTTACATTATCTTTAATTCATGAATCAACAATTATTTTCTTTTCTAAATAAAATGCTTCATCAATCACATCTAATGTATCTAACTTACTTTTAATTATTTGAATTTCATTCTTTTTAGAATTATATAATTCAGAATTAATTCCGCTATCTTCAGGATTAGAACCAAGTATATTAATAATTCCCACAGGTTTTTTTGTATCATAAGCAAACATTAATTTATCAAGCATTTTTTTATAACTATTTTCTAATAAATTATTTTTACCTGTTTCTATTTGATTTTTCACATTTTGATAATTTTCTTTTGTAGGTAAATCAATAGCATCATATTGGCTTTTAATATCGTTTAACAACTTTTCAAACAAAGCCACTACTTCTTTGTCATAATAATTCTTAATAATAGAATCTGGTCAAATAGTAAGGTTAGTTATATCAACTTTATATGATATTAGTAAATTAGTAGCATTTTTAATTTGATCGTTAAAACTATTGAATTGAGTGTCAGGTTCAATAATAGAAATTTTATTAATTTCTGTAAGGATAGTTTCCAATTTTGCTAAATAATCTTCAACAGATTTTTTGGTGTGTTTTTCATCGGTTATTTTCTTTTTTTCCTCAATTAAAGCAATTAAAATATCCTTATTTGATTTGTTTTGTTTTTTAAGTTTAATTAAATAATCGTTAGCTTCAGTAATTAACTCTGAATGTTGATTTCTTGACATTGATAACATAGTGTTTACTCTAGAACTAAGATTATTAACATAAGTGTTTCATTCTTCTTTTACAGAGTTAGGAAAAGAATTCAAATCATTCTTTTTAGATTCAAAAATAGGTAATTGATTTTTGATAAAATCATTCTTATTAGATACTAATTCTTTTATGTAATTTTCAAAAACTATTATTTTTTCATTCTTTATCGTTTCATTAAAATTTTCATTATTAATATTATTAATTTCGGTTGTAAGATTTGTTTTTTTACTTATAAAGGTATCATAAGAAGTTTTTGTATAATCATTTTCATTATCAATTCTATGATTATTTAAATAGTTTAGTAATTCATCTTTAATATAAACAAGAATGTTAGATAACTCAGATTTTATATGGTTTTGCTCATTTACCAATTCATTTGGTTCTCAACTAAAGTAATTTTTAAACGTGTAAGCCGCTCTTTGTTTTTGGAAAGATATATCACTAAAACTAAAATCATTTAAAAAATTATTAATTTTAACCATTTCTGAATTTTTTAAAAATTCTATTTTTTTTCTATAATCAATAAGCGACTGTTTTGTGTAAAAAGTATCAGCTTTTTTAGACAATTCATCTAATAAGTCTATATTTTTCATTTGACAATTATCATTATATGTACCAATATGTTGAAGATACACTGAATTAGATAAGGGTTGAAGACGTGATGATCAATTAGGAATATTTACTTCATTGAATATGATTTCTATTTTTTTTACATTTTTAATTTTTGTTGGATAAAAATGATTTATATATGCAGGATTTCCAATAAACTTACCAGCATATGAAAAATAATTTTGATAATTAGATTCTTTTTTAGAAGCTAGATACTTACCATAAGGTAAAATAAGTTTTAAGAAACCAGTTCCAGGGTTTGAAAAATCTTTTGAAGACAAATCATTTACTTCGTCAAGCAAATTATTAGAATTATCATATAACCTTATCTTTAATTTTCTAACTGAATTTGTTGATAAAATCATAGAAAAAAATCTGATGTCAACCGGTTCATCATATGTGTGGGACAAACAATACTTATCATTTTTTAAATAATCAGTATTATCAAATCTGAAAAAGGCTTTATTAACTTCATCTAATGATCGTCAGACATCACGTGGAAAAAAAATATCATTAGTTATCTTAAGTTTAGAAAAATCCGGTGTTGGGTCATTGTTTAGATGATAAGAATACCTTTTAATTTTAAGAGTATTGTTCTTATTGATAAATTTCATATGGTTCATTGAATTTATTAAATAAGTGTATTTTATATTGTTTTCATTCTTTTCATATTCATATGTTACAGAAGGAACTATAGCCAATGTGGCCATAGATAAGGTTGCCAGTGCTCCTCCTGCAAATATTTTAGATTTAATTATTTTTTTATTCATAATTTCCTTTCAAAAAAATTATATTTAACTTTAAATATCAAGATGAAAAAGTCATTTAAGCAATAAAATTATTAAAATTTGTTTTAAAATTAACATAAATTATTAATTTTTCATAAAATTAATCTAATTTAATGAAAATAATCAAATTATTAAGTTTCATTTTTCATCTTTTTTAAAGTTTGTTTGTTGTTAAATATTTATTTTATGTTCTTTTTTGGTTTATCATTTATCTTTGGTTTTGAATAGTAAACTCTTAAATATGAAGATTAATAAGATTAAAAACATAAACAATCCCATACTTCCACCAACAACAAGAGCTCACATTGCAAATTCATGCGATGTAAGATTCTTATTGAAATAGTAGTTATTTAAGTAAGACTTGATAGTTTTTATTCGATCATTGTATTGGTAATAATCATTTTTTAGGACATTATTATTGTTTGAAACCTTTGATTTTAAATCATTAATATTTTTATCGAATTTTTCGTAAGCTTTATTTTTATATTTGGTTCTATCATTTGCAACCTCGAATATTAACGTTTCAATATCGGTCAATGTTTTTTTCTTATATGATATTAAAAGATCGTTTATGTTGTTTATTTGTTCAATATAAGACCTATGTTTATTGTGTGTAATTTTTGAATCGGCATTTATCAAGTCTGAAATAGTATTAATTTTTAAAATGAATTCACTATATGACTCTGGGGAATATTGATTCAAATCAATATCTTTTGCTTTATCTATTGTTTGGTTTAAGTCATCTTTATTGCTGTAAAGTTCTTTTATGAGTTGGTCAAGTTTGACACTTTCATTTTTATAAGTTGAATCAATAATTATTAATGCTTCTTTTTCATAGTCTTTTAGAAGAGTATTAATTTTATTTACTAAGGTATCTATTGATTTTTGACTATAAAGTTGTAAATCAATATCTCAAAGAGGTTTTATTTCAAAATCAGCAATATCATTGAGTAACTTATTTTTTATTAGAGAAACTTTATTAATAAGTAAACTTTTATAGGTAATAAGTTTTTTTAATGATTTTTTGATGTTTTTATCTAATTCGATATAATCATCAATTTCTATTACTGATCTAGTTATAATATTGTCTTTAATATCATTTAAATCTTTATTTACTATTGATACACTACCTGGCGTAGCATAGTTATAATCATTTGATAGATTTGTATTTAAATCTTTTAGCAATTGCTCCTTAAAATTGAATAGCAAGGCACTTGCTTTATCAATTTGTTCTTTAAAATTAATAGCTATGCTTGTATATAATATTTTTTCATCATATAAAACGACTTTTGATTTAATTTCTTTAATAGCGGAACTAAATTTTTCTACACTTTCAGGCTTATATAGATTTTTTCCTTTGTCGATGAATTCATCAAGTTTCTTGATTATTTCAAGTAATTCGAATTTATTTGTTACTAACTTATTTTTAAATAGAAGTAATTTGTTTTTAAATTCTTCATAATTCGTTAAAGATACTTCATAATCTTCTTTTGAAATAAGAGCATTTATTTTAGATACTTCTTCAAGCAATTCTTTGCTTGATTCGATTGTATAATTATTTTTGTTTGGATCAAGACTATATAGATTTAAGTCTTTGATTAGTAATGATTTATATGAAATAAGTTTTGAATAAACATTTTCGTTTAATTCTTCTTTAATAACCTTAAATTCATTTGTTGTTATATCAGTTTTACTATTGTATTTAGCTTGAAGATTTCTAAGAGCAATAAGATATGCGTTAAATGATGTAGGAACATATAGTCTAGAACTTATTGAAAGTGCCTCATTAATTAATTTATCATAACTTGCTTTATTTGTAACAAGCAATTCAGGAATCTTTGAAATCTCAACTACTTTTTGATCATACAATGTTTTTTTTATGAAACCAACTTTTATTTCAGTTCTTAGTTTCTTTATTTCTTCAACAAATTTGTTAACAGAATCAATATCATAAATTAAACCATTAATATGAGATACATTAGTTAGTTTTTCATCTAAAAGATTATTATAAGTTTTAAGAGAATGTTTTTTTGCACTAATATTTTCTTTATACTTGTTATATTTTTCTTCATTAATTAACGTTTCTTTTTTTGGTGTTATTTCATCACTAAGAATCCTTAGTTCAAGTCTATATGTAGTTATTGAATCAATTGGATAAAATTCTTCATCAATAAGGTTTTCTTTTTGAATATGAGATAAAATATCTTGTTTGTATGATACCAAAATTTTCTTTAGATCATTTAACTCAGAAACCTTTTGGTTGTATTGACTAACAAAAAAGATATCCGGAGTATAATTAATGTTGAATAAAGAAGTTAAGTCTTCTAAACTACTTATGTATTCTGCAAGAGGTTGTGGTAAATAGATATCTCTATTTTTATCAACATGATTTTTATCAGAATACATTTTATCCTTTATATCTTGGTGAAATGTCTTAAGAGTTGATTTTGAAGTTATTATTGTTCTTTTATATTCATCTGCTGTTGTTCTAAGGACAAAAGGAGATATATTAACCTTTCTTTTTGTATCATCAAGAAGATTTACAAATATATCATATTCAGGATTTAAATAAATGGGTTGAATATTTTTATGTAAATTAATATATTCAAGTAAATCATTAACATTCGAGACCATTTTTCCTTTGTATAATGAAATTCTAGAAATATAATTATTTTTAACTGATGTATTAATATCTTTAATTAATTCTCTCTTAATGTTATTAAGGTTAGCTTTTAACTTTTCTTCGCTTTCTAATGTATATTTTTCATAATTAGCTAAAATATCGCTATTAATTAATTCGATTAAATAATTTTTATTTGTAATAAGTTTTTCTTTTTGTTCATTAATATTAAATTTCTTAAGTTCTTTTTCAACCCTTAAAATCTTAGGTGTTGATAATAAGTTCGCTTTAAGATTATTTAAATATTCTTTAAACAATTCAACTTTTTCACTTAGATATATATCATAGTTTTTATCAAGTAATTCAGTAATATAATCATTTAATCATTTAAAGTTAGTAATAATTTCACTTTTACTATTGTTAATCTCATTACATTTATTATCTCTTGTCAATTTATTGATGTTAGCAGGTAGGGCTTCTTTAAAATTAGTTAATCAACTTAAAAAATTTTGAGAACTTTCTTCTTCATATTCTAAATATGATTCATTCTGTATTTGCTCAATGTAATTATTTAATCATGTTTTATTGGTTTCTAGTTTAGTTTTATTAGTTTCTAAATCTTGGTTCTTAGAAACTTTTTGAGCAGTTGTTCAATCTGTTTGATTAAGAATGTTGTTTTTTAAAGTTTCTAAATATTTTTTATATATTCCAACTGTTTTTTCATGATAGAACGAATAATCAAGATTGAATTCAGTTTCTATTGTTTCAAGCAATCATTTTTTATTTGTGAATTGACTGATAATATTATTTCAGTTAGATAAATCATTTGATACAAATGAATTATATTCATTTGCTTTTATTAGATTTTCATCCTTTAAAATTAAGCTATTTTTAAACTCATTGATTGTTGATTCAAGTTCTAATCTCTTAGATTCAAGCATATAATCTTTATATTTTTCTTCATTAACAAGGGTTTCTATACTTTTTAACATTTCATTTTTATTTGTAATTAAATTATTGTTTTTTCATTCGGATATATAGTTAATATATTCTTCTGTTCTTTGCCTTGTTATATTTGCTTGATTATCAAGAAATGAAGAATAAGCAATAAAACTTGCTTTACCACTATTAAACTTTTGAATAAAATAATGTGAATTAACAATGTCAAAATTAATAACCTTTTCTCGTTCTTCTTTACAAAATGTA
Source organism: Mycoplasma crocodyli MP145 (assembly GCF_000025845.1). Taxonomy (NCBI): domain Bacteria; kingdom Bacillati; phylum Mycoplasmatota; class Mollicutes; order Mycoplasmatales; family Mycoplasmataceae; genus Mycoplasma; species Mycoplasma crocodyli. The sequence continues at coordinate 292,358 of NC_014014.1, read as the reverse complement.
AAATTACTAATTAAACTTTCCTTAATTCATGCAATTTCATTTAGTTTAACTTCTTTTTGCAGGGTGTTATATATGTGTTCAACACTAAATGAATTTGCAATTTGATTTAATTCTAAGACTTTTTGATCAAAAGATTCCTTGGTATAAAAATTTTCATCAGTTTTAATCTTATTAATTTCATCAATTACTATTTGATCTAATTTGTATGAATCGAATTTTAGTGCAAGTTCATTTTTAAAATCATCATTAAACTTTGCCAAACTAAATTCTATTTTTTGTTGTTCGTTAAAGTTATTTATTTCATTTGTTTTATCATCTAGATAACTGATAAATTCAGTTTTTTTGTCATCATCCAATTTTAAAGCATGATTTGTTTTATAATTTTGAATTAAAGCTAATCCATCCATAAAATATGATTGATAGTTTGCTAAATAAGTATCTATTTTAGCATTTGTATTATCATAATAAGTGCCTATTATTTGGCTATCATTTTTTGAATTTATTTCAATTTTTAGATTGCTAATAAATTGTTCAATAGATGCTTTATATAAGGAAGATACATTATTTAAAGGGTTGTTTATTTTATCTTCTAGTTCTTTAACTTTTATTAACAACAGTTCTTTATAAGTTTTAAACATATCCTTAAATTTTTGAGTGTTTCTTAGTTCATTAACAGCAAGATTCAATTCGTTAGCATCAACTCCATAAATTAGTGATTTTTTGTCATCAATTGCATGTTGATATTTTTCGAGAGAAAGATTAATATATGGATCAGTTATCGAAGAAATAAGAGTTGTTACTTGATTTTTAATTCATGGAGGATAAATCCGATTTGATAAATAAGAAGATAAATTATTTAACAATTTTTGACTTTCAATTATCATTAGCTTAGCAAAAGAATAATCGGAAATATATGCTTTATTTATCATAAGAGTAAGTTGTTCGAAATTTTTATTTGAACTAATATCTAAAGCAATTTTTATTGTTTTAAGTTTATTATAATTATTAGTAATATTTTTATTATTAAAAATTATCTTATATTTATTACTTTCTTCACTACTTTCAATAATTTTATAATTAGCACGTGGGATTTCTCATGAAATTCCAGTATCATTTGTCAATTCAATCTTTGTTACAAAATCACTAATTAATATTGGGGTTGAAGTATTTGATTTATCATAAATATAAAAATCAAATTCTAAAGCTTCTAATGTGAATGTTGATGAATCAAGAGATCTATAAACAAAATCAAATCATTTTACCTTTTTATTTTTATCACAGTTAACTTCAAATGAGTTCAATTCATTAATTGATAAATTTTGTGTTTTTTCGCCATTTGGTACTGAACTATCAAAACAAGAAACAAAATTTTTGAATTGGTTTGAAGTATCAGAATGGGGGTAATTAACTTTTTTTGTTTTAAAAATTAAAGGAGTATTTATGTAATTTACATTAGCATCAAATTGTGAGCTGGTTGTTATCAAATTTTTAATAAGATATCTTTGTTGATATGGATACTCTGATAACTCTGTGATGTGCGTTTTATAACGAGCTTCTTCATGCACAGAAACTGATGTAGCAAATACAAACGCACTAGATAATAAAAATGTAGAACTTGCTAAAAGCATTCCTTTTTTTAATTTCATAATTCATCCTTTCAATACAATTTTAAAATCCCTTATTTTTGGTTATTTATTTAATTTTTAATAATTATATTATTTTTAAACATAAATTTTCATTTAAATAGCAAAAACAATGAAAAATAAAAAAAGAAGGTTTCCCCTCTTTCTTATTATTTTTATTTTGAACCTAAGTATCCTTTTTTAAGCGATTCATAAAGAACTTGTTCCTTAGTTTTTGATCTATCATGTCTATCTGTTGTATTGGTTTTTCAATAATAAACATATGCTAATACTTGATTATTATCATAGTTGCTATTTGAAGTTCAGTTACTTCTGTTACCAACTATAAATTCTGTGTTATATTTACTGTATTTAACTCCAACTTTCAATAAATCTGAACTAGATTGAGATGATAATGATGAACTATGTTTAGCATACATTTCTGTATATGCATCATACATAGAGTTATTTATTATTCCCTCAACTGATAAATCAGTAGCATTTCAGAATAGCGTTCCGCTAACTTGTTCTTTAAGAGCTCAAAGCATCATAGTTGACAGTCTATACATTGCTTTGTATGACTTGTATTCTTTATAATAATTATTGGTATTTTTAAGGTAAGAAGTATTATTGTCTTTTGCTATTTCAGTAAATAAATCATCATAAAATGGTCTTCAAAAGTTTTTCATAAAACTTCTTGTATCAGAAACAACATTGAAGATATTAACATCAAATTTAAATCCTGGCCCTGAAGCATTTGTTTTAGGTTTTAATATGTCGTCTATCATGCCATACACACCTGTTTTTTTGTCATAATCAGATGTTTCAAATAATAAGTTAACAAAGTCGATATAATCATCTTTTCCAAGACCTTCAATTAAGGTATTGATCATGTCTTTCTTTTGTAAAATATTATATAGCGATATTTGACCTGTGTTATTTTTGATAATGCTAAATATTCCATCACTGATAGCAGACATTAACTTCGTAGTTGCATCCTCTTTTGTTGCATTTTTAAAGTCGATTGCTTTTATATTTTCATATATTTTATCAATAACATTATCAAATTCTGGTCTTGTAGCTAAGGATTTAAATAATTTAGTAATCACTCTTTGTAATAATTCTTTATTACTTGATTGAACATTAAATCCACTTGATTTTAAAATACTATAGAAAATTTCCGCAAACCCCTGTGCAACAGTACCATTTGTATCAGAAAGAGATTCGTTTAGGAATGCTTTTAATTGTGATTTTACATTAGCTGATTTTTCACTATTTAAGAAAACATTAATAGCTTCTGGTCAAGTATTTAAATCATAATACTTTTGATTGTTTCCAATAAATTCTTCAATAAAACTTCTAATTAATTCTTTAAAGTGTTTTGATTTCAAGATGAATACAAGCATGCTGTCTATCTTAGTTGAATCTAATTCTTCTTTAAATGCAAATAGAGAAGTAAAGCCTAATTCATAAACAGTTTTCTTTAATTTATCATCATTTGCTACAAGTGTATCCATCACTTTTAATAGGAATTTTTCAATAATAGTTTTATTATTAGCAACCAATGGTTCTTTTAATAATTTAGCAACGAATTTGTAATTTTGAACTTCTATTGATTTAATTAAAATGCTTTGGAATTTTGAAACTAATGTTGTTAGATTTGGTTCTGTTTTAATTGTTGAAACAAGGCTATTTATCATTGTATCAACAACACCTAAATTTAACAATAGTTGCCCTAATCCATCAGAAATTTTTTCGGTAAATGTTTTAACATCTGCATCGTTTTCATCCATACCAGCAAACTTAATAAATTTCAATAAAGCATTCTTAACAAGTGTTTTTGTTTCTGGTTCGTTAAGAACACTTGTAACAATAGAATTTAAATTAGTGATTAATTTTTTGGTTTTATCTTCTGGTGTTATTATGACTTTAATAACATCTAAAAGTGTTTTTGCACTAGCGATTTTATCTGGTTCGTTTACTAAATAATCAATTGCATCATTAACGATTTCAATTAATTTTTCATTCTTGAATATTTTATCTAATAATGATTTTGTTTGTGTTTCATCAACATAATCATTGAGTAATTTTTTGCTATCTTGAGGAATAGATGAATATACTAAATTCGATAATTTACTATCTACATTAAGATGTGCAAAAACATTTTTAATTAATATTTTTAAATCTTCTTTATTGGTTACACTTAACAATTGCGATTTTGATAATTCTTTAAATATTTCAAGGATTTTTGTTTCTCAATTTGTACTTAAATCTTGTGATAATAAATTAAATGTTTCAGAAGCAATAATTTTAAAATCAATTTTTGTTAAATTTTTCTTTGCTTCTTTTGCTAAAGAATCAATTAAATGAGTAGATATATTTAACTTAGAATTAATAATATTTGAAGATTGCAATATTGCACTTATAAGGTCGTTTGGTTTAGTAAGTCCATTTAATAATCAATTATTTTCAAATGTTTTTAACTCTTCAGTGATTATCTTTGCAAATAACATTCTTGATTTTTCATCACTCATTAAATCATTAAATAATGGTGCTACTAATGTTTTAATGTTATTAATAAATGAATCATTTGATAATATTTTTACAAGAACTTGATTAAAATCAACGGCTGATTTATATTCTTCCTTATTATCTATTAATGTATCTATAAATGCTGATGCTATTTTATTGTAATTTTCTGACTTAGCTAAAGCAGCTAAAAGTGATTTAATTTCATCAATTGAAATAGCATATTTTGCAGGTAATATTTTTGAAATTAATCCTGTTGATAAATCATCTGCAATTTTGGTATCTTTAAGAATTTCAATTGCTAAACCTTTTAATAGTAATTTAAGGTCTTCTTTATTTGAATCAATTGTTTTAATACTTAAAACTTTTTTAAATGTTTCTAATGGTACTTTTGTAAATTTATCTTTAAGAATTTGATCAATTCCAACAAATAAATCCATTAATTTATTAGCAGTTGTAGTATTTGCAGCCATTTTGTCAATAATAGGTGCTAATATATCATTATCTCTAAGAAATGTTGCAATATCGCTTGCTAACGATGTAATAAGACCATCTAAATTAGTAAATTTAATATTTAAATTGTATTTAGTAATTAAACTATTTATAATTTTACTTAATGATTTATGTAATTCAGTTGAAGCTAATAATTCTTCAACTAATTTAATTGCATTAATTTTGTTTGAAACAAATATATTTCCTGATTTAACTATGGATAAGATTATTTGGTAAGTATCTTTGGTGTCTAACTTTGCTACTCATTCTTGATTATTTAATAAATTAGTAATAGTAGGTTCTAGCATTGCTTCGATATTTTTGTTTTTTAGAACAACATCAATTAAAGCCGGTAAATCTTCAACATTAACATATTTAAATAATATTGAATTAGGATCAAGTTTTTTGATTTCATTTTCTAATATCTTAGATAAAGAACCATCGCTTGACATTTTTTTATAAACGCTAGTAACAATTGTAGTCAAACCAGTTTTGTGTTCTTGTGTATTGAGTAACTCTAATGCTTTTTTAACTATAGCACCTAAATTATTAGTAATTTTGGTATTAAATAGTTCATTTAATTTTGGTCCTATTTTTGCAATTTCATCAACTAATTTTGTACCTGTGCTTAATTTTGATAAATCATCAAAAATTAAATCAATTGAAGAATCTATTATATCTAGAGAATTTATGAATGATTCTGCATTATCAATAATGGTATCAACAACTTTTATAACATTTGTATCAGTTACAACAACTCCATAAGTTGTTAGTGTTTTATTTAAAACATTTTTTAGAGACTTTTTAATTTCAGTGCTTGTTAATAAATCTTTTACAAGACCTTTTAATTCAGTTTTGAAAGAAATTGGATCAATATGTTTAATTAATCTCTTAATTAAATCATTAATATCTGTTGCTGAAGATAAATCCGCATGATGTGTTGAAATTAAATCAGTTAATTTACTAATCAGAGCCTTGAAATGAGTATTATTTGCAATTGTTTTAAGAACTAAAACAATATCTTCTTTACTTGCAAATTTGTTTAATGATGTTTTTTGCGCATCTGATAAACCATCATAAATTTTTGTTAAGAATTCATCATTTTTACCAATTGCTTCAATAGCATTATTAATAACGGTTTTTATTTCATTTCCATTTTTTGAAATTAAATCAGACTTAAGAATATCTTTTACAAATTCAAATATCTTTGTTTCTTTGTCTGATCCACTAAATTTAGCAGTTATTTTTTCGCCGACTTTAGAAATGATTGTTGGAATAGATAAGGTGAATCCGCTTTTTGCTACACTTTCAATTAATCCTGAACTAAGTACTTCAATTAAATCTAAATGCTTATCTAGAATATCAACTATTGATAAAAGATTAGTTGCAAAATCTTGTTTATTAGTAATGCCTTTAAAAATTAGTTCAAGCTCTTTAGTTTCTAAAAATTTAACTATTATTCCTGAAGCACCCGATTTAAAATCAGTATCTTTTAATAAACTTGTTACCAACGACTTTATAGAAGGTTGGACCTTGTTTACAAATGTAACTTCTTTAAACATTAATTGAATTAAACGTTCATATGAGTTTCCATTAGCATATTTAGAATTTCAATTTGTTGCTAATTCTTCAACTACATGTTCAATTAATGATTTTGTATTTTCATTAGTTATTACTTTTTTAACTAAGGTTTTTAATTGCTCTTTACTTAATCCAATTGTTGTAGTTGTAGGTAATAAACTATCTAGATTTTTATCAAGTTCATTTGTTTTAAATCATTCAAATAATTTATTAACAAACGTTTTAACTTCAACTTTATTTTCTTGAAGAATTGATAAATTCATTAATTCTTTAAAGAATTTATAATCTTTAAAATCGACTACTTTGCTTAATTCATTAACAAAATTAGAACCTAGTTGGTCAAGTGATGTTATAGTTTTTAACGACTCTGTAAGGGCAATAAATAAACTATCAAAAAGATTAACTTTATTAATATATGAATTAATTGATTCAAATATTTTATTAGTTAATTTTTCACTTAATTTAGTATCAGTTGATTGCAATATTTTTTGATCAACTAAAATTTTATTTACTGTTTTATTAACTGTTTTTGGAAATAGATTCGGTTGTAAAACAACATTTATAATTTCTCTTAAATTCTCTTTATTTGAAGAGAAATCAATTGATTTAAGAATATCTAAAATAAATTCATTCGTATTTGAATAAGTCTTTGTAGTTAAGTCTGTTTTATCTATAAAACTATTAATTGCACTTTTGGCAAAAGCCCTGAATTTTTCATTCTTTAGTAAGTTAGTTAATAATATTGATACTTCTGAAACTTCAAGATATTCAGCACTTTTTCCTTTTACTATAGCTGTTGATATAGAATTGGTTAGATCACTTAATTTATTATAAGTTGCTAAATAATCAAGAGTAGATCCCAAAATTTCTTTTATAGAATCTTTGTTTTGAGAAACAATTTCATTCTTTAATATAGTTTGAATAAACTTAATAGGATCTTTGTTTATTTCGTCCGTTACCACTTTAATTAATACACTTGGCAATGTTTTAAGTGTTTCTAAGGCATTGGTTGAAGTTGATGTTGATACTTTACTTAATTCAGTAATTAAAGTATCAATTGATTGATCATAAATATTAAGTGACTTAAGTAAATCTATTATTTTAGTTGATATACTTTTTGTTAATTTTTGTGAGTTTTGATTTGAGATATTTAATTTTTCTTTTAATAAATTATCTAAAACTTTTTTAACAATTCCTTGAATGGTTGTGTTAGAACCAAGTGTATTTAATATTGATTTTATTTTATCTTTATTTGCAGTAAAGTCAATTTTCTTAAACAAATAATTTAATAAAGAATCATATGTTTTTATTGCTTCTAACGATTCAGTATCTTTAGAAATACTATCTAATGTACTTGTAATAATTACTTTTAAATCTTCATTACTTAAAATGACTTTTATTAAGCCTGATAACTCTTCATCACTTGCATATTTGTTAATTTCCACTTTTGTTGTTGCTGGAATAATGGATAAGACTTTTGATGAAAATGTGCTATCTGTATTAAGTTTGTTAATTACATTTTTAATTAGTGTAGACAGTAATTGTGGATTAGTTTTAATAGTGTTTGATCTTAATATCGATGTAATAAAAGGAACAGTTATATTTTCCTTATTTAACACTCCCACAAGTGAATTAGTAAATATTGAACTCAGTGTTTGTTTAGTAAAATCAATTATTTTTAGTGTATCAAAAATACTATCTACATATGTTGTATGTAAGTTTGTTTTTTTAATAGAAGTAATGATATCTTCCACTAATGAAGAAGGCATAGTAGAACCAACAAATAATCATTGAAGTTCATTTTTAGACACATGATCGAATGATTTTTGAACTAGTGTTTTTATTGAATTCTTGTCAATAATTTGTTCAATTAAATGCTTAGAAAGTTCTTTAAATTTTGTATTTAAATCATCATTTCTAAATATAGATTGTAAGAATAAATTATCATTTTCTTTACCTTTAAAATTAGCTATATTTTTAAAGAAAGTATCAATTAATGCATCTAATTTAGTTTTAAATTCAGGTGAAACAAGTAATGCTTTAATATCATTTTTAAGATTTGTTGTATCTGTAATTCCATACTTACTTAACAACTTATTTAGATCAATAAATCCAATTATTTTTTCAACATTTTTATCTACCAAAATTCCTGTAATAACTTTATTAATTACTGATTTTAATGCACTTTCATTGGTCGAATCTAAATTATTAACTAATGAATTTAGAATCGAAACTAAACTTAATTGAACTTTGGGTAATAGTAACTCTTGAAGTTTTGAACTAAATTCATTACTATTATTTGCTTGCAAAATACTTTGAACAATTGATAAATAAATAGAGTCATATTGATTATTTTTCTTTAATCCATTAACTAATGAAATCAAAATTTTGTTGGTTAGTTCATTTGTTAATTCTGCATTTAGATCAATGTCAAATGACTTTAATGTATTCTTAATCACTTTTGTAATTGTTTTATTTAAATTATTTGGAATCTTATCTAAGGTAAATTTAACAATATTTTCTAAGTTAGAATTTATTTTATTCTTAAATTCATTTGATTTAAAAATGTGATTAATTAAATCATTTGTTGACTTAAATGTTGATACTCAATTTTGATCCAAAATCAACAAATCAATTGTTTCATTAACTATTTTTGTAAAATCTTCCTTAGCAAATAGTTCGCTTAATAATACGTTTATTTCAGAAGGATCGACTCATTTTAATGTGCTTTCAGCAGTTAAAATGGTTTCAAAATTAATGCTTGTTTTTGCTATGTTATATACAACTTTTAAAAGGTTTGCAAAACCTTGTTTTTTATTTTTAAAAGTTGAATAATCAAGTACTTTTTTAACAAAAGCAATTGGATCTGGATTAACTTTTTTATCAATAATTTGAACTAATTGACCAGGAAAGTCTTTAAGTCCTTGAGCTATATCTGTTGATTTTTGAATTTCTTTTAGTTTGTTAAAAGCAAAATCTACGACGTCTTTATTAATTTCAAAATATACAAATAATTGATCAATATTGTTTGTTAAATCATCCATAAAATCAATGTTTGCTTGATTGTTAGTATCAAAACCATTTTTAGCTAAGTAATCAAGAAGGATGTTTTTAAAAACAATTTTAATGTCTGGATTTTTAATGAGTTTAGAAATTAAAGAAGTAGTAGATGTATGTAATTTATCTAAATCTAATTTATTAAATGCAATTTTAAGTATGTCTTTGAATGATTTAATATCTTTAAATTCAGAAATACTTTCAATTCCTTTATTAATTATTTCATCAACAATAGTATTAAAATCAGTATCTACTAAAAGTAAGTTGAGTACTCTAGCAAATCTTTCTTCACCACCAAATAAATTTATAAGTTGTTGATTATCTTTGAGAGACTTAACTATAAGTTTTTCTATGTTATTTTCTTTTTTAAGATAAGTTATAAAGTTTTTAATAATTATTTTTAAATCATCTTTATTTTCTTGGACTAACTTAGAATTTGATATTGCTTTTATTAAATTTACAATATTATCTTCAAGGTTAGAATCTCATTTTTGAGTATATGAAGCAAGAATAGGTTTAAAAATATTTCATTTTTTAGTATCAAGACCGTATTCGGTAATATTTGAAATTAAGCTTGATACAAATTGTGAACTTATTTGAATATTTTTATCAATATCTAAATATAAATCAAATGAATTATTGAGTAATTTATCAAGATCCTTAATACCTTCAAATATTCATTTATATTGATCTTTAGAAAGGAAATTTTTAATTATTGGTAAAACAAAATTTTTAGTTTCAGGATTAGTGATGATTGACTTAATAAACTTGTCTATAGCCATATTTGATTTAGGATTTTCAAAAATTAAAGTAATTATTTGATCTAAATTTGTTGCATTAGCAAAATTAATACGTTCATTAATAAGAGCCTCAAATACGCTGTTTATTAAATCAAATAAGTTGGTTTTTGGTAATATTTTTATAAAACTTGATTTAATTGAAGATTCATCAATACTCAAACTAGGAATATTTTCTAATATTAATTTAGGCGTATTTTCAAGTAATAAATTGTATATTTTATCACCAGCAGGACCTGCTAAAAGCATATTAATTGTCTTGATAAAATCTTGCCCATAATTATTTATAAAATTAGAATTTAGGAAGGTCTTAAGTAATTTAAAAAGTGATTCTTTACCTACTAATGCATTCATGAATGAAGCAGAAATATCTTTACCAGTTATTTCGTATTTAGGATTTTTAGAGAATTTTTCTTCAAGATCGTTTTGAACTTTTTGAAGAACTGTATCAAGATATTCACTTCCTAAAAATCAATCTATAAAATCATTTAGAGGTTTTTTATTGTCTTTGTATAAGAAATTTTTAAGAACTTGGTTTGGATCTAAATCTAAATAAATTTTACTTTCAAATCCAAATTCAAGAAAATTATCAACCATTCCACGATAAGTAGTGGCAAGGTGTGCTATTCTCTTTCCATAATTACTTGTTGATCTAATCGATTTAACTAGTGATTCTGCATAGCTTTCATGTTTAATATAAGCTTGTGAACTTGAACCAAAAACTTTATTGATTGTATTTTTATAGTCTGCTACTTCTATTTGATATTGCGCATTTAATGCATCAGTTTTAATAAAATCGAAATCGAAATCATAATTGCCAAGTGCTTTAAAATCTTTAATATCAAGATACTTGTTTGTAATCTTAAGATAAACATCAAGAGCCATTTTTTTGTATCCGTTTGTATTTGGATGGATATCAAAGAATACAGAAGCTAGTTCATTTTTATTTTCATCTCAAAATTTAGAATTATAAGCTTGAATAAAATTTGTATTTGTTCTATGAGCAACTATTTTTATTGTGTTGTTTATTTGACCTAAAATAAATTCACTGAGAGAAAAATTCAATTGCTTGCTAAGTGATTTAGTTGATGAATCAATTAAATTTTTTAGTTTTAAGAACGGAAGAGGATATGAAACAAAATTAATGTTTGCATTTGGTGCTAGTTGTTTAATTTGAAGTGAAAAATCAATCATTCTAGACGACATAACTTTTATAGTATCGTCTAAAATATCTTTTGCTTTAGTTATAATAGGACCTAGAGCAAAATCTTTTGATTGCATATCAATCAATTCATTAAAAATATTGTTTTTTCTTAAACTAGCAATAAACTCATGAATAAAATCATTACCACCAAGACTAATGGTGATTAAGTTTGAATTTTTTACATTTTCTTTTATTTCTTTTGCTTTATTTAAATAATCATTGCCAAAAACACTAACTAAATAGTCATGACTAATTGTTTTTCTATCAGTACTTTGAAAATCTAAAAGTGTTATTCAATCAATTAAAGTAGCTCCACTAACTGCATAATTATTAAATTGTCCAACTCTATTATCTTGATCTAAAGCTCTAGCTAGAAAAGCGGGAAAGGAAAGACCACTTATTTTGCCATCACTTGATTTATGTCCTGGATAGTCAGCATCTAAAGAACCATCAAAACCAGCGCTTATCGAATCACCAAGTGCAACATAATTAATTTTTTGATTTGCTCTAATTAAATTTGTTGAAGTATTTCTAAAATCAGGAATAGTTTTAACTTCACTAAGTCCTGGCACTTCTGAATTGTTAACTTTTGAATAATCTATTTTCGATGTGTTAGATTCTGGTAACACAAGGCTTCCAAAATCTTTTTTGTTTTTATCATCTGTATCAACTTTGGGATCGTCTCCTTTAATTGCTTTTGAATTACCGCATGAAGCTACAAAAATTGCAGATGAGGTTAGAGTCCCTAACAATAAAAGTGATAAAGCTAGATTTTTTCTTTTCATAATAACTATCCTATCCTATAAAGTAAACATATTAATATAAATGTTTAAAATATATGAGTTTGTATTTATATGTATATAATAGCAAAAATAACTAATTTATTACTAATTTAGTATTTACATATAAAAAAGAAAAAAATGATAATTTAATATAAAAATACGTATTATTTACTATTTTTTAAATTAAATAAATTTTCTAAAAATCGCTATAAAATGAAAATATACCTTTTCATATTATTATTTTCTCATATTTACCAAAAAAATGAATAAATGCATTAATTTATCGATTTTAATGATTTTTATTTATAAAATCATTTAAAACTTATAATTTTATCTATGATGAATTATGATTACAAACTTAAAACAAAAGAAATCCCACTAACTCAGGGAGAAAAACAATTGATAAAATATTTTGATGAATATAAGGGTGATACATTTACAGATACAATAGTTGAGTTGGCAAAAAATGCCGATGTTTCAACTTCTACTATTTCTAGATTTGTTAAAAAAATATCATTTGATACATATAAAGATTTTTCAAAATACTTTAACGGAAGAATGAAAGAATTTAAAATTTCGAAGCAGAATGAACATTTAAGTCTAACCGATCAAACCGGTAAAATACTAGACAATTACACACAAAAATTAAACGATTCAATAAATAGTGATAATTTGGATAAAGTTACTGAAATAGCAAAATTAATCCTAAATTCAAATAGAATAATCCTTTTTGGAAGCGGATCAAAAAGTTCGGTGGCTACTGGTATGTCTGCAGAATTATCAAATGTTGGATTAACAGTTAACTTAGTTACAAATTTTAATAACCTTTTATCAATAGTAGCAAATGCAAAGTCAGGGGATGTTGTTATTGTTTATACTAATAAATCTAATTCACTTGAATTTAAATTTATTAGCGATTTTGCCAAAAACAAAGATATTAAAGTTATTATTGTTACAAGTGCTCCAGCTGAACAATTTAAGAAAATAGCTGATATTGTATTATCATATGGTTCAGTTTATTTCTTTAATAAATTTGTTACAGCTAGACATGATATTTTTGCTGATGTATTTACAAATATGATACTTATGGAAATTTTAAATTTATCTTCTTTATGTTCAATCAATTACAGAAGAGCACAAAGTGCTAGACAAAAATGAAAGGTTTATCAAAAAACAAAAAAGAGAACTGAAATCGAAGTTAACTAAAAAAATTGAAGCAATGATAAGCTTCAATTTTTATATATTTTTGTATGGTGTTTTGTGTTTTACAATAATTAAATTTTCTAGATTAAATTTACTTTTCAATTGTTGAAATATATCATAACAAAATACTTCTTCATCAAGGTGAGGAATATCTAGAATAGGTGCTTTTATTTGATCGTATACTATCCAATCACTTCATTTAATATCAGATGTAATTATTAATTCATATCCTTTTTTAGAAAATAAATTAACCTCAGAAATATAACCTGCACCAGATAAAATAGCTATCTTACTAATTTTCGTATCAAGTTGTGCCGTAGGAATATTAGTTCGAAATGCTTCCAAATTTAATTTATCTTTTATTAAATTTATCATATTATTTACTGATGTGTTATATTTAATTTTACAATCATAGCCATTCTCTTGAAAAACTACATAGTTTTGTAAATTTAGTTGTTTTGCAATTTGAAATGATGTACCTTCAAGTGCATAATCATAATTGGTATGAAATGCAATTACACTAATTTTATAATGCTTTAATTTGTTAAATATATCACGTTTATAAGGTGCTTTTAAATCCTCATCATCTCAAGTTTTTTCAAACTTAAAAGGGTGGTGAGTAATAATTAAATTGCAATTATTCTTAATAGCTTCTTCTAAAACTTTTTGGGTTAAATCAATAGCTAAAATTACACCAGTAAGTTTTTTAGACTGGTTAAATTTGACACTAAACCCGCTTGGATCTCATGGTTCTTTTGTGCTTAATGGATATTTAGAAAATAGAAAATCAACAACAGTTTTTATAGTCATTTAATTCTTAATAAAATCTCTTAAATGTCTTCCGTTTTTAGAAGAATTTTTTAGTTTTCTTAAGATTTTATTTTCTATTTGTCTAACTCTTTCTTTGGAAACTCCACCACGTTCTTTAGCTAATTCATCAAGTGAATGAACACGATATTTGTTACCTTCACTATCTACTCCAACTCCAAAACGTTTGCAAATTAATTCTCTTTCATCTCTTTCTAATGACTTATTAATTAATTCCAAAAGCAATTCACTAAGTTGTTCTTGCGATGCAAAATCAACAGGGGTCATAACACTGTCATCTTTAACAAAATCACTAAATGATGAATCATTTTCTTTACCAATTTGTTTATCTAATGAAATAGGATCAATGTTAATTTTTCTAATGTATCTAACTTTTTCCTCTGTATATTCATTACCAAATCGATTTGCAATTTGAGCATCAGTTGGTTCGTGTCCTAATTCTTGTTGTAATTCTCTTTCGATTTTCGTAATTTTATTTATTGTTTCTACCATGTGAACTGGAACTCTAATTGTTCTTGCTTGATCAGCAACGGCTCTTGTAATTGCTTGTCTTATTCATCATGTTGCATATGTTGAAAATTTAAAACCTTTTTCAACATTATATTTTTGCACAGCTTTTAAAATACCAGCATTTCCTTCTGAAATTAAATCAATAAAAGTAAGACCTCTATTTTTGTATTTTTTAGCATTATTTATAACCAAACGAAGGTTTCTCATAATAAGCTTATCTCTAGCTCTTTTACCTCTGAAACCACCTTTTTCCATTAATTTTGCTAATCTTCTTTCTTCGTCCGGTTTTAATAGTTCTCCATATTTACCAATTCATCTCATGTACCATTTTACAATATCATTAGTTTCAGTAAGTTTATTTGTTAAACTTTTTCCCGAAGCAATTTGAGTATCCTCAAGTAATACTTCTTCATCAGCAAATCTTTGTAAGTCAAGCGAATGAAGATCTAAATCATCAATTTCATCAAGTTGATATTCTTCATCATCTGCAGCCGCTTCATCAGTATCATCTTCTTTTTCATCCGATTCCTCAGATTCTAGTTTTAAATTATCAGGATTCATTAACTCTTCAACATCGAAATCTTCCATTTCGCCATCAATTAGATCTAAATCATCTTCATCATCGAAAAGGTCATCTTCTAAGTTAGTTGGTGCATCTAAATCTTCATCATCAAGATTTATGTTTTTAATTTTTTTCTTAATTGAATCTGGAATATCATCAAAGTCATCGTTTGTAACTTTATCTTCATCACCAGCATCAACTTCATCTTTTATTATTTTTTTTGAAATTAACTCTTCAAGAAGTTCATCAGCATCATCTTCGTCAACAAAAACATTAATCGAATCTAGAAAGGCAAAAACTTCCTCTTGATTAAGCGATTTCTTTTTGTTGTCTTTCATGAATTTTTTAATTAATGATAATATAGGTGTTGTATTGTTATTCATTTATCTTCTCCGAATTATTTTTTCTGGTTTTGTACCAATGTTGCCTTAAGTAGGTTTTTTTGAATTATTGGTTCATCTTCATTTTTTTCAAGTTGCTCCTTTAAAGCAAATTGGTTATACATTTTTTCAACTTTTGAAAGTTTAGATCTTAAATCTTTCTCTAATTCACTAGAAAAATCTTTTTTGTTTTTTACTTTATTATCACCTTCTGAATCTTGTGAGCCTTTAACAATATTTTCAATAGCATCGATGTCTATTGATATAGTTGTGATATTATCATAAGCTCTTTTTTCTTGAATATAATCTGATTCATTAAAATTATAATTATCAATTATAGCACTATTTTTGCAATCTGTATCAAAATCATCAACTGTATATTCAACACTCAAAGATCTTAAAAAAATGATTTTAAGTTTATTAATTAATTTTTGTTTAATTTCTTCATTATCAACTAACTCATAAATGCTCTTTATTTTCTGAATAAAAGCAAATTGATATTTATTTTTTAAGTCAAGTCCAAGAGGTTTTATTGAGTTATTAAAATAGATCGAAACTAGTTTAGGATTTTCGAGAAGAAACTTAACAATAATATTCATTGGATGTACATTATAAATCACATTTTTATTTTTATATTGTTTAGTTGAATTATATTGATTTGAACCTAAAAATATTTCACTGGTTTTTACATCATCAATGTATGAATTTATCTTGTTATCGAAGTTATTATGAACTTCATTGTTATGGTTTATTGAGTTTATATCAAAGCCAAGAGATTTGTTTATTTTGTTTGCAAAAAATCCTCTTAAATCATTGTCAAGTAAAAAGTAATAATTTGCAAATTCTGTGCAAAATGATTTTGCTTTTTGACTTGTTATTTCTTTATCGAGTCCATATGATTTTATTAATAAATCATAAATAAAATCTATCCCACTAGTCAAGTTATTTAAAGTATCCGTTAATGTTTTAGAGCCATAAAAATTTAGAATTTCATCTGGATCTTTTTTGTGATTATTAATAACAACTTTTACATTTATATTTTCCTTAATCAACATAAGTATAGTGCTTTTAGTAGCATTTAATCCAGCTGAATCATTATCAAGAAATAATATAACTTCATTATTTTTCAATAGATGTAAATGATGTTTACTTAAAGCTACACCCATAAGAGAAACTACATTTTTTACATCACATTTATATAAAGCAATTGTATCCATGAAACCTTCTGTTATTATAATTTGTTTTTTTAGGTTAATAGATTCTTTCGCATTAAAATAGTTATATAAAATAGAATTTTTTTTAAAAACATTTGTCTCAGGAGAATTAATGTATTTTGGTTTATCATCACCTATGCTTCTACCTGAAAAACCAATTACATCGCCTTGCTCATTACTAATAGCAAAAGTTATTCTTTTTCTTAAAATTTCATTGTTTTCATTATTAATTATCCCTGCTTTTTTAAGCTCAAATTCATTAAAAGCAAACTCTTTAATAAGTGTGTGTTTGATTCCGTTGTAAGGTGCAAAACCAATATTAAAAACATCTAAAATATTGGTTGTTAACCCACGTTTATCAAGATATTTTTTTACTTCATCATCATTAAAAATATTATTTTTATAAGTTAAGTTAGCCGCTTTTAAAGTGTCAATAATTAAAGTTTGTGTTTGGTTATAAATTGGTTTGTTTGATACTTTTAGAATATTCGAAAAATCATAATCATAATTAATTAATTTTGCCAAATATTCAATAGCTTCAATATACTTAAAATTCTTGAACTTCATCAAAAAAGCAATAGCATTACCACCAACATTACAACTAAAGCACTTAAATATTTGTTTTTCACTTGAAACGTTCATACTTGGAGTGTTATCAGAATGAAACGGGCAAAGACCGACAAAGTCCTTACCTTTCTTAGTTAAAGTCAAAAAGTTGCCTATAACAGCAACTATATCTGAACTATGTAAAATGTCATCTATTACTTCTTGAGGTATATTATTCATTCTTTTCCTTTATAAATAATTTTTTATATCATCAATTTTAATTCTTGTTTGATTCATTGTATCTCTTTCCCTAATAGTAACACTATCATCTTCAAGAGAGTCATAGTCAATTGTTATACAGTAAAAAGTTCCGATTGCATCTTGTCTTCTATATCTTTTACCAATTGAACCGGTTTCATCATATGTTGCTTGAACACTGTTTTCTATCAATTTATCAAAAATTTCTTTTGCTTTGTCTCCTAGTTTTTTAACAAGCGGTAGAATAGCAACTTTATAAGGACTTAGTTTTTTATTCAATCTTAAAACAATTCTAGTATCACCATCTTCAAGTTTTTCTTCTTCGTATGCTGCACATAAAATCGCAAGCATTAATCGATCTAAACCAACACTTGGTTCAATAATGAATGGGATAATTTTTTTATTTGTTTCGGGATCCAAATATTCAAGCGATTCATTTGTTGCACTCATATGAGCTTTGAGATCAAAATCAGTTCTGTTCGCAATACCTAATAACTCTCCTCAGCCAAAAGGGAATTCAAATTCTATATCAGTAGTTCCTGCTGAGTAATGAGAAAGTTCTTCTTTGTCATGCACTCTTTTTCTAATTAGTTTTGGAGATACTCCTAAATTAATAACAAAATCATAACATTTTTGAATATAGTATTCATATGTATTGCTTGCTAATTCAGGATAACAAAATACTTCAAGTTCCATTTGTTCAAATTCTCTTGTTCTAAAAATAAAGTTTCCTGGTGTAACTTCATTTCTAAAACTTTTACCTATTTGCCCTATTCCAAGCGGAAGTTTTGATCTTGTTGTTCTTAATACATTTTTAAAATTAATGAAAATACCTTGTGCAGTTTCTGGTCTTAAATAAACTTTAGACTTACTATCTTCGGTTACTCCTTGTTTGGTTTCGAACATTAAATTAAATTTTTTAATTTCTCCTCATGTTGCTTTTGACCCTTCATATTCCTTCATATGTTCATTTAAAAAAATTTGCATTTCTTCAAAAGTCATTTTTTCAGGAATAATATCAGGATTTATTTCTTGGATTAATTTATCAGCTCTATAACGCTTTTGGTTAATTTTGTTTTCGATTAATGGGTCAGAAAAATTTGAAACGTGTCCAGATGTAACTCAAACGTTTGGATTCATCAAAATTTTAGAATCTATTAAATGATTATTCGCTTCTTTTCAAATAAAATTTTGCTTTCAGCTATAAGCAATATTATCTTTCAATAATGAACCAAGTGGTCCATAATCTCATGTATTAGATAATCCACCATAAATTTCACTTCCTTGAAAAACAAATCCTGATGACTTTAAATGATTTACAATTTCAATCATGTTATTTTTTTTCATATTGTTATCTTTGCTATTTAAAACTATTTCTTGATTATTTTTTTTAGACATTTTATACCTCTATATTTTTATATTTTATATTATTAATTAATATTAGTAATATTTTATTTGTTTTCAAAACCAGTTTTATACAAATTGGCATATTGTCCATTATGCAGGATTAATTTGTCATGATTCCCTTGTTCAATTATTTGTCCTTTATCAATTACTATAATGTTATCAGCTTCTTTAATTGTGCTTAGTCTATGAGCAATAATCAACATTGTTCTATTCTTCATCATTTCTCTTAATGCCTTTTGAATTTGAAGTTCAGTTATTGTATCGATGTTTGAAGTAGCTTCATCTAAAATTATTATTGGTTTGTTTGCAATAAAAGCTCTAGCAATTGCTAAAAGTTGTCTTTGACCTTCTGAAAGAGATGAACCATTATGTTTAATGACCGTGTCATAACCCTTTTCAAGACTCATGATAAATTCATGTAAAGAACAAGCTTTGGTTGCTTCATAAATCACATCATCACTTACATTTTCGTTTGCACATTTAAGATTGTTTTTTATAGTATCTTCAAAAATGAAAGTATCTTGCATGATAATTCCTATGTGATTTCTTCAACTTGTTTGGCTTGTAGTTTTTATTGATTGATTATCAATTAAAACATCTCCTGATGTTGGTAAATAAAATTTTGAAAGAATTTTTGAAAGTGTTGTTTTACCGCAACCTGTTGCACCGACAAGTGCAGTGGTACTTGAAGGTTTAATATTAAAATTAATATTTTTAAGAACTTCAACATCTGGTTTTGACGGATAAGAAAAAGTAAGATTTTTAAATTCTATGTTACCGTTTGTGTAATTTAAATTTGCTAAATTATCAGGTTCTTTTTCGATTTCCGTGTTAGTAACATCCTTTATTCGTTGCCAACTACCCATACCTCTATACAAGACATTTGCTACGTCTATAAAACCTTGGAATCTTTCGGATGCACCTTGTACATAGAGAGATAAGGCAGCAATTGTTCCAAATGAAAAAGGTGCTATTCCATATGAAGGAATATTATTGAAGAAGAACACAAGAGATAAAATCATTACTAATAATGTATTAACATGTTTAAGTGCATTAAATAAAGTTCAACCACTAAATCAATACTTACTTGATGTTCATTCATTAGGAATAAGCGCTGAATTATATTTTTCAAACTTGTCTTTAACTTGTTTTGATTGTTGATGTAAATTCACTAAAGGTAATGCTTCAAGAATCTCTTCAAGATACCCGTTAAAATCACCAAGAGCTTTTTGTTGCTCTTTATAATAGTAAGATGATTTTCTCATTAAAAATAAACTTAAAAATGATGAAGTTGGCAAGGTTATGGTAACAATTAAAGCTAATATCGGAGCATATAAATACATCATTGTAAAGGCTATAAAGAAACCAAAAATAAATGATAATAATGTTGTAATTATCGAATTTATAGCATCGGTTAAATTAAGTGTATCATTAGTAATAGCAGACATTAGATCACCAGTTTTCTTTGTTTCAAAATAATAGATTGGCATATCTTGTATTATCTTGTAGATATCTTCTCTTAATCTAGTTGCTATTGTTACATAAATTCTATTTGAAATTAAGTTTAATAATATTCTAAAAAGAGTAGTCAATATATATGAACTTGCTAAAAAAGTTACAAACATAATATACATTCGGTAATCAAATGTATCGGCATTAAATTTTTCTTTTGTAAAAAATTTGTCAAATATAAATCCTATTAACCATGAAGATAAAAATAGAAACACTGTTAACAAAAGCGAGGAAATTAAGGCAAAAAGATATATTCTTTTTTTAATTTTTGCAAAAATTAAAATCTCTCTGATAAGTTTTATAATTCCGCCTGAATTTTTCTTATTCTTCATTTACAACCTCCCTTTGCGATTCATAAATATCTTGATAATATTTATTATTAGCAAGTAAATTTTTATGTGTATCAAAACCGACAATTTTACCTTTATCAAGAACTATAATTTTGTTTGCATCTTTTATCGATGAAATTCTTTGAGTAATTATTAAAAGTGTAGTGTCTTTTAGTTGATCCTTAATATTTTTTCTTACTTTTGAATCGGTGATATTATCAAGAGCACTAGTTGCATCATCAAGAATTAAAATCTTTGGTTTTTTAATAATAGATTGAGCTATTGCTATTCTTTGTTTTTGGCCACCGCTTAAATTGTTTCCTTTTTGTCCAATAATGTAATCATATTTATTGTCATATTCATTAACGAAATCAGCACATGATAAATTAACTGCTTTTTCAATTTCTGAATTATGAATTTCAGGGTTAGAAAAAGCCAAATTGCTTTTTAAACTTCCACTAAGCAAGGTTGGTTTTTGGTAAACCTTTGAAACGGTAGAATAAAAATTGTTCGAATCAATTAAATTTATGTCTTTATTATCAATTAGAATTTGACCCGATTTAGCAAGACATTCTCGAGTAATTAAGTGCGAAATTGTACTTTTCCCTGAACCTGTTTTTCCTATTATTCCATATGTTGAACCACTCGGAATTATAAAATTCATTTTGTTGATAAATGGTTCCTTTTCATCTTTATAATCAAAGCAAACATCTCTGAATTCTATTGATCCAGTTTCAACTTTTATGTCATTTTTTACAAAAGGAATTGTACTTTTATAGTTGATTAAATCATTAAATCTTGTTGCAGCAGCTTTTGCTCTAAAGATCCCGTTTATGTTGAATGATGTTTCAAAAACACCAGAAGCAATAAATCCCATATAGCTAGTAAACTGGAATAAAATACTTATTTGGTATGATACTTGATTAGGGCTAAATTGTTTAATGATAAAAGCCATAATTATAAAAAGAACAATTGAGCCAACACTAACCATAAGATCAATTATTGGTCAACTAACACTTGATAAAACACCAACTTTATTACTTAATGCTCTAAATTCATTATTTCTTTTTATATAATTATTTAATTGTCTATTTTCAAGGTTATATGACTTAATTAGAGAAATACCGTTTATATCTTGTTTGCTTAATTCATTAAGCTCATCGGTTTTCCAATTTTCCTTACGGTATAACGGAAAAAGTTTTTTTATAGCAAAAATAGAACCAGTTATTATAAGTGGGATCATGATTAAAATACTAATAGAGAGTGTAAGGCTGTAGTATAAAGAAAAAACTAATCCTCAAACTATATAAAATGGACTTCTTCAAATAACTCTTATAAATATGAAAATACCATCTCTTAACTTTGAAATATCATTACTAAAACGAGTAATAATTGTAGCATAAGAAATTTTATCTAAGTCAGATTTAGACAAAGTTAGAAGATGACTAAATAAAATTTTTCTATAAAAATATGCCGCATTAATACAAATATATGATGATATTTTAATTGCTATATAAAGTGTTGAAACAAATAAAAAGACAAATAAAGTTGTTAATATTGAAAGTGTAATAATGGGATCTAAATCACCGAAATAAATTTCTATTCCTAAAATATTTGGAGCCTTAACTTCATTATTGGCAACCATTTCGATAAATTGTCTTAGTAGGGTGGGAATTATCATTAAAAAAACTGGTTGAAGCAAAGAGAAAAAAATACATAGTAAAATGTATGGATATAGCCATTTAGGTAATTTAAACAACAATTTTAACATCGTTTCCTTTCTAAAATAAAAGACACATTATCATAAACATGTCTTTAGTAATATTTAATTTGTATATTTATTAGGATGTTCTTTTTTCATTTTAGCTATAAATTCTTTTTTAGGCATTGAACCATATTTATTCATTAATTCAATACACTCATCAAGTTCATTTAAAGCTCACTTAACATCTTCAAAACCATCTACACTTGTAATACCAGGACGTTTTCAGTTTTTGTATGTGCTAAAGAAGGTTTTAATTTGATCAAGAAATGGACGTGGTAAATCAGCTAATTTTTCGATCTTATCTAGTCTATAATCATCTGCGTGAACTGCTATTAATTTGGTATCAGTTTCACCATCATCAATCATTTTCATTGCTCCTATAATTTTTGCATTTAGCATTGAACCTGGAAGGAATTTTTCTTGTGAATATATAAGCACATCTAATTCGTCTCCATCCCAGTCAAGTGCATTAGGAATAAAACCATAATTGCAAGGATATAAAAAATCTTCTCTTAATATTCTATCAACAACAAGTTGATTAGTTTTTCTGTCGTATTCATACTTAATACGTGAATCTTTTGGAATTTCAACCTTAATTTCTATAATATTTTTCATACATTAATATTAGCACATTTTTAAATTCTTATTCATTAATATTTAACAAAGAAAAAAAATTTGTTTTATAATATAAAAAGCGATTTGAGAGGAAGAAATGAAGAATTTAAAATTAAATACAAATCACGTTTTGTTTAATACAAAAGAATTATTAACATTACAAGATAAAGTTACTAAAATTCACAATGATTTAGTTAAAAAAAATGTAGCTGAAAGAGATTGATTAGGTTGATTTGATCTACCTTATAATTACAATAATGAAGAGCTACAAGAAATGAAAAAAACAGCTCAAGAATGAGCTGACAATAACGTTGAAGTTGTTGTTGTTATTGGAATAGGTGGATCATATTTAGGAGCAAAAACTGGTTATGATTTTATATATGGTCAATACCCCACAAAAAGACCTTTAATGGAATTAGTTTTCGCTGGAAATGATGTATCAGCTGAAACATTAATAGCTAAATTAAATTATGTTTCAAATAGAAAGTTTGCAATTAATGTTATTTCTAAATCAGGAACAACTTTAGAACCATCAATAGCTTTTAGAGAATTTAGAAAATTACTTGAAAGCAAAATAGGACAAGATGCAAGTAAATATATAGTCGCAACCACCGATGCTAAAAAAGGTGTCTTATTTGATTTAGCAACTAAAAAAGGATATAAAAAATTTGTAGTACCTGATGATATCGGTGGACGTTTCAGCGTTCTAACAAGTGTTGGATTATTCCCGTTTTATTGTGCAGGGATAGATAGTCAAAAAGTTTTAGAAGGCGCAAAAATTGTTTGCAATGAATTAACAAGTGATAAAATCACTGAAAACCCAGCTTATGAATATGCAACAACAAGATATTTATTACATACTAAATTTAATTACTCAGTGGAAATGATGGTGGCTTACGAACCTAAGTTGCAATACTTTTGTGAATGATGAAAACAACTTTTTGCTGAAAGTGAAGGAAAAAACGGAAAAGGAATTTGACCAGCAAGTGGAATATTTTCAACCGATCTACACTCACTTGGTCAAATGATTCAAGAAGGTAGCAAAATCTTATTTGAAACAATATTAACTCTTCAAAATCCAATCAAAAACTTAACTTTTAGATCTGATGAATTAGATTTAGATAAATTAGGATATTTAGATAACAATAATTTACACAATGTAAATAACGTAGCTTTTGAAGCAACACTTAAAGCACATACAATCGAAGGAAAGGTTCCAAATATTCTTTTACAAATTAGACAATTTGATGAAGAAACTTTAGGATCATTATTTATGTTCTTTGAAAGAGCACTTGCTATGTCTGCTTACTTACTTGGAGTTAATCCATTTAATCAACCTGGTGTTGAAGTATATAAGAAAAATATGTTTTCAATGTTAGGAAAAAAATAATTAAGCCAAATGTGGCTTTTTTTATTCATGAATTAAAAATAAGAAAATATGCAAAAAAATTCCACATTTTTATTAAAAATCTTTAACTTTTATGTGTTTGTGAATTTAATATTCAAAGTATATACAAGTTATAAAAAATAGTTAATAATAATGTTAGGGTCTGAAAAAGCCCTTACTATATAAAGAAATTTTGAAATATTTCAAGAAAGGAAATGATGGATAAAATTGTTACAATGTGATCAAAGATGCCGACCGGTAAAAAGATTTATTCAATTTTATGAATTCTATTTGCTGTAATGTTAATAACAACAGTATTAGTAGTTTCGTTTAAAACACAAATTGGTAATTCCAACGCCGTTGCAGCAGTAGCTTTGATCTTCGTTTTAATTATGATGGCAGCCATCTTTACAACCGTGTTTGTTAATTCTCGGTTAAAAAAAGAAAAGAAGGGTGGTAAATAATGAATACAGCTACAACACAAACAAGTTCATTTAATCACTACTTCAGAAAAGCAATGGAAAAACTAGGTAGAGTTGGAAAAGCATTAATGTTCCCAATTGCTGTTCTTCCTATTGCAGCTATCTTACTAAGAATAGAGGCTGATATTCCTAATGATACAGCTTTCTCAGCAGCAATTGGATTTATGATCGTAAATGCTGGTGGAATAGTGTTTGATAACTTACCTATCCTATTTGCTATTGGATTAGCATTTGGATTTACAAAAGATTCTCGTGGTGAAGCAGCATTTGCTGGTTTCATTGCAATGGTTCTTCTAACTGCTCTTCTTTCAAATAAAGGATTACCTCACTTAATTTACAAAAACCTAGATTTAGGTGCAAAAGAAGCAGACGGTAAAAACGCAGAAGGAATAATGCAATATACTTATGGATTTAAAGCATTATTCGGTTCAAAATATAATGCTGTTATGGCATCTAACGTTCTTAACGGTATTGTTGTTGGTTCACTTACAGCATTCATATACAACAGAATCCACTCTGTTGATATGCCAAAATTACTAGCTTTCTTCGCTGGAAGAAGATTAGTACCTGCTTATACAATATTAGCAGTTATGATTTTTGGGGTTTTATGAGCAATCGTATTCCCATGAATCGCTTACTTAATTTACTTAATATCAGATGCTCTATATAAAGGAGCAAGCTCAGGATTTGTTGCTAGAGCTGGAATTATGGGAGCATATGGATTTATTAACCGTTTATTAATTCCATTTGGATTACACCACATTCCTAATAACTTATTCTGATTCCAATTAGGAGAATTCCCAACAGGAAAATTTGATGACAAAGGTGTTGCACTTTTAGCTCATGGGGATATCTTTGTGTTCTTAAATGGGGTTGCTAAAAATAACCCAGGTGGAATTTTCCAAGCAGGATTCTTCCCAACAATGATGTTTGGATTACCTGCAATGGTTGGAGCATTCTACTTAACAGCGCAAGGTAAAGAACAAAAAACAAGAGTAT
Organism: Mycoplasma crocodyli MP145; assembly: GCF_000025845.1. Classification (NCBI taxonomy): domain Bacteria; kingdom Bacillati; phylum Mycoplasmatota; class Mollicutes; order Mycoplasmatales; family Mycoplasmataceae; genus Mycoplasma; species Mycoplasma crocodyli. Next base: position 266,297 of record NC_014014.1, on the reverse strand, counting down.
TAGCAATGTATGGTTCAGCAGCTCTTGTATCATTCCTATCAGGAATTACAGAACCTATTGAATTTGCATTTATGTTTGTTAGTCCATTACTATACTTCATACATGCATTATTAACAGGAATATTTGCATTTATTACTGGATTATTCGGTATTCAAATCGGATTTGGATTCTCAGCTGGATTTATGGACTATGTATTAAGCTTCCCTAAATCACAAGCTATTATTAGAGAATCAGATGTATTTATTAATTCTCCATTAAGAGCAGTGTTTGCAAACCCATTATGAATTCTTCCTATTGGTGCAGTTTGTGCAGGGGTATACTTCACAATAACATTCTTCATGATTAAAGGATTAAACTTAAACACACCAGGACGTGGAACAAACTTAATTGAATTAGCGGAAGATAATGCTGATGATGTTCAATTAAGTTCAAATTCAAATATGTCAACTAAAGCAAAATTAATAGTTTTAGGATATGGTGGTTGAGAAAACATTGAAGAATTTGCTAACTGTTCAACAAGATTAAGATACATTGTTAAAGATGGATCAAAAGTTAATGAAGCTTTACTTAAAAAAGCTGGAGCAATGGGAGTAGTTAGATTGAGTGATAAATCAATTCAAACAATAGTAGGGGTTGAAGCAGAAACAATCAATGGCGAAATCGTTGATAATAAAGGAACTGAATTAAAATAATTTTGTTCGCTTCAAAATATCGGGCAACCGATATTTTTTGATTCTTTAACAATAAAATTAAATTATTTTTCAAAACAATCTACAAATTACTATTTACAAACAATACTATAAGAAAGCATAATAAGAAAATAATAATTTTTTTTAAAAAATGAAAACTTACATAGTAAAATATGTCTAAATTTCTTTTGAATATTTAACTATTGACTTAAAAATTATTATAATTTGTTTATGGAAAAGAAAAATGAAAAAATATTTGGTTCGTCATATAGCGAACATTTAAATAACAACGATTCAAATTCATATATTATGGATTGAATAGAAGATAATCCTGAACTGTTGCTTAAAAATACAACCAAGGAATTGGCTACTTTAATGTTTGTTTCACAACCAACATTAATAAGATTTGCTCAAAAAATAGGGTTTTTATCTTTTAGAGAATTGCAAATATATGTAGCTAAGAGAATAACAGAGATAAACAATTTACCTACTAAAATAAAGGTAGGTCCAGAATTAAGTCTTAATGAAATAGTTCATAATGTAAATACATATTATGAATACTCAATTAAGAAAACAATGGAAGCTTATGGTAAAAATTATAGTGATATAACTGAATATGCTAAGGATTTATTAACTTGTGAAAGACATATCATTTTTGGTATTGGTAACTCAGGGATGGTTGCCGAATACTACGCACAAAACTTGAATAAAATAGGAATTTTTAGTATGGCGATAAACTCGATTCATGACTTTCTAGGATTTAATTTTTTATTAGATAGAAAACTTCATGTAACACTAATTTCAAAGACGTTTGATACAGTAGAAATTTTGAAAGTTAGAGATATATTAGAACGTCATAATATATGTTATACAATTTGAACAAAGAATTCAAAACTCGAGCATAAGAAAGCAAAACATATATTATTATATGATTCACTCAATCAAGAAAATAGAGTGAGTGCAATGGGTTCGAAAATATCATCGTTCTTTTTAGCAGACGTTGTCTTCTTGTATTTAGTTCTAAAAGTTGATCCTGATTTAGAGAACTTCTACGAGATTAATAATGAAATAAAAAGATGAAATCAAAACAAATAAAAAACGAGAAATTAACCTCGTTTTTTTCTATGGTTGGAAATCGTTAACTCCAACAAATGTTTGCTCTGTAGGTTTAGCAACTTCTCAGAATTTATTTTCAGATCTTCTTTTAATACCTTTTTGTCTAATGTTTTCAAGAAATACTCAAATTCTTGTACAAATGAATATTGATGAATAAACCCCTATTGCCATACCAAATAACATAACAATATTAAATGAAAAGTCTGTTGCATTTCCAAATGCTAATAGAATGATTAAAGCCGTCATTGTTGTAGCTGTTGTATAGAAACTTCTTTTAATTGTTTCGCTAATTGCAGTGTTAGCAATTTTCTTAATTGTAGCTTTTTCAAGAACTTTTCTGTGATAATTATTGATAATTATTTCTCTTATTCTATCAAATGTAACTATAGTATCATTAATTGAGAATCCAACTATCGATAGAATAGCCGCTATCATAATTGATGATAATTGTAATCTAGCTAAAATTATAAAAGCCACAACAACTAACAAGTCATGTAATAATCCAATAATTGCAGATATTGAGAATGTTCATCTCATTCTTACTAACGTATAAAGTACAATACCAACAAAGGCAATTGAAATGGCTAATAATGAATTTAACAACAATCTTTTTGCTTCTGTTGTTGATACAACATAATTAGTAATAGTGATGTTATTAAAGTTTTCATTAAGACCTTTTTTAATTGATAAGATGCTATCCGATAAATCTTGTGTTGATTTAATAATCAATGCTCAATTATCATGATCATTATCAACTCTTTGAAGTGAAATAATACTATCAACATCTTCTATTTTTCATGCGGCTGCATTTTGGATAATATAGTTTTTAATACTTTCTGCATCACTATGACTTAGAGAAACAAATTTTTCTTTGTCTCCAGCAATTGTAATATTTAATCCGCCTTTAAAATCTATGTTTCTTACTATTCCATCTCATATATTACTTTTACTTAACCCTATTGAAACAAATACAATAATTGAAGCAATAATAATTATCAACGAAACTAAAGCAAACCATTTAGCTTGTTTAACATAATCGAATCTTACATAAAGCTTATTAGAATTATCTTTTGCTATAAGTTTTTTATGAACTCCTAGGAGTCATAATTTTTTATCAAATCACCCTGTATTCACCAATAAAGATGATGTAAATCTCGTAAAAATTAACATAACAATAAGTGTAAATATTATTGAGAGAATAAGTGAAATACTAAATCCTCTTACATCCTTTGTTCCGAAATAGAACAATGTAAATGCAACAATTAATGTTGTTATATTAGCATCTATAATTGTAGAAAAAGACAATGAATTAGAATTCTTAAAGGACTTCTTAAGAGAGGAGCCGCTATAAAGATCTTTTTTAAGTCGTTCAAAGGTTATAATGTTTGCATCAACAGAAATACCGATACCAATTATTAATGCAGCAATTGTAGCAGGTGAATATTCACCTCTTAAAACTGTAAACATTAATAAAGTTAAGAATATATATAATGCAATTGATATAGTACTTAATGCACCTAATAATCCATAGTTCACAATCATAAATATCGATATCAAACTAAACACTATAAGTCCAGCTAGCATTGCAGATTTAAATGCAGATGTGTTTAAAGCTGAATCAACATAAACACTTGATAAAATATCTAAATCATATTTGCTAGTTCCATAATTAATATCATTAGCTAGTTCCTTAGCTTCTGTTTGTGTAAAGTTACCACTAACAATAACGGATTTAGTATTTAATGGTTGTGAAACAGCCGCTTCACTTATTAAATAGTCCTTCGCTCTGAATTCAGCTTCTTTAAGAACATTTCTAATTCTTTTTTTATTATTAGGATTTTCTTTTGTAGGATCAGGAACTTCTTGAACAGCCATATTATTAACATGAACAAAATTATATAAATTATGCCCACTAGCATCTCATTCAGTTGGAAATTTTGTTTTAGCTAATGTTAATAATTCTTCAATATTAATTCACATCAAAATAACATTTTGACCAGGATGTTTTTCTGAAATAAACTTTGTTGCTTTTGTTCATTCAGCTATAGCATCATTATCCTTTAAATCAATACTTACCGAATCTTTACCTTGGTGATCAATCATGTATTTAGCACCATTATCTGCAAAAGGTGGAATCCATTCTTTAGCATTTCCACTGTCTAATGAACCATGTGGATTAAACTCTCCATTTTTAAATAAAGGATTTATATTTAAATCAGTCATTGTTAAAATAGGTTTATCCGCTACTTTCGATTCAAATTCTCTTCTTTGCAAATCATTTAAACTACCACTTTTTGTTATTCTAATTTTTCCATCACCCTCACTTGAAACAGTAGTACCTGTTAAACCAGTTCCACCTGTAAGTCTTTCAAATAATGATTCTGAAACCTTGTTAGTTAAAGTTTTATCAGCATTTTGATTATCTTTTTTTACTTGAACCAGAACTTCAATTCCACCACCATATTCAATTGAACGGTTTGGATTTTTTGCAACATAGAATACACTACCAAAAACAATTGCAAAAACCGAAGAGATTAATGTAATTGATAAAATTACAATTCTCTTTCAGTTTTTTCATGTAAAAAAATCTCTAATGCGTTTCATAATTTATATATTATCATATTTTAAATATTTTAATAATAATTAATATTTGAATTAGATATTTTTTAAGGTATAAGAAATTCCTTCGTTTGTTATTTGCCTACCGCGTGATGATTTCTTTATTAACCCATAATATAGTAATATTGGTTCAACTTCATTTAGTAAGTTATCTTTTTCCAAATTTAATAAACCGCACATTGTATCTAATGAAGCTCATTTTTCATCAAATGAGTTCCTTAATAAATCTAAATACTCAATATGATCCTTAGTTAATCCGAATTCATATAATTCTAAATTATCAAAAGTTTTTTCGATAATTTTAAAATCTATTAATTCCTTGTTGTTGGCTATCTTAAAGTCATTCACTCTTCTAAGTAAATTATTAGCAATTCTAGGTGTCTGCCTTGAATAAGAACAAATTAGATTAGCTTCAGATTCGCCAATTTCAATTTTTAAAGCTTTTGCTGAATTTTTTAAAATTCTTACCAATTCAATAAGTTCATAATTATTTAATTTTGCAATAAAACCAAATCTATCTTTTAGTGGTTGACTTATTAAATTTAACTTTGTAGTAGCAGCTATTAAAGTAAAAGGTTTAATTTTCATTCTAATAGTCTTTGCATTTTCCTCTGTGCCTATCAAAATATCAAAAACAAAGTCTTCCATTGCATTATAAAGCAATTCTTCAATAACTTTATTTAGTCCATGAACTTCATCTATAAATAGAATATCACCATGATTTATTGTTGAAAGAATACTAACTAAATCAGATTTCTTATCGATGTTTGAAGCTTGTACATAATGAATTATTGCATTTTGTTCGTTTGCAATTATAGTTGCAAGCGAAGTTTTTCCAGTACCTGGTGGGCCATAAAACAAAATGTGATCTAAAACTCTTTTTTGAGTATTTGCACTAATTATCATTGCCTTTAATGTTTCTTTTATTTTGTTTTGCCCAATAAACTCCTTGAAATTACTAGGTCGTAGGTCTGTTTTCATGATATTTATTTGCAATTAATTTAATACTTTGTTCTACCATGTCTTCTAATTGTTCTGAAATTTTAATTTTTGAAAGAGCATAAGAAATTTGCTTTTCTTTAAATCCAAGCATTTTGAGCGATTCTGAAACATCAGATAATGCATTAATGTTTTTCGCTGTTTCATTGCTATTAGAAACATTCCTTATTTTCTTTCATTTATCTTGTAAACTTAAAATAATATTTCTAGCATTTTTTTCATTAACAAAATTTAATTTGCTCAAGGTTTCATAATTTGCACTAGCAACTAAATCAGCAACTGTTTCTCAACCGTTGTCCAATATATTCATTGCTATTTTAGCTCCAATACCATTTACATTAATAAGATCTAAAAATAATATTCTTTCCATATAATCCTTAAATCCATATATTGAAAATGTTTTAGCAAATTCATTATAAATATAAGCTAAGTGCATTTTTAATTTAGTATTTAATTCAAATCGATCAGCACAAGCTACTTGTATCATGTAGCCTGTGCCATAACTTTCTAATATTAAGTTTTTATTTTTTTTATAAACTATTTCTCCAAATTTATATATTGTCATTTTTCCTCCATTGCTTCTTTATTATCAAAATTATGAAAGTGAACAAAAAAAGGAAAAAAAATATCCAACCCGGATATTTTATTATTTAGCTTTGTCGTTAATTGATTTAAATCCTTCAACTTTTTTACCTTTGTAAAATCCACAAAATCTACATGTTACATGTTGTTCGATTAATTGTGTACAGTTTGCACAAGCAACTAAGTTAGGTGTTGCTAAAGCGTGGTGACTTCTTCTTTTGTGTTTACGTTGTTTCGAAGTTTTACGTTTTGGAACTATAGCCATTCTTCCTCCTTGATGTATTATTTATAAAAACGATATAAATATTATAACTTTAATTTGATAAAAACAAAGAACTTTTTTAACAAAAAAAATCATACAATATCTTTAGATATTACTTTTTCATTTCTTGAATAAATGTCAAACAAATAAAAGTTGAATGTTATAAATGTATCTAATTTTAATTTTTCTCTTTCCATGGATAATTTTAATCTCATCTAAATATTTATTATTTATAAATTCTGAAAAAGCTTTTTTGTCTGAAGTATTTCTTAATGAGAAGTACCAAGATGCTATAATGTGCAAATGTTGCATAAAAAGACTTTGAAATACTTTTTCTTGAAGTTTCATTGAAATATTGTTTTTTTCAAAATCTTGTTTCAAAACATTTAAGTTGATTTTATAAGCATCAGCAATTTGATAAAGTTTATTTGAAAAAGAATTATCAAATTTAGAAATTCTACTCAAAACACGGTTATAAATGATTGTGTTTTTTTCTGTAGATTTAAAGTTTTTACAATTTGAGAAAATATGTCCCATTGTTGCCATGTCTTCATAATTTCTACATAAAAACTGAATATTATTTTCCTTTAAAAAATTTAATCTATAAAAATTTGCTCAAGCATAGATTGTATTTTTTGAATAATATTTAAGTGCATTTTTTTGTTTAAGATGTGATTTTACAAAATTCAATACAAAAAAAGGTTTTTTTAAAAATGATAATTTATATAGAAAATTAGTAGCCATTATATCAGTATTGGGATCAAGTTTTTTCACACATTTTTCAATAGATTTTTTACTGACAAATCTATCGTCATCATCAATAAAAAATACAAATTCTCCTCTTGCTGCATTTAGTAAATTATTTCTAGATTGCCCTAGCCCACAGTTAGATACGGGTTTAATAATTGTAATTCTTTCATCTTTGTTAGCTAAATTTTTTAATAACTCATAAGTGTTATCTGTCGAGCAATCATCATGAATAATGTACTCGATATTCTTATATGATTGTTCTAAATTTTTTACTATCGTTTGTTCAAAAAATGTTGCAGAATTATAGACGGGAATTAATATTGAAACAAGTGGATTATATTTACTTTTATTTTTCATTCTAATATTATATAATAAAACCGAGGTAATAATGAAAATATTAGTTTGTGGTGGAGCCGGATATATTGGAAGTCATACGGTTTGAGCTCTATATGAAAAAGGCTACGAAATAGTAGTTTTTGATAATTTAAGTACAGGGAACAAGGAGTCAATTCCGTCAAAAATAGAGTTAGTTATTGGTGATATTACTAATAAAAATGATCTTGATAATTTATTTAAAAAACATAAATTTGATTGCATAATGGATTTTGCAGCAAAAATTGTAGTCCCCGAAAGTGTGTCTAAGCCGCTTGAATATTTTTACAATAATACAGAGGGTGTTAGATTATTAATAGAACAAATGAAATTGCATAAAATTAAGAATTTTGTTTTTTCATCAACTGCTGCTGTATATGGAAAAATAGATGGTGGGATTTGCAATGAAGATACAATTTTAAAACCTATAAATCCATATGGTGAGTCTAAATTATCAGCCGAAAAAATTATTCAATGGTGTTCTCATTCATATGATTTCAACTATGCAATTTTAAGGTATTTTAATGTTGCAGGTGCAGATCAAAAACTTAGAACGGGACTTAAAGGAAATAAACTTACTCATATAATTCCTATTATGACTAATTCAATGCTTTCACAAGAAATGTTTAACATTTTTGGTAATGACTACAACACTCCTGATGGAACTTGCATTAGAGATTATGTTCACGTAAGTGACGTTGCTGAGGCACATGTTTTAGCATTAGAATACTTATCGAAGCAAAATAAATCTCTTATTGTTAATTTAGGATCTAATTCAGGTTTTAGTGTTAAGGAAGTAATTGATGAAGGATTAAAATTTAAGAACTTTAACTTTAAATATTCACCAAGAAGAGATGGCGATCCAGATATGTTAATTGCTTCTAATTCTAAAATCAAATCATTACTTAAATGAAGTCCTAAAAAAACTTTAAAAGAAATGATAGAAACAGATTTTATTTTTAGAGAAAAAAATTATAAATAAATGCAACTAATGCATTTTTTTATATACTTATATTTATATGACAAACAAGAGGCCGAAAGTAGGAATAATAGCTGAATACAATCCATTTCACAATGGACATCTTTTTCAATTAAATTGAATTAAAGAACGTTTTAATAATCCTTATATCATTGTTGCTATGAGTTATAAATACAGCCAAAGAGGTGAAAGATGTATTTACTCATGATCACAAAGAAAAAAAGTTGCTAAGAAATTTGGAGTTAATAAATTCATAAAATTAGGGGTCAATATTTCAGCACAAGCAGCTCACATTTTCGCTAGAGAATCAATCTTAAAATTAAATAAAGAAAAGATAGATTATTTAGTTTTCGGTTCCGAAACTAATGATATAAATTTGTTCAAAAATATTGCAATTACACTAAAAGAAAAAGAAAGTGAATATAATAACCTTATTAAAAAATATTTAAAAGTTGGCGGCAATAGTTTTCCAAGATCTACTAACCTAGCACTACAAGAATTAACTAATTCAAACATTAGTATGCCTAATGATATCTTAGGAATAGAGTATGTTAAAACCATAGTAAATAACAACTTGAATATTGAACCAATTTGTATAAAAAGAACAATTGATTTTCATAGTCAAGATTTAGAAAATAATTTTGCATCAGCCACAAAATTAAGAGAAATGATAAAAAATAATATTGATGTATCAAACTATACACCAGTTGATTATGGAAAATATAAAAAACAAAAAGATATTAGATGCTACTATAAAAAATTTCAAAAAATTATAAGAAATACAAGCCCTGAAAAATTAAGAAAATACAAAATGATCTCAGAAGGAATTGAAAATCTATTTAAAAAAAACATAGAAGAAAAAACATATGATATTTTTGTTGAAAAATGTACATCTAAAAGATATACATCAAGTCGAATTAAAAGAACAATACTTTTTGTATTATTGAAACACAAGAAATAATTTTCATTATATAATTATTAAATATGAATAAAAATTTAGAAAATAACACAGAAAAAAATAATGAAATTTTTGAAGAAAAAAACGAACAAAATAACATAAAGCCATCACTTACAAATGACTTAAAAATTGCTTCAAGAAACAAATATATTAGAACAAAAGTTAATGCTAATATGTTGTATTTTTCACACCTTTATGGAAGTAAAAATAACTTTATCAAACAACTTTTACTAGTGAGTTTATTAGCGGTTTTATTTACTGTCCCAGCTGTTTTTTTATTACAAAATAGTGGATTGTACGACATAGGAATCGGTGCATTTGGACAAGCATTTGGAAGATTAAGTCGTTACTTAATTATAAAGGGTGGCGGTAGTCAAGAACTTGCATATTCTGTTTATAACTCATTCTTTTGAGTTTCATACTTTGTTTTGAATGTTCCTTTGATTTGGTTAGCATACAAACACCTTTCAAAAAGATTTGCTATTCTTTCTGCAATCTTTATTATTGAACAATCAATTGTTGGAGTTTTAATGGGATTTATTCCAAATATTGAACGCGTATCATTTTTTACTGATCTAGCTAAGGATTCGCCTGCGGTTTTTGAAAAATTCGGGATTAGTTCAGTAATGTGAAATTACCCTGATGACGCTTCAAAACATTTATCAGTATTTCTTTACGGAATATCTTGGGGATTAGTAAATGCTTCAATTACATCATTGTTATTAATTTTGGAAGCAAGCACTGGCGGATGAGATATTTTAGGTTCGTACGAGGCAAAAAGGACAAGAAAAGATTTGGGTAAAATATTTTTTATTCTTAACTTTGGTAGTTTAATATTTGCAAATTTTGTTGGTACTTACATCCCGTCATCATTAGCACTTCAACAAAGTTCATTCTTAGAATTACAAAATAAGGCTTGAAATGTTGACTTACTATTTAATCCTAATTTCTTATCCGGAATTGTAATGATTATGTTATATACATTTGTACTTAACTTAATATTTCCTAAATATACAATGGTGCAAGTTCAAATATTTACTTCAGATGCTGAAACTTTGTTATCAAATATTAGTGAAAAAACCTTTGGTAAGTATTCATTTAGTATTGTTAAAGTAATAGGAAGTTATTCGAAACAAGAACAAAAAATGCTTATAACAAATTGCATGTATTTAGATGCAGCAGATTTACACTCAGTTGTAAGAAGTTTTGATAAAAATTCATTCTTTAGTGTAATAGATATTAAAAAGGCTGATGGAAATATTTATATTAAAGATGATGTTTAATAAAAATAGCAAATTTTGGGTTGCTATTTTTTGTTGAGTTATTTTATTTTTGAATCATTAACTAAAATCTAGTGTTTCGTTTTCAAAATCAAATCATTGTTATGTAAAACCAAAGATTAAATTTGTTTGAAAATAAGTAGATTTAGTTATTTGTCAATATTTTTGATCATAATTTAAATAAAAAAAACAAAAATAAATTATAAAAATATTAGGTTTGTTAAAAAAACAATGAAAAACTATGTTTTTAATTGTATTATTATATAATAATATTAATAATAATAGGAGGAATAATGGCTGAAGTTAAAACAGTGTGACATATTACATGTATAGATGGTGAATGAAGAGTTGTAAGAGGTGGAAATGTAAAGGCAACAAAAACCTTTAAAACAAAAGCGGAAGCAACTGAATATGCAAAAAGCGTTGCTAAAAATAACAATGGTAGTATTCTTATTCACAACATGGATGGTAAAATCAGCAAAGGTCACAATTACAAAAAATAATTGTAAATTTAATCAATAATAAAAACCGGTAATTGGTTTTTTTATTTTTTTAAGTTTCTTAAATTAAAAAAACACTCTGCAAATAATTTAAATAAAAACAGAAGCTTGAATTTCTGTTTTTATTTAAATTGTGAATTATATAAATTAGAATAGAACCCGTCAAGTTGAATTAAGTTTTTATGTGTTCCTATTTCAATTATTTCTCCATTGTTAACTACAATAATTAAATCAGCTGTTTTAATCGTGCTTAGTCTATGAGCTATAACAAATGATGTTTTAGATTCCATAATTTTTAATAAACTCGCTTGTATAATTTCTTCAGTACTAGAATCAATATTTGATGTAGCTTCATCTAGTATCAAAATGCTTTTATTTGCTAAAACAGCCCGTGCTATAGCTATTAATTGTCTTTGGCCTTGTGATAAATTTTGACCATTGTTTTCGATTTGTGTTTGAAAACCGTTTGGAAGAGTTTTTATAAAATGAATAGCATTTGATAAATTAGCAGCTCTTTCAACATCTTCTTTTGTTGCATTTTTATCGCCTAATTTAATATTGTTTTCAATAGTATCATTAAACATAAATGTATCTTGGAGCACAACAGACATATGTTCTCTAAGATTATTTGTTTTAATATTTCTTAATTCATAGCCATCTATTTTTATGCTACCTGAATTATAATCGTAGAATTTACCCAACAAGTTAATTATTGTTGTTTTTCCAGCTCCTGTTGGCCCTACTATTGCAACGGTTTGTCCCGGTTTAGCAACAAATGATGCATTGTATAATTGATATTTTTTACTATTTATATCGTATTTAAAACTAACATTTTTAAATTCTATTAATCCGTCTATTTTATCAATTGTGATGTCTTCAACATGTGGTTTTTTAGTATCTAAATTAAGTATTTTAAAAACCCTACTTGAAGAAGCTAGTCCCATTTGAAATGAAAAATTAATGTTTAATAAGTTTTGAAATGGACCCATGAAGTTTCAATTTAATGAAATAAAAGTAACTATTAATCCAGATGTTGCAGTTCCGTCAGGATTAGTTCCTAAACCACCTATCCCGCCAACAGGTATTTTGTAAATATAGAATGAAACAGCCAAAACAGCAACACATAAGTTAGCAATCCCCGAAGTAATTCCAAATCAAGGCTCAGAACTTCTTGCTATTGCATCAGCTTTAAAAGAAGTAAGTTTTATTCCTCTAGTTATTTTTTTAAACTCATTAAAAATATTATCTTGTTGATCAAAAGCATTCATAACTTTTGTATTTGCAAGATTTTCCTCTACAAAAGCATTTAAATCACCAAATAAATTTTGTACCTTAACAAAATAAGGTTGTGCTTTTTTTATAACAATAAGTGAAATAAAGAATAGGAATAAAGCAAGAGGGACAACAATTAAAGTGATAAATGAAGCAACAAACATCATTGCAATTATAGAAAGTAGAACATTAAATATACTTGAGAAAAATTGGTTTATTGTGTTATACATTGTGTTTGAAACATTATTAATATCATTAATTAATGTAGAAATTAAGTTACCTGCTTTTTGTTTATCATAGTATGAAATAGGCATTTTAATCAATTTATGCATTGCTTCTTTTCTCATTCTTGATGAAGTTTGATAAGAAACTTTTATATACATATAAGCATCAAAGTATCTAAAAAATCCATAAGCTATAAACACCAATCCCAATATAACAAGTCATATGGAAAAGCTTTTAACATTAAAATCGCTTTTTGAACTGCTTGCAATATAATTAGCAAAATATTGTTGAAATATATAACCAATTAAAAAGCTTCCAATTACATAAAAAATAGAATGACAAAACGAAAAGAAAATACCAAGATAGAGTTTTTTACTATCATGTTTTAAATAGGAGATTATGTTTTTAAAAGTTTCCTTTGAAGAAAAACCTAAATCGTGTTTCTTTTTTTTATTCATCTTATTCCTCTAGTTTTTGTAATTGGTTTAAATAAACCTTATTATATCAGTCATTATTTTCTATTAATTCTGAGTGCTTACCTTTTCCAATAATTTTTGATTCATCTAAAACTAATATTAAATCAGCATGTTTTATTGAATTTATTTTTTGACTTATTATCACTGTGGTACAGTCATATTCGTCTTTTATACCTTTTAGCAACTTGTTGGTAGTAATGTTATCAAGTGCCGAAGTTGAATCGTCTAAAATTAATAATTTCGGAGTTCTTAGTAGAGTTCTTGCAATGCTTAATCTTTGCTTTTGACCACCACTCAAGTTTTTTCCTCTTTGCTCAACTGGGTGTTCTAATCTATCTTCAAAAGTTTGTATAAAATCGATCGCACACGAAACTCTCATTGCTTTATTAATTTCATCAATAGAAGCATCAGATTTAGCAAACATTAAATTAGATCTTATAGTTCCTGAATAGAGCATTGCTTCTTGATAAACAATTCCTACATTCTCATGAAGAGATTTTGAATTTATTTTATTTACTTCTTTATTGTCAATGCGAATAGATCCGTTTTTATACTCAAAATTATTAACTAACAAGTTTGCAATTGTGCTTTTTCCTGAACCTGTTGGTCCTATTATTCCAAGTGTTTGACCAGGTAATAATTTAAAGTTTATATCACTCAATGCCTTTTCTTTTGATGTATCAAAATATTTAAAATTAAGATCTTTAAATTCTATTGAATATCCTTTTTTATTATCCTTGTCAAGATATTCTCCATCTTCAACAAATAGATTTGTAAATTTAAAATCTAAGACTTGATTTATTCTTCCACAACTAACTTTAGCTCTATAAAAAACAATTAAATATTGTGATAATAAAACTATTCCAAACGAAATCAAAAACATATATTCAATAAAAATATTGATTGTTGCTAAATAATTATAATCATCAAATCCATTTCAAATTTTGATACCAGCAAGTGCATAAATTAATACCAAAACAACATTTATCAACGCAAAGAAAAAGGGATGTCCAATTGCAAAGATGTTATTAGATTTAACTTGTAGTTTAAGTCATTTGTCATTTGTACTTGTGAATTTTTTTTCTTGCATATCTTTAAGGTTATAAATCTTTATCAACCTTGCAGCAAGAATATTTTCATCTACTTCTTTTGTTATTTCATCAAGAACAACTTGATTTTTTTTCATTAATGGAGCAGCTTTAATCATAATAAAAGCAATTAAACCAATCAAAATAGGAACAATTACAAGAATTGAAACCGATAAAGTCATATCTGTTAATAAAGCAAAAACGGTTCCACCAATAATTAACAATGGAGCTCTAACCAATGTACTAGTTGAACTTATTAAGAAGTCTCAATATTGAGCTACATCATTTGAAACTCTTGTAATTAAACTTTCTTGAGAGATTGAAGCAATATCTTTTAAGCTAAATTTTTGCATTTTCTTATAAAGTTTATCTCTTAGGAAATTTGTAGTTTCATTTCCAGCTCATGTTGTAATTATAATAGAAGCTAAGGAAGTTATAAATGAAATAATAACTGTAGATAAAGTTAAAATAATTAAGGCTTTAATTGTTTGATCATATTGACCCCTAAAAATGATGAATTTTTGAAAAAGTACAATATCTGCACTTTTGCTATTTGAACCTTGTGCAATCAACTTAATAAACTGAGACATAAACATTGGTACAAGCAAACTTGTAACAACATTTATCAAAAGTAAGAAAACACCTATAAAAAAATATAATTTAACTTTTCCAGGTACAATTTTAAAAATTTTTAACATAGCTTTCCTCCTTCAATTAATAAAATATTTTATATGATAACATATAGAAAATAATATGTATATATTTTATAAAATATTTATGTAAAAAAAATCTTTTTGTATAATTAAAATTATGAAAAAACAGTTAAAAAATGAGCATCAAATAAAAGCTAAATTTACTTTAATTAAATTCTGTGATTTAGAGTATCCTTCACTGGACTTTCTTGTGGAGGAATTTTCACTTAACTTGTTTAATACCGTCTCCCTGTAGTATTAGTTTTTAATAACTATTTAAAAAATAATATGAAAGGAATAATAAATGGCAATTAAAAATAAAAAAACTAGCGACATAATTCAATTAGCTAGTGTCGTTAAAGAATTCTCTGGAAAGAAAGTTCTTGATAATGTTGATTTAACAATAAAAAAAGGTGAATTTGTTACCTTGCTTGGGCCTTCTGGTTCAGGTAAAACAACAATTTTAAGACTAATTGGTGGTTTTGAATGAGCTACACGTGGTGAAATAAAATTCAATGGTGTAGATATCAAAGACTTACCTGCACACAAACGTAATCTTTCAACAATTTTTCAAGATTATGCACTTTTCCCACATCTTAATGTTGAAGGTAATATAAAATTTGGACTTAAACTTAGAAAAGTACCAAAAGAAAATATTAACGATAAGCACATTAAACTTCTTGATCAAAAAATAATTCAATGAGAAACTAAGGCTAAAGAAAATATGAAAAAGTTAGATAAAATTCAACAACAATATGAAATCGAACTTAAAAATCTTAAACCAAAAACATATCAATTCAAAAGACGTCAAAATTGACTTGATGATTCTGATTTTAAGTACTCATATTGAGAAAGTTACACAGACCAAAAAAAATTAGCATTTGAAAATAAGTTCTTTAAAAGAAGAATGACAAAAAATGAAATGCAAAGTAAAATCAATGAAATTATTGAACTTGTTGGTTTAAAAGGAAATGAAACAAGAAATATTAACCAATTAAGTGGTGGTATGAAGCAACGTGTTGCTTTAGCAAGAAGTTTAGTTATTCAACCAGAAATTTTATTACTTGATGAACCGCTTAGTGCACTTGATGCAAAAATAAGACAAAAGATGCAAGTTTTATTAAGATCAGTTCAACAACAATTAGGGCTTACCTTTGTATTTGTAACACATGATCAAGATGAAGCACTTGAATTATCAGATCGTATTGCAGTTATGAGAGATGGAAAAATCGAACAATATGATACACCTAAAAATATATATGACTACCCAGTCAACATCTGAGTAGCATCATTTATTGGAGATTCAAATATTTTCAAAGCAAAATTTATAGGTAATAATCGTGTTAAGTTGTTAAATCAAGAATTTAAAACTGTTCATGATGAAGATGAATTCGCACCTGGAACAGAAGTCGATGCTCTTGTAAGACCTGAAGACATTGACATAACAAATCAAACTACTAAAACAAAAGGTAAAATCAAGGGAGTGATAAAAGAAATTTCTTATAAAGGTAGCTATTATTACTTAAAAGTAAATATAGATGATGACAATGATATATATGTTGAAACAGCTAAAAAATTTGACTTAAATGAAAAAGTTTATTTAAGTTGAACAATTGATTCAATTCATTTGATGAACAAAGATGTAAAGTGAGATTATTCTTCTAATGTATTCAAAAATTAAAGAAAAAGTACTTAACAATAAAAGATTAATGTTATTAATACCTTATTTTGTTGTTGCTTTATTATTAATTCTTTTACCAATAATTCTTATTATTATAAATGCTTTTAGTCCACAAAAAAGTGAACAAGGTTATTCAGATAATTGAGAGTTATTAAAAGCATTAAGCACCTGAAATATTATTTCAAGAAGCTTAAGAGTAGGAATTATTTCTGCTATATTGTGCTTGGTTTTAGGATTCCCATATGCTTACTTTGTTTCATCATCAAAATCTAAAATATTCCAAATTTATGCTATGTCTTTAATGCTTAGTCCAATGGCTATTTTCACAATAGCTAGAGTTTATTCTTTAAGAACGTTGTTTGTAAATATCTTTGACGATAACGCTCTTAATAAAGAATGATTTTTAATAGTTGGTCTAACTTATTTAAACCTTCCACTTATGATTATGCCGCTTTATACAGTACTTAAAGACATGCCAGGTAACATTATAGAAGCTAGCCATGATTTAGGAAATGGAAGTGCAAAAACTATGGTAAAAGTTATTATACCTTATGCTCTTAAAGCTATCTTAAGTGGTTTTGGAATGATATTTTTAAGTAGTGCTACAACATTTATTATTAGTGCAAAACTCCTTCCTGACGGTAGCCAAAACCAAATGATTGGAGATATCATAACAAAAACTATTAACCCTGGAAACAAATATGATTTAAGTAAAGGTAGTTCACTTGTAATTGTTGTATCAGCCTTATTCATAGGTATATATAGTTTAATATTGCTTCTTCCAAAATTGTTCTTCAAATTTAAGAAAGGAGCTAATTATGAATAAATTTAAAGAATTTTTTAAACGTTCGTACGTTTATATTCTACTTAGCCTTTTTTATATACCACTTGTTGTAGGAGCAGTTTTTTCATTTAATTCTAATCCTAATAAAGGTGGATTTCTAACTACATGAAATAAATTTTCTTTAAAACAATGACAAACGCTTTTTGCTCAGGGAAGAGATATAGCTCTTATAAATTCAATTATAATTGCTGTTGTGGTTTCGTTGTTAGTTATTACACTTTCACTTATTACTGTATTTGCTCTATATAGACAAAAAAACAAAATGATTAGAGGTACGGTAACAAGTACTGCAAATATACCTTTAATTAATCCCGACAATATTACAGCCATTGGTTTAGTTTTGGTTTTTGCACTATTTTTTGGAGTGATTGCGTCAGACAGTGAAGGACTATGAAGAGCAATAATCGGTCATACAATTATGGCTTTACCATATGGAATATCTCTAATGTATCCTCGTAGCGAAAAATTTAATCTAAATCTTTATGAAGCAAGTCAAGATCTTGGCTATTCAAAAATAAAATCATGATTTAAAACTTATTTTATTTATATGATGCCTTCAATTATAATGGTTGCTTTAGTATCATCATTCTTAAGTTTTGATGACTTTATTATTACAAGAACAGTTTCTAATACATCAACATTGGGACTTAAATTATATGAAGGTGCTTTTGAACCATGAGCTTTAGTAATAGGTGCAATACTACTTACTTTTACCATTTTAGGTAATATTGTTTATGTGGCTTTTAAAGCTAAAACAACAAAAAAACTATACAAAAATAAGAAGAAACTTAATTCAAATTACAACACAAATAATTTACAAGATACAAATTTAACTGAAATAATTGATAAAAATGATTAAAATAAAATCTAAAATATTAAAGTTTCTTTTTCCTTTTGTTTTTATCACCTCGCTTGTTACTATATTAGTTACAACAGCAACTTTTAAAAGTAAGAACAATTTTAAACCGGCTTTTTATAACTATAAATCATATATGTCTAAAGATAATGTTAATGAATTGTCTAAAACTTTTGAATATAAACAATTTTCTGAAATAAACGAATTCACAACAGCTCTTGTAAACCATAGAGCAGTAGCTGGAATAGGAAGTGAATTCCAAGCAGTTCAATTGATAAAAAAAGATGAATTGCACAAAATAAATTACTCAAAGCTTCTTAATATTCCTGATTTAAAAGAGGAAGATTATGAGCGCGCTCTTAAAACGATTATAAGACCAGAAATATGAAATCACATAAATAGTTATGACGAATATTTAACAACTGATTTTTTCGGTAAACCATTCCAAGAAAAAAAACATTTATGACAGTATTTTATGCCTTACTATTCTCAAGATGTTTTAATTGCCTATAATATTTTAAAAAATAAACCAGATTCATTAAATGAAGAAAATCAAGAAATTGACTTTTCTAAAGAACAAATTAATGGTTCATCTCCATATTCAATGATTAATATAATGAAGAAATTATCATTAGAAAAGTACAACAATTGAATAATTACTGATGCTATGAGAGATAACATGATGTTTGGGTCTGGATATGAATTAAATCTCGATGACTTAAGTAGAAGTGATAAAGAATTTACTGGAAAGGTAAATTCTAGCACATACAAAAAACTTATTGATAACTACATAGACTTAATAAAAGATGGAACAGGATTTGATATTCGAAATACCAAACAAATCAACTTTAAAGGTGATGGTTTAGAATTACTAAATGAATTAATTAATCCAGAAACGAAAACAAATGTTTCTATAATGTACAATGGCGATGCTATTGATGCTTATTATTCATCAGATAATTTTTCAAGTGTTGAAGACGGAAGTGCTATAAGAGCAGTAAGACCTTTGAAAAATATTTTACTTGTTGATGGTGTTGTTTTTTCAAAGTATAACTCACAAGAAAGTATTGATAAATACGCTGAAACTTTATCAAAAAGTATTTACAAAAATGTGTCACTACCATATGTTTATAAAACTAATAATAACTTAAACACAAAAGAAGCTATTCAGAAAGCGCTAGATAAATATTATATAGACTTTAAAATTAATGAATTAAATGATTTATTTTTAGATAATAATATTTCTAAATTTTCTCTTGAAAGTATTACAATATTTTTAAATGAAATATTGGATGTAATAAGTAAAAAGAGAGATTTGAATGACAAGCAAATAAATCAGGATGCCGATTTAATTAAAGAATTTATATTGAATGAATTAAATAAAAACAAAGATCTTAATTACAAAATAATTAATAATATTGCTAATGAAATAGAAAATAATTTTACCAATTTATCTATATTACAAGCACTTATGGTTATTTATTTAAAAAATGAATTGCAAGAAAATAAAGAGTTATTAAAGTCAAACAAAGACGAAATAATTGAAACTATTGCTCAAAATATCACAAACGATTTAGCTTGAAGCAAAATGCCTAATTATGAAAGTGATCAAAAAGAGTGAAAGAAGAATTTATGACAAAAAGAATATTTGACAATTAATAATTTTGACTTTATTAACTACGTTCCTACTCTATCAGTTGATTATAATTTCATAGCAAGAAATTACTTCTATAACGGTGATGGTTCAGTTGATGAAATAGCTCTTAATATGTATAAAATTGACGACAAAACAGAACATAAAGGATTGAAACCTGTGAGCGATAATTTATTTAGCAACATGAGTTTTTATTACTATGAAAAAACTAGATCATAAATAAGGAAATAATGGAAAAAGGCCATCGATTTAAATTTAAAATAAACTCAAAAATACTTGCTTTTATTTCTAGTATAGTATTACTTTTTGCCCTTTTATTTGGAGCATTAGGTTACAAAATTGCTAATAGTTATAAGCCAAGTTTTTACAATTATAAGTCTTACATGTCTAGAGAAAACATAAAAAAACTTTCTAAGGATTTTGACTATAAACAATTTTCAGAAATTAACGAATTCACTCAAGCTGTTGTTAACAATAGAACAGTAGCAGGAATAGGAAGTGATTTTCAAGCAGTAACTTTAATAAGAAAAAAGATTTTAAAACCTATAAATTTCGAAAAGTTCTTAAATCTAGGTTTTAAAGTAAGAGATGATAATCATCTAGAAGAAATTCTTAAAAAAACTTATACTCCTATTATATGAAAACACTTAACAAGTTATGATGAATTTTTAAGAACTGATATAGAAGGTCATGAACTTAATGCTCATTTGTGAAAGTATTTTGTTCCTTACTATACTCAAGATGCAGTTATGGCTTATAATTCTTCTAAAACTGAAAATAAGGATTTTGTACTTACGAATGAATTATTAGAAAATAATCTTAAAACAATTAACCCAAATTATAAAATTGAAGATAAGTTTTCAATGTTTAATTTATTTAATACTTTAAAAAAGAATAATTTTAACCACTTTTATATGACTGATGCATTAAGAGATAACATGTTATACGGTTCAGCTTACGAGTTGACAATTAATAATAGCAAAAGAACAGATGCAGAATTTAGTGGATTAGTAACAAATTTAACATATCAAAGATTAATAAAAAACTTCGGTGATTTAATTCATGATAGTACCGGTTATGATATTAAGAGCAATGGAAACATTACTTTTAAGGGAGATGGACAAGAATTGTTAAATTCCATTCTTGATCCTAATAAAGAAAACGCTCAAGCAGCTATTATGTATAATGGTGATGCATTGGATGGACATTATTCAGAAGATAATTATGCTAATGTTAAACAAGGAACTCTAAAAGTGGTTAAGCCTTCAAAAAATATTTTACTAGTCGACGGATTCGTTATAGTTAATAATATTTCACAAGGTGTAGAAGATCAAGTTTATAAAACATTAAACTCAGGTGTTTATAAAAATAGTGGATACTTAGCCAAACTATCAAATGAACATCCGGAATGAAATACTGAAAAATTATTATATGAATCGCAATTCAATATTTATAAGGATTTTACGAAAAATGAATTTAAAAAACTTAATGTTAAAAAGAGCGAAGATTGATACAACCAACTTTTTAATTTAATTAAAAAATATTATAAAGTTGGTAGCAAATCGAAATGAATTGATAAGTTTAAATTAGAAAATGAAGATTACTTTAAAGAATTGGTAAAAGTACTCAAAATAAGCGATGAAGAAACTTTAATAAAATTATCATATATTAACATTTCATCAAATGCAAATGATTTATTTGATAAATATTCAAACTTAGAAAACTTTGATTTAATTAACTACACAGCAACAAATTATCTCGATTATGAACTACTCAAAAACAACTATTTCATAGATGAAGAAGGAAATTTTGACGATGTAGCATTCGCTATTTATGAAATTGATATCGAAAAGGATAAACTTCATAAAAACTTTCAACATGAAGGTATTAAACCAGTTGATGATGAACTCCTTTCACTAATAAATAATTACTACTATAGACAAACAAAAAATTAAGAATTAAAGTTCTTAGTTTTTTATATAAATTTTGTGTTTTAAGTTAAAAAATATTATTAAAATAATATAACTAATATGCTATAATAGTAAAGATTTTTCAATAACGAAAGTTATTAACAGAAAAAGGGGGTAGATATGGCAAATATTAAATCTAAGATAAGAAGTATTGCTAAAATGGAAGAAGCTAGAGTTAGAAATAACGCTATTAAATCTCAAGTTAAAAAAGCAATTAGAAAAGCTAGAGAAGCTGTCTTAGCTAAAGATGAAAAAGCAATGGAATTTGTAGCAAATGCAAGTTCTAAAATTGCTTGAGCTGTTCAAAAAGGTGTTTTTCACCCAAATAAAGGTGCTAGAAAACAATCACGTTTAGACACTTTTGTTAACAAGAACAAATAGCAAAAAATAAAGTTGCCAAGCAACTTTTTTTATTTTTTGAAGAGGTTTTTATTTTCTGTATTAAATACTTTCTTATTTAACAAGATAACTATAATTATTAAAACGAGTAAGAAAGTAACTAACGAAGAAACAGAAATGATTAAATCTTTTAATGAAATGGTTTTGTTAAAATATTGTCAAAAGTTATAACCTATTGTTGCTGTTTTAGCAATAGATAAAAGTGTTGCAAAAACATTTAAAATTAACGCACTTTTCTTTGAAGATCTTGCAGATTGTATTTGTACTAAATGTTCAATATATTGTTGAGAGCCCTTACTTAATTCCTCTAATTTTTTATGTTCAAATTTTTCTGAAATTAAATCAGCTAAATATTGAACTACTGAGTATCTAAAAACATTTGATTGATATAAAAGAGTTTTTCCAAATTCTTTATTCATTTTTTCAATGGCTATCAATTTGTTTTTTTTCTTTGAGTTTATCATTCCTTCATGTATAAGTAAAATCGTATTTAATAATGAAGCTTCCTTAAACATCAATTGTTCAAGAATAAATAAAGTATAATTTTCCGTATCAATATTAGCAAGAAAATCAATTTCAGAGAAATAATCAAAACACAAAATAAATGATCTTCTTGATATGTAAGCTTCATAAAAATCATACTGTGCAATATTTTCTGTAAGATTTTGTTTAATCATCGGACTAAGAATATTGTATGAACCGACATCACTTTCTGCATTTTCAGCCGCTAAAAGATTTTTAACTATCTTTTCATCAGGTTTTTTTCCAAAACACAATAAGCTTTTTGCAGGACCTAAAAATTTTATTTTATAATTCTTTTCAAAATAAAAATCTGAAGTGAATATATTAACACCATGCTTTATATAAAACATGCCAGAACTAAATTGATGTAATATTCTTGAAATATCTGCATCATTATTTTTCAATATTAAGAATATAGAGCCTAGTTTTGTCGATTCACTAAATGATATAACAACATTTAATGGGATAGTTTGTATGATATTTTCTTGTACTTCATTAGTTACAGTTAAAATACCATTTTTTGTATTTTCTCTAATTGGTGGATAATCATTAGTAAACACCATTAAATCAACTGAATCTAAAATTATTCTTTCAATTTTTTCACTATATTTAGCATCACATTCATATTTTGATTTATAGTCTAAATCATCAATTAGTGTTTTTATTATCATTTCATCTTGCTTATATTTTCTATTAGGAAATTCAATGTTATAACCAATAAATCTAAACGGTATAAGAAAATAACTATCATTAACCAATTTTCTTTGTTCTTTTACTTTTATGTTTATTAATTCTAACAAGTTTTTATTTGTCTCACTTTTAATAAAGTTTTTTGATTTGTAAAAATTAATTTCTTCATCAAAATCTGATTGAACACGGAATGATTTAATTCCTTGACCACAAAAGGTATTATATAATTTTGAAAACATTAAATCAGCAAGACCACCGTTTCTAAATTCCTCCAATAAAAATGTATTTGTAATTAATATTGATTTAGATTTTAGATAATCAACAATATTTTTTTCTAATTTTTCTATTTCTTTAAAATCATACCTATCGTTTATAAAAATAAAACTTGTAAAACCAATTATCTTTTTTTTATCAAAAAGTAATAAAAAACTAATTTTTCTATTGTTAACATCATCGCTTGTTAATTTTAATTGTTTATTTAATTTCAAAACATCATGTATAAAATCATCATTTTCTAGTTCATTTGAAAATATCAATTTAAGCATATTTACCTCTTTATTTAATTATTGAATTATTAGTTTATTTTGCTCGTTTAATGCATACTCAAGATTTTCATCAAGTAATTGATATTCATATTTATCAACATCAAATCCTGTGCTTCTAAAAAGAAACATAATAAACTCGTAAACCATTATCATGGCTTTAACGTCGTTTTCGCAATATTTTTTTAAGTTTACACATGTATCATTTCAAACGTTATCACCAGTTATTCCTGCATATCTAGCTATAGCTTCAGCCATTGCTGTCGAACCATTTTTAACAACCAATTCGCTATATGGAGTTATCTTTGTTTTAAGATCTAAATTTTGTTTAGTAATGAGTTTTTCTATTTTTTTAATACTATATTTATATTTTAATTCCTTTAAAAAAATCAATTGAAGTTTAATTAAATTAAAAGAATCTTTTTCCGTTCCTTTATCAATGATTTTATCATTATCAAAATCAAAAAAGTGAGCAACTGAATAAGAGGAATCTGTTCCTGGGATTTTTGTTGAAATTTGAAAACATTGGGCTAAATCAATAGTGTTATTATTAATTCACATTACAATGTTTTCAAATTTTTCTATTCCACCTATTGAATTTATATATTCTTTAAGTTCAATAGTTTCACTATTATTGAAATCTGAAAAATAGTTTTGCTTAATCAATTTAAGCATTTCTTCGTTTCTAGTATTTTCATATGACTTGTTAAAAACAACATAATTTGTTGCTTTTTCAGAATAAATGGAAATCAATACCTTAGCAAGATTAACTAACTTTAATTCTTTGAGTGGGTCAACAACCGTATTTATTATATTGGTAGTTCTTCCGTTAATTGTTTCTATTATTGAAACTTGATTAATTAATTGCTTATGTCCTCCTAAATTATCAATTAGAGGAATTGGAGATGAAAAACCTTCATAGTCATATCAAATAGTTCTTGCGTTTTTAACATGAATCTTTTTGATAATATTTAGAGCATGAAAATTAATTCAATTTTTTTGTTTATTAAAAAGTGAATTGCATTCCAAGACATATTCGTTGTTTGAAGAATAATTTCCGTTTATAAAATGATATGATTTTGCTAGTTTATCTTTTAGACCTTGACGATATAAATTAGTACTATAATCACCATATATATTTCCATAATATAGTGTAAACAAATGTTTTTTGATTTTTGATTCAAGATTATTGTCCGAGGTACAAAACGAGAATGAAGAACCAATTGTTTGATTTGTATAATCATTTGAAAGTTCTTTTTCACGTAAATAATCTTTTATTTTCAAAGCTGTATTTTTTTCAAATGAGTCAATATAAAAATCTATTGTTTGCTCAATTACATTTTTATAATTAGGCATGTTTATAACATTAATCATACTTTCAATTTTTTCTTCACTAAAAAGTGTTTTTGATCACATTAAATTAAATCCTAATTGATTGTCAGCTTTTTTTGTTGTTGGACCAAATGATTTATGAAAGGTAGAGTTTTTACAAAAAGTTAAGAAGGTTGCCGGTTGATTTGTGTATTCATCTTTTCATAAAACATCACCAGAATTAAATAAAGCATCAACAAATTTATTATCTGAAACCTTTTTACTTTGAACCGTTCTACATGAATAAGTTTCAATAAAATCAACTTTTCCTTTTTTAATGATTGAATTAGGATAAGGATTTTGAAGAACCAACGAAATGTTGTCAACTGGTATATTTAAATCTCTAAGTAAATCAAAGTAGAATTTTGCTTTGAACGCAGTTTCCATTTTAGAGGTTGATGAAAAAGAAAGCATAATAATTTTTTTATTTATTTTGTCATATAAAGGAAATGATGCATTAGCTAAAACTTCATTATTTTTAATATTAAAGGTTTTAGAAAAAACTGGATTAACAATAAGATCAACATCTTTAGATTTATAAAATTCAAGGGTTTGATTGCTTCTACCTTCAGTATTTTGTTTCAATGAAACATACTTGACTTTTTTATGGTCAATATTATTTTTATTTTGATAGTATTTAATAAATTGATCAACATATTCATCAAATAATTTGTTTTGAATTTCAATTGAATCATTATTTAGTTCAGAACCATCTTCTAGAAATTCTAAATCTCAAAATGAGTTTTGTTCATCTTCGTCATCATCATCTAATTCAACAGGTTCATAATCTGGATATAATGATTTAATTAATGAATTAAAGTTATCATCTAAGTTATTGAATCAAACAAGATATGGAACTTTTCAAAAACTTCTTAAATAAGAAGATTGGTTAAATTTTATAATCTTAGGCTTGTGCATCTTGATCTGCCTTACCTTGTACTTTTCATTTATTCAATAAGTCTTCTCATTCTTTTTCGTTACTACATTTTAAATATTCAACTAAGTCAGCATCTGTACTCAAATTATATTTAGGAGAAATGCCACTTTTAGTATACTTAATATATCATGCTTTTATCTTATCTATATCATCTTGTACTTCGCTGGGATTAACACTAAAATTATAGTTTTTTAATTTTCGATCATTGATTGGATAGTTTTCTGGATGTTCGTAATCACCACTTTCTTCAGATAAGAAAGTTACAATTATTGAATATTTATCAGCTCCCATTAAATAAGCATATAGTTGTGCTTGTTTTCTGTATGCAACAGGGACTTCTTTTTCTCATGAATCAATTTTTGAATCACCTGCAGTTTTAATTTCTAAAATTGTATTAGTTGAAGGTATGAATCCATCTGGAACTCCACCTAAAATATCATCCTTATTTTTAAAGTAATCATATTCATAATCAGCTGCTACATAGTTCTTTATGTCTAATTTTGGGAACATATTTCTTAATGCATTAAATACAATTGGTTCAATTAATGATCCGGCTCTTACATACTTTTGTTGTAACACTGGAAGTTTAATTTTTGATATATGACAAAAAGCATTAAACTGCGATTTAAATTTATCGGTTTCAAGTACATCAGGAATAGAACTTCCTCCTAATTTTTTAAATGATTTTCATTTGTCTTTTGTTTGTAATTCTTTGTGAAAATCTTCATTTAAAATTACAACTTGATTTTTTTCATCTACAACATAATGCTTGTTGTTGTAATATTTTCTTTTAGCCATTTTTCTCCTTTAATATATTATTAAATCATATATTAAAAATGTGTTAATTTGTTCTTTTTTTGTACTTTATGAATGTGAAAAAAAGCAATCCACACATTAATGGATTACTTTTAATCATTATTTTTTAACTATAAAATCAAATGAGATTTCTTTGCTTGCTTCTGTTTTTCCGGTAGCTTTAATTGTGAATTTAATAGTTACTCTTGATTTTGCTTCTTTACCTTCTTCAACTGGTAAATCTTCAGTTGTTACTTTTATTTCACCATTTAATTCATAACCAGTAGGTACAGTTGTTTCAAAATCTTCTTTTGTTAGTTCTGTAGATTTTTTATCTTTTGAAGCTTCTTTGATCTTTGCAGTTACTTGTGATGAATAATAATCTAATTTTTGTTTATCTGTAAAGTCAGCGTTAAGAATTATTTCTTGTTTATACATTTCTGAAAGTGTAGCAGGATTTTTTGTAATATCTTTTAACTTGAAGTAAAGTATTAACTTTTTATTAGCAGGATCTAATTCTATTAATACACCTTTCGCCTCTTCGGTTGCACCTTCTTGTTTATATCCAGCAACAATATTAACAGATTTAACTGATTCATCTGTTATAGTTTTATCTACAACAAATAGATTTCCTGTTGAATCTTTGGCTAAATATAGATTTGGTTTAGAAAAATCAATTACATCAAATTTAATAAGTGATTTGTTTGTTGTTCCTTCTTTATATGACATGAAGTTACGAGGAGTACATGCTTCAATTAATTTATCCAATGAAAAGCCTTCGTTTAAAGCAAACAATTTGTTTTCTTTAGCTAATTTTGTAACATCAGCATTAAAATCTTTTATTTGTTCTTTGTTGAATACAAACTCAAAAGTTTTAGATTTAACCCCTTGATTTTCTCCAAGCAATATTGTTACATTAACTTTTTCAGTTTTAGCTGTGAATGCTGGATCCGCAATAAGTTGAAGAGTTAAATTAAATTTGTGTCCACCTGTTTCTGTAACTACAAAATCTTCAATAGTTACATCCTTAGATAATTTGTCTTTTGAAGTTTGAACTAATTCTACTTTTACAAGTTTAAGTTGTTCTTCAACACTTAAAGCAGGTTTTTCTTGCTTAAGTGAGAATTTTTGTGTGAACATACCTGAGAATTTATCTTTATTTTTTGTATCTTTTAATTCAAAAAATATTGTTAGTTCTTCATTTTTTTCATCCAGATTAATGTATGCACCAAAAGCATGCACTCTACCATTATTTTCATATGGTGTAACAATGTCAAAATCAGCTACAGAAGTTTTTTTGATTGTTTCGTTCATATCTAGAATTACACCAGTTGCACTTCTATACATATGGATTAAATCATCTGTCGAAGCTTCTGGTTTTTGTTTAGCAACATAAACCATTTCAACTTCTGTTTCTCCAACCTTATTTTTTACAATATTTTTAGTTGTTCAAATTTTTTTAATATTTTCTACGGTTTGACCTTTTGCTAGATTAAATAATTTATTTTCTTTTGCTAATGCAACTACTTGGTTATAAACCTTATTTTCATTTGTATCTGTTCCAGTTCCGGGATTAGTTCCTGGTTCAGGTTTCGGTTTATTTGGTTCCTTCTTAGGATCGCAAGATGCAGAAATAGCAATAGGTGCTAGCGCAAGTGCTACACTTAAAAATCCTACTAGTTTTAGTTTATTTATTTTTTTCATATGTACCTCAATTTTTTTATATATTTATTATATTAAAATCAATGATATTTTTCAAAATTACTTTTGGAATGTAAAAGTATGTTCAACAACTCTACTTTTTATATTTTTAGTTTTATCAACAAGTTGTACTTTAATAGTTATAGTATTGTTTTCTTTGATAAATTCTATATTTTTATCTTGAGTACCTTTGAAATTAACATAGAAATCTTCTTTAGTTAAAGTGTCAAATGATCTATCTTTAGATTCTTTAAAAATTTCGACAGTACTTTGTTCAGCAACTAAGTCTATTTTATTTTGATCAGAAAAATTATTATTTGTGAAAACAAATTCCAACTCTTTTGAAACAGTTTTGTTTTCTAAATTATTTAATTTATAAATAAGATGAATCAATTTTTGATGAGCATCTATTGAAACATAAACACCTCTTTTATTATCTGTTGAATTTTTTCTAGGAAAAGGTACTGTTGTTTCAAAAGTACTTAATTGACTTCTTAAAATGTTATCTTTGAATTTAAAAAGTTTTTCATGAGTTCCTATTGTATATAATCCCGGTTCATCATTTTTATTTTTAGGGTCAGATAGTTCAAGAAATAAATATTTTTTTTCCGAATTTGTATTTGGTTGTGTTTGTAAGTTATCTTTCTTAAAATTATTAACAAGTTTTTCGATGCTAAAATTTTTGTCAAATTCAAATAAACCATTTCTATTATCAGAGTTATTTAGAGCTGTATCATAATATGATGTTATAACTTGTTTTTTAATATTGATTTCAATTTTTCTTGATTTACTAATTGCTTCATTTTCTTTATATAAAACAGTATTTATAATTACCTTATCATCACCTTCAGTAGTGTATTCATATTTAAAATTGTTTTTTGTTTTTACATCAGTTGGTAAATTAAAATCGAAACTGTTATCATCAATATCATATATAGTTTTATTTGAAAACTCACTCTTAATTTTAACATCTATTTTTTCTAATTGTTGATTGATTAATTTTGTTTTTTCGAAACTAAACTCTTGTTTGTAAATAGTTGGATCAATTTTATTTGTTTTAATATTTTTTAACTTAAAAAATAAAGTATTTTTAGCATTATTTATATCTAAATCCATGATTAAAGAGTTTTTTGGAGCATTACCTTTTAGCGTTTGAGTTGGATGAGCCATTATTAATTCAAAATCATTTAAATCACTTTTTTTAATACTTTCATTTAATTCAAAAATTTTACCAACAACACTGTGCTCAAAGCTAATTTGATTATTAGCTTCTTTAAAATTTACTACAAATAAATTATTATCACTTGAATTAACGATTAAAGAATCGGTTGCATCTTTAGTTAGTGTAAATAACGAATACTCATTAATATCTTTATTAATTTTAAACAAATTATTTGTTAAACTTAATTTTTTAACATTATCAAAAACAGAAGATTCAACTTTTGTATTATTGTTGTCTTTGTTAGTATCTTCGGTTTTTGAAGTTGTTGATGTACCGTTATCATTTTTAGTATCTTCGGTTTTTGAAGAAGTTGAAGTGTTGTTGTTTTGATTATTCGATTGTGTTGTTTTACATGATGAAGCTATTAAAATAGGAGAAAATCCTAGTAAAAATGAGCTTATAATTAAATTTATTTTTTTGTATTTTGATTTCATATTTTCCTTAAATAAAAAGCTATAAAAGCTTTTGTAATATATTATTTTAAGTAATTACTAATTACTGTTTTTGCCATTATTGAAACATTATCAAATTTCGGTACACCATCTTGATTTATTAGGACATCTTGTGGGATGATATAGTCAAAAGCAATGTTGACTAATTTATCAAATCCTATTTCTGTATTATTATCATCAATTCCTGGAACAAATTTTTGTGCGTCAAGATATTTTTCAATTCTAATAGCCGTTAGACTTAACTTGTTTTTCCTTAAGTCAAAAGAATTTTTAAAATTGTTAAAATTAGCTTTAAAGTATTCTAATTCATTTGGTAGTCTCATATCATCGATTATAAAAAGAGAATTTTTATTTTCAGTAGCCGCCTTTTGAGCTATAGTTGTAATTTTTTTAAATATTCTTTCGCTTCAAATGTCGATATTGATGCTTCTACCAACATCACCAAGTGCTATTCATAAAGGTCTGACTACTTCCTTATTTTTACCATCTCAAGAGATCTCATCGATTACCGGTTGCATAATTTCTTTAATATCGCCTGCAAAAGAGAATACGTGAATTTCTTGGTAATCTTTTTTGGATTGCTTAATTATTTCTTCACTCAATAATCCTTTTCCACATCTTCTTTTACCATTAATTAAAATAATGTTGTGTTTATTCATTTATATATACCTCTTTTCATTTATTAACAAGTTAATATATTATGCACTAAATATATACTTTTTGATTAAAAAGTTAAATAAAAAAACGCAAAAGCGTTTAAATATTAGTAGCCACCTTTAGATTCTTTTCCTTCAATTATAGCGATTGAACGACTTGTTCCAAAGCGAGTAGCTCCAGCATTATACATAGCAACTAAGTCATCTTTATTTGAAATTCCACCTGCTGCTTTAATTAATAATTTATCACCACATACAGATTTCATTAATTTAATATCATCTAATGTTGCTCCTCTGTATGAGAATCCAGTTGATGTTTTAATGAATTCAGCTCCTGATTTCATAACAATTTCAGTAGCACGTTTAATTTCATCCGCAGTTAATAAAGCTGTTTCAATGATAACTTTTAAAATATGTTTCCCACAAGCTGCTTTAACAGTTTTAATGTCATTTAAAACATATTCATCATCACCTTGTTTAAAACGACCGATGTTGATAACCATATCAATTTCATCAGCTCCATGGTCAATAGCTAATTTAGCTTCACCAGCTTTTGCTTGACTAATCATTGCTCCTAATGGAAAACCAATTACTGAAGTAATTTCAACATCACTACCAGCAAGTTTTTCTTTACAATATTTTACTCATGATGAATTAACACAAATAGTTTTAAATTTGTATTCTTTCGCTTCATTAATTAATTTATCAATATCTTTAACTGTTCCTTCAGGTTTTAAAAATGTGTGGTCAATTAATTTATTATAATTCATGATACTCCTTATTTTAATCTATCTAAGATTATTTTATTTTCTACTTGTTTTGATACTATTCTATATCCATTTGTTAATTCAGAAACCAATTCAGGATTAATCTTCTTAGATGAATATAAGGTAAACAGAGTATCACCTTTTTTAACTTCTTCATTTGTTTTTTTGTTGATTGTAATTCCTGCTTCAAAGTCAATATCTTCTTCTTTTGTAGCTCTACCAGCCCCTAGTTTCATAGCGACTATACCAAAAGTTAATGAATCAAAAATTTCCATGAATCCATCTTTATTTGATTTAACTTCAAGTTTATTTTTAGGGCTTCAAAAATTCTTATCATAAAGAGCTTTTGAATCTCCTCCTTGAAGTTCAACAAATTCATTAAATTTTTCAAGAGCCTTACCATTTGCTATAACTTCTTTAATCATAGCTAGTGCTTCGGAATTATTTTTAGCAATCTTAGCTTGTTGCAAAATTGTTTCACACGAACTAAAAACTAGTTCATT
Source organism: Mycoplasma crocodyli MP145 (assembly GCF_000025845.1). Classification (NCBI taxonomy): domain Bacteria; kingdom Bacillati; phylum Mycoplasmatota; class Mollicutes; order Mycoplasmatales; family Mycoplasmataceae; genus Mycoplasma; species Mycoplasma crocodyli. Next base: position 233,876 of record NC_014014.1, on the reverse strand, counting down.
AAAATCAGCTGGACCTTGACCTTTTAAAGTGGCAATAGCTTCTAGAACTTCGTTCTTGTTTCCAATTTCTCTACCTATCGGTCTATTCATATTGGTAATTTCAGCTCTTACATCAACTTTTAGTTCTTTTCCAATATTTATCATTGTTTGAGCTAGTTTTTTAGCGCTTTCAAAATCTTTCATAAAAGCACCATTACCACATTTAACGTCCAATAATATAGCATCAGAACCTGTTGCTAATTTTTTAGACATTATTGATGAGGCTATAAGAGGAATTGATTCAACAGTACTTGTAACATCTCTAAGTGCATATAATTTTTTATCAGCTGGAACAAGTGAACTTGATTGTCCAATTACAGCAATTTTATGTTGGCTAACTTGTTTGATAAAATTAGCTTCACTCATTTCAACATTAAATCCCGGTATTGATTCAAGTTTATCAATAGTTCCTCCTGTATGTCCAAGTCCACGACCAGACATTTTTGCAACAGGAGCTCCACAAGCGGCAGCTATAGGTGCAACTGCAAGAGTTGTTTTATCACCTACTCCACCCGTTGAGTGTTTGTCAACTTTAATTCCTGGAATTTTTGATAAATCCATAACTTCACCAGAATGCATCATTGTTTTTGTAAATGTTGCAATTTCTTTTGAAGTCATTCCATTAAACATTACAGCCATTAGAAATGCAGAAATTTGATAATCTGGTGTATCACCCTTTACATAAGATGATATTAAGAATGAAATTTCTTCTTCAGTTAATTCTTTTGCAAGTCTTTTCTTTTCAATTAAATCTACTACACGCATGATTTCCTTATTTAACTAATCCTAAGGCTACTTCCATCATTTTTGTGAAAGCTGTTTGTCTTGATTCAGCACTGGTTTCTTCTTGAGTTATAAGGTTATCACTTATAGTTAATAAACAAGCTGCATTTTTACCTAATTTTTCTGCATTTGTAAATAATGCATAAGATTCCATTTCAACACATAAAGCATCTGTTGTTTGGATTCTTTGTTCTAGAGGTACTGATGAATAGAAAACATCTGATGAGTGAATTCTTCCTTCATGTAGTTTAACCCCTAGTTTATTAGCTATATCTCTAATATCATTATTTGTTTTTTTAGAAGGTTTAGCTATTTTTGAATCATCTTCTAAAACTAATTCTCTAAATGAAGAACTATCTGCTATTGATTCGGTTGCTAAAACAACTTCATATAAACCAAGATCTTTTTTATATGAACCAGCTGAACCTATTCTTACAATAGTATCAACATCATAAAATTTAAATAATTCAAATGAATAAATTCCTATTGAAGGACAACCCATTCCGCTCCCTGCTATTGTTACTTCTTTACCTTTATATTTACCGGTAAACATTAACATGTTTCTTACGCCATTTACTTGTTTAAATCCTTCATCTAAATATGTTTCAGCAATAAATTTTGCTCTTAGTGGATCACCTGGCATAATAACTATTTTTGCTATTTCATCTTTTTTAGCATTAATGTGTGGTGTCATAAATCTCCTTTTTTTGTTTAATACAAATTTGGTTAAATATTATTTAATAAATAACATTGTAATTTTACCATTTTATTCAATTTATAAAAAATATAAAATATGCAACCTTATACGTTGCATGTTAATAAATGCTTAATTAATCATTTGAAATATAGAAAACAGTTGTGTCATCATGATAATTAAAATAACTAATTACATTATCAAGATGTCTATTGGGATTGTTAATTCTATTGATAACTTCATGATTTGTACCAGTATAAATAATCATAATTTTTTTAATTTCTAGTATCGATGTTAAGCCAAGTGTTAAAATTTTTTGACCATTATCTAATTTAATTATGTCCATTCTTTTACTTGGGTTTAAATCGTTTTTCAAATATGCAAGTTGACCTTTCTCATCCATCATGCAAACCAACAAATCAAGACCCTTTCTAGATGAAATTTGCCTATCAAAAAGAAGTGAGTTATCGATTAAATTACCTTTTGTAGAAGGATAAAATACATCATTTTGACTTGAATTAATATGATCAAAAAAATTAGTTTTAAGATAAGTGTAGAACAAAGGAATTTTATACTGGTCATTAATAACTTCGCTTGAAATGAATCATTTTATACCAGGAAATAGATAATTATTTTTCGATCAATATTTTTGAATTATGTTTAGAAAAGGCAACAAGTTTTTTTGTGGAGTTATACAAAAATTGTAACTGCTTTTATTCATTGCAATTTTTGTAATATCACCTACAAGTTTTTTAACTAAGTCTGATGAATTAGAGAACTTAACCAATTTAACTTTCATACATACATATTTTTTCACTTTTTACCACTTTTACAAAAAAAGAGTTGATTTTGAAATAAAAAAACATAAAATGTGGAAAAGTTCCACATTTTATGAATGAATTAAATTACTTTGTGCTTTCGATTCTTATATTTAATCATAAAGACCGTAAAAACGATTGTTGCAATAACTATAATAGCTATTAAGGATATAATGATGATTAAATCATAGTTAACCAAACTTTCATTAATATTTGTTGTTTTTGCCACTAGTACGCTTTGCATACAGGCAGGGCAAGAACACGGTCCCAAATTTACATGTTCAATCATTTTACCTCCTAGATATTTTAATTATAAGTCTTTTTTTGTTCTTTTCTAATAATTCATTTTTTAGTATCAAAATTATAAATATTACTTGGTTGATTACTTAATTTACCAAAAAAATAAAATTTGCTTACTTCTTTAAAAGTTTTTTTAGCCCCTTTTAAAGTTAAAGGACTTTGACCAGAAATATTTGCACTAGTTAGGTACATAGGCCCATGTTTAATTAAAAATTTTTGCATTTTTTTTGACTTAGGGATTCTAAATCCTTGACCATTAATTATTATACTTGTTGAGCCGGGTCAATATTTCGAAGCAAACGCCTCTGCTTCTTTATTTCATTCTTTAAATTTTCTAATTTGACTCAAACTACCTGCAACTATCATTATTTTTTTGTCAAACGGTCTTTTTTTAAGGAAATAAATAGTCTCCAATGTTTCACTATTTATAGGACCACCTATACCCGATACAGTATCAGTTGTACATACAAAAATATTTTTGAAAATCATATGTATATTTTACAATAAATCAACATATTTATTTATAATATTTGTATGCCTGAATATCCAGAAGTAACAGTAGTGACAAATGCATTAAATGAAATTGTTAAGTTTAAAAAAATCAAGGAAGTAATTGTAAATTTAGACAAGATTATTAAAAATGTTGATGTCGAAAAATTTAAAAATACTTTAAAAGATAAAGTTATTTTTTCTATTGAAAATATTGGTAAATATATTGTAATAAAATTTGAAAGTGATTGAAGCATAATAGCTCACATGAGAATGGAAGGTAAGTTTTTTTATGAAACAAATAATTTTTTAAGAAATAAAAAACATGACCTAATTATTTTTGTTTTTGATGATGGAAATAAATTAATTTACAATGATACAAGGCGCTTTGGAACCATGGATTTACATTATGGTGATGTCAATAATTTTCCAAAGATTTCTAAGTTAGGAAATTTACCAAATCAACTTGATGCAAGTAAAATAATGGATAAATGTAAAAGAAAAACCACAGCGATTAAAACAACATTATTAGATCAGGAACTAGTCCTTGGGATAGGAAATATTTATGCTGACGAAATTCTTTATGCATCCAAAATCAACCCCCTTACAAAAGCTAAGGATATAAGTCTGAACCAATGAAAAACAATATTAAATTTTGGTCATACAATAATGACAAGAAGTATAGAATTAGGAGGTTCAACAGTTAATTCTTATTCTTCAATAAATAACAAAGAAGGTTCTTATCAAAACGAATTAAAAGTTTATGGAAAATATAAGGAATTTTGTACCACATGCAAAAGTCAATTCGAAAAAATAAAGGTAAATGGAAGAGGAACAACCTACTGTCCAAAATGCCAAAAAACGAGGTAATTATGAAAGATATATTAATAGTTATAGATATGCTTAATGGTTTTGCTAAAGAAGGTTCTTTGTTTTCGAATAATATTAAAAAAATTATTCCAAACATCGAAAAAGTTTTACAAGTATATAATGATAATCTTTTTATTTGTGATTCACATTTAGAAAGCGATATAGAAATGAAATGCTATCCATTACATTGTTTAAAAGGTAGTGATGAATCTGAAATAGTTTCAGAACTTAAACCATATGTAAAAAACATTCAATTAAAAAATTCTACAAATGGTTTTCACTTATTTGATAAAAGTATTATTCATAAATTTGATAGATTTATTTTAGCTGGATGTTGCACTGATATTTGTGTTTTACAATTCGGAATTTCTCTTAAAACATATTTAAATGAAATGAATATCAATAAGGATGTAGTTGTTCTAAAAGATTGTGTTGCAACCTTTGATTTAGAAGGACATAATTCAAATGAATTTAATGAATTTGCTTTAAAATTAATGAATAACTCGGGTATAATAATCAAATAATGAAAAGAACTGTTGATCTACATGGATTATATACTCAAGAAGCTTCAATTCTCATAATCCAAAATTTAAACGATTTAATAAACTATCAACTTGATGTTGTAACTTTTATAACCGGTAAAGGAACAGGTGCCCTAAAAAGTGAAATAGAACATATTCTATCTTCTTATGATGTTGAATGAAATTTAACAAATGCTGATGGAGCGTATGTCGTAAAAAGAAATTCGAGTATTGATATTTATGAAGACGATGATGAAATCGCTATGCAAAGTGAAATAGATGATCTATTTAAAAATGAAATGTTAGGAAATAAGTTTTAACTTATTTCCTTTTTATACTATGGCATAGTTAAATAAGTTTTTTATTATGCAATTTAAAAAATATATATATAATATTAACCATGATAAGAAAATCTTTTAAACAAGCAAAAGAAACCCTTAAAAAAGGTAATATCTTTATGCTTGCTGTTGCATTCATTTTAGGAGTTGTTTTCAACGCTGTTGTTTCATCACTTGCAAACGACGTTATAATGAGTGCAATAGCATCAAAACTAAACTTCGCTGATTTAGCGCAAATGAAATACAATGGTATTTTATATGGAAAATTTTTAGCAACACTTATTAATTTCATAGTAGTTTCTCTATTTTTATTCTTAATGTTATCTTTTTATTTCTTGATAGTTAACTTTAAAAATAGAAAAAAAGTTGAACCAGTTAAAGAAGCACCTAAGCCTACAACTGAAGAATTAATTTTGGAAGAACTAAGAAAATTAAACGAAAAATTAAACGCTAAAAAGTAAATAAAAAGCTCTTGGAGGAGCTTTTCTTTTTATTTATCAGAAGATAGATAAAGATAAAATATGGTGAATAGTAAACCTTGTAAAATCGTATAAGTATCTTCTATAATATCTTTATAAATATGATCAATTTTTTTCAAGATCATTAGATTTTTTAAAATCAATGTATATTAATGAGACTTTTGTTTCACTGGATATAAAACTGAGATTAATTTAGTATTTCCAAATGATGCTTTTTTGATTTTGTTAGTTTAATAACTTCATTGTGTATTAAGCCATAATTTTGACTATCATATTTTCAATGTTGAATATTTCTTTGTGGTAATGGCTTAAAACACCTTATTCAAAAATTATATAAACATATATTTGTAATTAAAAAATAAAAACTCTGATATAGAGTTTTATTTTTTAATTACGGTCATCAGACAAATAAGGAGGAATAATAGCATATGATAAGGCTAAATAGAATGAATAAACATCCTTAATAATATCTTTATATATTGAATTTATTATTTTTTCTGCTGAAAAACTAAAAGGGAAATTTATAACCATAAATCCTTCTGAACTATCTCCTGCTAAAACTATATAGTTCCCAATTAAAAACATACTTGTTTTAGAAAATAGCATTCCTTCTTGTTTTTTTCTTGTTTCCATAATTAACTCTTGAGTTAATGGAGTAAAGATTGTTCTAATTCCTATTTGATCGTTTGATTGTAAATTTGCTTTAGAATTGAACTCTTGATTTTCTAATTTTACCTTTTCAAAACCAATTGATATTGTATTGTTAAACAATGCAAATGGAACAAGTTTTTTAACTTCATCTTTTATATTGATAAAAACATATGACCTTCAACGGTTGTAAGTAGTTTTATTGTTCTTGTATTCAACCACTCATTGATAATTTATATTATAAAAATCAGATGAGTATTTATCGAATAATTTGAAGTTAAATTGATTTATTAACGTTTTTGTTGCATAATTAGGTATGTCTTTTGAAACGAAATTTTGAGTTCTCAAAAGACTAGCATTGTCTATGTCGCCTAATCCATCAAAACTCATTTGCGACGTTGCTTTAAAAGCTGTTTGATAAAAGTTTATTTTACTTAATTCTTTTGATAATTCTTTTTTTGTTCTCTTTTTGAAAAATTCACTAACACTTATTAATATTAAACAAGGTATGATGCACAGTATCAAGGCTATTGATAGATAAATTATATTAAAATCAGTTAAATACACTACTAGTAGAGGGACAAAAAATGCTAAAAATCCAAATAGAATTCCAAAAATGAAAATGATTTTCATATTTTTCATTTGAGTTTTTTTCGGTTCGTAAACCTTGTTTACTGCATCAGCTAATGAATCATAACATTTTTCTTTTACTTGTGTTTCGAACTCTTCAAAACTAACAACTTCTTTTACTCTTGCTATTGCCATGTTAAATTGTTAAATTAAAATTTAACATCTTTTCTTTCTAACTCGCTTGCTATAAATAATGGAGCAGTTGTTAAATGCATTGAATCGGCAACTATGCTTGAAGGTCAAACTGTAATTGCAGAGTTAAATTCATTTACATAACCATTATATAAACGTCTAGCAGCAGCGATTTCTCTTTCAATGTATATTGATTCTTCCATTGAATTTTTAAATAAATCATTTGCTTTTAGTTCTGGATAATTTTCGCTAACAGCAATTAATCTTCCTAAAACACTTGTGTTTAAGGCTTGTAGTTCATTTCTAACTTCCGGAGATTCATCAATTCTGGCTGCTATTGAACGCATTTTTGTTACATCTTCAAGTACATCTTTTTCATGTTTGATGTATGCTTTTACTTGATCAAATAATTTTGTTAAAGTAGCTGATCTATTGGTCAATTGAACGTCAATAGTTCCTGCCGCTAAGTTAATTTGATTTTGTAATCTTCTTAGTCTTTGAAATATTCCAATGTGGATAAAAATAGGTATGATAAATATAAATGATATATATCAAATTATTTTAGAACCTGTTGCACTTTTAGCTTGAATTGGTGTATTATCTGCATTAGGGTTAAACCCTTCTGGATTTGATTTTTTTGAGTTATCGTATAAGTTTCCCATAACTTCCTTTCATAATTTTACTACTTAATTATATAGTAATATGCTATACGTATAGTTATTTAGAATATTAAAGAAAATTTCTTGTTAAATAATGATAAAAAAATCAGAAAAAATGCTTTGTTTATTTATTTTTATGTTATAATAATTTAGCAATTGCGGGTGTAGTTTAATGGCAGAACTTCAGCCTTCCAAGCTGACTATGAGGGTTCGATTCCCTTCACCCGCTCCATTTCAAGAAATTGACCAAAACAACTTTAAAGTTGTTTTTTATTTAGTTTTTTGCAAATTTTTAAATAACAAAAAAGAGCATGAACTCTTTTTTTAAATTTTATTATTTCGAAATTAAAAATGTTTGATCATCTTTTTGTTTTATGTTTTGAAGTTTTGAATCTGGTGTTATTACAACAATAACATTTGGATTTAAACCTTCTGATATTATTTTTTTAACATCAACCGAAACTAATTTATCACCTTTTTTAACATTGTCGTTTAGTTTAACATATGATGTAAAACCTAAACCACCTAATTTAACAGTATCGATACCAATGTGAATTAATAATTCTAATCCACTTTCACATTGAATCCCATATGCATGTTTCGAAGGGAACACAACAGCAAGTTTTCCTGAAACTGGTGAAACAATTTCAGCAACTGATTGATCACTAATATTAATTACAAATCCATCTCCAAGCATTTTTTCAGAAAAGACACCATCTTGTAACGTTGCCAATCCTTCTATTTTACCTTTTGTAGGAACAACAAGTTCTACACTTTCTTCAACTTTTTTTTCAGTTTTAGAAACTGTTGCTTGTTCGCATTGAACAACTTGTGCAGGTGCTAGATTACCTTTAGTAACCTTAACATTTTTAGCTTCCTCTTCTTTCAACGAAGAAGCAGCGCATCTAATATCTAAATTAATTTGTTCAGAAATTTCTCCGAATTTAACTTCAACATATTTTAATCCAAGAATCAGAACTTCACTTGCTCCCAATTCTTTTAATTTGTTTGCATTAACTAATGACGAATCTTTAACATCGTATCTTAGTCTAATGGCTCCATTATTGAAGCCGGTAATATTATTTATTCCACCCAAAGCTTCTACAATGTCTCTTGTTTCTTGTTTAATCACAATAGAACATGTCTCAGTTTTTTGTTTGTTGAATAATTTACTAAAAAATCCCATATTTACTCCTATTTATTAAATTATATTTTAAATATTTTTAATCCTTAAAATCATGAAATATTATATGCTAATAATTCCATATTTATAATGATTTTTTTAAGTCAAAAAGATTTTTGAGAATGTGCTAAAATAATATGAAATAATCAAGGAGAGAAAATGCATACAATTAAACTAATTTTACTAAGACCTAATTACTATAACAATTGAGAAGATTTTACTATAAAAGCATGAGTTGATTCAAACAGAGGAAATAATAAATTAAGATTTATTAACATCAATGATGGAAGTACAGTAAAAAACTTACAAGTTGTTTTAAAGGGCAAGGAATTTGATTTTAATTTACTTGATCAAATCAAAAACGGAGCTGCCATTAAAGTTATCGGAACTTTAAAAGCAACTCCTGATGCACCTCAACCTATTGAATTGGTTGCTACAAGTATTGAACTTTTAAGCAACACCGAAAACGATTACCCTATTCAAAATCAAGAAATAAACATTGAAACATTAAGAGAAATTCCTCATGTTAGACATAGAACAAAAACTTTGAGGTCAGCAATGTTAATAAGATCGACATTAGCGCAAGAAATTCACAAATACTTTATGGCAAATGATTTTTACTTAATGTCGAGTCCTATTATAACATCAAACGATGGTGAAGGAGCTGGTGAAGCTTTTAATGTTAGCGATAATTCTCCTGAGCCTTTTTTCGGACAAAATAAGAAAGCAACATTAGGAGTTACAGGACAATTACATGCTGAAAGTTATGCAATTGGATTTAAAAAAGTATATACATTTGCACCGACATTTAGGGCAGAACACTCAAACACTAAAAAACACGCTGCTGAATTTTGAATGGTTGAACCAGAAGTAGCATTTTACGAATTAAATGATGTAGTTAAATTAGCAGACCACATGCTAAAGACAGTAATTAAAGCAACTCTTGCAAAATGTAAATTTGAGTTCGATTACCTAGAAGATCATATCGATAAAAATCTAAGAAACAGACTTGCTTTATTTACTGGGTCAAAATTAAATGTGATAGATTACGCTGATGCTATTAAAGAATTAGCAAAAGTTAAATCTCGTTTTGAAAATCAAGATATTAAATTTGGTCTTGATTTAGCAACTGAACACGAAAGATATTTAGCTGAAGAATTATTTAATGGTCCAGTAGCGGTTATTAATTTTCCTAAATCATTTAAAGCTTTTTATATGCATCAAAATGAAGACGGGAAAACAGTTGCAGCTTTTGACTTATTAGTCCCTGGCATAGGAGAATTAATAGGTGGTAGCCAACGTGAAGTTAGATATGATAAACTTCTAGAAAGAATAAAAGAAATCGGCATTGACCAAGAAGAAATTCAATGATATTTAGACCTTAGAAAATTCGGTGATTCAGGAAGTAGTGGATTTGGTCTAGGTTTTGAAAGATTAGTAATGTATATTACTGGTTTAGATAACATTAGAGATGTAATACCTTACCCAAGAACAACAGGAAATATAAGAATGTAAAAGCCTTACCCATAGGCTTTTTTGTTTTTTTAAGAATAAAAAAACGCTAATAAAACAAGTTTGTAAATATAAAAAATAATTTGATTTTAAAGACAAAACTCTTAAATCAATATGAAATTAAAATAACATCTTTTGATATTGAAAATAAAATATGTTAAATATGCTAAAATATTTAAGTATAAATAGGAGAAAAATGAAGTTAAGTATTATATCAACATTAAATAGGGAAATAAGAGATTTTAAGACTTTTTTAAGGGATTTATCTGAACAGGAAAATCAAGATTTTGAGGTTATTATTGCACTAAACAAATCAGCAAAAAGTAAAGAAATTTTAAAAATTATTGATTCGTATTATGATCAATTCGGAGCAAGATTGAAGTTCTTTTTTAATTCAAAAAGACAAAGTAATCAATATAATTATTCATCAGCTTTCAGTATGGTGAAAGGCGAATATGTTTATATAACAAGTTCTGATACAACATTAAAAAAACATTATACAGATAAGATTATTAACATGATTTCAAAATTCCCAACTAGCGAAATTATAGAATTCAGACCAAGATTAATTGGTTCTATCAGATGAAAACCAGCTGCAAGAATTCAAACTGATAAAGTTCTTGATTTACAAGAAGAAAAATCACCATTAGCATATTGCTTCCCATTTATTTTCAACAAAATTTATAAAACTTCTCTTATTAAAAAATTTATTAAATTCAAACCTTCTTTTTCTAACGATTCAAAAATTTCGCTTGAATTATCATATTCTTTAATGCTTGAGGCAAAAACATATACATATATACACGAAAGAATTCAAAGAGAATATTTTGATATTGAAACTTGAATAAATCCACAAAATTTTATAGTTGCATTAAAAACTCTTGAAAATACTTGCTTAGCTAGCAAGAGAAAAATCATGCATGAATTCAATTATTTCAAAATATATACTTTGCAAGTTTTATTAGCAGGTCTATTAACAAGTACTAAATTTTTTAGTTTAAATACTTTACTAAACAGAAAAGAAGTTTCAGAAAAAAGAAACCATAGATTAGTTGAGCAACTAGATGAATATTTAGATAAACTATGATTAACTGATGAATTCAAAACATTTAGAGATACTAATTTGTATATGTTAAAAGTTTTACCTGAAGTTGAATACATGCGTAGAAAATTACCAAGTAATAAGTGATATAAAATTTTGGGAAATTTAGAATAAATGTTGCGTTATAAAAATTCAAGTTTTTGATACAGATTACTTGCAAACATGATTGATTTTATAATAGTTATATCTTTAATCATTATGTTTTATGTTTTTACTTTATATAAAAAAGATTTTAATCAAGTGGCTTTTATTGCTTTTTGTATTCTTTCATCTTTTCTTTTAATGACATATTATGTAGTAATGCCAATTTTGATGTTTTCGTCAACAATAGGTCAGCACATTTGTAAAATCAAAATGATAACAAATGAAAAAGACGAAATGTTAAACAGAGACATATTAAAAAGAAATATATTTGGAGCATTTTATTGAACATTAATTTTAATAATCATGGGATCTTATTTTAGTGCTCATCCACTAAAAGAGATTATTAAACAAGCTGAAAAAGACAGAAAGTGAATTGATAATTTAATGATTGCATTGGTTTCGACATTATCTGCTAACTGATTTACTATAAATTTTGCTAATTATCTTTTTATTTTATTTAGCAAAAAGAGACTAGCTTTGTTAGATAGATTCTCAAACTCAAGAGTCGTTTACAAAAAACAAATTTATATTGAAGAAATTAAAAATTTTATTTTAGTACCAAGTAAAGTACAAAAAAGAAATATTGTATTTATAAAATCGAATAATAATGAAAGTGAAAATAAAGGATAATTATGATAAGAAATAGGATTAATTTAATTAAAGATTTAAATACTCAACAAGCAGAAGCCGTTAAGTATTTTGACACTCATCTAAGAATTATTGCTGGTGCTGGTGCTGGAAAAACAAAGGTTTTAACAAGAAAAATTGCATATTTAATTAATGAAATGGGAGTTTTACCAAGACAAATTTTAGCTGTTACATTTACGAACAAAGCATGTAAAGAAATGTATCAAAGAGTTGCACAATATTGTTCTACATCAATTCACCAAATAAATATTTTTACATTTCATGCTTTTTGTGGCCACATCTTGAGAAGAGAAGCAGCACTTCTAGGATACAAAAATGACTTTCAAATAATAGATGAAGCAGACAAGACAATGATACTTAAAAATATCTATAAAGATTTGGACATTTCATCTCATGAAATTTCTTTTTCATCTATGATACAGCAAATTTCATGAGCTAAGAACGCACATATGAGTGTTGATGATTTAGCAAAACACATTAATGAATCAGTAAACGATATTGTTCCAAAAGTTTATAATTTGTATACAGAATTTTTAATTAAAAAAGGGTGTTTAGACTTTGATGATTTGATTTTAAAAGTGGAATATTTATTTGATAAAAATCCTGATATAGCTGAAAAATGAAGTAAATATTTTTCACATATTCTTGTCGATGAATTTCAAGATACATCAACTTCTCAGTATAGAATAATTCAAAAGGTTTGCAATCCAAACACACACTTAACAATAGTTGGAGATCCTGACCAAACAATATATAACTGGCGTGGAGCAAATGTAAATTTAATTCTTGATTTTGATAAAGACTACCCAGATGCTAAAACAATAGTTCTAAATAAAAACTACCGTTCTACAAAATTAATTTTAAGAGCTGCTAATAAACTTATAAGAAATAATAACAATAGATTTAGCAAAGATCTTGATACTGATAATCCAAACGGAAAAGATATTGAATTTTTCCATGCTTTTAATATGGAAGCAGAAGCTAGATGAGTAGTTCAAAAAATAAATGAATTAAGAAAGCAAAAAATTCAATTAAAAAATATTGCCATCCTTTATAGATCTAACTTTTACTCAAGAGCTTTTGAAGAAGAACTTATTAACGAAAATATCTCACACAAAATTTTTAATGGTGTTAAATTTTTCCAAAGATCAGAAATTAAAGATGCTTTAGCTTTTTTAAGAGTTATATATGATGGTTCAGACATCGCCCTTGAAAGAATTATTAATGTTCCGAAAAGAGGAATTGGTGATGTAACACTTGCTAAACTTAAAAAATATGCAGAAGATCATAATTTAACTCTACATGATTATTTAATGAAATTTTATAAATCATTACCATTAAGTCCAAAACTTATTAAAGAACAAATTTTTCCATTTTTATCAATTATTGTTAAATATAGAAGTGCTTTAAACAATAATAGTATTTCGATAGTATTAAGTAAAATGCTAGAAGAAATTGGATTTTATAAGGAAATTAAACAAGACCAAAATATAAGCGGATCAGCAATTGATAACGTTAAAGAATTGATAAGGTCAATTGAAAACTGAGAAAGCAAAAATAAAGATAAAACAATAAAAGAATATTTAGAATTGGTTTCATTATTAAGTGCTTCAGATGAATTTGATTCAGATCCTAACTATATTTCATTAATGACTGTCCACTCTGCAAAAGGATTAGAATTTGATAATGTCTTTGTTGTTGGTCTAACTGAAGAAATTTTTCCAAGTAGAAAAGCTCTTGTTTTAAATAACTTGACAAATCCTAGTGATGGATTAGAAGAAGAAAGAAGATTAGCTTATGTTGCTATTACAAGAGCTAAAGATAGATTATTTATCTCTGATTCGCGCGGTTTATTATTTGAAACAAATAAAGAAAAAGAACCTTCAAGGTTCATTGAGGAAATGGGTGTTAATCTTGAAGATTATATTATCGAACGTAATTTCACAAAAGAAATCGATCTTTCAAACGAGTTTGAAAACGAAACTCACTCATCGGACAAAATAATTGTAGGTGATATCGTTTCACACACTATGTTTGGTGAAGGTGTTGTACTTGATGTAAGTGGTGCTGAAATAACAGTTGAGTTTATTAAAAATACAAATGCAAAGGTACGCACTCTTAGAAAGCATCATCCATCATTAAGGGTTATTTCTAAATAATGAACTATACATTTTGATTAGCTATAATAGCTGGAATTATAATAATAATTTCAGGAACATTAGCTTTGTTAATAATTAATTTAATAAACTCTAGAGCATACAATGGCACAATCCATTTTATTATTGATCCACAAGAAAAAAGGGTTTTAAGAAACTCGCCTAAAACTAAATATTTATCAGTTTCTTTAGATTGTAAAAGATCAAAATTTAACTATCTAAAATATATATCACTAGAAGATTTTTATGATTTTTTTGAAAAAAATACTGTTGATAAAATTAAAGATGTTATTGAAGGAAATTATAAATTTAAAACTGAAGTAGATTTACATATTAATCCTAAAATAACTAAAAAATACACTGTATTTGAGAAGATTATTAATTTCTTTTGGTTTAGTGATACACGCAAATATATTTCAACAAATCACATGCATATTAATCCACAAGATGATGGTAGATTTTATTGTAATATTGATTGAGATTTTAAGAAAACTAAAAAATATAAAGTAACAAAAATTAATACAAGCAAAGGTATCAAAAAAATGACCAGGGGACCTTATCTGGTTGTAAGTGGTCTATTAAAACCTTTTTTTATAATAAATAATGTTAATGATTATCTAATTAAAAACTTGCTAAATAAACTTAATTTACCTTCAAGAGATATTCACTACTATATTGAAAGAGGTGTTATATTCTTTATATATAAAAAACCAAGTGACAAGAAAATTAAAAAAATGCTTTTAATAATTAATGAGTTAAATAAAAATATTGAATTTGATTCGTTAGTAAATGGGATCGCTTTAACTGAAGTTAAACAAATTTTCGATAAAAAAGAACTTGATGAACATGTAAATAAATTCTCATTCCAACTATATAACATTAAAGTAGATTCACTAAATTCAAAGTTTTATTACTACGGAATTTATAATAAAGAACTTGATTTAGATTACTCAAATTTTATGATTTTATATCATAGTTTCAAGAAAAATAATGAAGCTAAAAAATATGAAGTTATAAAAAGTTACATTAAGAATTATAGCTCAGGAAACTCAACGAATATGAAAGTTATGAGAGTTAAGGTTCTTAGTGAAAATGGCGAAAATTGAGATTTCTTTTACAAAATTCCATACATTAATTATAAATATGAAAATGATTGAAATAACTATATCATAGATAAATATGGAAATGATGAAAATATAATAATCCCAATTTCACAAGAAGGTTTTTTAAATTATGTTGAAAATAAGAATAGAAAAAAGACCCCTATTTTTATGATTTATTCGTTTAATGATGATTTCTATTTTGATCAATTAAAACAAAAAATAGCAGAATTGAAAAAGAAGAAAATTCCAACAGCTTTATATATCAAAAACATCAACAAGCCTTTGATCAATTTAATCAATATTGCTCAAATTAGAGTTTTAGTAATGTCCAAACAAATAACAGATAAAATTAATAATGTTTCTGTTTTTTATGATTGCATGAATATACTTCATATTTCTAATTCAAACTCTTCGTTTCTAGTTTATGAGTTAAAAAATTTAAATATTGATCCTCATATAGTAAAAAAAGCGGGAATTGCAGCATATTTTGAACCTATGACTTAAAATTTCTAAAAAACAAGCTATTTAAATATAATAGACTTGTTTTTTGTTTCCATTTTCACTAAAACTATATATTTAGGATTTTTACTAAAATAAAAAAACTATTTGATAAAATAAAACTATGAAAAAATTAGGAATAATAATAGATTCTTTCTCTGGAATCACCAAACAAAAAGCAGATGAATTAAATTACGGTTATCTTGCTTTACAAATTGAATTAGACGGGAAAATTTTTGAGGATGGGCATCAGCCATTTGAAGAAGTGCTTGATACTTTAGGCAAATCTAAAAAATTTATGACTTCATTACCTATTTACAAAAAAATAGAAAATACAATTAGTGACTTTAGTAAAAATTATGATGAAGTAATTTATATAAGTATTTCAAGTGCTTTATCATCAACATCAGTGCAAGCAGAAGCAATTTCTAAAAACTTTAATAACGTTCACGTTATCGACAATAAATTTTCAGGAGATCAAATTACTGATGTAGCAAGCTATGTTGTTAAACTTTTTAACGAAACTCAAGATATAAATCAAGTTATAGAGACTGTAAAAAATATTTCATCAAAATCACAAACTTACATTGTTCCAAAAAATCTTGATTACATCATCAAGGGTGGAAGATTAACTGGTGCTAAAAAGTTTATTATGACTAGAATTCCTATGATACCGATCCTTAAATTTGATGGGCATGTTTCTGTTTCAGGACTTAAAAGAAGTACTAAAACCGCAATAGCAAAAGTTTTTGAAAAACTTATTAAATTTGCCGGGGGTCTAAATGAAATTAAAAACTATTCATTAAGACTAATATGCGGAAATGATAACGATATATATCAAGAGGTAATGGATTATACAACATCTGAAAATATTGTTTTGGATAGCATCCAAGTAACTCCAAGTGCTGTTGCTGTTCATTGTGGACCACAAGCTATTTCACTAAGTATAATGCCTAAACTAAAATAATAAATTATAAAAAACTTAACTTTCGTTAAGTTTTTTATTTTATTTTGAAAAACACTTGTGTTGTGGTTTTGTTTTATTGTAAGTTATATAATTATTATGGAAAAAATCCAGAAAGAGGAAATATGAAAAAACCAATATACAAACAATTCATTTTTAAAAAACCAAGCAGATCTTTGATTGATGGAATAACAATGAATCCTCAATATGGAAAGCCCGTTTATGAAACCGCTGTTCAACAGCATGGGGAATATGTAAAAGCAATTCAAAACTTAGGAATTAAAACACATGTTTTAGAACCAAACGAACAATATCCAGATTCGTGTTTTGTAGAAGATCCTGCAGTTATTGTTTCAAAAAAATTAGCAATACTAACAAACCCTGGAACATCATCAAGAAATGGTGAAGTATTCCAAATATATGAAGCTTTAAGAGAACATTTTAAACCAAGCCAAATTAAAACAATTACATTTCCAGGAACTATGGATGGTGGAGATGTAATGGAAGTTGGAGATACATTTTACATAGGTGTAAGTGCAAGAACAAATAAAGAAGGAATTAAGCAATTTGCTTCATATGTTAAAGCGGAAGGTAAAAAAGTTGTTTCCGTACCTTTACATGAATATCTACACTTAAAAACTGGTGTAAACTATATAGAAAATAACAACTTACTTATTACCGGTGAGTTTGTAGGAAATCCAATTTTCGATAAATTTAATCAAATAGTAGTTTCTAAAGAAGAAGAATATGGTGCTAATTGTGTTTATGTAAATGGCTACCTAATTATGCCTAAGGGATATCCTGAAGTTCAAAATAAACTAGAAAAACTTAAAGGATATAAAGGTTTAATAATTTTAGACACATCAGAATTTAAAAAAATTGATGGTGGGTTAACCTGTTTATCACTTCGTTTTTAATATAAAAAAAACAGAAAATCTTTATGATTTCTGTTTTTTTTATACTTAGTAGAATACACTAAGTTTTTTATTATTTGACTTGTCTATAGTTATTTCTGGTTTTTTTCCATTAAAAATTACATCATAAATTTCAGAATATTTCTTAACTGGGATATAAATTAATAAATCCTTAATTTCATCTGGAATATCCTTCAAGTTTTTAATGTTGTTGTATGGAATAAATACATGTGTCAAACCTTTTTGAGTAGCTGCAAAAGATTTTTCTTTTAAACCACCTATTTCAAGAACTTTTCCTCTAAGAGTAATTTCCCCAGTCATACCATAAATATTTTTAACAGTCTTTCCAGATAGCGCGGAAATAATTGCAGTTGTAAAAGTAACTCCAGCACTTGGTCCATCTTTTGGAATTGCTCCTTCAGGGACGTGAATATGAATTGTATTCCCTTCAAAATCAAAGTCATTAATTCCAAATTTTGAAGCATTAGCTCTTACATATGTAAGTGCAATTTGTGCTGATTCTTGCATAACATCTTTTAATTGACCAGTTAATTTTATTTCACCTTTACCAGGGTATGCAGTAACTTCTATTTGCAAAGTAGATCCACCAGCTATAGAATAAGCCAATCCAGTTACAGTTCCTTTTACTTCTTCAACTTCGCGCTCTTCTTCCTTAAATTTAACTATACCAATTAAATCTATAAGCATTTCTTTTTTAATTTCAAATTTTTTGAGTTTTGGATCATCAATTACTTTAACAACTATTTTTCTTGCTATTTTGTCTAATAAACGTTTAAGTCCACGAACTCCAGCTTCAAGTGTATAATGTTTAATAATGTATTTAAGAGTATCGTCATCAATTTTGAATAATTCAGGAGTTAGTGATGTTTGCTCTAAAACTTTATTAATTAAATGTTGTTTAGCAATCTTAATTTTTTCGGTTATTGTATATGGACTGAGTTCTATGATTTCAACTCTATCTAATAACGGAGCAGGAATTCCATCATGTTCATTTGCTGTTGCAATAAACATAACTTTTGATAAGTCATATTCATGTTCTAAATAATGATCTTGGAATTTTGAATTTTGTTCTGGATCAAGAACTTCAAGCATTGCTGAAGCAGGATCGCCTTTTGTATCTGAAGCCATTTTATCAATTTCATCAAGTAAAATTAGAGGGTTTGAAACTTCACATTTTAAAAATGATTTAACAATTTTACCAGGCATCGCTCCAACATATGTTCTTCTGTGCCCTCTTATTTCACTTTCGTCATGAACTCCACCTAGAGAAATTTTAACAAAGCTTTTTTGTAAAGCTTCAGCAATTGCTTTTGATAATGATGTTTTACCAGTTCCTGGTGGACCAACCAAAGCTAATATAGGAACATTATTATAAGTGTTGTCCCCATCTTTAACTTTTATTTGCTTAAATAATTCTAAATCGATTTCGTGTTCAGAATCGAGTGGGATTAAGTTTTTTGAATTATTGTTGTGCTTTCTGTTGTTTAAAATAACGGCTAAATGTTCAATAATTCTTTCTTTTACCTCATCAAGACCATAGTGGTGTTTATCCAAAACTTCCCTTGCTTTTTTAATATCTAAATAATTAATCTCTGTTTTTCTTCAAGGTAATTTTTTTAAGGTTTCAATATATGTTCTCGTAATGTTTGCATCTGGAGATGAAGCCATCATTTGAGAATATCTTTCGTTTTCATCTTTAATAATTTTTTGAACGCTTTCGGGATATATTTTTGCTGTTTTTTTGTTTTTTATTAACTTTTTGTATTCATCTTCTTCAGATTCGGTTGAATCCATTGTTTCTAATTGTGATTTAATTGCTTTTATTTTTTCACGCAACATAAATTCTTTTTGTTGTTGAAGCATACTATCTTCCATGTTTGATTGAATTTCAGTCTCTACTTCTATAACTTTTGAAGCGTATCTAGCAATGTTGGTTGCATAAGTAAATTGGTCTTTAGGATCCTGCAATATTAAATATTCGTTTAAGTCTCAAAACCCATCTATTTTTTTTGTATAACTTAGAATTGTATTAAGAAAAATTTCAGGATAATCTTCAATTCTAAACCCTGGTTCCTTATCAAATTTTTGAGCATTTAATATATCAACCATTTTATATTGTTTTCCATTCTCTGGATTAATTTTAAGAATAGATTCTTTCATATCCTCAAGAGCTTTATAACTTTGTTTAAGCATAGTTAAAAAAGAAGTTACATTTTCTCCCATTTCAAAAGGATCACTAATGTCTGAACTCTTATTAGATTTCGATATCTTTTCACACACCATATTTTTTATATAAAATTCAGGATTTTTCAAGAATGTTTTAGCATCTGCTTCACTTAAATCACTTTCCTTAAATGAATATGGAGTATGTAATAAATTAAGAACTTCAATACCTTTATATGTAATAAAAAGCTTTTTATTTTTTCTAAATAATTTTAGTGGTTTAACATATAAACCATACCCATTAAGTGAAGCGTTTTTACCTGGTTTTGAAGCATCGGTATAAGCAATTACGATTCTATCAAATGTTAAGCTTTCAACACTAGAAAGAAATTCATCATGTTGATGACCTTCTTCAATTTCAGCAGTATAAACCACATTTGGTAGTGATATATGTTCTAATTTAGTTATTATAAATGGTAATAGCATTGTTCTCCTTCTATGTTTTACATTTAATTTATATTTTATCAAAAAAAGTGCTTATTTATTGAAAAGCACTAAATAAGTACAAACCCTATTTTTTTCCACTTATAACAAAGTTTATGAGTTTGTTTGGTATAAATATTTCCTTAGTAATTTCACTTTCGCTAACTCAACGAGGAATGATCATTTTTTTAGCTTCAGCTAGTATTTGTTCTTTTTTTAATTGTTTAGAAACGACTAATTCACACCTTACTTTACCATTGATTGTAACGGCATAAGAAACATCATCTGTTTCTAATGCTTTATTGTCAATGGTAAAATCAGTTAAGTTTTTTAAATCAAAAAATTTCTTAGATAATTCTCAAGATAAATGAGGCATAAATGGTTCTAATATGTTTAAAGTAACATAGAAATATTCACTAATTAATTTTTCATTTTCCACTTGATCATAGGCATTTAATGTTTCCATACATCATGAAATAATGGTATTAAAAGCATATTCATTTCTTCTGTCTTCAAAAATTTCAAGAGATTTTTTTAGACCTAAATATAATTTTCTTCTTGCTTCTTTTTCTGTTGAGTTTAATTGATTAATATCAAAATTTTTGAAGTTATTTTTGATATTGAATTTTTCTGATAAGGTAATAATTCTTCTAAGAAATTTATGACATCCTAGTATTCCCGAATCTATTCACTCAAGTTCTTTTAAAGGTGGAGCTGCAAATAAAATGAACAATCTTGTAACGTCTGCACCATATTCTTTTATCATATCACTCGGAACGACAACATTACCTTTTGACTTAGACATTTTTGACCCATCTTTAAGAACCATTCCTTGTGTTAAAAGGTTGTTAAAAGGTTCTCTATATGGTATTAATTTAAGGTCATTAAATACTTTTGCAAAGAATCTGGCATACAACAAATGTAAAATCGCATGTTCAATACCACCTATATATTCATCAACACTATTTCAATATTTTACATTGTCTGTAATCAATATATTGTCATCTCTTTTTTCTTTAGGAGTTGTATATCTCATAAAATATCAACTTGATTCAAAGAATGTATCTAGTGTATCTGTTTCTCTTGAAGCATTTTTCTTACAATTAGGACATTTAACTTCTAATCATTTTTTATTTGTTTCCAAAGGATTTCCTGAGCCATTAAAAATTACATCTCTAGGTAGTTTTACAGGAAGTTTTTCACTAGGGACTGGTATTGTTCCACATCTTTCACATTTTATTAGTGGAATTGGATTTCCTCAATATCTTTGTCTAGAAATTCCTCAATCTCTAAGGTTATACTTAATCTCTTTTTTATATGAACTTAAATCATAAGTTTTGTTTTGAATTTCTTTTGTTATTTTAAGATTATAAAATTCAATAAACTCCAAATCTCTTTTTTTCAATATACTTCCGATGATAGCTTCATTTTCTAAATCTAACGAGGCAAAATCAATTATATAAATTGGTAATTTTTGGTTATTAAGTGGATTAATGGCAAAAGCTTTAGTATCTACATAAAGTTTTTTATTAAATACTTTTGAAGTAATGTTTATTTTAATTTGTTCAATAATTTCTTGTTCTTTTGAATTTAAGTAACCTTCTTCTATCATTTCTTTTACATATTGTGAATTTGCATTTAGTCCTATGAATGAGGCATTTTGAAAATGTTCAAGGTTTTCTTCGAATACATTTATAACATTGTTTTTTATTTTTAAATCGCTTCTGAAAGAAATGTTAATACCTTCTTTTTTACCAATTCAATTTCTTTGCATTGTTATAACTTGATCGGGTCAGTGACCTTCTAGAAGTTCTAAATCATTTAGAAGCTCTTCGGCATAATCAGTGATTTTTAAATAGTATTGCTCCATTTGTTTTTTTACTACTTTTGTATCACATCTTCAACACAAATCATTAACAACTTGTTCATTTGCTAAAACAGTCTTATCAACTTCACAGTAATTTAATTCAGTCTTTTTACGGTAAACTAAACCTTTTTTTCACAATTCAATGAAGATAAATTGTTCTCATTTTGAATAGTCTTCATCTGCAGTAATACATTCCTCATTTCACGCAAAAGAAATACCGAGTTTTTTAATTTCCTTATTCATTTTTTCAATGTTTTTATAAGTTCAATCTTTAGGGTGAATGCCATTTTTAATAGCTGCATTTTCCGCAGGTAATCCAAATGCATCTCAACCAAATGGATGAAGCACATTGAAGCCTTTTCTACGATAAAAACGTGCTATTGCATCACCAATAGTATAGTTTCTAACATGACCCATATGAACATTTCCACTCGGATAAGGGAACATACTTAAAATGTATTTTTTAGGTAGCGAAAAATCTTTTTTTGGTTCAAAATATTGAGTATCATCTCAATATTCTTGTCAGTATTTTTCAATTTTTGAGTTATTATTTTTAGACATTTTTCTCCTAATATATGTTTTGGTTAGATCTTTTATATTTGCTAAAAATCTTGGTTTTATAATCTGTAAAAAGTATTATTGAAATAATAATTGAATTTATTGTTAGGTTTAATAAATTAAATGGTATGAAAAGTGCATATGATCCCAATGTATAGTTACTTATGTAAAAGAAGAATATTTTTAATTTAGGATCATAAACTTTAATAAGTGATAAGTAACTGGGGCTTTCAAGTGCAAC
Source organism: Mycoplasma crocodyli MP145 (assembly GCF_000025845.1). Lineage (NCBI taxonomy): Bacteria > Bacillati > Mycoplasmatota > Mollicutes > Mycoplasmatales > Mycoplasmataceae > Mycoplasma > Mycoplasma crocodyli. The sequence continues at coordinate 210,919 of NC_014014.1, read as the reverse complement.
AGGAATATAACCTAATTTATTAAGTATTCAAAAATAAATAGGGTTGAAAATAAAGGTAGATAGAGTTGTTATTATAAGTGAGGTTATGAAAATAGATATAAGTAAAACAATTGATAATCTTAAATAAAATTGTTTTTTACTGAGATGCAGAGTTTTTGATTCTTGATCATTTATTAATTCGTTATTAACTTGGTTCTTTATAAACTGTTTTTTAAACAAACTATAAAAAGTAAAAAAACAAATTATATAAATGACGTGATTAGTTAAAAGAATAAAATGACCAAGTCATTTATCAGGTGTAACAGCCGAGACTGATGCACTCATTAGTGGACCAAGAATAAAACGTAATAGTAATACACAAATTCCGTATCAACGACCAACAAATGCAAAAGTTGCGAATACAAAAATTAAGGATAAGTCAAATTTTAGAAAGGTTCCAAAAAACGACATAAATGTACCTAAGTAATTAAATAAGAGTGTAAGTCCTAATAAAAACCCGGTTAATGTAATTTTAATAGTTATATTTTCAGCTGACTTGTTAAATTTTAAACCCATTTATTTGGTACCGAAAATTCTATCTCCAGCATCACCTAATCCTGGTGTAATATATCCTATTTCATTGAGTTTGTCATCTAGAGCTGCTAAAAATATATTAAAGTTGTTTCCGAATTCATTTAATACATTTTTAACTCCTTCTGGAGCACCTACAAGGCATACAAGTGAAATATCATTAAATCCATCTTTTCTAAGTGTTTTAATAGCATCAATTGATGAACCACCAGTTGCAAGCATAGGATCAACAACTATAATGTGACTATCCTTGCTTACTAGTGGCATTTTATAAAAGTATTCATGTGGTTCAAGAGTTTCTTCATCTCTATATAGTCCAATGTGTCCTACTCTTGCTTGTGGAACTAATTCTAAAAGACCCTCTACCATTCCAAGACCAGCTCTTAAAATTGGTACAATTACAATTTCTTTATTGAAGGTATGACCTTTAAATTCAACATCAAGTGGAGTTGTAACTTTCATAGGCTTAGTTTTATACTCTCTTAAAATTTCATAAGCCATTAATGAAGCTATTTCATTAAGGTTTCTTCTAAACTTTGAGTGATCAGTATTTTTATCACGCATTACTGTAAGTTTAATATCAATAAGCGGATGATTAATAATTTTTAGCATTTTATCTCCTTTTTTAATATTTATTTTACTATATAAAGATTTAAATTGTGATAAAACACAATTTTTCTTTATTTATAAATCTCTTGGTAAAAATAATTAAAAAATGCAAAAATATTGCATTTAATATTATTTTCTTCTTTGAAGATTTAACTTAATAGCAGCACTTAAAGTAGCAAAGATTATGCCGAATGAAACTATGTAAGTTAAACTGTAATATCATTCAACTCTTTTTGTGAATAAAATAGCTTTAAGATCTATAAACTCTTCAAATCATTGTGGTATTTTAGACATAATATCATTTGAGTAGAATTCTTTAAGTAGAACTGGATAAACTTCATTTCTGAATATTGCATTCATTTGAGTAGCCGGAATTAAAGAAACAATTGCTTGTAGTCATTTTGGAAATTGATTAATTGGGAAGTATGCACCAACAAAAACACCAATAAATGTTCCCAGAATTGAAGCTAGAGCATTATAAACACCATTATTTTTAACAAAACTGAAGATAAAAACAAATATTACAGAATGAACAGCACAGTTAATAATTGTTAAAAAGAATATTTTTAGATATGCTATAAACAATTCTTTAAACAGTAGTCCTCTAACCAAAACATAGAAAACTATCGTTAACATAACCAATCAACTCAATAAAACATTAACAATAATATTGAAAAATATATAACTAAATTTTACAAGGGATGATTTAACAGGCGAAATAAAGAAGTCGTTTAATAAATCATTTTGACGGTCTGAAACCATGACCGATGATAAACTAACAGCATTTGAAACAGCAGTTACACTAAGTAATCCCATTAGTAAAAATGAAATTGTAAATGTATGAACTTGTTTTCATTCAAGTTTTTTAAATAAAGTAGGAATTTGAGAAAGATTTGAGAAAGATGTTTCAAAATTATTTTCAGTAATTTTTCCTAAAAATAAACCAAAGAAAATTAAGAAAATAAATGGAGTTAAAATTGTGAAGAAAAGTTTTTTAGTATCTTTAAAAAAGTTTTTAAAATTTCTTTTTGTTAGATAATAAAGTGTACCTTTTAAACTATATATTCGTTTTACATTTACTTTCATTATAAGTCGCTCGCTTTCTTTCCTGTTGCATTCATAAATACATCATCCATTGTTCCCTTTAGAACTTCGTATTCTTTAATAATGTCATCATGTTTAACTAGAAACTTGTGTAACGGTTCGATGCTTTTAAAGATAGCAATATACTTGTCAACATTTACTTTATATTCAATATTTTCTTTTTCAAAAAGTTTTTCTAATTTTTCATTTTTTCCTTGTGTATAGACTATTAAGGAAGCACGAGCATACTTAACCTTTAACTCTGATGGAGTACCTTCAGAAACTATTTTACCCTCATCAATAATAACTACATAATCAGAATTATTTGCTTCTTCCATGTAGTGAGTTGTAAGAAATACTGTTAAATGTTTTTCTCTAATTGTTTGTTCAATAACATCTCAAACAAGTTTCCTACTCACTGGATCCAATCCAGTTGTAGGCTCATCGAGAAATAAAATTTTAGGAGTATGAATTAATGAACGAGCAATATTTACTCTTCTTTGTTGTCCACCACTTAATTTTCCGTATGGTCTTTTAAGTAGTTTTTCAAGTTGAAAATCAGCAACTATTTTATTAAAAGCTTTTTTTAAATCATCTTTTTTAAGGTGATATAAACTTGCTCTAATCATTAAATTATCAGCTACACTTAAAAGAGGATCCATAACGGGATATTGAAATAAAATTCCTATTTTTTGTTTAATCGCTTCTGTATCTTTTCCTACTTTTAAACCATCAATATCTATTTCTCCAGAATCTTTTTTAAGTAGTCCGGCAATAATGTTAACAAGTGTACTTTTACCAGCGCCGTTTAAACCAAGAAAAGAAAATAATTGACCTTCTTTAAGGTTTATACTCAAATCTTTAAGAACGTGATTCTTTCCAAAACTTTTGTTTACATTTTTAACTGAAACAATAAAGTTATTATTTAATGTATTGTTCATCAAAAACTCCTACATAAGGTAAATTTCTCATTTTTTCTTTATAGTCAAGACCAAATCCAACCAAAAATTCATTAGGTGCAATGATAGCGCTATAGTCAGCATGAAGATCAACTTTTCTGTTCATCGGTTTATCTAAAAGTGTGATAATTCTGAATGACTTAGGTTTTTTGGCAGTTAATAATTCTTTAATTTTACTCAAAGTGATTCCGCTATCAATAATATCTTCAACAATTAAAACATCCTTACCTTCTATATCATTTGCTAAGTCCATAATAATTTTAACACTTCCAGTTGATGAATGACCACCAGCATAACTACTTGCAGTTAAAAAATCAATCGAGTGATCAACTTTAACATCTTTAATCAATTGGGCTAGAAAAGGAATGCTCCCCTTTAGTAAAGCAACAATAATTAATTCCTCTGAATTTTTATATGTTTCATTAACTCATTCAGCAGCTAGTTTTATTTTTTCTTCTAGAAATTCACGTGTGTAAAGAATTCTTTTAACTCTATAATCTTTTGTCATATTAACTCCCTAAAAAATTACTTGGTAACTATTTCTAAAATATCAATCATGTATTTTGAAGGAGCGTCAACTTCGATTTTTTCGCCTTTTTCGCGATCTAACATCGCTACTGCAAGTGGGCTTTCGTTTGAAATTTTATTTTCAAATGGATTAGCATCATGGGAACCCATAATTGTTACAATGTGTTGTTGTTTATCAAGGTGTGAAAAATAAGTTACAGTTGAACCAATTCCAATCTTTCCATCTTTTGAAGTTTCAATAATAACTGCTTTATCAAGAATTGATTCAAGTTCTGTTATTCTACCTTCAATAACTCCTTGTTTATCTCTTGCAGCATCATATTCGGCATTTTCTGAAAGGTCACCTTGTGCTCTAGCGTCTTTTAAGGCAGCTTGAATCGCTGGACGTTCAACATTAACTAAATGATCATATTCTTTTTTATATTTTTCTAATGTTTCCTTTGCTAAAAATATTTTTTCTTGTGCATTTTGGTTTGACATATATCTCCTTTATTTATTTTTATATATTATAAGATATTTTAAATAATATGTTTGTGAATAGATGAAAAAGTGGGTTATTATTTAAAATTGATTTTTTAAAAAATAAAATGTTGGTTTAAACCAACACGTTATTATTTTACAATGTAAAGAAATTTTGATTTGACAAATGAAACTTCATGCTTTATATTATTATTTTCAAGGTGTTTAATAATAGTCATTAAGTCGATTTTTGATTGATTTTTTTGGTCTATTATTAACATTCCTTTTTCCTTAATTTTTATAAAATAAGTATCGAAAATTTCTTTATTAGATAAATCTTTTGACTTTATAATAGCCAAATCTAGTTCTTCATTATTATATTGTTTTGGAGTGAAATTAATGTGTGTTGGAAATTTTTCAAATGCATTATTTCAAGAAACAATATCAAAGTTATTTACATCGAAAAAACATGAGATTTTACATTTTTCTTGAATAGCAGCAAGAACAAAATTATCATTATAATAATCAACCAATACATCCTTATAATTATTTTTATAAATTGTATTAATAAATGATTCGATATCGTAATCTTGCGTTTTTGATTTATAAAAATCTTTTAAAACAAAGGGTAATGTTTCGGCATCTTCTCTTACATTATCAAGATCTTTTATCATACTTTGATAGTCCTTTTTAAGTTCTTTTTTCCTTAATCTTGCAATAGCAATTCTTAATCCTATAACCGAAACTACTGCTATAACAACTACAATTACAACTGAAATTGTTAAGCCTAATCTTATACCAGACATTAATTACCTCCTATAGTAATTTAAGTAATCTTCCAAAATTAATTGAGCGGCCAATTTGTCTTTAAAATTTTTTCTTTTTTGTCTTGTTAATCCTAAGGCTATTAGAATTTTTTCTGCATTTTTTGTACTATATTGTTCGTCTACATAAATTATAGGAATGTCAATAAATTTGCTAAGAAGATCTTTAAAATTTTCTACTCTATAAGTGCTATCACTTTTAGAGCCATCATTTTTTTTAGGATATCCAAGAATAATTCCATCAATTTTGTATTCTTTCATATATCTTAAAACTTCATTTTTTACAGCTTCATAGTCATCTTCAAAAAATCTAAAATTATCAAGACCAATTGCAATTACTTCTAGTTCATCACTTATAGCAAAACCACAAGTTCTGCTACCTAAATCTAAAGCGAGCTTACGCATTTAAAAGTTCCTTAATGTAACTTAATAATTCTTCACTTGATGTGCTTTGACATTTCCCCATTGAGAAAATTTCATTACCTCCACCTTTACCGTTAAAGTGTTTAAAAATGCTTTGAAGTAATAAATTAGAATTGATTTTTTTAGAAGCGATAGCAATAGTAAAATCATTATTATTTTTTGAAAACACTATGTTAATTGTTTCAGGATTCTTTTCTCTTAGTGTTAGTGAAATTTGTTTAATATTTGCTATGTTATCAGATTCAACAAAGGCAAAACTTGCATTCTTAGAATTTTCATATTTAACTGTTTCATAGTCAAAATCATCAATTTTATGCATTTGTTTAGAGGTTTCTTTTAATTTATTTTTAATTTCTTCATTATATGAAATTAAGTTATCTAAATAAACATTTAAATTTTTCGATTCAACATTTTTAGCCTTGAAGTTATTATCTAATTTAACTAATTTTTCAACATTATTATTAAGTTCATTCTTTACTTTTTTAATCTCGTTCGTTAAATAATCATTAACTAATTTATTTGAAGTTAGAGCTTTAATTCTGAATATTCCAGCTGCTTTTTTGCTGAATTCAACAATTTTAAAACTTTCTAATTTTGCTGTATTTGAAATGTGTGTTCCACCACATAAATCAGCTGTAATATTATCAAATTTAACAATTCTAACGTTGTTTTTATCCATATATTCGCCTTCTTCAAGGGTTAAAATTGCATTCATTTCTTTAGCTTTTTCTATGCTCATTTGAAGATAATTTCTTGTGGCGTCTTCCTTTATATATTGATTAACAAGATTTTCAATTTCTTTAATTTTTTCATCACTTGGCTTATTATCCGCTGGTAAGTCAAAAGTTAATCTTTCTTCGTTATTATCACTTCCTAATTGTTGGATGTGATTACCCAAAACATTTCTTAAAGCACAATATAGTAAATGTGTGCCCGAGTGATTTCTTTCAAGCCCAAGTCTAATTGTTTCATCTACAAAACATTCTACCGGGTCATTTTTATTAATCTTGCCTTTTATTACATGAATGTGGTTTCCGTGTTTATCTTTGAAAACATCAATAATTTCTATTTTGTTTTTATTTTGTAGGATATAACCTTTATCATGTCTTTGACCACCAGATGTTGCATAAAAAGGAGTTTTATCCAATACTAAAAAAGCAGTATCATTAGATTCTTTTATTTCTTTATTACTATTAAATAATTTTAAAATTTTGCTTGTTGTTTTAGTATCTGTATAACCAACGAAAATATCTATTTTTGATTTGAGTAGCGTTAATGAATTTATAACTTTATCCATACCTGCAGTTTTCTTTGTTTTTGATGCTTCTGCATGTTCTTGCTTTGCTTTTTCAAATTCATTCATATCAATATTAACTTTTTGGTCAGCTAAAATTTCCATAGTTAATTCAATTGGAAAACCATATGTTTCAAAAAGTTTAAATGCAGTTTTACCAGAAAAAATACTTGAACCTTTTGAGATGTTTTTTTCAAGAAGTATTTTTCCTTTTTCAATTGTTTTAGCAAACAGCTGTTCTTCTGCTTTTATAGCCTTTTCCACTTTTACAACATCATACTCAAATGGTAGAGATTGTTTAACAACTTTTACCAACTTGTACAAGAAAATTGAATCAGTGACCTTTAATTTCATAGATTTATAAACGCATCTTCTTATTAAACGTCTTATTATGTATCCACGGCCAATATTTGAAATTTTTGCACCATCTGCAATTGCATTAGAAACAGTTCTTATGTGATCAGCTATTATTTGGAAACATGAATTTATTTCAACTTGATCTTTATTTTTTACAAAATAGTTATTTATATCATATCTATATGATGTGTATTTTTCAATTTCATGAATAATAGGTAAGAATAAATCAGTATCAAAATTAGTAGGAGCATCTTGCATAACTGAAACTATTCTTTCTAGACCTGCACCCGTATCTATATTCTTTTGTTTTAGTTCGGTATAATTTCCTTCACCATCTGAATTGTATGTCGAAAAAACAATATTCCATATTTCAACATATCTGTCGTTTTCAATATCATTTTTAAGAAGTTCAATTCCTCTTGAATCATATTTTTGACCACGGTCATAAAATATTTCCGTGTTTGGTCCACAAGGCCCTGAACCAACCTCTCAAAAGTTAGTGTCTCTTGTACCCGGTATCATATGTTCAGGATCGAAACCACAATTTATTCATAATTGCTTAGTTTCTAAATCTTCATGAAAGTATGTAAAATATAGTCTATTTTTATCTAGTTTAAGAATAGTTAATAAATATTCAGCAGCAAATTCAATAGCTTCTTTTTTAAAGTAATCCCCAATAGAAAAGTTTCCTAACATTTCAAAAAGTGTGTGGTGTCTTGCTGTGATACCAACATTTTCAATATCATTTGTTCTAATTGCTTTTTGAGAATTGGTCAATCTTTTTGAAGGTGGTATTTTCTTGCCAGAAAAGTAGTCTTTAAGCGTTGCAACTCCCGAATTTATTCATAGCAACGAATTATCATTAACTGGTACCAAACTTTTTGTAGGTACAATTAAGTGATTTTTTTTCTCAAAGAAATTTAATCAATCTTGTCTAATTTTTTTTGAATCCATAATAACCTCTGTTATAAATAAGTAAGTTTTTTACCATCTAAAAAAACTTCTTCTATTACTGCACCGCCCAAGCATTTTTCGCCATCATATAAAACTACTTGCTGTCCTGGTGTGACTGCTTGTGATTTTTCAGGATAATAAATTTTAATAAAATTATTATCTAGAATCTCTATATTTGCTTTAATATCTTTTTGTCTATATCTGAATTTAACAGTTATGTTATCATTGTTAAACTCTTTGTGATTTAACGTTAAATTTGATGCAATTAATTCATTTGAATCTAAATACTCTGGATGACTTGCTGGAGCAACATATAAAATATTTTCTTTAACGTTATGACCACACACATAATATGGTTCAACAAAACCGCCTAAATTCAAACCTTTTCTTTGTCCAATTGTGTAATAGAAACAACCAACATGCTTAGCAACTTTTTTGTTTGTTGTAATATCAACTATGTCGCCTTCTTGGGCTGGAATATAGTTTTGAAGAAAACTAGTAAAATTACGTTCACCAATAAAACAAATTCCTGTTGAATCTTTTTTATTAGCAGTTGATAAATTAAGATCAGCTGCTAATTTTCTGATTTGACTTTTCTGAAGATCGTAAAGAGGCATAATAACTTTTTTAAGTTGTTCTTCCGTAACTTGAGCTAGAAAATAAGTTTGATCTTTATTTTCATCTTTGGCTCGATATAATTTTCCATTTTCTACTTTAGCATAGTGTCCCATGGCAATATAATCAGCACCCAATTTATCAAAAGCATAATTTGCAAAGTAATTGAATTTAATATATTTGTTACATAATATGTCAGGGTTAGGAGTTCTTCCTTTTTTATATTCTTCAATAAAATTATTAAAAACATTAGTTCAATATTCCTTTACAAAATCAACTCTATGTAAAGGAATATTAAGTTTTTGTGCAACGCTTAAAGCATCTTGATAATCTTGTTCCTGTGGACAAATATCTTGATTTATTTTTTCGTTTCCTAAAATATCATTATTTAAAATACTATCTCAGTTTCTCATAAAAAGACCGATAACTTCATAACCTTGCTCTTTTAATAGATATGCTGCAACAGAGCTATCAACTCCACCTGACATACCTATTACTACTTTCTTTTTAGTCATTTAACCTCCCTTCAATTTTAAAAAAACGTCTTCAAAATAATAGATTAACTACCATTCAAAGACGTTTATCTTATTTAGCATCACGTGCTAATTCAATTAATGTTGCAAATGTTTTTGGTTCATTAATTGCTAATTCAGAAAGCATTTTTCTGTTAATTAAAATGTTTGCTCTCTTTAATCCATTAATAAATCTTGAATAAGACATATCATGTGCTCTTGTAGCTGCATTAATACGTGCTATTCATAATTTTCTAAAGTTTCTCTTAACTTGTTTACGATCTCTAAATGCATATGTTCATGATTTAACAACCGCTTGTTTAGCAACTTTATATCCTACTGATTTGTGTCCAAAATAACCTTTAGCAAGCTTTAATCATTTTTTACGTCTTGCTCTTGTAACTGTTCCGCCTTTTACTCTAGCCATATTTAATTTTTCCTTTCAATATTAATAATTAATAATTTTGTGTTTCAAAATAAATAAGTAAGCAAATTAGAACAATGCTTTAAATCTTTTAATATCACTTTTTGACATTTGAACAGATTTTCTTGATTGGCGTTTTTGTTTAGTAGTTTTATTTTGTGCTAAGTGAGAACGAAATGCTTGTTCTCTCATAACTTTACCAGTACCGGTGATTTTAATACGTTTTTTCAACGCACTTTTGGTTTTCATCTTTGGCATTATTCTCCTTTGTTAGATTCCTCTTGATTTTCATCAATTTCATCTTTAAGTTCTTTGTTGTATTTTTGAATTTTATTTTTGTTTGGTTGGAGATTCATGTCGAGGAAACGTTCGTTAACTAATTTAGCTTCTTTGGTAATTTCAGCTATATCTTCAAGAGTTGCAAAAAACTTATTTAAAGTAGCAATACCTAAATCTTGTCTTCCAATTTCTCTTCCTCTTAATTTGAGTGAAACTTTGATACGATCACCTTTTAGCAGAAATTCTCTAGCTTTTCTACTTTTTGTCATCAAATCATTCTCACCAATCATAGGAGTAAGTCTAACTTCTCTGTTTTGGATAACAACTTGTTTTTCTTTAACTTCTTTTTGTTTCTTTTTACGGTCATATTTAAATTTACCGTAGTCCAAGATTCTAGCGATTGGTTTAGGTTCAACTTGTATTAAAACTAAATCCATTTTTAAACTTTTTGCTATATCAATGGCATCATTGGTGTATTTAACTCCAATTTTTTCGCCATCCGCTCCAATTAAAAATACTTGTTTAAATGGTATTGCATTGTTAACATAGTGCTCAGCACTTGGTTTCTTCATTTTTGGTTGAATAATAACTCCTTAAAAATTTTTAAAAAGTGGTTTCCCACTTCTTCTCTTAAAAAGTACCAGTAAATTAAAAAAATATTGATACATTTTAATTGTAGCTAAACCCAAGACTATGGTCATCAGGTGAGAAGTGAATCTACTTTTCTGCAATTAAATATCTATTGCTTATTTATTTTATCATAAAAGAAAAAAATGAGCAATGTTTTTTACAATATTTTAGATACATAAATTAATAAAAAATAGATCATAAATTATGATAAATTTACATAACTTTATTAGTCAATTAAATTTTAAAAATCCCGGATGGGATTTTAAGTTTATTTAGAATCGTTCCTTACCATAGATAATAATTATTGAGTTTACTATGCACATCGGAAGCAATATTGCTCCAACAATTAACAAAATAGTAAATTTTTGTGTTGCTTTGTCACTCTTAAATGTGAATATAAAGAGAATGTTAATTGCCAAGTATAAAAGATAAACAATAAAAGCTCCGGCTGATATACCAAAACCAGCACCTTTAAACATTGGATAACCAATACACAACATTACTAGATATAATAGCAATAATAAGCTTAATGTTAAAAGTATAAAAGATATAAGTATCTTATTTTTATAAACGGTTCTTAAATTCATTCTGCCTTTCAGGATATAAATCATTTTTTAATTTTGCTAATTAATTATACAACTATACACCATACATTTTAGCAATAGTATTTAATTTTATTAATCAATGATTAAGGCCACTTTTAGTCATGTTTATTTTATACCTTTCATATAGCATGTCACTTAATTCATTTAGTGTGCTATATGAGTTATCAAGTTTTAATTTAAAAAAAAGTAATTGTTCTTCTGTAAAATATTTTTCAAGATTGTTTTCAAAAATAAAGTTAATGTTTTTCGAATGTTTTATATTGCTTTTTGCAACTCTTGTCATGTTCGAAATATCAATATTTTGAACTCTGTTTATAGAATTTTCAATATCTCTAGATATCTTTATATCTTGAAGTTCAAAGTATGCATTTTTTGCTTCAATAGCACCTAGAAAATCACAAATTAAGTCAAGTTTTTTTATATAAGCGAACCACTTTTCTTTTCTGTTGAAAATTGAAAAATTAAAATCATATTTATTTAAAACGGAAACTAGAAAGTCAATGTTTTCCTTTAAACGACTCGAAAATTCTAAATGATATGATGTAGTAGTTTTTGTTGAAATGTTTCCGCTACCACAAAAAACTCCTGCAAAAAATGAACCATGATATTCGGTTATATTATTTAAATTAATATCGACTTTATCAACATAAATATGAGTTTTAATATTTTTTTTAATTGTAAAAGGAACTCTAATATCAGTTAAAAATTGAACAACCTTATTAAAGATTTCATTACTTTTTAACACTAATACATAGTTATTTTCGTTTCAAATTCCATTAGAAAAAATGAGCCCTTTAATAAAAGCTTTTTTGTGTTTCAAACTTGTTATGTTATTAATAACTTCAATTTTTATTTGATGAGCAAATGATTCTGAATTTAGCATTTTAATCCTTAACTTATAAATCTTACATAATAATTTTATTTTACTATTAAATAAATTATAATAACATTATGCAGAATTTCGTTACATACCTATTAATTTTTTTTCTAGTTTTATTGTCTATACTTCTTGTTTTTTTCATAATCTTTTTTATAAGAAAATTAATTATAAAAAATTTTAATGAAAGATTAAAACAAGAAAGAAAAGTTATTAATCTAAAAACTCAATCATGTTTTAACATAAACACTAGATTTGAAAATCTCAGCAAACAACAAATTGGGTATAAAGATATTTATAGAAATGTTAATATTGCATACAATGAAGTTAATAAAATTTTATATAAAATTACCGAGGATTTAGATTTTTATAAAACTAATTCTAAAAAAAAGTTTAATTGAAAGTTTGTTAAAAGTTATAAAAACTCAATTTCATCATTTAAAATGGCCTATGAAAGAATCGATACATTCATGAAGTTATCAGAAAAACTTAATGAAAAATGAAATCTTGTTGATGATTCTTGATCAATAATTTTAGAAAGTATTATTCAAATAAATAATTATTTAACAAGTCATGAAAAATTATTGAAAAACACTGGTCCAGAATTTTATAAAAAAATAGGAAATATATCTAAAAAGTTAACTGAAGTAAATAGCAGAAAAACTCAAACATCTTTTGAAATTATAGATGGTCAAATTAATTCTATAAAAGAAGAGTTATTACAAGTTATTGAATTTATAGATAGTTTAATGAGTTTTGAATGAATTTTATATGATCATCTTACAAAGTTAATTGAAAACTTAAGAGGTGATGAAGTTTATCAAGAGTTAAAAAACTTGTTAATTAACTTACAGACAAACATTGCAACTTATGAATACAGTAACTTTACTTCAAAAATATTATTTATTTATAGATATATTTATGATTACCATAACAACAATATAAATTCATCCAAGCTTAATGAACTATTAATTAAAAATAAGGAAATTTTTGAAAAACTTTATAATCAAATTTCTGGTTATGAAGAAACAATTAATCAAAATAAAAAAATTGCTAATTCAATAAATATTAATGAGTATATTGAAAGTTACAAAAAAATTGAAACAAAAATAAAGACATATCAAGATTTAGAAATTTTCTTGATTAAATCATTTGATATTTATAACTGAGTTATTGGGTTACCGTTAAAAAAATCAAATGAAAAAGAGTGTGATGAAGATATAAGTAAAAAATCTGAATATTTAAAAAATTTATTCTTTGAAATAAGTGCTTCTTCACTTATTCCAAATGATGATAAAAGCGAATTATTGAAAAATGAAGTACACGATTCTTTTGTAACGTATAACAAGCTTTTAAAAACTTATTTAAATGATAAAAAACATGAAAATTGACTGCTCCTTAATAAATCAACAAAGGAATTGCAAGATGGAATGAAAGAATTAATTCATATCATTTCAGATAATACAGCTTATAAAGAAATGTATGATTTTCTGGCAGAAAAAATTGCTAATTCAAACAAAAAAAAGAAGAATGAAAGCGAACAAGAGCGTGCTCAATTATTATATGAGTGCAATCTTTTACAAGATCTAAATGATTATAAAAGTGCTTATCACAAGTTAAGTACCTTTATAAAAAATAAAGGAAATAATGTTTAATAAAATTTTAATAAGATATGGAGAATTAGTTCTCAAAAAGAAAAACAGAAAGATATTTATAAATCACTTAGTAAATAACATTTTGCACATAGTTGGTACAAAACCTGAAGTTGAATATGATAGAATGTATTTACCTTATTCACAGCATAATATGGAAAAATTAAATTATGTTTTTGGTATTTCTTCATTCTCACCTGTCATAGTGGTTTCAAATAGCTTAGACGATTATAAAAGTAATGTTTTAAAACTCATTGAACCAAGTAGTAAAACATTCAAAATTCAAGCAAGAAGGAATAATAAAAGTTTTGAATTCACCTCAAATGAACTTAATAATTTACTTGGTGGACATATCCTAAAAAATAGTCAATTAAAAGTAGATGTACACAATCCCGATCAAACATTCTATGTTGAAGTAAGAAGTAAAGACACATATATATTTGCTAATTATTTTAAAGGTTTAGGTGGTCTTCCTGTTGGAAGTAGTGGCAAAATATTGCACTTAATGAGTGGTGGAATTGATAGCCCTGTTGCTGCATTTTTATTAATGAAAAGAGGTCTAAAAGTTGATTTTCTTTCTTTTATTACACCACCACAAACTGATGAAAAAACAGTTGATAAAATTACTAGATTGGCATCTACGGTTAATCAGTATCAAATAACCTCAAACCTTAATTTTGCTAACTATTCAAAATTAATGAATTATCTTTCTTTAACATCAAATCAGTCATTTAAAATAACTTTAATGAGAAGAAGTTTTTATAGAATTGCAAAAGAATTTGCTCTAAAACACGATTATATAGCTTTATCAAATGGTGACAATTTAGGTCAAGTCGCTTCTCAAACGCTTGAATCTATGACTACAATCGGAGATGCAATAAACATGCAAATTTTAAGACCTTTGTTAACATATGATAAAGATGAAACTATTCAAATAGCCAAAAAAATTAAAACATATGATATTTCAATAGAAAAAGCAAATGAAACTTGTGAATTGTTTGCTCCAAAAGAACCTGTTACAAAACCAAGTCAGTTAAGTGTACTAAAATTAGAAAACGAATTAGATATGCTTGAAAAATTAGAAAATGAACTTCTCGAAGACTTGATTGAAACAGTTAAATTAACAATAAAAAATAAGAGTGAATAATCACCCTTATTTTTTATTTTAAATTATGCTTGTTGAGTAACTTTATCTTCTTCTTTAACTTCTTTATTGATTTCTGGCTTGTTTTTCTTAATAAATTTATAAACAATTCCATCAATAATAAGTCCAATGTAAAGAGCAACACAAACTGCAAATCCTACATACTTGTTAATCAATCCAAATAAACCTGGTAAAGCACCAATAATATAATCGGTATCTCCTCAATTAAGTGAATTAATTGTTGAAGTTATAGATGGGTCTGTTGCTATAACTAATGTGCTAAGAGTTTCACTTGAAACTGGAACTCATTTTCCTCAAATAAAGATAGCAGGAACAAGTGTAATAATGATACCATGAACAAAAGGACCTACAATTGCTCCAACTATTCCACCTTTAACATTTCCAAACACTCCTGAAGTAGCACCTAAAAAGAAGTGAGGAATAAGTCCTGGTAATATAATAACACTTAATAAACCACCATAATTTAATCCTATTGTAATAGCCATTCCAATAATTCCGGCTACGAAACTTGAAATAAATCCAATAAGCACTGCATTAGGTGCATATGGGAATACAACCGGACAATCAACCGCTGCTTTTGAGTCTTTAATTAACTTATCTGATATTCCCTTAAATGTAGGTATTAATTCACCTATAAATAATCTAACACCAGAAAGCATTATTTCAACTCCTGCTGTAAAAACAAATGCTTGAACAAGCATAGTTACTATCCAGTTTCTTTGACTTAATACACTAATAGCACTAGCTTGATTAACTGCATCAAATTTGCCTAGTTCATATAAAATTCCACCAGGTAAAAATGCAAATATGTAAAATACAAGAACAGTTATAGAAAGAGAAACAAGTGTGTTTCTAAAGAAGTAAAGCCCTTTAGGAAACTTAATAGCTTCTGTTGAAATTACTTTACCTTTCATTAATTTTCCGATACCTTCACCAATGTATCCACTGATTGCATATCCAAATCCACCTGTATGTCCAAGTCCTATTTCATTAGAACCGACAATCATGTTCATATGTCTTTGTTGAACTGCAGGTGAAATAACCATATAAGATCCAAGTAATGTTGCTCCACCAATTAGCATTATTGCAAAGTCTCCAGCATTATCAGGATTAAATCCTAATGTAATAAACACTGTTGCAATCATAAGTGATGCATAAAACAATACGTGTCCTGATAAATATACATATTTAAATCTCGAAACAAATGCAAGAACAAGATTTAATAGCATACCTAGAACCATAATTAATGAACCAAGTGTTGCTATAGCTGATATCTTAGTTAAAGCACCAGCAAAAGCATCATTATTTGGTATAACCCCACTTAGGTTATAGGTAGCTTGAAATACTGGTTGGAAAGCTGAAAGTGATCCAACTAGAACACCAGCTCCTCCACCTAAAATCAAGAACCCAATAATTACTTTGAACATAGAAATTATAACTTGGGAACCTTTTTTACGTAAAATTAAGGCTCCTATCAAAGTAAAAATACCAACTAAGAATGCAGGAATAGCAACAAAGTCTTTAAAGAAACCTAGGGTTCAATTTAAAAATTCCATTTTTCCTCCATAACAGTTATTTATTAATAGTTTTATATAAAGAAATTTTAAAATTAAATTAATAAATAACCTATATTAATAGGTTTGTATAACTTAATAAGTAGCTTTCACCATTCAATTAATCCAAACCAAAAATTAATTATCCTATTAAGTTTTAAAATTATTTTATTTTAAGAACTGCTTTAAGTTTTTCTTCTAATTCTTTTTTTGAAAGAATATTTAATAACACTATTTTTCTTTCTTCTGGAAATTCAATGGTAGGCGCTACATCAACTCCAACCACTACGTAATCAACTCCATTAGCATTAAAATTAGATATATTTGTATGTTCTACTTCATCATACTCTACACCTAAACTATCTAGCACCATTTTAACGTTCATTTCAACCAATAAGGATGAACCTAGACCTGAACCACATACTGTTTTAATTACCATTTTATTCTCCTTTATATTTATTTAGCAATATTTTAAATTCATTCAAATTCTTAACATTTAAAGCTTCTTTTTTAAAATCTTCATTCATGAAGTAATGAGAGAATTCTTGAAGAATTCCTAAATGTGAATTTGAATCTGTTGCTGCAAGTGTAACAAGAATTTTTGCTTGTTTTTCTTCTTGATTGTTAAAGACAATATTTTCATCAAGAATTATTGTACTTGTTCCATTTTTCAGAATATAGTTTCCTGGTGCCGCATGTATCAATGCAATACCCTTTTCTAGCACATAATATGCACCAAATTTTTCTGTTGAATCAAGAATTGCTTTTTCTAATTCCATTGTAGCATAGCCATTTTGTGCTAAAATTTCAACACCACGATTAACAGCTTTTTTTCAATCTTTGATGGTTGTATTATACTCCATCATCTCTTCTTTAAATAACTTTGACATCTAACTCCTTATATAATATTATGTTTCGAGAATGCTAATAATAGAAATGTTAAACCTACAACAAACAACATAATTATAAATACTATAAATATTATTCAACCTGCTTTAGTTGATGTTGAAGTTTTGAAATTTTTTGGCTTTGGAAGACCATTAATTATTCAAAATTTGTTTGGGTTTTTTGAATTATTTATTGCTTCATCTTGTTGATTGTTCAATTCACTAATAAGCTCTTCATCACTCATTTTTTCAACAATCTCTTGTTCTAAATTATAAACACTAATTAGTAAATTAATGTGTCGTTTTCTTGATTTATCATCAAGTTGCTGATTAGTCATTTTTACCTCACTTATTAAACGCTTTTACAAATTCTACAAAGAATTTTAAGCCCGATTCTAAATACCTATCTAAAGAATAAAACTTATAATTTTTGAGTAATCCAACTGCTTCATAAAAATCTTTTTCATCTAGTTTATACTTCAATAACTCAAAGGTAGAATCTATTGAATAACGATTTATTTTTTGCTCTAAAATTATGATTGTTAAATTAAAAATTAATGAAACAACAAACATTATTAATGCTATAAATCATAAGTTAAAAGGAAGCATTCAAAGAATATTCATATATGTAATTATGTTCAAATAAGAAACAATAATAACTAAATAATTATTTAACTTTTTTGTTTTAGTATATAAAAAAGTTAAAAATGTAAGATGAACAAACGAATATATTGAATAAGAACTAGATAATTTATCATCAACATTTAAACGGTTTTTTATTTTATCAACATCTAAGACATAAAAATTTGACTTAAATTTATATTGTGCCTTTATATTAGACTTTTCCAAAATGGATTTCGAAAAGTGAATTGAATTTTCATTCATTTTTAATTTTTTTGAGAATTTTGAAACATAAATAACTTTTATTAAATACGTATATAAAATACTAGATAAAACTATTAAAAACATTCCAGCTAATCCATAAAAATTGAATTCTATTTTAAATAGTTCCATTATCACTCCGACTTGGATTTAAATTTCAAGAAATTAATTTTTGTTTAATTTTTATAAAATCATAATCTGAAATTTCTTTTATATTTTCTTTTTTAAAATCGTTAATAAGATCTTGCTGTGTTGTAACTAAATAGTCTAAAAACGATTTGTGTTCATTCAGTTCATTTTTAAGAAATAGAACTTTTTTTACTTCAAACTTAGCATCTATTTCTTTTTCTAAAAATTTTAAGATCTCTTTAAATCAATAATTTTCAAAGTTATTAATTTTTTTAATTTTGTTCTTTCTTTTCAAGTAAGTTTCACTGTTTTGAATTATTATTTCATCGCTACCTTTATTTATAACTAAATCACTAACTAAAAATAATTTGTTTTGATACCTAATTAACGCAGGTATTAATGAAATATTGTTTTTTGAATATTTATTTTTAAATGGAATGTTTATGAGTAAATCAATTTTTTCACTTTTTGATAAATCACTCATAAAGTCAATGAATTCTTTTGAAATTGATCCTGCATGCTCCTTATTATTGGTGTTTTTATGTATTTTTGAATGAAATAGCCTTCATAAAATCACACAAAATAAAACCAAAATCAATATTGACCCCATAACTCAAAGACCTATATTGATTGCACTTGGTTTTGTAAAAGAAAATTTATATGTTTGACTTTCTGAATATAAATAACTTGACATAATCTCTTTCATATACTTTATATAAATATTCTATATAAATTTATAACAATGTTTCAAACTTTCAAAAAATTGAAAATAAACTTCAAAAAAAATTATGAGTAATATAATTTAAATATGAACAAAAAAAGAGATAAAAAAACGCTAAACAAAATATCAAGCGAAACTTTAATAAAACCTATATTTAATGAAATGCCTAATATGACTTTTTCAAGTCAGTTAATATTAAAATATATTAATTCATATCCTTATGAAACTTACAACCAGTCACAACGAGAATTAGCAAAAAACTCATTTACATCAGAGGCAAGTGTTAATAGATTTATTAAACAATATGGTTTTTCACATTATAGAGATTTTAGTGCTTATATAAATGTGGTTCTTTCTAATGTTAATAAAAATTATTTGACAAAAAATGAAAATATTGGAAATGACTTTGAAGATTTTAAGGGCATAATTTCTTCACATCGTTTCGTTTTAGATTCATTGGCTAATTTAAATACTATTAAATCAATAAAACAAGCTGCTAATTTAATACATAAATCAAGAAATGTATATCTAATTGGTGTAGGTTCTTCACAAAAAATTATTTCAGAGTTTTACTCAAACCTTCTTAAAATAGGTTTAACAGCAATTATGGGTGATGATTTTCATATAATTATACCTGCGTTAGCTAACGTCAAGGAAAATGATGTTCTTGTAGTTGTTTCAAATAAGTTGATGAATATAGAAATTTGATTTGCATTAAGAATAGCAAAAGCTAAAAAAGCAAAAATTATTGTTATAACATCAAACGCCTTTAGCAAAATAGATGATCTTATAGATATAAAAATTCAATATCAAAAAATACATGATGAGGCTAAGGTTGTTCCAGTTTCATCAAAACTTGCACAGTTAGTTATTGTAGATTTACTATTTGAATCTCTTATAAAACTTGATAATTCTTACAAAGAAAATCTAATGAATACCAAAATTGTTTTAGACAAATGATTAAAAAAAGAGTAAGTGAAATTTGCATTTTTACTTATATAACTAATATTAAGTGCATTTAGTAAAAAAAATATCCCAAAAAAATAATAAAAAAGTTTTGCTATTATTTTTTTTACTATATAATATTCATAGTGGTTATAGCAAAGGGGATCCACCTGAATCCATTCCGAACTCAGTAGTTAAGCCCTTTAGTGTCGACGATAGCGGAAACGTGAAAATAGAGAGCTGCTATTTTTTTTATTCTTTTTTTGAAAAAATTATTAAAAATGTTTGGAAAGTATTTTTTTTACTATATAATACTCTTAGTGGTTATAGCAAAGGGGATCCACCTGAATCCATTCCGAACTCAGTAGTTAAGCCCTTTAGTGTCGACGATAGCGGAAACGTGAAAATAGAGAGCTGCTATTTTTTTTATTCTTTTTTTTAAAACAATATAAAATAATACTATATAAAAATTAAAAAATAAGGAGACTTTAATGTATCAAACAAATGAAGCAAAATACTTGAGATTAAAAAAAATATTTCTAAGTGATAAAACAAAAATTTTTATGGACTTTGTAATATTAATATTTACAACCGTATCTTTTTGCTTGATGCTAGCTTTTCTAGATATTTCCTATAGAAAGTCATCAGACTTTAATAGCGAATCGTTGGCTCTAGCACTAAATATAAATAGCAGAATTGTAGCAATTCTTATTGCGCTTACAATTTCAATTATCCCAACTGGTTTAATATTACTATTAGCTCTTCTATATGCCTTGATTAAAAAAAGCAAAAAAATGTTTTTAAAACACATTTCGCTTTTAGGTTATATAGTTTTAATAGAACACTTAATTGTACTAATACTATTCTTTATAAACTTCGGAACTTCACAAAAACTTAATCCTAATTCAAAATTAATTTCTAAAGTTCTTTTTGTAGCTCTTTCAAGCACAAGTATATTCTTCTCTTTAATATATACTGGATATATATCAATTATGATTCACTTTATTAGAAATAGCAAGAGAAGATTATCGGATACAGCAAATAAAATGGATTCGACTCTCGAAATAAATTACATCGGTGATGAAGAGCTTGAAAATATGACAGTTGAAGAAATTAAAGAATTAATCAAAAACTCAAACAATAAAATTAAGAAGATAAACATTAGTTTAAACAACATTGAAAATGAGCTTAATAAATTCAATAATGTACTAGATAAAAAAACAAATAAGAATAATTCGATAAATAATGGCTAAGGCCATTTTTTAATAAATTTTAAATTAACTGAAAAAGAAAGATATTATTTATATTTTTTTTCATTATATATTCTAATATATAATTATTAAAGGTTGGGTTTAAATAAAGGAGAAAATATATGAATCACAAAAAAATTAAAGATTATCATAAATTGAAGAAAAAACAAAGTAAATATGGAAGAAAAAGAGAATGGATGGCTTGTTTATTGTTCATTGTTGCCTCGATAACAATAAGTTTCATGATGTATTTTTATTTTAAAACTACCAAAAATTTTAAATCTTTTAGTATGGAAAGTTTGGGATTATTTCTAAAAATTCATTCAAAATTTGTTGTATTTATGGTTGCTTTTTCAATAACTATTTTGCCTTCAATATTAATAATAGTTTTATGAATTTTGCAATGATTATATTACAAGAAAAAATATAATCTATTTGGTTTAGTCGGTTTTGCTTTTATTTTTGCATTTGTTTTTTATCTTTATATATGTCTTATATTTTTACTTGATTTATTAATAAATAATAAAACAATTAGTTTTCTTAATAATGTGAATACGCATGGAATGATAGCCGCAGAATACATTGTTTTAATTTCAGCGGTTGTACTAGCAATATTCGAAAGAAAATCAGGAAATACAATCAAATCACAAGTTGACAAAGAAATAGATAAAGAACTTAAAATAGGCGAACAGGAAATTAAAGACCAGGAAACCATTTTTAAAAGTTTGGATGAAAAGAAAACATACATTGAAAATAGAATCAATACTTTGAGAATTAATATAGAAAAAAATAAGTCAGAAATAGAAATTTTTAAACAAGAGATTAATCAGTTAAGTGCTGAATTAGAAGATCTTAATGAACAACACAAAACAACTGAAACAATATTAAAAATTAAAAAAATTGAATACAATGAAACAATAGATGAAATCAATAAAAAATAAACGCTTAAAAAAGCGTTTTTTTTGTGTGTAAATGATTACACAATAAAAAAATTGCTAAATGCTATGAATAATAAAATCTATAATAAATCTATAAAATAGTTATATTTAATATAGGAGGAATAAATGAAGATAAAAGGAATAGGAGCTTCAAGAGGAATAGCAATAGCTAAAATTTTTAAGGTTGAAGAACTCCCTGTTGATATTGAAAAAAACGCAAAAAATAAAGATGAAGAACTTAAAAAATATGCTCATGCAATTGATGTGGTTAAATCTAAATTAGAAAAAACCAAGTTATTAGCAAGTGACGCTGAGCATGCAGCCATTTTTGAAGCTCACATAAATTTTGTAACAGACCCTTATGCAATTGATAGTGTTAATAATTTAATAAATCAAGATGGATTTAGTGCTGAATATTCAGTAAATAAATTTTATGAAGAATTTGCAAATATGTTTGCTAATATGGATGATGAGTATATGAGAGAAAGAGCAGCTGATGTTAAAGATGTTGCAAAAAAACTTTTATATGTACTTAATGATATAGAAGAAGTTGATTTAAGTGCAATCAATCAAGAAGTTGTTATTGTCGCTCAGGATTTATCACCTTCTCAAACAGTTCAACTTAATAAAAAATTTGTAAAAGGATTTGTAACAAATATTGGTGGTCCAACTTCTCACACAGCAATTATGGCTCGTAGTTTAAATATACCAAGTGTAGTCGGAACAAATAATGCACTTGAATTATGTAAAAATGGACAAACTATTGCTTTAAATGGAAATAATGGGGAAGTAATTATTGAACCAACAAAAGAAGAATTGGAAAAATATAATAAATTGCTTAAAGAATATATAGAATATACTTCAAAATTAGTATTATTAAAAGGTAAGCCTTCAATAACAAAAGATAAACATCATGTTGAATTAGCTGCCAACATAGGAACACCAAAGGATATTGAAAGTGTTTTATTTAATGATGCTGAAGCAATTGGACTATTTAGATCGGAATTTTTATACATGGATAATGATCATTGACCAACCGAAGAAGAACAATTTAATTCATATAAAAAAGTTGTTGAGGCAATGAACGGTAAAAGAGTTGTTATTAGAACACTAGATATTGGTGGGGATAAAACATTAAAATACTTTAAGTTTCCAGAAGAAATGAATCCATTTTTAGGATATAGAGCAATAAGATTTTGCTTAAAAAATATTGATATTTTTAAAACTCAATTGCGCGCATTAATTAGAGCAAGTAAGTATGGAAAGGTAGCAATTATGTTTCCTATGATTACTAATGTTAAAGAGTTTTTAGAGGCAAAAGCTGTTTATGATCAATGTTATGATGAACTTAAAAAAGAAAAAATAGAAATTGCTGATAAAAAAGATATTGAGGTTGGGTTAATGATGGAAACTCCTGCTGCCGCTGTTTTATCAGATAAATTCTGTAAATATGCAGACTTTGTTTCAATAGGAACAAATGATTTAATTCAATATTCAATGGCTGCTGATAGAATGAGTGAAAACATTTCTTATCTTTATCAGCCGCTAAATCCTTCAATTTTAAAACTAGTAAAAATGGTTATTGACGGAGCACACAAACATAACAAATGAGCAGGTATGTGTGGAGAAATGGCAGGAGATAAAAGAGCACTTCCTCTTTTACTAGGTTTAGGTCTTGATGAATTCTCTATGTCTGCTGGTAATATTCTTGCAAGTAGAGATTTGGTTAATAAACTTTCTAAAAAGGAAATGGAAAGTTTAGCAAACAAAGCATTGGAACTCGACACCGAAGAAGAAGTTATTGAACTTCTAAATAAGAGTTTAAAATAAAAATCAAAAAAATCAAAGCATTTAAAACTTTGATTTTTTAATATTATTCTTTTTTGGTTTTTGCCTTTGACACAGGCTTTTTAGTTGTTGGTTTACTTGTTTTAGAATCCGTTGAAACAACTATCGATTTTTTTGATCTTGAAGATTTTTTAATAGGTGCTTTTTCTTTTTTAACAATCGATTCATCACTAACTATTGTAGTTTCTATTTCTATTGAATTAGTTTCATTTTGGATTTGAATATTTACTAATTCATCCAGTATTTGATCTTCATTATTTGTTTTAGAAATGCAATCTAATTCTTCAGGTTTTGCGTGATCAGTGTTTTGAACAACTTGTTCTTCTTGTAAAGGCGATATTTCATCTTGAATAATTTTATCCTTTTCAATTCTTGCTTTTTTCTTCTCAGCAATTGAAGTTTCGATAACATCTCAAATTATAGAAATTATAGATAAAATAGCTCCAACCATTACACAAGTATCTGCAAAGTTAAATGTACCAATACTTTTATTAAGTCATTTTTCTAATCAAGGTCAATAGAATAAATCTTTTACATAACCTCTAAACATAAAGCGATCAAGCATGTTTCCAAAATCACCAGCTAAAACTATCGCTAAAGCAACAATAAGTATTTTTCTTTTAGTGAATAATGGTACTGTGATACCGATTATTAAGATTAACATGCTAATGAATTGAATAACAGATATATTTACACCACTTGGTAAAAAAGTTACCCCACGGTGTCATATAAACCTAGTACCCATAAAAGCGTTTCCACCTCATTTTTGTGGATCATTTGGATAAATTGATTGAGGACTTATTCAAGTTGTTTCATATCTATTTCCAATCGAATCTGGAGATTGAATTAATTCATTTCCATATTTATCAAACTCAAATTTAAATACATCACCATGTTTAAAAATAAAGGTTTTTGTTAATTGATCAATAAGAATTAAAGCAATCATAATCGTTATAAATATTATGTAATTAATAATTATTTTCTTCTTATTTTGTATCACGTGTTTTTTTAATTTTAAACTATATTCTAAAATTTTATTTTTCATTCATTACATCCTTAATAATTTCAAAACAATCTATACACAAGTCATTTTTGATATCAGATTTCTCAAAATGGTTTCAACATCTTTGACATTTTTCTCCATCAAAGTATTCTATTCTCTCGTTATCATTATATGATATTTTTCCAACCATTAACAATTGTTTTAAATCAAGTTTTTCAATATGACTAGATGGTTTTTTTATCATTACAAATGCTTCGTTAGATCTTTTGATAAGACCATTTTTAATAGCATTTTCAATTAAAATATTTACTCTGTCTCTTAATTCAAAAAACTCTGCAAATTCATCAAGAACTTTATTATTAACACTTAATTTAGAAAAATCATAATTCTCAAGCATAAATGATTCAACTTTGTTTTCTTTATTGAAAAAACTATAAGTTTCTTCAATGGTTGTCGGTAAAATAGGGCCAAGTGCAAAAATTAAAAATTCTGTAATTTCATAAAAGTTTGCAAGTGTTTGCATTCTTCTGTCTGAATCGTATTTGTCAACATAAAGAATATCTTTTGTAACACTTAAATAAAAACTTGATAAATTAACTATGTAATTATTTAGTATTTTAATTACATTGATAAATTTATATTCATCATATGCATTCAAAATTTGAACTTTTAAATTGTTTAATTCTTCTTTTATAAATGAATGAATACCATCTCTTTTTTGATTTTTGTTATATTTATAACCTTCTAAATTACCAAGTAGGAATCTCAAAGTATTTCTTATTTTTCTATATATTTCACCATTTTGATCAAGAATAGATTCAGAAATATTAACGTCATTTGAATACTCACTATTAGCTGCTCATAACCTTAAAATATCTGCACCATTCTTCTTTACTACATCAAGTGGTGATATGATATTTCCCTTTGACTTAGACATTTTTTCACCCTTACCATCTAAGACAAAACCATGGCTGATTAATGTTTTATATGGTGATTTCCCAGAGTATGCTACAGAATTAATTATTGAAGAGTTAAATCATCCTCTATATTGATCAATTCCTTCAAGATAAACATCATAAGGCTGTTTTACGCCTTCTATATCAACAGCTATGCTTGTTGAACCTGAGTCAAACCAAACATCCATAATATCCATTTCTCTTGTGAAGTTTTTATTTCTAAATTTTTCAGGTAATAACTCATCCGTTTCTTTTTCTCATCAAATATCACAGCCATATAATTCAACTAGATTGATTACATAATCAAAGATTTCTTCTTCAATAATAGGCTTTTTGGATTCATCATAGAAAATAATAATCGGAACACCTCAAGTTCTTTGTCTAGAAATGGTTCAATCATTTCGATTTTGAATCATTTGCATCATTCTTTTTTTAGCTCACAATGGATATGTTTCAATTTTTTCAAGTTCACTTAAAATCTTGTCCTTTATTTTATCAATAGAAACAAATCATTGTGGTGTACCTCTAAACATTATTGGTTTATGAGTTCTTCAATCATGAGGGTATGAGTGTTTAATTTTATCTTCCTTAATCAATGAACTTTCGTTAATTAAGTCCTCAATAATAATTTTATTTGCTTTTTCATAGTAAAGCTTATCATACTTACATTCATAATCAATATGACCATTATCTGATATATGCATAATCATTTCAAGATTATTTTTCTTACCTATTAAAAAGTCATCTTCACCAAACAATGGAGCTATATGAACGATACCAGTTCCACTTTCTAGAGTAACATGATGACCAAAAACAACTGGAGCTTCATGTTTTAAAATAGGAGTTAAATAAGTTGATCCAACCAATTCTTTCGAATGATACGAACCGATGATTTTGTAATTTTCTCACCCCATTTGACTAATGAATTTTTCTACTAAATCGGTAGCAACAAAGTATTTTTTGTTGTTATATTCAATTTTAGAATAATAAAACTCTGAACCTAATGCAGCACCTGCATTAGCAATTAATGTCCAAGGAGTTGTTGTTCAAATTACAATATAATCACCTTTTGAAATTGTTTTAGTTGCTGCTTTTTTAATTTCGAAAGCAACAAAAATAGAAGGAGAAATAACATCTTGATATTCAACTTCTGCTTCTGCTAATGCAGATTGTGAAGAAGGTGATCAATAAACGGGTTTGAGCCCTTTAAATACCAAACCATCTAAAACCATTTTCTTAAATAGTTTTAATTGTTTTGCTTCAAACGACTTATTCATAGTAATATAAATATCTTCAAAGTTACTTAACATTTGTAGTGTTTTGAATTGTTTTCTTTGATTATCAATTTGTTTAAAAGCATATTTAGCTGCTTTTTTCCTTAAAATTAGTGGAGTTAATTCATCTTTATTCAGTTTTGCTTCTTCCAACATTTTATGTTCAATTGGAAGACCATGAGTATCTCAACCTGGTACATATGGGCTATAAAAACCTCTAAGAGATTTATAACGAACTATAATATCTTTAAGAATTTTATTTAAGGCGTGACCCACATGAAGGTCTCCATTTGCATATGGAGGACCATCATGTAATATAAATGATTGATTATTTCTATTTTTATCAAGTACTTTTTTATAAATCAAATTATCTTCTCACTGTTTTCTGAAAAGAGGTTCCTTTTGAGTTAAATTTGCCCGCATATCAAATTTTGTATTTGGCATATTAAGTGTTTTTTTGTAATCCATTTTTTCTCCTTAACTATTATAAGTCATACATATTTCACATGAATCCTGAGAACCATCTGAATTTGGTACTCAGTGATTATGATTGCTTGGTGTTGATTTAAATCCATCCATTGTAATAGTGTAGTTTCTAATGTATGTTGGTTTACCGTTTTCTTTAAAATCATCAATATAAATATTGATTAAAATATCAGCCTTCGATGTTCCTAAAAGATGATTTACCTTTTCAATTTCATAACTGAAAACTTTACCTTTAAAATTTACTTTATTCGGTGCCACAAAAGCACCTAAACATCATAAAGTATCGGCTCTAAAATTACTTTGAATCGACTCAATATTTTCAAAACACTTTTCTTTTTTATGCTTTGAAAAATCAATTGTAGGGATTTTTTTTGATGATTCTTGTAAGATAAATTCATCAGTTAATAATTTATTAACTTTGTATAACTTTGCTCTTTCATTATTGCAGGAAACCATAATTAAAGGCAAACTAACTAAAGGCAAAAGACCTATAATTAATTTTGCTTTTTTTCTAATTTTCATATAGCCTCCACATTATTAATAAATTATATTATAGTATTAAATTATGTTAATAAATAAAAGGAAAAAATAAAGATACTCATACTTATATATAAGCTCTCATATATTTTTAAAGTCAAAAACGATTTAAGCATATAATAAAAATTGCTCTAAGGTTTAAAATAGCAATTTTATTTATAACATCATCTAAATAATGAGAACAGAAACAAATAGTATAATTATTTAAAAATAATTAAAAGAAAGACAAAAAATGAAAATGAAAAAAATACTTATACCTACAACAATACTTGCACTAACCAGCCCTTTGGCTGTTAGTTCTTGTTTTTTATTCCCCAAACCAAGCCCAAACTTGCCTAAACCTCAAACTCCACCAAGCAATAACTCATCTATAACCACTACTCCTATATCAACAACACCTAATTCCAATTCATCTGATACAACAAAACCAAAAACAGAACCTTTTGTTCCAGAAACACCAAAACAAAAAGCATCAAGAATGAAAAAAGAGTTCATAGCAGAACACACAACATCTAAAATGCCTTTTCCTGATATTTCAAAGAATCAAGGTACTGATGAATTATGAAAGTGAGTAAAATGACTGCCTGAGATATATAAAAAGGAAAACAATTTAACCACTTGAACTGACCAACATAAAACTAACTTAAAAAATAAAATTACTGAAATAAAATATCAAATAGCACATGATAAAACTGCTTTTAAAGATTCAATTCCTTTGTTTCAATCCATTCATAGTGTAACTCCTTCGATGATTCTTGCTGAATCTTATATAGACCCAAATACAAAAAAAGAAGTCACTCCAACCAAAATAAATCCTAATCCTAGTGAAGTTTATTCGACCTTTAATGTTAAAACATTATATGGAAACTATCTTAATTATGTCATTGAAGATTTCTTAGTAAACTCTACTGAGAAAGGTGATAATAATCTTGATCCAACACACAATAATATAAATAGATATTTTATAACCATAAGACCAAAACTTCTTTTCCAAGATATTGCAACTGCTAAATATGAAAACTATGATGAGCAAATGGATTACACATTAGTTCTTGCACTTGCTGAAAAATACTCATTTGCATATTTGACTAATTACCATATCCAAATAATTTATTACTATCTAGAATATCTTGAATTCATATTATCAGTTGGAAACAATAAAGAAAAGACTTTAAAAGAACAATTTACAGAGTTTAAAGCAAAGAAAACACCAACAGATAAAAATGAATACATAAATCCATTTATAAATGATAACTTTAAGATGTTTGAAAACCTTGGTTCATATCTTAACCCACTTTATCATGTCTCATCTGCACCAGACACAATATTTGTTAATTCAGATGATACTTCATCATTCCAACCTATGGACATGTATGAAGAGATAATAAGAATGTCTAACAACTTCCTTTCTCCACTTTATTCAAAATCACAAGAATTTAATGGGGCTACAAAGGCTTTATCATATAAAAATATGCTTGAATCAAAAGCTGCTAAAAATCAACCAAACGACAACATAATCACTGAATTTATGTCTTATCATAACCCATTCTTTCCTGGCTCAGGAAGTGAGATTTTATCAAGAAACCAAGATATTAAAACCACATTCCCTAAAAAATATGATAAGAAGTATTGAGATAAAGAGTATCCAAATAATCATATGCAACCTAATCCCTATTTTCAAGCTCCACACCTTACTAAAAGTAATTTTGAGAGCATCTATGGCTATCCAATAGGTCAATCTTATGATGACAAATGAATAAATGATAAATTTAAGGCTTGAGTAGATAAAATGAAGAAAGAATTTAACTGGGAATTCAAGGCTGATAACAAAGACTTTGAAGCCTTTCCAGAGAGATAATAATATTTAGATTATCACATTCTTATAGAACATATACTTATGTATATGTTTTTTATCAAAAGATAATTAAAAAAACTTATTTATTCTGAGTTCCTAAGAAATCACAATAAATAAGTTTTTTGGTGGCCTCGGCAGGAATCGAACCAGCGACACACAGAGCTTCAATCTGTTGCTCTACCAACTGAGCTACAAGGCCAATAATGGCGGTCCAGACGGGGATCGAACCCGCGTTCTCCTCCGTGACAGGGAGGCGTATTAAACCACTTTACCACTGAACCATTTGGTTGCGGAGGCAGGACTTGAACCTACGACCTTCGGGTTATGAGCCCGACGAGCTGCCGACTGCTCCACTCCGCTATATAAAAAGCGTCAAATTTTTGACAACTGGCGGGTGATGAGGGATTCGAACCCCCGCGGGACTTGCATCCCCTGCTAGTTTTCAAGACTAGTCCCTTCAGCCAGACTTGGGTAATCACCCTGGTGGACCTAACAGGATTCGAACCTGTAGCCAACCGGTTATGAGCCGGTTGCTCTAACCGTTGAGCTATAGGTCCAAATCAATCAGTTAGTTTTCCGTATGGTAGCACCGAAGAGAGTCGAACTCTTGACCTTCCGGGTATGAACCGGATGCTCTAACCAGCTGAGCTACAGTGCCATAATGGTGGAGAGAATGGGATTCGAACCCACCGCCTCCTGCGTGCAAGGCAGGCGCTCTAGCCAAATGAGCTATCCCCCCACATGGTGAAGAAGACAGGATTCGAACCTGCGACCACTTGGTCCCAAACCAAGTGCTCTACCAAGCTGAGCTACTTCTCCTAATTGTGTTGCTTTGATGCTTTACTATTATATTATAAAAAAAATAATATCAAAATATTTTTATTAAGTTTTATTTTTTTAATTAAATAAAGCTTTTATATTATAATACAAAAAAAATAAATATTAAATATATCTATAAATTATAAAAAAAATTATCATCAAATATAGATTGCGTCAAAAATAAACATAATGTAGAAACTTATTTTATAAAAAATGTAATTATCATACAAAGAAATTAATAAATAATTTTTGACTTTTTATTTTTCTCAGAAAATTCATATAACTTTTCAAAACTTGTTAATATTAAATTAAAAAATATTAAATACATTAAGAAGAAATAACTTTATTTTGAGAACGATTAATAAATCAATTAAAATTATTCCACGGTAATTTGAAAACACTTAAATATTGTTAAATCTATAAATTTCAAAGTAAATATTCGTTGTTCAATTCTTTTTTTATAATATAAGTGCAAAATAAAAATATTAATTTTAATATAGTATTTTTAATTTAATCATTTATAGCTTTGAATAATTAAATTAAAAAACTCCGAATGAATCAGAGTTTTTAATTTAATTATTTTTGGATTAAGTGATATAAACCGTATAAGGCACTGTCATCTCCATTTTTATCATAATAGAAATTTACACCATTTAAATGAATTGGATCAGACATTATTTTTGCTTTTTCAACTGCTTGATCAATAAATCATTTGTTATTTAATGCAACACTCCCACCTATAAAGTAATTATGTGGGGCTAACATACCTGCATTAATAGCTATCATTCTTGCAAGTGTATCAACGGCTGTGTTCAACAATTCGATTGCATCTTTATTGCCAGATTTTGCTAATTCAAATACTTCTTGGGTTGAATTAGCAATTTTTAATGCTTTAGCTTTTACTTCTAAACCTTTTCCTGAGCAATGAAGTTCAAGAGCATAATTGTTTCTCATATGATGTGTAAGTTCAAATGATTTTGAGCAAACAGGTATTTGTGCAACCTCTTGAGCTAAGTAATTTTTTCCATGATAAATAGAATCATTAATTATTAATCCACTACCAAAGCCAGTACTTATTGTATAAAATTGACTAACTTTATTTTTGTCAATTTTATACTCACGGTGATTTGATAAAGCCATTGCATTAGCGTCATTTTCAAAAATTATTGTTTTCAATTTCGAATTTTTTAGTAAGTAACTTTTCATATCAAAATTTAATCATGAACCTCTTAAATTTGGAGGGTTTATAATTAAACCTTTTTCATAATCACTTGGTCCAGGAATACAAAGAGCAAGATGTTCTATATTATATTTATTAACTAATTCAAGTATTCAGTTACATGTTAAGTGCGAATCATCAAAACTTGACGAAGTTTTTTCTTTTAGTTTAATTTTTCCGTTTTGATCAAATAGAGCAAAACGGGTGTTTGTGCCACCTATATCGACAGCGGCAATTTTATTATTGTTTATCATATTTTAATCTTACTATATTTAACTAATTTTTCTATGTGAGAAGACATCATAACCAACAGCAGCTATTAGAATTAAACCTTTAGCAATTTCTTGCGAATACACAGGAACCGCTTTAATTTGCATACCTTGATTAATAACTTGAAGTATAAACGAACCGATTACTGTTCCTGTAATTGAACCGATTCCACCTCAAACACTTGCTCCACCAACAAATACAGATGAAATAGCAAATAATTCAAATCCTACACCAGCTGTTGCTGTCGCACTATTCGATATGGCTGTAAATACTATGCTTGCTAGTCCTATCATGGCACCCATTATTGAAAAAGTGATAAAATTTGTTTTTCTCGGATCCATTCCCGATAGTTGAGCAGCCTTTCTATTTCCACCAATAGCATAAACACTTCTACCATATGTAGTGAATTTGCTAACAAATACAAATAATAAAACTGCAATGATTATGTATAGAATGAAATATTGTAAACCAAGTGAACTTAATGCTATATATATGGCCAATCCTGTACCGAACGCAAAGTATAAAACTGTTTTTATTAAAAATGTTACTCAGTTTTCAACATGAAGTTTCATTTTGGTTTTTCTAAAGTATGAAAACACTCTAAGTGCTACTAAGGAAATTGTGAAAACCATTATTACTAAAAAGGCAACTAAGAAAAATCTGTTTGCAATTCTAATATCAGGGATAGAACCGATTACACCTTGTACAAAAGTAGAATCAAATCCTTCTTTTGGAAATAATGGCGCTCCATTTGTTATAGCTATTCTCGCACCATTAAAAGCAAGCATCGAACCTAATGTGATTATAAATGCAGGTATTCTTAAGAAACCTATTAAGATTCCATGAGTCATTCCTAACAATAAACCTGCTAGCATTGTTAAAAAGATTGTTAATAAAATACTTTGACCGGTGCTATTATAAATAATAACAGCAACGAATCCCATGAACCCCATAACATTACCTACTGATAAATCTATATTACCAGAAATAATAACAAGAGTCATAGGAAGAGCTAATAAAAGAATATATGAATTATTCTTGATAAGTAAAACAATTTGATCTGGTTGCAATAGATTACCACTACTGAAAATAGTGAATATAATAAATATTAAAATCAAAATGTAGTACATTGAAAATTTTTGAAGATGTTTTACTGATGCTGCAAAATATTTATTTTGCATAGGTATTGCAAACATTTTCTTTAGTAAATCATTCATTGGTTTGAATGCTTTACTAATAATGTTAGCTGTATTATCAACACCTTCACGGATTTTATCCATTATGTTTTGTTTATTTTCCATTTTTCTCCTTCCTATAATAAACCAATTTGCATAATCTTTTCTTGAGTAGCATCTTTGGTTAAAATTTCACCTTTTATTTTACCTTGAGCCATAACAAATATTCTGTCTGTTATACCTAACAATTCCTCAAGTTCAGATGAAATAACTATTATTGATTTTCCATTATTGGCTAATTCAATAAGCAATTGGTAAATTTCTAATTTAGAACCAACATCAATTCCTTTTGTTGGTTCATCAATAATAAGAATATCAAAATCAGTTGATAAAGCTTTTGCAACAACAACTTTTTGTTGGTTTCCTCCAGAAAGAGATTCTACTTCATTATTGATATTTTTTGTTTTAACACCCATTTGTTGTGAGTAATTTATAGAATCTTTTTCTTCTTTATTGATGTTATAAACTCCCAATTTAGAGTAAATATGTTCTGATGCAGATGTAATGTTAGACTTAATCGAAAACATTTGAATAAGTCCTATATTCTTTCTGTCTTCACTTGCATACATAATACCTTTTCGAATTGCTTCTCTTGGATTTTTAAACCTTACTTCTTTACCTCTTAATAATATTGTTCCTGATTCAATTTTGTTGTAATATTTTCCAAATATTGAAAGCATTAATTCAGTTCTTCCTGAACCAACAAGTCCTGATATTCCAAGAATTTCTCCTTGTCTCAAGTTAAAAGAAGCATCTTTTACAGTGTAATAATTACTTACCAATGGGTTAAGAACACTTACATTTTTTACTTCAAAAATTACATCGCCAATCGGTTTGTTAGGATTTTTTGGTGGAAATTTAGCTTCTAGAGTTCTACCGACTATGTCCTTGATTAATTCTTGTTCATTAATTGGTCTAATTGTTTTGTCGTAAGCTGAAATAAATTTTCCATCTCTAATTACTACTACATCATCAGCAACATATGAAACTTCATTTAGTTTATGAGAAACAAAAACTGATGTTACACCTTTTTCATCACGAAGTTTTTTCATGATGTCAAGAAGTTTGAAACTATCATCATCATTTAATGATGAAGTAGGTTCATCAAAAAATATTAATTTTGATTGTTTAGATAGGGCTTTAGCTATTTCAATTAATTGTTGTTGAGCAACAGAAAGTGTACCAGCAATAGTGTCTGACTTAATATTTAGTCCAACCATTTTTAGGTATTTTTCACATTCTTCATACATCTTTGTTCATTGAATTACTCCGAATTTCTTCATGTAATTATTTAAATACATGTTTTCACAAACTGTAAGATGTGGGGAGATAGCTAATTCTTGGTGAATTATTGAAATACCTTTTGAAACAGATTCATTGATGCTTGCAAAACGTGCTTCTTGACCTTCAAAGAATAATGTTCCCTCATATTTTCCATAAGGAATAACTCCGGAAAATACCTTAAGAAGCGTGCTTTTACCAGCACCGTTTTCCCCAACCAAACTTAGAATTCTACCTCTTTTTACATTAAATGTTACATCACTTAACGCTTTGGTTGCACCATATGTTTTTGAAATGTTTTTTAGTTCTAAAATAAATTCTTCTTTCATGCAACTCCTTTCATTCATTAAAAAAGGCCTTAAATTGATAAGACCCTTTTTAAGGTTAATTATTTTCCTTCGAATTCTGCAATGTTTGTTTTTGTAACAACTGTAGGCACTAAAATAATTGTGTTAATTTTATGTGTATCAGTTGATTTGTATTGTTCACTATCTAATGTAACAATTCCTTTTAGTTCAGCTGGCAATAATTCTTTTACAATAGCAAAAATTTCAGCTGGTGATTTAGTTTTATTTGCGTCATCCATAATTGTTTTAAGGATTGCAACAGCAACTTTAGCTAAACTTGAATCTGGTTTATAAATTGTCATTAATTGTTCACCTGATTTAATGTTTTTAATAGCATCTGCATTAAAGTCTTGTCCAGTAATAGAAACTTTTTTAACATCAATTTGAGCACCTTTTAATGATGCAATAGCTGCATTAGCCATTCCGTCATTAGGTGAAATAACTCCAACTAATTTATCTTTGTTAGCAAAAGATGTTAAGAATGCAGACATAGATGCTTGAGCTTTTGAATAATCTCAGTTATCAACAGCAGCTGTTTCAAAACTTTCTTTTTCTGCTCTGGCATATTTTAAGTTTTTATCAACAGCCATTACAGCATCAACAACTTTTTTAGCTCCTTTATAGAACAAAGGTGCATTGTTGTCAGTTGGTGATCCAGCCAATGAATAAACAAATGATTCAGCGGCTAAATTGTGAGCTTTTGCATATTCAACTGCTTCTTTTTCTGTAGCGAATGGTTTTGCTATTTGTCCATATATAGAACTTAATAAGTATAGTCCTTGTAATTCTCCAACTTTTGAGTTATCAAATGTTGTATATCAATTGTATTTATCTGTACCTTTAATTAAACGGTCATAAGCAACAACTTTAACTCCTTTTGTTGCTGCACCATTAACTGAACCGGCTACAGCACTTCCATCGACTGCTCCAATGATAAGACCTTTTGTTCCACCTGCAACAGCTGCATCTATAAATGCATTTTGTGCTGGTTGATCTTTAACTATTGAAGAAACAGCTCCAACTTTGTGTGTATCAAATGCAGCCAATAATTCTTTTTGTGCTTTAAGCCATCTAGGATTATCTGGATCAGAAATTGCGATTCTTGGTGATTCTGCAGTAACTGGTGTTGTAGTTTGTGTATCTTTATTAGTTTTATTTTCACAAGAAATAGCAGCAACACTTAATGCAGCTAATGCTGTCATTGCCCCTAATCCTATTAGTAATTTTTTTGTTTTCATAAATCTCCTTAATTTACATAATAATTATATTTTTTTAAAATACAAATGAAAACATATGGAAAAATATGAAAACATCTAATGAATTTTTTTTACAAATTAAAAAGTTTAAAAAACAATATTTTTTTAATGAAAATACTATTTTTTAAACTTTTGTGATCTTGCTTGATAGGTCAAAAGAAATGTTCAAGCATTTTTTTATTTATTTTTAAATAATAATGATAATAATAAGGAATTTTTAATAAATTTTTGTATATAAAATGAATTTTAATTTCATAATATTTTTTTATATTAAAACTTTAATCAGTTTCATTATTTATATTTTTTTGTTTAGAATTTTTAAGTTCTTTTTTATCTTTATAAATAGTGTACAAGTATCATCATATGTATCCTATGATATTTATCAATAAATACGAAACAACAATTATTGTATTTTTTACTTGTCATGTTTCAGGAGATTTAAGAGGGAAAATGTTATATATTATAGGAAAGATATAACTTATCAAACATATTACTATAATAATTAGTCCAATTACATATAAAATGAATTCTCATAAGTCAATTTTTATTTCTTTTTTACGGTGCAACAATAGAGCAATTATTATTGTGAAAAAATATTGTATCAAAAAGAATATTGCAACAGCATCAAGTAATGTGTCAAATATATTTTGAACGTTACTGTTTGAAGAAAGCAGTTTTGGTAAAAGTCCTATTGCAAACATCGTAATAAGATTCAATAATCCAAAGAGTAAAATAGCATTTCTATATTCACCATGTTTATTCTTTTTTGAATATATAGCAGGTACAAATCCATCAAGTGAAAGCGCAACAAAAGATCTTGACAATCCAAAGATAAAGGATGATGTTGCACTTAATCTATTAAAGAACATACCAATCCCAAAAAGAATTAATCCAGTTAATCCAAGCGATGATTTATAAAGGCCAATAAATGTTGTTGTTCCAAGTGTTTTAGGTTGAAAAATAAAAAGTATATATACAATAAAGTAAAATATTAAAATTAAACCAAAAATAAATAACAACGTTTTTCTGAAGTTTTTAACCTCGGTGTCTTTAGAGATGCTTGCAACTGTTTCTATTCCACCAAAAGCAATTATGAATGATATAATACTTGCGAATAAAACGGATGGTTTAGCAATTGTATCTTTTGAACCTAAATCAGGATTAATTGTTGCTTGATTAATTCCAATAAAGATATTTATTACAAGAAGTAGGATAGCACCAAATATAACTAAATATTTCAAAATCGATGAAACAAATATAACAAATTTACTTGTTTTTAGTCCGAATGTAGTTACTGTGACTATAAGTGAAAATATAAATAAGGAAACTAAAATATAATAAATTTCATGACTCGAATTAGAATCGAATTCCTTCATAATAGTTGCGAAAAATAATGGACTTGTTGAACTTATTAATAAACCTTGTATAAATTGATTTCAACCTATAAAAAATTGAAACGGCTTATTAAAAACCTCTTTAGAATAGGCATAAGATCCACCTACAGTTTCAGGATATTTATGGGCTAGTTTAGAAAACGAAAGAGCTACAGTAAGTGCTATAAATGAAGCAATAATGAAAATTAAAATACCTCATCCTTTATTTTGGACAAGTGATGTCATGGTAGCAATAAATCCAAATCCAACAACAAAGTTAAACCCGAAAAATACTAATTGTTTATTATTCAATTTATTCATGTTTTTAATTATATTCTAAAAATAAAAAAAATATAGCATTTATCTTATTCGACTTGTACATAGCAAAAAAAGATAAAAAAATGTCCATTTTGGACTTTGTTCTCTCAAAACTGAATGTAAAGATGCTTAATCATAATTCATTAAAATGTCTTAATTGACATCTTACTTTTAAACCTTTCAATTTATTAGTAATGGTCAGCTGAATGTATTGCTACACGTACACTTCCATCCTATCAACCTCGTCGTCTACAAGGAATTTCAAGGGAATACTTATCTCTGAGGAGGCTTCCCACTTAGATGCTTTCAGCGGTTATCCTTTCCATACTTGGCTACCCAGCTATGCTTCTGGCGAAACAACTGGAACACCAGCGGTATGTCCACTCCGGTCCTCTCGTACTAAGAGCAGCTCTCATCAATATTCCAACGCCCACATCAGATAGGGACCGAACTGTCTCACGACGTTCTGAACCCAGCTCGCGTACCGCTTTAATTGGCGAACAGCCAAACCCTTGGAACCTACTCCAGCTCCAGGATGCGATGAGCCGACATCGAGGTGCCAAACCTTGCCGTCGATGTGATCTCTTGGGCAAGATAAGCCTGTTATCCCCAGGGTAACTTTTATCCGTTGAGCGACTGCCGTTCCATGACGTACAGCCGGATCACTAAGTCCTGCTTTCGCATCTGCTCGACTTGTTGGTCTCGCAGTTAAGCACACTTCTACCTTTGCGCTCTACATACGGTTTCTGACCGTATTGAGTGTACCTTTGAACGCCTCCGTTACCTTTTAGGAGGCGACCGCCCCAGTCAAACTACCCACCACGCACTGTCCCCCCACCCGATAAGGGCGGCAGGTTAGAAACTCAACATACCAAGGGTGGTATTTCAAGGACGACTCCACTAAGGCTAGCGCCTTAGCTTCAAAGTCTCCCACCTATCCTACACATGTTAGGCCAAGTTCCAATACGAAGTTATAGTAAAGCTCCATGGGGTCTTTTCGTCTTGATGCGGGTACCCAGCGTTTTCACTGGGACCATAATTTCACCGAGTCCAATGTTGAGACAGTTGAGAGATCATTGCGCCTTTCGTGCAGGTCAGTATTTAGCCGACAAGGAATTTCGCTACCTTAGGACCGTTATAGTTACGGCCGCCGTTCACCCGGGCTTCATTTCAACGCTTCGCTTAAAGCTAACGCATCCACTTAACCTTCGGGCACTGGGCAGGCTTCACCCCCTATACTTCACCTTGCGGTTTAGCAGAGAGCTGTGTTTTTGATAAACAGTTGCCCCTCATAATTTACTGTGGCCCATTTTCATGGGCGCCCCTTCTCGCGAACTTACGGGGTCATTTTGCAGAGTTCCTTAACATTGGTTTTCTCGCTCGCCTTAGAATACTCATCTTGGGAACGTGTGTCCGTTCTCGGTACAGGTGCCTAATATTTAAACGTTTAGAAGCTTTTCTAGGAAGTGTGGAATCATGAAATTCGCTACTTGTTGCCTTTCACTATGCATCACAACTCCCGGTTATAGAGTGCGCATTTTACTACACTCACCAGTTATTGCTTACCCCCAAATCCATTAATGGGTATCACTATCCTTCTCCGTCACTCCATCACTAATATTAGACAGTACAGGAATATTAACCTGTTGTCCATCGGATACGCTTTTCAGCCTCTCCTTAGGTCCTGACTAACCCTGGGTGGACGAACCTTCCCCAGGAAACCTTTCCCAATAGGCGTCGAAGATTCTCACTTCGAATCGTTACTCATACCGGCATTCTCACTTCTTATCGCTCCACATGTCCTTACGGTCATGCTTCTCCGCTGATAAGAACGCTCCTCTAACGTACTTTCGTACCCGTGGCTTCGGTATCGTGTTTTAGTCCCGTTACATTATTGGCGCAAGATCTCTTGACTAGTGAGCTATTACGCACTCTTTAAAAGATGGCTGCTTCTAAGCCAACTTCCTAGTTGTTTATGAAATCTCACAACCTTTCTCACTTAACACGATTTTGGGACCTTAGCCGACGATCTGGGTTGTTGCCCTCGCGAGCCGGGACGTTAGCACCCCGGTTCCGACTGCATGATGATACGTAATGGTATTCGGAGTTTGATTATAGTCAGTACCGCTAGGCGCGGCCATTCCACATTCAGTGCTCTACCACCAAAACTTAACATCACACGCTAGCCCTAAAGCTATTTCGAGGAGAAACAGCTATCTCCAAGTTCGATTGGAATTTCTCCCATATTCACAAGTCATCCGGGCACTTTTCAGCGTACTACGGTTCGGCCCTCCGCTTAGGTTTAACTAAGTTTCAGCGTGCTCATGAATAGATCACCTGGTTTCGGTTCTATGTCAACATACTAAACGCCCTATTAAGACTCGATTTCTCTGCGGCTCCGCTTTTATCCACTTAACCTCGCATGTTAACATAACTCGCCGGTCCATACTGCAAGATGTACGCCATCACCCATTAACGGGCTCTGACTAATTGTAAGTAAGTGGTTTCAGAATCTATTTCACTCCCCTCCCGGGGTTCTTTTCACCTTTCCCTCACGGTACTAGTTCACTATCGGTGTCTGGTTAGTATTTAGCCTTGCCGGATGGTCCCGGCAGATTCAGACAGGGTTTCACGTGCCCCGCCCTACTCAGGATACAGTCAAAAGTCTTTACCATTTCGCATACGGGGGTATCACCCTCTATGCCGAAGCTTCCCAGCTTCTTCTGCTATGATAAAGTTTTGTAACTTTATGTAGACTGTCCTACAACCCCAACATGTGTTGGTTTGGGCTCTTCCATGTTCGCTCGCCGCTACTAATGGAATCATTATTTATTTTCTCTTCCTGTTGCTACTAAGATGTTTCAGTTCACAACGTATCTCGTCTATGCAACTATTTTATTCATTGCAAAGCAATTAGACATTACTCTAATTAGGTTTCCCCATTCGGAAATCCCCGTTTCGAAGCGTATATCCAGCTCCACGAGGCTTATCGCAGGTAATCACGTCCTTCTTCGACTTCCAGACCCAAGGCATCCACCACAAACTCTTACTTATTTAAAAGTACAACTTTCAAAATATTTATTGTTATGTATTTTCCTATTGTTGATGTATTTTAAGACATTTCAATGAATTATTACTTGATGTAATAAATTTCTCGATGATCAAAACAAATTGACAAAATTGTTTTTGTTAATTTTATTTATTGATGTCGTTGTTCATATCAATATTCTTTACTATTCAGTTTTCAAAGAACAAATGAGAGAGTTCTCTCAAAACTAGATATACCTAATGGACTAAAATCATTAGAACATGACGCCTTGTTTATTTATTATATTAATTAGTCTTTATTGTAAGTGTTGTGACATTTTGTAACAACTGTACTCCGTAGAAAGGAGGTAATCCATCCCCACGTTCTCGTAGGGATACCTTGTTACGACTTCACCCCAGTCACCAGTCCTGCCTTAGGCAGTTGTCTCCGTAGTTGACAAAACCGACTTCGGGCATTACCAGCTCCCATGGTGTGACGGGCGGTGTGTACAAGACCCGAGAACGTATTCACCGTAGCGTAGCTGATCTACGATTACTAGCGATTCCGACTTCATGGAGTCGAGTTGCAGACTCCAATCCGAACTGAGAGAAGTTTTATGAGATTTGCTTAACGTCGCCGTATTGCGTCTCTTTGTACTTCCCATTGTAGCACGTGTGTTGCCCCTCTCGTAAGAGGCATGATGATTTGACGTCATCCCCACCTTCCTCCCGATTACTCGGGCAGTCTCCCTAGAATATTTAACTAAGGATAAGGGTTGCGCTCGTTGCAGGACTTAACCAAACATCTCACGACACGAGCTGACGACAACCATGCACCATCTGTCTTTCCGTTAACCTCCACTATATCTCTATAGCTTTGCGGAAGATGTCAAGAGAGGGTAAGGTTCTTCGCGTATCTTCAAATTAAACCACATGCTCCACCGCTTGTGCGGGTCCCCGTCAATTCCTTTAAGTTTCACTCTTGCGAGCATACTACTCAGGCGGATGATTTAATGCGTTAGCTGCGCCGATGGTTCCCATCAGCTAATCATCATCGTTTACGGCGTGGACTACCAGGGTATCTAATCCTGTTTGCTCCCCACGCTTTCGTCTCTCAGTGTCAGTATATGCCCAGTAAGCTGCCTTCGCCAATTGATGTTCTTCCTTATATCTACGCATTTCACCGCTTCACAAGGAATTCCGCTTACCTCTACATAACTCTAGCTTGCCAGTATCCAACGCAATTTGGAGTTGAGCTCCAAGTTTTAACGTCAGACTTAACAAACAACCTACAGACGCTTTACGCCCAATAATTCCGGATAACGCTTGCAACCTATGTATTACCGCGGCTGCTGGCACATAGTTAGCCGTTGCTTTCTGATAAGGTACCGTCAAGGTAATGCCATTTCCTGCACTACTTTTTCTTCCCTTATAACAGCAGTTTACAACCCGAAGGCCGTCTTCCTGCACGCTGTGTCGCTCCATCAGACTTTCGTCCATTGTGGAAAATTCCCTACTGCTGCCTCCCGTAGGAGTCTGGGCCGTATCTCAGTCCCAGTGTGGCGGATCAGTCTCTCAACCCCGCTAAACATCATCGTCTTGGTGAGCCATTACCCCACCAACAAACTAATGTTACGCACCCCGATCTCTTAGTGGAGCAAACGCTCCTTTTATATTAGTTTCATGTGAAACTAATAAGTATCCGGCATTAGCGATCATTTCTAATCGTTATTCCAATCTAAGAGGCACGTTAGGCACGTGTTACTCACCCATTCGCCGCTAAGCCCCGAAAGGCTCCGCTCGACATGCATGTATTAGGCACACAGCCAGCGTTCATCCTGAGCCAGGATCAAACTCTCGAAAAAATTGACTGTCATGTTATATTGTATATATCTAGTTTTCAAAGAACTCATGCTTCCTTTTGAAAAGGCTTGCTTAACAATTATATGCTAAAAAAAAATAATCCAAACTTTTTTTTCATTTTTTTTC
Source organism: Mycoplasma crocodyli MP145 (assembly GCF_000025845.1). Classification (NCBI taxonomy): domain Bacteria; kingdom Bacillati; phylum Mycoplasmatota; class Mollicutes; order Mycoplasmatales; family Mycoplasmataceae; genus Mycoplasma; species Mycoplasma crocodyli. The sequence goes on along the minus strand of NC_014014.1, from coordinate 167,702 downwards.
AAATAAAATTTCTAATAAAAAAACTCTCTAAAAAAGCATTATATAAAAAGTTTTACATTTGATTTTTCATAAATAAAAGGACTATTCTGATTGTTCATTAGAATAAAAGAAATAAAGTTTATGAATCATAAAAAACATTTTAGCTATTTTGTAATTACTTAAATGCTTAAATTCAAAAGTAAATGAGTAAATAAAGTTTGATTTTAAAAATTTTACAAACTCTTGGTCATTAAATTCGTCAAAATAATAAAAGTATAAAGATGATAATAATCAATATAGTGTATTTTCGTGTTTTATTCCTTTTGCAATTTTTGAATAAAGTATTTTTGCTTCTTCACGAGTGATCTTATAATAATTACTAATTCATTCAGATATTGCATATGGGCTAGGAATATAAACCTTTCTATTTATATTCCTTTGTGTATAAAAATAATCTTCAATATAATTTCACAAGTGTTTGTCATCAATTTTAAAGTATTCATTTAAATAGAAATTTTCTATCAATTCTAATAAAGCTGGAATTACCAAAAATAAATTTCTTATTTCAGTAGATTGCGAAAATTCTTCTTTTTTAAAAAAATGGGTTACTGTATCTTTATATAAATAATTTTCTTTTATTGCAAAATCACCTACTAATTGAAAAAAACCATAAGGTATATCTATTGCTTTCAAAAAATTATTTTTACGTTCACATAAATATTCTTGTTCATTAATTAGCAAACCTTTATTACTATAAGTTTTTGAATTCATTAAAACCATTACACAATTTTCAAACGTTACTTTAGGTTTGTATTTAAGTGACTTAATAATTCTTTTGACACAAGCGTTTAAAAATTTAAAATGTGTAACCTTCAAAATTCTATTGGTGATGTGACAAAAACCGCGTGATAAGTTATTTGTATTAATGCATTTATCAATAACAATTTCCTTTTTAGATTCATTAAATTTATGAGGTCATTTTTCTAATTTGTTAATTATTATGAGTTTTAGTTGTTCTTCAAGTAGGTCACTATCAAGTGATTTTGTAGCATATGTTGCTATTTTTTTGATTTCTCTTAGTTCATTGGGGCTAAATGTTACCTTTTCAAAAGAACAAAAATCTGAATTAAGACCGAAATTGTCAAATATTTTTTCCATAATAATAAAATTATATATAAAAATTAGCAAAAATGCTTTTTAGGGCTTGAAAAATGTATTTATTACCAATAATTTCTTATTTCAATTTGTAAAAATTATTATGTTCAAAATAAAATGTTAATGCAAAAAAATATAGCATTTATCTTATTCGACTTATACATAGTAAAAAAAGATAAAAAAAATGTCCATTTTGGACTTTGTTCTCTCAAAACTGAATGTAAAGATGCTTAATCATAATTCATTAAAATGTCTTAATTGACATCTTACTTTTAAACCTTTCAATTTATTAGTAATGGTCAGCTGAATGTATTGCTACACGTACACTTCCATCCTATCAACCTCGTCGTCTACAAGAATTTCAAGGGAATACTTATCTCTGAGAGCTTCCCACTTAGATGCTTTCAGCGGTTATCCTTTCCATACTTGGCTACCCAGCTATGCTTCTGGCGAAACAACTGGAACACCAGCGGTATGTCCACTCCGGTCCTCTCGTACTAAGAGCAGCTCTCATCAATATTCCAACGCCACATCAGATAGGGACCGAACTGTCTCACGACGTTCTGAACCCAGCTCGCGTACCGCTTTAATTGGCGAACAGCCAAACCCTTGGAACCTACTCCAGCTCCAGGATGCGATGAGCCGACATCGAGGTGCCAAACCTTGCCGTCGATGTGATCTCTTGGGCAAGATAAGCCTGTTATCCCCAGGGTAACTTTTATCCGTTGAGCGACTGCCGTTCCATGACGTACAGCCGGATCACTAAGTCCTGCTTTCGCATCTGCTCGACTTGTTGGTCTCGCAGTTAAGCACACTTCTACCTTTGCGCTCTACATACGGTTTCTGACCGTATTGAGTGTACCTTTGAACGCCTCCGTTACCTTTTAGGAGGCGACCGCCCCAGTCAAACTACCCACCACGCACTGTCCCCCCACCCGATAAGGGCGGCAGGTTAGAAACTCAACATACCAAGGGTGGTATTTCAAGGACGACTCCACTAAGGCTAGCGCCTTAGTTTCAAAGTCTCCCACCTATCCTACACATGTTAGGCCAAGTTCCAATACGAAGTTATAGTAAAGCTCCATGGGGTCTTTTCGTCTTGATGCGGGTACCCAGCGTTTTCACTGGGACCATAATTTCACCGAGTCCAATGTTGAGACAGTTGAGAGATCATTGCGCCTTTCGTGCAGGTCAGTATTTAGCCGACAAGGAATTTCGCTACCTTAGGACCGTTATAGTTACGGCCGCCGTTCACCCGGGCTTCATTTCAACGCTTCGCTTAAAGCTAACGCATCCACTTAACCTTCGGGCACTGGGCAGGCTTCACCCCCTATACTTCACCTTGCGGTTTAGCAGAGAGCTGTGTTTTTGATAAACAGTTGCCCCTCATAATTTACTGTGGCCCATTTTCATGGGCGCCCCTTCTCGCGAACTTACGGGGTCATTTTGCAGAGTTCCTTAACATTGGTTTTCTCGCTCGCCTTAGAATACTCATCTTGGGAACGTGTGTCCGTTCTCGGTACAGGTGCCTAATATTTAAACGTTTAGAAGCTTTTCTAGGAAGTGTGGAATCATGAAATTCGCTACTTGTTGCCTTTCACTATGCATCACAACTCCCGGTTATAGAGTGCGCATTTTACTACACTCACCAGTTATTGCTTACCCCCAAATCCATTAATGGGTATCACTATCCTTCTCCGTCACTCCATCACTAATATTAGACAGTACAGGAATATTAACCTGTTGTCCATCGGATACGCTTTTCAGCCTCTCCTTAGGTCCTGACTAACCCTGGGTGGACGAACCTTCCCCAGGAAACCTTTCCCAATAGGCGTCGAAGATTCTCACTTCGAATCGTTACTCATACCGGCATTCTCACTTCTTATCGCTCCACATGTCCTTACGGTCATGCTTCTCCGCTGATAAGAACGCTCCTCTAACGTACTTTCGTACCCGTGGCTTCGGTATCGTGTTTTAGTCCCGTTACATTATTGGCGCAAGATCTCTTGACTAGTGAGCTATTACGCACTCTTTAAAAGATGGCTGCTTCTAAGCCAACTTCCTAGTTGTTTATGAAATCTCACAACCTTTCTCACTTAACACGATTTTGGGACCTTAGCCGACGATCTGGGTTGTTGCCCTCGCGAGCCGGGACGTTAGCACCCCGGTTCCGACTGCATGATGATACGTAATGGTATTCGGAGTTTGATTATAGTCAGTACCGCTAGGCGCGGCCATTCCACATTCAGTGCTCTACCACCAAAACTTAACATCACACGCTAGCCCTAAAGCTATTTCGAGGAGAAACAGCTATCTCCAAGTTCGATTGGAATTTCTCCCCTATTCACAAGTCATCCGGGCACTTTTCAGCGTACTACGGTTCGGCCCTCCGCTTAGGTTTAACTAAGTTTCAGCCTGCTCATGAATAGATCACCTGGTTTCGGTTCTATGTCAACATACTAAACGCCCTATTAAGACTCGATTTCTCTGCGGCTCCGCTTTTATCCACTTAACCTCGCATGTTAACATAACTCGCCGGTCCATACTGCAAGATGTACGCCATCACCCATTAACGGGCTCTGACTAATTGTAAGTAAGTGGTTTCAGAATCTATTTCACTCCCCTCCCGGGGTTCTTTTCACCTTTCCCTCACGGTACTAGTTCACTATCGGTGTCTGGTTAGTATTTAGCCTTGCCGGATGGTCCCGGCAGATTCAGACAGGGTTTCACGTGCCCCGCCCTACTCAGGATACAGTCAAAAGTCTTTACCATTTCGCATACGGGGGTATCACCCTCTATGCCGAAGCTTCCCAGCTTCTTCTGCTATGATAAAGTTTTGTAACTTTATGTAGACTGTCCTACAACCCCAACATGTGTTGGTTTGGGCTCTTCCACGTTCGCTCGCCGCTACTAATGGAATCATTATTTATTTTCTCTTCCTGTTGCTACTAAGATGTTTCAGTTCACAACGTATCTCGTCTATGCAACTATTTTATTCATTGCAAAGCAATTAGACATTACTCTAATTAGGTTTCCCCATTCGGAAATCCCCGTTTCGAAGCGTATATCCAGCTCCACGAGGCTTATCGCAGGTAATCACGTCCTTCTTCGACTTCCAGACCCAAGGCATCCACCACAAACTCTTACTTATTTAAAAGTACAACTTTCAAAATATTTATTGTTATGTATTTTCCTATTGTTGATGTATTTTAAGACATTTCAATGAATTATTACTTGATGTAATAAATTTCTCGATGATCAAAACAAATTGACAAAATTGTTTTTGTTAATTTTATTTATTGATGTCGTTGTTCATATCAATATTCTTTACTATTCAGTTTTCAAAGAACAAATGAGAGAGTTCTCTCAAAACTAGATATACCTAATGGACTAAAATCATTAGAACATGACGCCTTGTTTATTTATTATATTAATTAGTCTTTATTGTAAGTGTTGTGACATTTTGTAACAACTGTACTCCGTAGAAAGGAGGTAATCCATCCCCACGTTCTCGTAGGGATACCTTGTTACGACTTCACCCCAGTCACCAGTCCTGCCTTAGGCAGTTGTCTCCGTAGTTGACAAAACCGACTTCGGGCATTACCAGCTCCCATGGTGTGACGGGCGGTGTGTACAAGACCCGAGAACGTATTCACCGTAGCGTAGCTGATCTACGATTACTAGCGATTCCGACTTCATGGAGTCGAGTTGCAGACTCCAATCCGAACTGAGAGAAGTTTTATGAGATTTGCTTAACGTCGCCGTATTGCGTCTCTTTGTACTTCCCATTGTAGCACGTGTGTTGCCCCTCTCGTAAGAGGCATGATGATTTGACGTCATCCCCACCTTCCTCCCGATTACTCGGGCAGTCTCCCTAGAATATTTAACTAAGGATAAGGGTTGCGCTCGTTGCAGGACTTAACCAAACATCTCACGACACGAGCTGACGACAACCATGCACCATCTGTCTTTCCGTTAACCTCCACTATATCTCTATAGCTTTGCGGAAGATGTCAAGAGAGGGTAAGGTTCTTCGCGTATCTTCAAATTAAACCACATGCTCCACCGCTTGTGCGGGTCCCCGTCAATTCCTTTAAGTTTCACTCTTGCGAGCATACTACTCAGGCGGATGATTTAATGCGTTAGCTGCGCCGATGGTTCCCATCAGCTAATCATCATCGTTTACGGCGTGGACTACCAGGGTATCTAATCCTGTTTGCTCCCCACGCTTTCGTCTCTCAGTGTCAGTATATGCCCAGTAAGCTGCCTTCGCCAATTGATGTTCTTCCTTATATCTACGCATTTCACCGCTTCACAAGGAATTCCGCTTACCTCTACATAACTCTAGCTTGCCAGTATCCAACGCAATTTGGAGTTGAGCTCCAAGTTTTAACGTCAGACTTAACAAACAACCTACAGACGCTTTACGCCCAATAATTCCGGATAACGCTTGCAACCTATGTATTACCGCGGCTGCTGGCACATAGTTAGCCGTTGCTTTCTGATAAGGTACCGTCAAGGTAATGCCATTTCCTGCACTACTTTTTCTTCCCTTATAACAGCAGTTTACAACCCGAAGGCCGTCTTCCTGCACGCTGTGTCGCTCCATCAGACTTTCGTCCATTGTGGAAAATTCCCTACTGCTGCCTCCCGTAGGAGTCTGGGCCGTATCTCAGTCCCAGTGTGGCGGATCAGTCTCTCAACCCCGCTAAACATCATCGTCTTGGTGAGCCATTACCCCACCAACAAACTAATGTTACGCACCCCGATCTCTTAGTGGAGCAAACGCTCCTTTTATATTAGTTTCATGTGAAACTAATAAGTATCCGGCATTAGCGATCATTTCTAATCGTTATTCCAATCTAAGAGGCACGTTAGGCACGTGTTACTCACCCATTCGCCGCTAAGCCCCGAAAGGCTCCGCTCGACATGCATGTATTAGGCACACAGCCAGCGTTCATCCTGAGCCAGGATCAAACTCTCGAAAAAATTGACTGTCATGTTATATTGTATATATCTAGTTTTCAAAGAACTCATGCTTGCTAATTTAAAGCTTGCTTAACTATTATAAGATAAAAAAAATATTTCCAAACAAAATAATTAAAATATTTTTATAGGTATTTAATTTAGTAATTAATATTTATAAATGTATATACGCGCGCGTATATTAATATTAATTGCTATAAAAATAATGGTTTGCCACGGCACACCATTATTTTAATTTAGGTCCTATATTTATAGGAGTAATTTTATTAAGCTTTTTATTTATATTAAGCTGCATTAACACACCATTAAATTGTGGTTCATTATTTCCTGCTTTATATCTAACTTTAGATCCGTATCTCATTTTTTCATAAACTTCTTGGAAGTTTGCTCCAATTGCACAATTGGATGGACCACTCATTCCGGCATCTGTTATAAATGCTGTTCCATTAGGTAGTATACGGGCATCATTAGTTTGAACATGCGTGTGCGTACCACATATACCATCTATTTTTCCATCCAAATATAAGGCAAGAACATTCTTTTCTGAAGTAGTTTCTGCATGGAAGTCAATGAAATGGAAATCACTTTTTCGACCGTTCTCAATAATATCATCTATATAGTCAAAAAAGTTATTTGCATACTCTTCTTCTCATGGAGGAAGAAGATGATTAAAGGTTATTCCCATTAATGAAGTAACTCTAATTGTTACATCATTAGGAAGGGTAAAGATGTTTGAACCTTTACCGGGATATGACTCTTCTATATTCAGAGGTCTAATAATATCTTCGTTATTAATTATTTTCAAAATGTCTGGTTTTGATCATACATGATTTCCAAGAGTAAAAGCATTGACACCAGCAGCTTTTAATCTCAAATAATCAGCTTCTATAAAACCTTTTCTATCTGAAACATTTTCACTTTGAGCAACTACAAAATCAATTTTTCATTTTTTAATTAAGCCCGGAAGCATATCTTCTATTATTTTAATTCCCAGTTCGCCAAATACATCGCCAAGAAATAATAAGTTTATTCCCTTTTTATTCATGTGTTAATTATAATATATAAGACTAAATTAAGTTAAGTTTTTTCATTAAATCATTTTTAAGATCTATATTGTCTTCAATGTATGCTTCAAGTGATTTTTCACCTTGCGCAACATTTTTATCGTCAATACTATATCAAGAGCCTTTTTTAGATATTAAATTTGCTTCAATTGCTAAATCTATTAATTCTTTTGTAGCATTAATTCCTCGTGAAAATATTATTTCACTTGTTGCACTTTTATAAGGTGCAGCAAGTTTGTTTTTTACCACTTTGAATTTAATTTCATTTCCAACAATGTCTTTAGAATCACTTATATTTGCCCCTTTTCTAACTTCAACACGAATTGAAGCATAGAATTTAAGGGCTCTACCACCTGAAGTAGTTTCTGGATTACCAAAAATAACACCTACTTTTTCTCTGATTTGGTTAACAAAAATAACTGTTGTTTTGTTTTTATTTAATGTTCCAGCTATTTTTCTTAGTGCTTTAGACATTAACCTTGCTTGTGTTCCGATTTGTTGGTCTTTCATTTCACCTTGAAGTTCCGCTTCCGGAACTAGAGCAGCCACCGAATCAACAACTATTAAATCAATATTTCCTGATCTAGCTAATAAATCAACTATTTCTAAAGCTTGTTCACCCGAATCCGGTTGAGATAAAATAAGTTCATCAACCTTAACACCTATATTAGATGCATAATTAGGATCTATTGAATGTTCAGCATCTATAAAAGCTGCAAGTCCGCCTTTTTTTTGAATTTCAGCAATAGCATGTAAACAAACCGTTGTTTTACCTGAACTTTCAGGCCCATAAATTTCAATAATCCTTCCTTTAGGAAATCCACCAACTCCTAAAATCTTATTGAGTGAATGAGAACCACTTGAAAAGGTATCAATAGTTACATCGGTTACACTACCTAATAGCATGATAGATTCTTTACCAAATTTTTTACCAATAGCATTTAAAGCTTCTTTGATAATTATGTTTTTTTCTTCTTCTTTAATCATCTTTCCTCCATGATGCTATTAATAAAAAAAATAATACGAACAAAAAAAGAACAAAAAAGATTTTTTTCCATGTTTGTTATTTTGTTTATTAATTAAATTATATTAATTAAAAGAAAAATATATAATTGAAAAATATGAAAAAGATTAATAAATTTAAACTTTGTTTTTTAATCTCCTTATTTTGTTTGGGAATAGGGATTACTTTTCTTCTACTTGGTTGAGTTTCTAAATATTTTTCTTTTTTTGGTTGATTAATACATGACTTTTCAGCACTTTTTTTATTTTATTCATCTATTAATATTTTATATATTCAAACATTTGAAAAATATAAAGATGACAATAATAAGCTCTATTCATTGTTTTTGTTTAATCCTGTTATAAAGTGATTTGTTAAAGATTATAAACCTGTAAGATTCATGGTTTATAAAATAGCATCGGGAACTAAGCCCCCCAAGAACCTAATAAATATTCTTAAATTAACAATGATAATAGCTTTTTTAAGCATAAATATTTTTGTAAATAGTATTGCTGGAATATTTTATGGTATCTCAATTAATTTCACACTAAATTTTTCTAAGGCAATTATGGTAATGCTATCTTTTGGATTGTGTGCTTTTATTATGGCTATTATTACATTAGTTTCAATTATTATTTATATTAGAATATTTAATAAACTTATTCTTTCAAGAAATGATGTTACATATCTTGGAGACATTTTAGAAAAAGCACTGATAAACAAATTTTTATCATACGAAAACAGAAAATAAAAATAAGCAGCCTTCGTTAAGTTGCTTATTTTTTTATTTACGAATTCCAAGGTCTTCTAAACATTTATTATATAAATCAAAATTTGATTTCTTTAAGTGTTGTAATAAAACTTTACGTTTTGAAATTTTAGCCATAAATCCACGACGTGAGTGATTGTCTTTTGGATTGTTTAAAAAGTGAGGTTTTAAATCTTCGATTTCTTCAGTTAAAATTGCTATTTGAACAAATGTTGCACCTGTATCCTTAGGGTTAGCACCATACTTTTTAACAAGTTCAGCTTTTCTTTCTTTTGTAACCATAATTGTCTCCTTTAATTATGTTCTAACCAAGCATATATTTAATATATAAACCTAGTACAGAATTTTTCAGTTAATAAATAACGAAATTATTATAGCAATAAAATTTTAAAAATGCTCAATTATTTTCTAATTTTTAACACCTTTACAAAGAATGATTAATCAAAATTGATTGCTTGTATTTTATATTAACTTTATAATCTAAATCCTTTTATTACAAATGTATTAATTTTACTTATATACATTTGATCACTTTTTAGATTTAAGTGATATTTTATACTTATAGTTCCAGTTTTATCTTCCGCTTTAATTTCATTAATTTTAAAATCATATTTAGTTAAATCAACTACCGATAAAACTGGTTTAATTTTATTTACATCAATCGTACTTGCTAAAACAGTTAAATATTTAGACTTATCTAACTCATCTATAGTGAAATCAGTAATTTTATCCACTTCTAAATCCAATGATTTTTTAATAGAAATATCAAACTTTTTAAACGCTGTGATTATCTTTGTTTTTTCAACACTTTCTAAACTACCTATCGACTCTTTTAAAGTATAAACAACTGTTATTTTTCCTTCAGTTGGTTTAATTTCAATACTTTTAATTTTACTTATATAAATAGTATCATTATATCCAGTTATTTTTATATCCTTGTCTTTGACTTCTGTTAAAAATGATTTTGGATAGTTTTCTTCAAGTATGTCTTTTACAGTAATCTTCGTTGATTCAGCTGCTTCATTAATTAATTCTTGAAGTGATTTATCAGTTTGTTTGAATCCGATTATTTCATAGACTTTTTTGTCACTAACTATAGAGTGATCATAACTTAATTCTAATCAATATTTTATTGATACCTTACCTGTTTTATTATCGAATTTAAATTCATCTCGATGTATTGTATATCTTGATGAATATTCACTTATTACTAAGTCAAATTCAGGAATTTCACTAGCATAATATTTTGAATAGTTTTCAGCTTCAATATTATTAATATTAACTTTTACTTTTAATACTTCTTCATCAATTAATTCTTTAGTTGTCTTTGTATTTTTTTCAAATCCTGATAAAACAAATGATGCTATTTTACTAACTTTAGCACTATCTTCTTTATTTGAAATGTTATACTCAATAGTTAATGTTCCTTGAAGTCTATCAGGTGTTAACTTAATTACATTTGCTTCATATTTAGTTTCATCATAATCACTAAATAAAATACTTGTTTCATCAAACTCATCAGGAACGTGTTCACCATAGGTATCTTTGTCGACCGAATCTAAAGAAACTTTAACTTTTACAAGTTCTTTATCCTCATTGCTAATGGTACTGATTTTTTCAAGTTTGAAGCCACTTAGTTCTTTAGTTATTGATTTACTAATAATTTTACTTTTTTCATCTTTAGTGTTTAATGAATATGTAATAGTAATTTTACCTTCTAATTTTAAAGTAGTAAATTTTTGTATAACAAAACCATATTTAGCTTTATCGTAGCCATTTATGTTAGTGATCGATTCTGTTATTTCATCAGCAAATTTTGTATTATATTTTTGCACTTCTAGCCCATCAATTGTTATATTTGTTTTATCTATTTCTTCATCAATTAATTCTTTAGCTGTTTTTTCTTTATCTTTAGGAACAGTGGGCATATCTAGTGAAGAATCAGGTTTATGTTCTTTCTTATTATCACAAGATGTTGATATGACTAATGGTATAAAAGATATAACCCCATTCAATATTAAGAACGTTTTTAACTTGTTTATTTTTTTCATTTTAACCCCTATTTATAAAATATTATATAGAAATGAAATGCTGTTTTTTCCTTTTTTAGTAAACTTGAAGTTTTTTTAAAATTTAAGTTTTATAAGTTGCTTAATACTAGTTTTTAAAAAAATTAACCAAGCACAAGCCTGGTTAATTTTAGAAAAATGATGTTATTTCTTAAATCCTTCCATTACAACGGTAACTAATTTAGTTACGGTAGTGTCTTTTTTAGATTTTAATGTGTATGTGAATGTAAGTTTTCCTTCTGCATCGTTTGTATTTGTAATAGTTACTTCTGTTTTGTCAAAGTTTGTTGGATCATAATCATTAATAGATATTCTTCCTTTATCTGCTGTTGAAGCTTTAATATCTTCTTTTTTACCAACATAACTATATTTTATAAGTTTAAGTTGTAATTCTAATAATTCCATTTCTGTAAGTACTTTAAAGCCTGTAATTTCAAAACCAAATTTTTTAGCACTTATTGTAACTGGTGTTGCTTTTGTTTGTAGATAATAATCAAAAGTTACTTTACTTGTTCTATTATCAGTCTTAAAGTTTTCAACCTTAACTTCATATCTTTCAGTATTAAATCCTGTAAATTCAAGTTGATCTTCTTTAATTTCACTTGCTTGTTTATTTTTATATTCAGTTGTAGGTATACCTTTAATAGCCACTTTTACTTTTGCAAGTTCTTCGTCAATTAATTCTTTTTGTGTTTTTTTCTTGAAATTATCTAGAACCATAGTATTTGTTTTACTTATTATAGTTAATCCATTAAGAAATTTTAAGTGGAATTTAACAGTTAATTTTCCGGCTTCATCATCAGCATTAACTTCATCAACAATTGCATAGTAGAGATTTTGGTTAATTACACCTGTATTTGGCTTAACTTTGTCTTTGGTTATAGAACTAGCTAAGTGTTTAGGATAATTTGCTTTTTCAATTCCTGATATTTCAATAATTTTTATTTTGTCTATTTCTTTATCTATTTCTTCTTGAATATTAACTCTTTTAAATGTGGTTATTTCTTTTGTTATTTCTTCACTTTCAAGCGGAGTTGCTGAAGGTACTAATAAACTCAATTTAAATTTAACTGTTAATTTTCCTAATTCTACATCTCTTTTAAAATGAGTGATGGTTCCATAATATTTAGTTGAATTAATATTAATAACACTTACATCATAATTATTTAAATCAATAAGCGAGATGTTTGGATAATCTGCTTCTTCATATGTTTTAATTTTTAATGTTGCTTTTTTAGCCTCTTCATCAATTAATTCTTTAGCTGTTTTTGTAGATGTTTTTAACCCATTAATCTCGATTGTTCTTTCTCTACTCATAATTTTATTGTCATATTTACTTGTTAATTTAACATTGAAAGTAATTTTACCTATTTTATTATCAGCACTAAAAGTTGTAATTTCAGCATCAAAACGCTCTGACAAGTAATTTATTAATTGAATTTGTAGTTTATCTATATCTTCTGGAAGAGTATCTTTGTAATCTTTTTCTTCAACTCCATTAATAATAAATTTTAGTTTCATCACTTCTTCATCAGCTATTTGTTTTTCGGTTTTGGTATTTTTTTGAAAACCATTTACAAGAATGGTTCTTAATTTACTTACTTTTGTTGTGTCAGCTTGATTTGTAATTTTAACAGTTACACTTAAAGTTCCTTCAAACCTATCCGAAGTAATTTTTTCAACACTTGCTAAATATTTAGATTTATCATATCCATTAAGTTCAACGGATGAATCAAATTCAAATTCATCTGGTACATGTTTAGGATAATCAACAACGTTAATACCCAAAATTGAAACTGTTATTTTTTCAACTTCAGTATCTTCTGCGCTTTTAACAATGGTTGTATCAATTTTAAACTTAGTTAAGACAACGTTTTTTGTCAAACTTAAAACTGTTGGTTTAGCAGTTAACTTAAGTTGATATGTAAAATTAATTGTTCCTAATGAATCATCTGTTACAAAATTAACCACTATAACTTCATACTTAGTCTTTTCATAACCATCGAACAATAACATTGCTTTTGTAATTTCGCTTGCTTTTTTAGTTGGGTATGCACTTTCTTCTAACTTATCAATTGAATATGTAACTTTTGCAAATTCATCATTAATTAAATCTTCTTCGGTTATAATCTTGAAATTTTTAAATTCATGAGTCATTTGCTTACTTACTATTTTGTTGTCTTTTGTAAGTTTTAATGTATATTTAACTGTTATTTTACCTTCATCTTTTGAAGTTTTAAATTCTTCAATTGTTGATGTATATTTAGCTGTATCATAGCCATTTAATACAATATCGGTTTTATTAATTTCATCAGCAAATTTTGTATTGTATTTAGATTCTTCTAAGCCTTTAATAGAAAGTTTTACCTTTAATACTTCTTCATCAATTAATTCTTTATCAGTTTTTACAACCGGGGTGGTTGCTGCAACTTTAAAGTTTTTAAATTCATGAGTCATTTGCTTACTTACTATTTTGTTGTCTTTTGTAAGTTTTAATGTATATTTAACTGTTATTTTACCTTCATCTTTTGAAGTTTTAAATTCTTCAATTGTTGATGTATATTTAGCTGTATCATAGCCATTTAATACAATATCGGTTTTATTAATTTCATCAGCAAATTTGGTATTGTATTTAGTTTCTTCTAAGCCTTTAATAGAAAGTTTTACCTTTAATACTTCTTCATCAATTAATTCTTTATCAGTTTTTTCTTTACCTGGGGTGGGAGGAGTAACTGGTTTTTTATCATCAATTTTTTTACATGAAGTAGACATAGCAATAGGTGCAAAAGAAATTGCAATTGCTAATACTCCAAACATTTTTAATTTATTAATTTTTTTCATTTTTACCTCTTTGTTTTCATAATAATTATATTAAAATTGAAAAAAAATATCGTTTATATTTTGTATGTAAAAATTAAAATGATGCCTATTATTTAGCATCATTTATAAAAAATGTTTTAGCAATAATCAAATCATTTTCTAAAATTAAATCATTGTCTTTTTTAACAATTATTCTAATTAATTTTTTTAGAGAAACTTCAATTTCAATAGGTTCAATATTCGTATATTTAAAATCTATAAATTCTAGTTTATAAACTTTTTCTAATGAAACATGTAAAATACCAAAATAAGAAAAATTATTAAAATCTACTCTAACTGCATATATTCCGCTATGAAGTTTTTTTATGTTTTGACATATTTCTAGTTCTAAATTATGTTTAAGATTTGTGTTAATAGAATAGTCAAAAAGTAAATAACTATTTAATATTGCTATATCACCAAATTCAATGTGATCTTTTAGTTTAGAAGTTGATAATTTCGAATTATTAATCTTAAAAACAGGAATTGAAATTGATTTATAATTGTTATTAAAAGTGTTGATCAAATCTACCGTTGACAAAGCATTATGACCGAATTTAAAATCTTCACCAGCTATAAAAATACTTTTTTGACCTTGTGCAATTTTTTCAATAAATTCCTGTGCACTAAATTGTTTAACTTTAGTAAAATCAAGCGCTATCCCAGCATCAAATCCTATTTGTGAAATTTGGTTTAATCGTGTTTTTTGATCACTGAAAAACTCATTGTTAAATTTAGCCATATTAGAATCGTTGTTAAAAAAAACAATAACCTTATTATGGTTTGGATAATTATTGAAGGTATGTTTAAATAATTCATAATGACCTAAGTGAAGCGATTCAAAAGAACCAAGAACAAAAACTGTATTTACCTTGTTTATATACGAATCTAAATCATAAACTAAAAAATCATTGTCATTTTTAAATAACATTTAATTCCTTTAATTTATGGTAAGCACCATCAAAATCACAATCTATTGCAACATCTTTTGCAACACTTTTTAATTTTCATCCTGCCTTTTCCATAGCAACACCATAATAAGCATCTCTTAACATTTCATAATCATTTGAACTGTCTCCAAAAGCTATTAAATTGTTTTGAGACATTCCTAACATCTTAGTTAAAATTTCTAAAGTATGACTTTTTGTTACACCAGTTTTTCCAATAAATAAACCGTGAGATCACACAGAATTTACTTCAAGATCATATTTTTTAGAAACAATATAATTCATTAAATCTTTTGTTAATTCTTTAGACTCTTCAGTTGCTACACAAGCAATATGGAGATGTTTGTTACCAATTTTGGAAAAATCCAGATCATAATAATTATGTGCATTCGGTCTTATAAATCATGTCTCAAGGCTTAGGTTTTTATCTTTAAAAACCTTGTCTTGGTCGACTATACTGAAGCCACCTAATCTATTTTGAAACTTATAATAAACATCTTGGATTTCATTCTTATTAAGAGACACTTCATATATATATTTTTTATTTTTTACATCATATATAAAAGCACCGTTTCCACCTATAAAATAGTCGACACCTTCAAGTTGTTCAAGAAAATCTCCAATGGTTGCAAACTCTCTTGCTGTTGCTAAAACACTTATAACATTATTTTTAGCAAGTTCCTTAAACATATGTCTTGTCGTTTTAGAAAAAACTCTATTACCATATGGTAAAATGGTTCCATCAATATCAAATGCAGCAATTTTTATTCTCTTTTTTAAATTTCTCATTTTTAAATCCTTTCAGGGAATATTTTTTTAACTTTCAAAATTCCTTTTTCTATTTGTGCTATTCCGCTTGTTTTGTTTTCATTATTAATTAATAAAATGGTTTCATTATCAAAGCCTTTTACTTCAAAACCGGCACCATTAACCAATAACCTTCTTTGAGATTCGCTATATTTCAATTTATTTAGATTAATGATCAAATCAGTTTCTACAGAACAATAATCTTTACTGTTCAGCATTGAAATATCTAAATTTCCAATTCCTATTCTATCTAAATCCGTCATTATTGCATAAGCTTTTGTAGAAATACCTAAATCATGAATCAATGATCTTATGTATGTTCCTTCACTTACATCAAACTCAATTCCAAATGTTTGTTTTTCATAATCAAAGTATTTTATTTTATAATTATAAACATCTACTTTTTGTTCTTTTAAATCTATTTTTTCTTGGTTCTTTCTAGCTAATTCATATGCCCTAACACCATTAATTTTTTTGGCTGAATAAGCAGGAGGCATTTGAATTTTTAATTTTGCGAGTTTGGATAACTCATATTTAAAAACTTGTTCAGAAACCATAATATTTGATTCTTTAGTTATCGTTCCTTCAATATCATAAGTATCAGTAGAAATTCCAAATTTACCTTGCACATAGTACTTTTTGTTTTTAAATGTAATATATTGTAATAGTTTTGTATCTTCATTTGTGGCTACCAAGAGCAAACCTGTAGCTAACGGATCAAGCGTTCCACTGTGACCCATTTTTTTTATTTTAATTAATCTTGAAAAATCATCTATTGCTTTTCTTGAACTAATTCCCTTTTTCTTATTTAATAAATAAAACATGATTTGCTCCTTAAATATTCTTATATTTTACTAAATTAAATCAATAAGAAAAAAACTTATTTTTTAAATAAGTTTTTATATTTTTTGTAACCTTCTTCTTCCATTTTATCAAATGGTATAAATTTTAATGAGGCTGAATTAATACAATATCTTAGCCCACCCTTGTCTTTTGGACCATCTGTAAAAACATGCCCTAAATGGCTATCTGCATTTTTCGATCTAACCTCAACTCTGTTTAGACCGTGGCTATAATCACTTACTTCTTTTAAACTATCAACCGGTTTAGAAAATGCTGGTCATCCACATCCTGAATTATATTTATCAACAGACGAAAATAATACACTTCCATCAACTATATCTACATATATACCTTTTTCAAAATGTTCATCATATTTGTTATCAAACGGTTTTTCAGTACCGTTTTCTTGTGTAACTCTATATTGTAATGGAGTTAAAATTGTTTTTAATTCTTCTTTTGTTTTTTTCATTTTTTCCCCTTTCAAAGAATAAAAAAACGCTTTAATCAAATTGATTAATTAAGCGTTTATTATTACTATTTTATTGTGTCGAAAGCATATAATTCAGTTGTTTTATAAGCCATTTTTTCTAATGTACTTAATTCTTTTTTTACTTCTTCTTTTTTGTTAAAAGCTTTGTAATCTTTTTCTGAACTTCATCTTTCAACTAGCACAACTTCTGATTCGCTATTTAATCCATATTCAAATGATAAGTTTTGTGTTTCTAATCTTGTTTTCTTTACAAAAATGTAAAGGTAGTCGACAAAGCCCTTCATTTTTTCTGGATTTAATTCAAATTTAATTGCTCTTGAAAATATCATCCTATGCCTCCTTTTATACCTTTGTATTTGCGCCTATATAATATTACCAAATAAAAAATTATTTTTATTGCTAATACTATATTTGTTTTTGTCTATTTTATTCTTTCAAATAACATAAATTTTGGTGCTGAAATTACACCATCAAATTTATTAAAATTTTCTATTTTATCAAATGATAAATTAATATTTAATGCCTTTGATACATCTAAAATTTTTTGAGGCATTACTATGCTTAAATATGAACTAACAGCATATATTCCATTAAGTAATCTTGATAAAACTAATTCAAGTTCTTCTTTATTTTCCGTTAACTTTCAAGGTGTTGTTTCATCAATGTATTTATTTAAATTTGATGACAAATTAATTGCTATTTTTAGACCTTCACTTAGTTCATAATTATCCATTTTATTTATAAATTCTTCTTTAGAATTTATAATTTCTTGTTCAATATTTTTGTGAATAGTTTTAATTGATTTATGAAAATTTATACCATTTGAAAATGAATTTGAAATCATTTTCAATGTTCTTGAAACTAAATTTCCATAGTTATTTATTAGTTCAGAATTTATTATATTTTCAAAATTTTCAATATCAAAAACTCCATCATCACCAATATTAATTTTAGAAACAAAAAAATATTTAATCATTTCTGGGTGATATTTTTTAAGTAAATCATAAGGATCTATAACATTATTTTTAGATTTTGACATCTTTCCAGTTGGAGTAATGATTCAACCATGACTAATAAGTTTAGTGGGTTGTTTAATATTAAGTGCTTTAAGGAAAATAGGTCAATATATAAAGTGAAATCTTGCAATTTCTTTACCTAATAAATGAACAATTTCATCTCCATTTTGTCAATATTTAACAAAATCTGTTGACGATTCTTTAATATCAAATCCTAATGCACTTATATAATTACATAATGCATCAAGTCAAACATAAATTGTATGTTTATCATCATTTAGAGTTTTAATCCCCCATTCAACATTAGTTCTTGTAACCGATAAATCTTCAAGACCTTTTAGTAAAAAATTATTCATTATTTCATTAACCGTTTTTTGAGGATTTAGTCAAGTTGGATTATTTTTTATTTGCTCAATTAATCATTCGCTAAATTTTGACATCTTAAAAAAGTAACTTTCTTCTTTTACTAATTCAAGTTTATGATTACTTGTTGGATGAAAATAATTTCCAGATTCGTCGCATATAGCTTGTGATTTTGTTAAAAATTCTTCATCAGAAATCGAGTATAAACCTTCGTAATTCCCTTTATAAATGATTCCTTCATTTAAAAAGAAATCAAAAATTTCTTGAATAGTTTTTACATGATTTTTATTCGTAGTTCTGCTAAAAAAATCATAATCAATTCCAAAGTCTGTTCACATTTTTTTATATGTTTCTACAAGTTCGTCAACATATTTTTGTGGTTTAACATTGGCTTCATTAGCTTTAAGGAAAATCTTTTGACCGTGTTCATCGCTACCTGTTAAAAACTTCACATCATAACCATTTAATTTTTTGTAATTGGCTATAGATCAGGCTAATGTGGTGGTGTACAAATGACCAATATGTAAATTTCCAGATGCGTAATATATTGGAGTTGTTATATAAAAAGTTTTCTTTTTGTTCATATTAATCCTCAACCTTCAGTGGTTTATATAATATTTTTATTTCAGGCAAATAGTCATGATTTAACTTATCATTTGCATCATGTAAATATAAATTTGGTAGAAAATGTGTTCCCCATCCAGCACGATATCGAGACTCGATAAGCATGAATTTAGGTTTATCATTAACTCTTGGAATTATAAGTTGGATTCTCTTCGGTTCAAATTTATATTTACGCATCAATTCAAAACAATCAACCATTCTCTCAACAGGAAGAACTAAGGTTAAATAACCTTTTTGTTCAATAATTTTTGAGCAACCTTCTATTAGTTGTTCTAAATTCATATGAATTTCATGGGTTGCAATTAACTTTTCTTGTGAAATGTTTTTTTTAATTTTGGTTTTATCAAACGGATAAAAAGGTGGATTACAAACTATACTTTGATATTTCTTTTTGTTCTCTTTAACATGATTTTTTCAAAAATCAATAAAGTTGATTATTGAAACATTTATTTGTTCGTGCATATTATTATGCTCTATATTAAGCTTAGCCAATTCACCAGCCTTTTTTTGAATTTCAACTGCTTCAATTTTTAAGTTCTTATTTCTTGACGCAATAAATATTGAAAGTGCTCCATTATTAGTACCAATTTCTAACATATTTTTTATACTTTTATTAAGAAAAACAAAGTTCCCTAAAAGTATTGTGTCAACCGAATAATTAAACATTGTTTTATCTTGAAAAACATATAAATCACTGTCAAAACCCAAAGAATTTTTAACTAATTTTTCAGTCATTTTAATTCTTTCTGAAGTGTTTATCTTCAACTGCTCTTCTATTGATTTTTTGATTCAAGAAATCTTGATAAAACTTTTGAGGAACACAATCTACTTTACCATCTACAAGATCTACAGCAGCAACAACAACATCAATATATGATCCTATTGTGTAAGTATCATTTTTTCCTTTTAGTTGCGTCATAGTATCATTAGGCTCAAGTGTATCATCTTGAAGAACACTTTTATGAACAAGTGCATTTGTTTTATTTTCAAATTCAACAAAGAAACCAAACTTAACAACACTAACAATTTGACCTTTTAAAACAGTTCCAATTTTATTTTTATAATATTCAGAAAAAAGTAAATCATTAACTTTTCTTTCTATTTCTACCGCTCCTTGTTCACTAGCTGAATTAGCCTTAGAAACCGAAAAGACTAGATTAGTTAATTCTTCTTTTTTTGATATATCTTTATTAAGAACAAGTTCTCTTAAAATTCTATGAATTACTAAATCAGGATATCTTCTAATAGGGCTTGTAAAATGACAATAACATTGAGAAGCTAAACCAAAGTGTCCTAAATTGTCTCCTGAATAAACAGCTTTTTGCATAGTTCTTAAAAATAGCATTTTTATAAATTCATCATTTCTTTGTTCTTTAATTTTTTCTATTATACCCGAATAAATTAAAGGAGTTATTTGACCTATTGGAAGAACTACCTTTACTCCTAATGTACTAAGTACATTTCTAAAAGATAACAATCTTTCTTCATCTGGTTTTTCATGAACTCTATACATCGCAGGAAAATGATGCCCACTTAAATACTTTGCAACTTCTTCATTTGCTCTAACCATAAAATCTTCAATTAATTCTTCAGAAAAACCTCTTGGATAAAATGTTATATCTTTAACCGACCCGTCTTCATTGAATAAAATTTTTGGTTCTTGTATTTCAAAATCAATATACCCTTCATTTACTTTAAATTTATGAAGAATTAAACTAAGTTCTTTTGCTTCATTTAGCATTTTCGATAAATTATCTACACCAAATTCTTTTGAATTGAGATTTGGATTAGAACTAAATCATTCATTTTTTATAACTTGTGTGTCGTAAAAGTCATTAACCTGCTTATATGTAAGTCTATATTTACTATCGATAATTCCTTGTTTTATTACAGTTTTAACAGTTTTACCTGAGTTATCTATTTCCATTATGCAACTAAGTACAAATCTTTTTTCATTAGGGTTTAATGAACATATTCCATTTGACAAAGCTTCAGGTAGCATTGGAATTACTTTATCAGCAAGATAAATACTTGTTCCTCTTTTAAGTGCTTCTTCATTAATTTTTGAACCTTCTCTTACATAGTATGAAACATCAGCAATATGAACAGAAAGTAAATAATTGCCGTTATCTAACTTAACTACATTTATAGCATCGTCAAAGTCTTTTGTATCATCACCGTCTATTGTAACAATTAAGTCATTGGTAAAATCTTCTCGATTTTCCTTGTTTTCATTATCAATATTTTGCGGGATTAAAGAAACTTCACTTTCGAGAGAATCAGGAAATATTTTAGGAACATTAACTCCTTCAAGATAAGCTTTTATGAATAATTTTGTATCTGCATCATTTGTTATTACTTTTTCAATAGAAACAAGTATGAAACTTTTTGTAATTTCTTCTATTTTAACGGTTACTAAATCATTTAAATTAGCTTGTTGTTTCATTCCTACAATTTTGTATTTATTAAATTTAAATTTTTTATCAATCGGTTCAAAATCAACATAAATACCTTTTTGTTTTACAAATCCTATCAATTGATTTGTCATTCTTTGTTTAATTTTTGAAACTACTCCAAAAAGTCTTTGTTCTTTATTTCTTGTGATATCTTCGAAAATTTTAACAACTACTAAATCATTGTGTATAGCTCCATTGAAATTATTTTTTATTATAAAAACCGAATTTTTTGTATTTAATTCTTCATTAATGTTGTAGTCAACAAAAGCAAATTTTCCATTGTTTGATATTGAAATATTACCTTCAATTTCTTCCTTAAAAACAGGAGCAAAATATTCATCTTTTTCATTCTTAAAAATTAAAAAGTTTTGTTGGCATTCCTGCAACACTTTTGTCAACTCCTTATTCTTGTTTGGCTTTATATTTAAACCTTTTGCAATACTTAAAAATGACCTAACTTCATTAGATGATTGTAAATATTTTAATAATTCTTCTTTAATATTCATTGTTTGTTGTTAAATAAATATTCTTAAAACAAGGGCAGCTATTAAAAGAACTAAGCCTAAACTAAACATTGTATATTTAAGAATTTTTTTAACTCCCCTTTCTTTAGAAGTTTTAAATAAATCAAGATCACCCGATCCAACAAGCGCTCCTGAAAATCCATTTGAATCTGGAGACATAATAAAAGAAACGATAATTATAATTACCGATACCATTAACATTGCTATAACTAGTGCTAACATATTACTCCAATAACTTTTGTAATTATACTTTATTGTTAATATTTGTATAATGTTTTCTTTAAAAAAGATTACAAATTTATACTTAATTAAAATTAAAGCAATTAGATTATTTTTTATGTTACATAAAATAATAAAAGGGGTGAATGTTTAAATTAATAAACATACTAAACAAAGGCTTGAATGCTTTGAGCATAGTAAATTCTACAAATGCAAATATTTTTGATGATGATAAAAAAATAGAAAAACCATTAAACAAAAATAACTCATACATATTAGATTATGATTTTGAGCAAGAAAAAATCATATTTTAAAATTAAATCAACTTAAAAATTCAAAAAAGAAAAATAATAGTCTCTATTTTGCACTAGTATTTGACTATGAAAATTTATCATTGAATAATCAAAAATATGAAACTAAATATTTTTCAAAATTTATGGTGAATTAAAAAATAAATTATAAAAATAACACACTTCATTAGTGGTGGATTCGTATATTAAACATAATTAAAACTTATAGCATTGTCATCATGCTACAAGAAAATTGTTTAAGCATGAAAATGAACTTATTTCATAAATTATATTTATGTATTTAAGTCATTATTTCAACAAAATAAATTGCCCCTTATTTTCTTAATTACCTTTGTGGTAGGCTAATAAATATAGTCAATCATTGTTAATTTTGATACTGTTTAACAATTCAATTTATTACCGAACAAATTATTTTTAAAAAAACATTGACTATTATCAAAATTGTGGTATTATATCATTAATGCATTCGATTGAATGGTTATTACTCTCTGCGAGTAATTGCTCTTGGAACATATCGTTCACCTTCATATCAATAATATAAAATTATTTTTGTGGAAATATTTTAAAGCACATTGTGCTTTTTTTTCTTCAATTAAAGTTTATTAGGATACGTCTTGAAAAAGTTTGTATAATTATTAAGAATTATTTAATTAATTCTATATTTAGGAGAAAAAAATGAAAATTAAAAAACTTATGCTTGTAGGAGCTATAGCTCCTCTTGTTATATTACCAGCTACAATTAGTGCAGCTTGTGATGATAAAAATAAACCAGTTAAACCTGTAACTCCTTCTACAAATGAAATGACAGCAGAAGAAAAGAAAGCCTTAGATGCTGCAAGAGTTGAATTTAAAGATGCTATGGGAAATTACAATGCTCAATTATTAACGTTTTCTAAAGAATTAGCTGCTAAGAAAAAAGCTATTGATAAAGAAAAAGATAAAACAAAAAAAGAAGCACTCCAAAAAGAAAGAAAACAATTTGTTGCTGAAAAGTCAAAAATTGTCGCACCTTTAAGAGAAGAAATTAATAAAGCTTTAGTTAAGGTAAATAAACTAGAAGCTAAAAGCGATACACAAACAATTAAAATTTTTAACACAAATGATGAACACGGTCGTTTAGTATTCGATGATGGAAAATATAATAACTTTTCTGGTATGGATACATTAGCAAAATTCATGCAAAATGTAGAACACAGTTTACTTCTTTCGGCAGGTGATTTAATTCAAGGACTTCCAATGAACGATTCAGACAAAGGAGTAACAATTAGTCTTGTTGCTAAAGAAATGAATTATGACGCTATTGCCATTGGTAACCACGAATTCGATTTTGGGCTTGAACATATGATAAATATTGATAAACAAACAAAAGACAAGATGCCTTTCTTATCAGCTAACGTTGTTTATAAAGACACAATGCCAGAAGGAGTTAAAGGTACAAGACCTTTTACACCATATAAAGTTGTTACATTAGCAAACGGATTTAAAGTTGCTTTAATCGGTATAACAACACCTGATACAACAATTACATCTCACCCAAGAAATTCTAAGGACGTAATTTTTAAAGATCCAGTTACAGCTGCAAAAGAAATTGTTACAGAAATTGAAAATAAAGAAAAAATTAATTTCATTATTGCTTTAACGCACCTTGGAGTAGGAAGAAATCAAGTTGAATGAGATTCAAGATACTTTGCAGATAACGCAACAGGAGTTGATTTAACAATCGATGGACACTCGCACACAAAAGTTGATTTAGAAAAAAATAAAGAATCATGATTAACACAAACTGAATGTTATACAAAATATCTAAGTGAAATAGACTTATTAGTTGATAAAAAAACAGGAAAAATAGTTGAAAATCTTGGTCAAGTACAAAGAGATATTAACGAAGTTGAAATCGCTTCACATGGAAAAGAAAACAAAAAAGTTGATGAACTAATCGCTGCTTTAACTAAAAAATTTGGTGAAGTTAATAATGTTTTAGCATTCAAAAACACAGTTCACTTTAAACATATTGAAAATATAAAAGTAGATGGTATAGAGTTCTGAAGAGGAAGAGTTGAACAAACAAACTTAGGAGTTTTAGCAGCAAATGCTATTGCTGATGAATTAGCTAAGGCTAAAAAAGATACAAAGGATTTTGATAAATACTATTCAGAAGATAAAATGATTGGATTAATGAATGGTGGAGGACTTCGTGCTGATTTACCAGTAGGTGATGTAAAAAGAGGTGATGTTCTTGGAGTATTGCCATTTGGAAACCGTATTGCAGCAGTAAGAGTAGATGGTCAAACATTAATCGATGCTATTAAACATGGTGCTTCAAAGGTTAAATCTGGTGCATATCCACAATTTTCACAAAACGTTTCATTTACAATTAAGAAAACAGAAACCATCAAAGATGGTAAAAAAGTTTACACATACGAAGCTGATGAATCCACAATTAAAATACATGATAAAGAAATAAATAAAACAGAAACATATACAATTGTTACAAATGACTTTATTTTAGCTGGTGGAGACGGATATAAAATGTTAAACTTCATGGAAAATAAGAAAGCAACAACTGATTATGAAGGTGGTGATTTACTTGAAGTTATGATTAATCATTTCAAGTATTCAACCGATTCAACAAACTTTGCTGAAGGTAAAACAAACACACCATTTGCACATGAATTAAGTTACTATAACAAACCAGAGATCTTAACAAAAATTAAAATTGAAGGATAATTAAACTTAATTAAAATGCAGTCGATTAATGACTGCATTTTTATCTTTTGTTTAACAATTAAAATTTACATATAATATTGTGTGATTAATGAATTGGTAAAAAAAGAAAT
Source organism: Mycoplasma crocodyli MP145 (assembly GCF_000025845.1). NCBI lineage: Bacteria > Bacillati > Mycoplasmatota > Mollicutes > Mycoplasmatales > Mycoplasmataceae > Mycoplasma > Mycoplasma crocodyli. The sequence continues at coordinate 142,381 of NC_014014.1, read as the reverse complement.
TAAAAAAACAAACGATGAGTTTGTTTTTAATCATTATTATACAAGTTCAATAATAGCCATTCTTGTGTTGTCTCCAACTCTTGTAGGCAATTTAATTATTCTTGTGTATCCACCATTTCTTTCTTTATACTTTGGTGCAATTGTATTAAATAAATGTGTTAAAACTTTTGTTCCATCTTTAAGTACTAAAGGACGTAAAAATCCTGCTACTATACGACGGTTTGCTAAAGTAGGGTTCTTTGCTTTTTGAATCATTCTTTCAGCATGTCTTCTTACTTCTTTTGCTTTTGTTAAAGTTGTTGTAATTCTTCCGTTAGCATATAATTCACTAACTAAAGAACGCATTACACCTTGTCTTCACTTTGTGTCACGTGAATAAATTTGTGTAGGATTCGCCATATTATTCATCTCCTTTTCTTAATTCAAAACCGTGTTCTTTAATTTTGGTAATAATTTCATCAAGTGATTTCTTACCTAAATTCTTGGTTTGTTCTAATTCATCATAAGTCATTTTTGCAACTTCGCTTGCTTTAGTTTTTCCAATTCTTCTTAAAGCATTTAGAGAACGAACTGAAAGTCCTAGTTGATTAATATCAATGTCTTGTTCTTGAACATCTAAAACTTTATCTTCAGATGTTTCAAAAATACTATCTTTTATTTCGTCAACATTTCCAATTACTTTAAAGTGTGAAATTAAAATTTCTGCTGCTTGTTTAATAGCATCCTTAGGTTTAACTGTTCCATCAGTAATAACATTGAATTCTAATTTTTCTTCAATTTTAACACTAGATGAGTTTAATTCAGAAACTACATAGTTAACTTTTTCAACTGGTGAAAAGTTTGAATCAACAGCAATGAATTTCCCTTTTTTAATTTTTGTCTCTAATTGTGTTTCTAACTTGCTTACTAAAGCTTTGTTTTCTTCACTTGAAACAAATCCTCTTCCTGGACGTAGATATAATTCTAATCTTAACGAGTTTTCTAAAGCAACGTCGGCAATATGAATATTATGATCGATAACTTCAACGTTTAGGTTATCTACTACTTCTAAGTATCTAGAGTTTATTTCTCCAATTTGATCAGCCTTAAGTTCTACCTTTATTATTTCGTCATCTTTTACTAATTCAGGATCGTAACTAAAACGAACTTTTCTTAAATTCATTATAAGGCTTGGTACATCTTCTATAACCCCAGTAATTCCTTGAAATTCATGAGTTACACCTTCTATTCTTACACAGAAAGGAGCTAGAGAGGTGATGTTTGATAACAACACTCTTCTTAGCGCTACACCAAGTGTTGTTGCAAATCCTCTCTCTAATGGTTGTAAGTTAAATGTTCCTTCAAAATCACTAGTTGTTGAAGATGGTACTTCTAAATAGTCTAATTTTTGAAATTTTTCCATTTTTACCTGCTTTCGTTTTTATTATCTTTTTGTTTCACGTTTAAGAATACGTTTTGGAGGACGTGTTCCGTTATGTGGAACTGGTGTAACATCTTTAATTTCTGAAACAGTAATACCTGAAACTTCAATTTGTTTTCTTGCTGCATCTTTACCTGCACCAAGACCTTTAAGTTCTACTTTAACACTTCTAATACCATGTTCTTTAGCAGCTTCTGCTGCTGCAGCTGCTGCTAAACCTGCTGCATAAGGTGTTTTCTTCTTTGTACCTTTGTAACCGATTGCACCAGCTGAAGATCAAGAAATAACATTTCCAGCTTCATCAGCAAAAGTAACAATAGTGTTTTGGTTTGTTGAATGTATATGTGCAACACCATTAGTAATGTTCTTTTTCTTTGTTTTACGAGCCATGATTATTTACCTTTCTTTCCAGCAACTGTTTTTCTAGGTCCTTTACGTGTACGAGCATTCTTTTGAGTAACTTGCCCACGTACTGGTAATCCTTTACGGTGTCTAATACCACGGTAACATTTAATTTCCATTAAACGTTTAATGTTTAAGTTTACTTCTCTACGTAGATCACCTTCTGTTGTGAATTTTTTCGCTACTTCACGAATTCTTGATAATTCTTCTTCGCTTAATGATTTAACACGAGAATCTTCATTTATTTTAGCTTCTGCACAAATTTGCTTTGCTAATGATGGACCAATACCATAAATGTATGTTAATGAAATAACAACACGTTTATCGTTTGGAATTTCGACGTTTAAAATTCTAGCCATTTATTCTCCTATCCTTGTCTTTGTTTGTGTTTTGGTAATATACAAATTACACGAATAACACCTTTACGTTTAATAATTTTGCAATCTTTGCACATTTTTTTTACACTTGCTCTAACTTTCATAATTTCTCCTTATTTATGTCTGTAAGTAACTCTTCCTTGTGTTAAGTCGTAAGGACTTATTTCCACCTCTACAGAGTCACCAGGCAAAATACGAATGTGATTTACCCGCATTTTTCCTGATATATGAGCTTTTATAACTAAACCGTTTTCAAGTTCCACTTCATACAAATCTGATGAAAAGGCTTGCTTAACTACGGCATTCATTTTTATAGCATCTTTTGCCAATTAGATTCCTTTCGTAAGAACAATACCCTTACCATCCTTGATTAGGACAGTATGTTCATAATGAGCAGTGTTAGTATTATCAGTTGAAACTACTGTTCATTTATCACTCAAGGTTTTTACTGTTTTTGATTTTGTAATCATTGGTTCAATACAGATAACCATCCCGTCTCTTAGAAGGGGTCCAATTCCTGGTTTCTTAGAAAAATTAGGAACATTTGGATCCTCATGAACTGATTTACCTATACCATGACCACAATAACCATGTGGTGTATATAAATTGTTCTTTTTTATATATTGACCAATTGCAAAAGAGATATCTCCAACTCTTGCATTTGGCTTGATAGCAGCTAATCCAACTTCAAAAGCTTTTTTAGCTACATCGATTAATCTTTGGTCTTCTAGATTTATTTTTCCAACACCTTTGGTAAAGGCGCTGTCACTGTTATAACCCTGTCAATTACATCCTAAATCTACTTTTACTAGATCACCTTCTTTAACTATGTAATCTGACGGTATGCCATGTATCAATTGTTCATTAACGGATATACAAGCCGTTGCTGGAAAACCATACAACCCTAAGAAGGCGGGTTTGGCATTCCTTTTTTTAATTTCTTCAAAAGCCAATTGATCTATTTCTTTTAAAGAAACTCCTGGTCTTATAAAGTCTCAAAGCACTTGCTTGACTTCTGCCAAGATTGAACAAGATTTGGTTATTTTTTCTATTTCGTCTTTAGTTTTTACTAACTCCACAATAACCTCCTTGTTTACAATTAAATTAATTTATATATTTTACAATAAAATATTTATTTTTGAAGTAAATCCAAAATATCTTGAGCTATAACTTCTGGAGCTCTTAAACTATCTACTTCTACCATTCTTTTAGTTTTAGCATAGTAATCTAATAAAGGTTTAGTTTGATTAACATAAGTTATCAAACGAACTTTAATGGCTTCAGGTGCATCATCTTTTCTAATTGAAAGTGGAATTAAACATTTTTCACATAAATCACCTTGCTTTGAAGGTCTATATGGAATGTGATAAGTTGAATTACATTTTGAACAAAAACGTCTTCCTGTTAATCTTTCAATAATTATATCTTCATTTGCAACTAATTGAACAACCTTGAATTTTACTTCTTTAATTTTATCCAAGAATCTTGCTTGTTCTAATGTTCTTGGATAACCATCTAAAATCATAAATTTATTTTTTTTATGTAATTCTAGAACTTTATTTTTTACTATTTCATTTGTGATTTCATCAGTTACATATGAACCCGATTCAACAAGTTCTTTAATTTTTAATCCTAACGGAGTTTGTTTTGCAATTTCTTCACGGAATATATTTCCTGTAGAAATGTGAACTAAATCAGTGGTTTTTGATAAAACTTCTGCTACTGTTCCTTTACCAGCTCCTGGTGGGCCCATAAAGATAATATTTTCTCTTACTTTTATCATAACAATCCGTCTCCTTTTTTGTTGCTTGAATTTGATTCAAAACTTTTCTTTGTTACTCTTTTTGCTTTAGCCAACTTTGTTGATTTACGTCTTGCTGAAACTTGGCTAAATGTTTCAAGTGCAACACTAACAAGAATTACCATTCCCGTACCACCAAATGCAATTTGCGGGGCAAGTATTCCTGTTATTATTTGAATGAATTGCATTGAAACCAAAATAACTAAATAGAAACCTGAAAATAAACTTAATCTAAAAACTACACCAATCAAATAATCTTGTGTCTCTTCACCAGGTCTTAATCCAGGAACAAATGTAGATGATTTAGCAAAATCCTCAGCTATTTTATCAACTCTTGATTGTTGTAATCCCATAAGCAATGAAAATACAAAAGTTATTAATATTAAAAGTGATAAACCAAGTGGTTGAGTAAATTGTAAGTTATGATTTATTCAAAATTTTGCTGGGCTGTTACCTGGAAAGACATTGGCTATCATAGTTGGAAATGATAGAACCATCATCGCAAAAATAATTGGCATAATTCCACCTGGGTTAAGTTTGATTGGAAGTTTCCCCATTTCTTTAATGTTTCTCGATCTTCCAGCTCCAGTTTGTTGAATTGGAATATGACGCTCTGCATTATAGACAATTGTGATAATCATTAGCACTACAAGATAAATTAAAATATAAGTTGAGAAATTGATAATACCAACAAATGTTCCTTCACTTTTTAAATCTCCGACAAGAATTTTATATGCCGAACTAAATTGTGAAGGAAGTCTCATAGCGATACCACAAAAAATTATCAAACTTGTTCCATTACCAATTCCTTTATTTGTAACTTGTTCACTAATGAACAACACAAATAATGAAGCAGCAACCAAAATCAAAGGTAAAATAAAATATGAAATTAAATCTTGAGACATTCCAAAAGCAGGAACTATTGAAATAAACGCACTTCTTGCACCGCCTGCTGAAAGTGACTTAGTTAGAAATAGAGCTTGAGGATATGATATAACAAGAGTAATGACTCTGGTTATTACATTAATTTTTCTTCTTCCTTGTGGTCCGGATTGAGATAACTTATAGACCGGAGGGAATAATTTTGATTGTAAAATCATCATTACAAGAGATGCATTAATAAATGGTGATATTCCTAGTGCAAAAATTGAAAATTGATTTAATCCTCCACCACCTACTAAGTTAAGAGTATTAAGAAATGAGTCATCATTAATTGAACGGCCTGCATTTATCTTTACAAAAGGAGATGTGATTGTGGTTCCGATTACATAGATACTGATTAAAAGTAGTGTATACATTATTTTTTTAGTTACATCTTTAGTAGACCAAAAATTAACTCAAGCTGCCCTAAGTTTATAAAATAATTTTGTAATACCCAATTTTTTTATTCTTCGAAAAAACAAAATACTCCTTTAAATACTTTTGCAATTATACATTATTCTCATTGGTTTTATTTCCTTATTTTTTCCTTTTTATTTTAAATGTTGTAATTAGTTTTGAACTGGTAAAAAAGTTTTTCCTATAATAAGTGATATAATTTTTTTATGAAAAAAATAACAAAAAAAATATTGTTAACTAGTTCAATATCAGCAATTTCATTGATTTCAATTATTACTGTAGGAACAAGTTATAAAAATGAAAAAAATGATATTGTTGATAAAGTACAATACATGAAAAATATCAATACTTCAAACCATAAGATATACTTAACATGAGATTCGTTTGATGAATTGATAATAAAAAGACAATTAAGACCTGCTTTTCAAGAAAAAATAAGACCAAGAATACGCGAAATTCTAACCGATGAAGTTTTGGGTGTTTTATATAACTTTGAATTTGCCATACAAGGTTGAATGTCATTTGACAATACTTATGAAGGATCGGTTATGGCTCATTTATCATCAACATATAGAGATAATTATTATAATAGTGGTAATTATAAAGTTCGATTAGAACCTGAATTTGATGAAAATTTAAAATTTACAGGATTTAAAGACGTAAGAAGCATATCAAAGAAACTAAATAATCAAGTAAGGCCAAATGGTCATACCTATATAGTTTATTTTAATGATGGTAGAGATGAATGAATTTCATTTGATAATAAACATCATTTACTTGAGTTGTATATCAACCATCAAAATAATACAATTAATGAATATGCAGAAAAGTTAGTAGATTATTTAGTTGAAAAAATGAGAGATTATGTAGAAAATAGACTTACTAAAATTGGCAAGGAAAACCTCCGTTTTTTAGACTCAGATTTTTATCAAATTCATAATTTTGAAATATATACTAATGAAAGCATTGAAATTTTTAATAAAAATGTAAATATTTTGAAAAATCAATTAAATAATGGAGAGAGAAAAGCTTTTAATATTTCAAACTTTATTAAAGAAGAACTTTCAAAAATGGAAACCAATAAAAATTTTATTATCAAAAAAATAGAAGAACAAATAAACGAAGTTTCTAATGATCAAGCAAGAAAAGATTGATTAACAGGAATTTGTAATCAAACAAAAGAAATGCAAGATTTTGATAATAAATACAAAGAATATATGATTGGTTTTATAACACCTAATAAAAGTGTTGCTACAACCGAAACTAAGCCAGTTCAACCTACTTATGTTCAAACTTCTGATGAACAACCTAAACTTAGTGTGTGAAGATTAATTGTATTTTTAGCCGGAATTGCAACGGGAATTGGTTTGGTAATTTTCTTTATTGTTTTCTTAATTAAAAGAAACAAAAAGAAGAAACTTAATGCTCATCAAAAAGTTGAACAATCACCTAGTGAAAATAAAGAATTAGCTCCTGATGAGCAATTAGAAAAAAATGAGGAACCAAATAAACAAAACGAAAAAAACAATAGTAATTAATTTATAATCATTTAATTTTATACACAAATATTTAACGTTAAAAAAACATGAATGTTTTTTTTAACCGGTTAACATAACAATGTTGCTTGTTGTTATATGTAAACGAGAATAGTGTTTAGTTTTAAAATGATCATTAAAATCATTTCTAATTAATTTAGAAATTTTTTTAGTTTATTAAATTTATATCATCAAGTAAATTAAAGTTCTTTACTAAATAGATTTTATAGTGTGATATATTTTCATGATAAAATCTTCAAAATCATTATAAATTGTTTGATCTGAGAAAGTTATCTTTTTATCACTATACTTAACTATAAAATCATTGTTTTTAAAATGGTTTATATATTCCTTTTTAGTTTTTGTATTAATTAAATTATAGTCACCTATATTCAAAAGAGAAAAAAGAGTTTTATTAGGTGTGTGAAAATATGAATTAGTATTATCGTTACTTAAAACAATGTACTTTTTAATATTTACTCATTTATTTTTTCTCAGGATCTTATATTTCCAAATTTATCAAAATATGGAATTAATTCAGGTAAAATAAAAATTTGAAAATAGGGTATATTATTAGATCTTAGATTTGCTGTTTCACCTAACATATTCTCAAAATAGTTGTTAGAGTTTTGTTTATAATTAGACATCACAAACTTTACTCCTATTCCTGCTATGACCGAATCATTTTTAGATATTGTTATATCTACTGTTTTGTCAATATATCTTCCAGGAATTTTTATTTCTTTACCGTTTCCATAACCTAAACTATGAACATCATAATCATTACCTAAAAGCATTTTGATTTCTTTTGCAACAAAACTATGTATGGGTTAAGTTTTGCATTACTTCTCTCACCGTTTTCGATATATTCTTTAAAGCTTTTTTTGATGTTATTTAAAAATTCCATACTATACTCCTAACTTATAGACTAAATATTTTTTAAGATCACTTGACGAAAAAGTATAATATCCATTAGCTTTATATTTAGAAATTAAAGAAATATACTCTATAAATTCATCGCTAATTAAAATTTGTTTAATTTTATCCAAATCAAAATTTCCAATAATGTATAATCCACTATAAACACCTTCACCAGATTTTAATAATTCAATTTTTAAATTCTCTTTTGTTTTTATTAAATTATTTATTGATATTTTTTCCTTTCAAAAATCATTAATTGCTTGACTTCTTCCAAAGGCATATCATTTGTTTTGTCCTTTATCAAAACTTCTATTTAATAATCTATCCTTATTAATTGTCAAATAATCTTGAAGTTCTTTTTCTAAACATTCAAATGTTATTAAAGCACCTTCTTTGTTGTATGGAAAAATTATTTTTTTTCATTTTTTTCTAGATGATTTTAAAACATTAAAAATGTGTTTACTCTTGAATTCGAAGTGATCTTTTATAAAAATATCATCGCATAATGTGGCGAAACCGTTCTTTACGTTTATATTATTTTGCTTAATGTTACAATTTATTATTTTTTTGAAAATTACTAATTTTTCCTTCTTTTGAAAATAAAAAGAATTGTTAATGAAAAAATCATTATATTCTAATTTATCAATGAAATCATATTGTTGATTATGATCATTGTATGAAAAATAGTTAATATTTTCATCGGTATTGTTTTTATCGAGTTTTAAAATTGTTGTATATGTAGAAACACTTTCGAAAACTTGATAGTGTTTATAATCAATTACGCTTTTTAACAATTTTTTTTGAATAATAAATTTTCTGAATTCTAAACCAGCAAAACTATTAAAGATACTTGAAGGAGTTATATAGCAAAGAACTCCTTTTTCATTTAACATATTCAATCCAATTTCATAGAAAAGTATAAACAAGTCAGTCATGCCTTTTTTTGTAAAACGTTTGTTTTTTATTTTAGAAAATCGATCATCAAAATTATGAACCCTTACATAAGGAGGATTGCCTAAAACAAAATCCATTTTACCTGTATATATATTTGTATCAAGAGTATCAGCAACAATAATATCTCAATTAACATTGTCGATGTTGTATTCCTTGATAATTAAATTCAAATTATTTATACATTTTTTGCATTCTTCCAAATCTATTTCTATACCATGTATAAAATGCTCTAGTTGATTTTTTAATTTAATTAAATCGTTATCTATTTTAAAAAATTCTTTTATATAAGTTTTAACAATTTCTTCTAAAAACCTACCATCTCCGCAAGAATTATCTATAACATGTTTTTTAAGTATGTTTTCTCCAAAATACCCGCTTTCATTGAGAATTTTTTTACAATATTGGTTGGTGTATAAACAACACCATTCTTTTTTATATTTGTCATCGATTTCCTTTAACACCAAATTAATTCTTATACCATTTTAAAACATATAAGAATACAATGTATTCATATTGATCATTTACTTATTTTACTATTAAAATCATCATTATCAACTTTATAAGAATTATTTTTTTAATCTCTTGTTCATTCCTCAAATAGAGTCCTAACTTTCTACTAAATAATCAGACATGGTCATTTCATCACAATTATTTTTTGGCATGTAATTTTTAAAATAATAAATTACATAAATTGCTATGGCATAGTAATATTCGGAAATTAAAAAAGCAAGTTAAACTTGCTTTTATGATTTTGAATTTGATTATAAGAATTCTACTGTTCCACCAAGTTTTTCGACAGCATCAATTGCTGTTTCTGAAGCTTTGTGAACTTTAACGTTTAGTTTTTTGGTTAATTTACCGTTAGCTAATAATTTAACAGGTAAGCTACGTTTAATTATTCCTTTGGCAAATAATGTTTCAATATTTACTTCTTCTTTTGCAGTAAAGAATGTTTCTAGTTGTGATAAATTGATAACTTGATATTCAACATGGTTTACATTTGTAAATCCACGTTTTCCAATACGACGGAATCATGGTGTTTGACCACCTTCGAATCCTAGTCTGTGACCACTACGTTTGTTTTGTCCAGATTGACCTTTTCCAGCTTGTTTTCCTTTACCCGCAGCATGTCCACGACCAACACGGTGTTTGTCAGGTCTTGAACCTGCTGTAGATTTTAAATTGTGTAATGTAATAGCCATATTATAATAATTCCTTTACATCTTTATCTCTAATAAAAGCTATTTGTTCTGGTGTTCTTAAATTTTTAAGAGCTTCTACTGTAGCTTTAACTGTATTTGATTTTGAACGTGATCCGTATGTTTTAGTAACTATGTCTGTGTATCCTGCTAATTCAACAACAGCTCTAACAGTTCCTGATGCTATAAGTCCTTTTCCTTTTGGAGCTGGTTTAAGCATAACTTTTGAAGCTAAGAATTTAGCTTGAATTTCATGAGGAACTGTTCCGTTAATAACTGAAACATTGATTAGATTGTTTTGAGCATCTTTGATCGCTTTTTTAATTGCATCAGGTACTTCATTTGCTTTACCATGCCCATAACCTACACGACCTTTTTTGTTTCCTACAACAACGAAAGCTGAAAAACTGAATCTTCTTCCACCTTTAACAACTTTTGTAACACGAGCAATATCAACTACTTTTTCACTGAAATCTGGGAAAGCATCTTCTTTTACACGGTTATTTGGTCTTGAACCATCTCTTCTTTGACGTGGTGCTCTATTCTCTTTGTTATCTTTGTTTTGGTCTTGACCTCTACCTTCTTTTTTATCAAAAACTTTTCTTGGAGCTCTAAGTTCTTTTGTTCCTTCTGTTTTAGGAGCAGCAGGTTTAAAAGCTGATGCAGGTTTAGTTGCACTCGCTGGTTTTGTTCCTACTGGTTTTGAACTTGTTGATTTAACAACAGGTTTATCCACTGAAGGTTTAACTTCTTTTTTAGTATTTTCCATTAGAATTTAACTCCTTTTTCTCTAACTGCATCTGCAAATGCTTTAACACGACCATGGAATAAGTAACCACCACGGTCAAAAACAACTTCTTTAATTTTTAATTTATTAATAGCATCACCCATTAATAAACCAAGTTCTTTAGCAGCTGCAATATTTCCACTATATTTTTTATCTTTTAGTGTTGATACAGATGCTAAAGTAACTCCTTTAGTATCATCTATTAATTGTGCATAAAAGTTTTGGTGTGATTTAAATACGTTAAGACGAGGAACTGTTGATGTTCCTGAGATATAGTGACGTAAACGATTGTGTTTAAGTACTCTAGCTTCATTTCTTGATAATTTTGCCATAATTTCTCTTTTCTACAACTTCTATTTAGAAGCTGTTTTTCCTTCTTTACGTCTAATTTTTTCACCTTTATATGCAATACCTTTTCCAGAATATGGATTAGGTGTTCTAATTGCTCTAACGATAGCTGCAAATTGACCAACACTTTGTTTGTCAATTCCACTGATCAATACGTCAGTAGCTTTAGGAACTTCTACTTTTACATCACTAGGAATATTAACTGATACTGTGTGTGAATATCCAGCAGCAACTTCAAGAACATTTCCTTTAAGTGTTGCTTTATATCCAACTCCTTTAATTTCAAGGTCTTTTTTGAAACCTTTCGAAACTCCAACTAACATATTAGAGATATGTGAGTTTGTTGTTCCATGTAGTTGTTTTGTGTGTTTTTCTTCGTTTGCACGAACTGTTGTAACGTGATTATTTTCTACATTGATTGTTATAAGTGGACTGAAAACTCTTTGCAATGTTCCTAATTTACCTGAAACGGTAACGTTATTAGAAGCATCTACTGTAAATGTAACTCCAGCTGGAATTGTTAAAACTCTATTACCAACACGAGACATACAGCTACCTATCAAATGTAAGCGATAACTTCACCACCTACATTTTCCTTTCTTGCTTGTTTTTCAGTCATAACACCTTTAGATGTTGAAATAATTACAGTACCATATCCCGATAGAACTTTTGGAAGTTCTTCGGCTTTAACATAAACTTTAAGTCCTGGTTTTGAAACACGTTTAATTCCGATTATTGCTGCTTGAGCACCTTTGTATTTAAGTGTAACAACGATGTTTTTAGTTGCTAATTCACCTTCAACTTGGTAAGAAGTAATGTATCCTTCTTGTTTAATAATGTCTAAAATTTTTGCTTTTTTATTTGAGTATGGAATCGAAACAGTTTTATGTTTTCTTTGGTTTGCGTTCTTAATACGAACGATCATATCTGAAATAGGATCTGTTATAAACATAATTATCAACTCGCTTTCTTCATACCTGGAATCTTACCTTCATGAGCAAGATTTCTAAAGCAGATACGACATATTTTATATTTTCTTAAAACAGCATGTGGACGTCCACATAATTCACAACGTGTATAAGCACGAGAAGAGAATTTAGCAGGACGTTTTGCTTTAACTATAAGCGATTTTCTAGCCATTATTTATCTCCTTTTTTCTCGAATGGTACACCAAGTAATTCAAGTAAACTTTTAGCTTCTTGATCACTTTTTGCATTAGTTACTACTAATACGTCTAAACCTTTTATACGACGAATTTTGTCAAATTCAATTTCTGGGAATATGATTTCTTCTTTAATTCCGAGAGCAAAGTTTCCTCTACCATCGAATGCTTTTGGATTTGCACCACGGAAATCACGGATACGTGGCATTGCAACATTGATTAATTTTTCTAAGAAATCTCACATTCTTTCTCTACGGAGTGTAACTTTTCCACCCATAGGCATTCCTTCACGAAGTTTTCATGAAGCGTTAGATTTTTTAGCTACTGTTTGATATGGTTTTTGTGATGAAATTAATGTTAATTCATTAATAACTTCCTCGATTGCTTTTGAGTTTGAAACTTCTTTACCTGCTGTCATATTTATAACGATTTTTTCTATTCTTGGAACAGCCATTATTGATGAGTAATTGTATTTTTTAATTAAAGCAGGAACTGCTTTTTCTAAGTAAACTTTCTTTAAAGACATATTATATTTCCTTCTTAGTTTTTTTAGCTACTCTTACTTTTTTACCATCTTTAATTTTGAATCCAATTTTTGAATATTGAGCAGGTGAATTCTTAGCAGGTTTTTTTACTAAGAATGCCACGTTTGATACATGAATAGCAGCTTCTTTTGAAGATATTGATCCTTCTGTGTTTTGTTGTGTTGGCTTGTTGTGTTTTGTTACCATGTTAATATCTTTAATAATAACTGTTTGGTCTTTATGATTAACTGATTGTATTGTCCCGTTTTTACCTTTGCTTCTTCCAGCAATTACATAAACTTGATCATTTTTCTTGAATTTAATTTTGTTCATATTTAATAATCTCCTTTACTATAAAACTTCTGGTGCAAGTGAAACGATTTTTGGGAATCTTTCACGGATTTCACGAGCTACTGGACCGAATACACGTGTTCCACGTGGAGTCAAGTCTTCTTTAAGTAATACAACTGCGTTATCATCAAAACGAATGTATGATCCGTTTTCTCTTGATATACCATAACGACTTCTAACAATAACAGCCTTAACAATTTGACCAGCTTTAACACCACCATTAGGAATAGCTTTTTTTACTGAACAAATAATTATGTCACCAATATTAGCAACTTTTTTCTTACTTCCACCTAATATACGAATAACACCAATTTCTTTAGCACCTGAGTTATCAGCTACGTTAGCTCTTGATAATTCTATAAGCATTATTTAGCTCCTTCAATAGCTGATTGTTTAATTGATACTAATCTAAAATGTTTAGTTTTTGATAATGGACGAGTCTCCATTATTAAAACTATATCATCTAATTTAGCTTCTTGGTTTTCGTCATGTACAGCAAAACGTTTAGTTGATTTAAAACGTTTAGCATATAATGGGTGTTTTTTGTAAGTGTCAACTGCAACAATAATTGTTTTTGGTGTCTTGTGAGCAGAAACAACTGTTCCAGTTAAGGTTTTTCTTGAATTTCTTTCCATAATTAGTTAGCCCCTTTTTCGTTTAAAGCTGTAAGGATTTTTGCAATATCTTTTCTTATTTCGTTAATTTTGTGTGTTTGGTCAAGTGAACCTGTAGCGTTTTTGAATCTTAAAGTTCAAAGTTCAGCTTTTAGATCAACTACTAATGTTTGTAATTCTTCAACGCTTTTTGCTTTAATATCTTTATATAACATTATTTAGCTCCTTCTAATTCTTGTGTTGCTTCTTTTTGAACAATCTTTCATTTAACAGGTAATTTGTGTCCACCAAGACGTAATGCATCTCTTGCAATATCTTCTTTAACACCGCTTACTTCAAACATCATTGTATTAACTTTAACTGCTGTATATCATTTTTCAGGCGATCCTTTTCCAGATCCCATACGAACCCCAATAGGTTTCGAAGTTTTTGAGAAGTGTGGGAAGATACGAATAATAACTTGTCCTTCACGTCCCATTCTTCTTGTAATAGCAATACGAGCACTTTCGATTTGTCTTGCTGTAACTCATGAACTTGTTACAGCTTGTAAACCAAATTCTCCAAATGAAACTTTGTTTCCTTTGTGTGCAACACGTTTATCGTGTTTCACTAAAAATGGTTTACGGTATTTAGTTCTTTTTGGTTGAAGCATGTTTATCATCTCCTTCCAATATTTCACCTAGTGAAACTCAAACTTTAACTCCAATAGCTCCATATGTTGTACGAGCTGTTGCAGTAGCATAATCAACGTTTTGTCTTAGTGTATGAAGTTTCATTTCTCCTTCTGAATATCCTTCAGAACGAGCCATGTCAACTCCATTAAGACGACCGCTAACACTAGTTTTAATTCCTTTAGCTCTAGCACGCATAGCATTTCTAATTGCCATTTTTTGAGCTGTTCTAAAGCTTTCACGGTTTTCTAATTTAATAGCGATCATTTCTGCAAGTAATCTTGCATTTAAATCAGGGTTTTTTAATTCAACAACTTTGATGTTGATTTTAATGTGTTTATTTTTTATGAATTTTGTTAATTTAGTTGTTAGTTCAACGATGTTTTTACCTTCTTGACCTAAAACAACTGCTGGTTTTGCACTATGTAATGTTACAGTAGTGTGGTTATCTTGTGTTCTTTTAATCTCCACTTTACCTAATTGGTATTGACGTACATATTTATCAAAGAATTTATAGATTTTTGCATCTTCAACTAATTGATTACCGAATTGTGCTTTATCAGCAAATCAGGTAGTGTTGTGTGCTTTAGTAACTCCGAAACGGAATCCATTTGGATTAACTTTTTGTCCCATTAGTTCTTTTCCTCCAATGTTATTGATAAGTGTGATGTACGTTTGAAGATTGAATAAGCTCTTCCTTGGCTTCTTGGTTGAAATCTTTTAAGTGTTGGTCCTTCATTAACCAATACTTCTTTAACAAATAATTTTGATGCGTCCATTCCATGGTTGTTTGTTGCATTAGCGATTGCTGAGTTTAATAATTTAACAAATAATGGAGCTGCTTTTTTAGATGTATTGTGTAATATACCTAAAGCCACTCTAATATCTTTACCTCTAAATAGATCAGCTACTAATCTTGCTTTACGTGCAGATACGTGTTGTAATTTAACTAAAGCGTAAGCTTGTTGTTTTTTAACTTCTGTATTAGCCATTATTTCTTCTTACCTTTATCTGAACCATGTCCTGTAAATGTTCTAGTAGGTGAGAATTCTCCCAATTTGTGTCCTACCATATCATCAGTTACATATACTTCGATAAATTGTTTACCATTGTGAACAGAGAATGTTAATCCTACAAAACTTGGAAAGATTGTTGAACGTCTTGATCAAGTTTTGATAGGTTTTTTAGGTGCTTTACCTTCAACGATAGCATCTACTTTTTTAAGTAAATGATCGTCTGCAAATGGACCTTTTTTAAGACTACGTGCCATTATTTAGCATCCTTTCTTCTTCTAATAATTAATTTGTTTGAAGATTTCTTAGTTTTTCTTGTTTTAACTCCAAGAGCTTTTTTACCTCAAGGTGTAAGAGGGGCTTTACGACCAATTGGTTGTTTACCTTCTCCTCCTCCATGTGGGTGATCTACAGGGTTCATAACCGATCCTCTAACTGTAGGTCTAACTCCAAGATGTCTGCTTCTTCCAGCTTTTCCTAAATTAACTAATAAGTGTTCTTCGTTCCCTACAACACCTATTGTTGCACGACAACGAGCTAGGATACGTCTTGTTTCACCTGATTTAAGTCTTAAAACAACGTATTTCCCGTCATCATCTTTACCAAGAATTTGAGCTGATGTTCCAGCACTACGTGCTATAACACCACCACCACCTGGTTGCATTTCTATATTGTGAACATATGTACCTTCAGGTATTAATGATAAAGGTAAAGCATTACCTACAATAATATCTGCTTGATCTCCTGAATATACAACTTGTCCTACTTTAATTCCTTTCGGAGCTAAAATGTATTTTTTCTCTCCATCTGCATATGCTAATAAACAAATGTTTGCTGATCTGTTTGGATCATATTCAATTGTTTTAACTACAGCTGGAATATTATCTTTGTTACGTTTGAAGTCGATAAGTCTATAGAATCTCTTAACTCTTCCTCCATGATGTCTTACAGTAATTTTTCCTGTATTATTACGACCTGCATTATTCTTTAATATAACCATTAAAGATTTTTCAGGTGCATGACCACTAAGGTTTTCTTTGTAATTAAGAGAAGACATATTACGACGACCATTTGTAGTTGGCTTATAATGTTTAATTGCCATTGTGTCTTACTCCTTGCTTAAAAATAGTTGCGGATCTTTCTTTTAAGCTTAAATTTTCCGCGTTTTGTAACAAACTTATATAAGTTTATTTATGAGTGGATTATTCTCCACCAAGTTTTCTTGTTGTAGTTTTCTTTGAAGCAACACTCGAAACTGCCTTAGAAGCTTTTTCGTTCTTGTGTGCAAGTTTTGCTGCTGCTCTTTTTTCTACATCACTTACTTCTTTAGCAGCTTTTTTATCTGCTTTTACTTCAGTGGTTTTTGTTGCATCATCTTGTGGGAAGATGTTAATTGTGTTACCTTCTGCTAAAGTAATAATAGCTTTTTTATAACGATTTACAAAACCGTGGTAACGTCCTACATTCTTAGGTTTTTTATCTATCTTAATTGTATTAACCTTCACAACCTTTACTTTGAAAATTACTTCAACTGCATTAGCAATTTGGAATTTGTTTGCATCATAAGCTACTGCAAATGAATAAACTCCTTTTTCCATTTGTGCATAAGTCTTTTCGGTTAAAATAGGTTTTTTAATGATATCTGTAAATTGCATTATTTAATTTTCCCTTCTAACACTTTAAGACTGTTTTTTGAAATAACCATAACATCAGCTGCAATTAATAATTCAACGCTTAATGAATGTGGTTTTACAGTGACAACATTTGATAAGTTGGCTGCTGATTTAAATAAAGTTTCATCTTCAGTTACTATTAAGATATGTCTTACATCATTGATCTTTAATGTAGTTAATTTCTTAACAAGTTCTTTTGTTGAAATTTTGTTTAATTTTAAATCATCAATTGCAACTGCCTTATCATTAGCTAATAATGTAAGAGCTGAAACAAAAGCTGCATATCTTACTTTCTTATTAACTTTTAATGAGTAGTTCTTTTCTGATTGAGGACCAAATGCTCTACCTCCACCAACAAATACTGGTGTTCTAAGAGAACCTGTTCTTGCTCTACCTGTTCCTTTTTGTCTTCAAGGTTTTTTACCTGTACCACTTACTTGAGCACGGTTTTTAACTTGGTGTGTTCCTTGTCTTCTTGAAGCACGGTCAGATAGAATTGTGTCGAATATTGCTTGTTCATAAATTTTTTCACTAGCAAATAATTCGCTTGGAAGTTTAGCATCAAATTTTACTAAGTTCTTTGTTGATGTTTCAACAGTAACTTTTGTATCTTCTTTTGCTACGGCTTTTTTAGGAGCTGTTTCTTTTTTAACAACTTCTTTTTTTGGTGTTGTTTCTTTAACTACAACTTTTTTAGGAGCTACTTCTTTAGCTACAACTTCTTTTTTAGGTGCTTTTGTTGTTGTCTTTACAACGATTTTTTCACCATCTTCACCATGAATTGTCTTTGTTAAAGTTGTTGTAACAGTTTTAGTAATTTCAATTGTTTGTGTTTGTTCAATATCAGGTGTAACTTTTTTTGTTGTTTTTTTAACAACTTTAGGTTCTTTAACTTTAGTTGTTTCTAAAATAACTTTTTTATCTTTAGCTGATGCAGCTTTGATTGTTGCTTTTTCTTTTGCAGGGGCTGCTTTAAGAGGAGCCTTTTCTTTTGCAGGAGCTGCTTTTAAAGTAGTAGTTTTAGCTGGAGCTTTTTTAGTTGTTGGTTTTAATTGATCTGCCATGACTATTTGTCTCCTTCTTTACTTTCTTTTTCTTTAGCTTCTGCTGCTTCTACTAATGGTAATAAATCTCTTGATGTCATACCTGCAACAACTTCAACTTGTAATTTCTTAGCTTTTTCAACTAATTCATTCATTAAAATTACTTCATTTATATCAACAAGGTTAATTGGATTATGATTTGCTAATCCCTTAACTCCTTGTCTAACCATTACAAATGATTTTTTAGGTCCTGGAATTGAACCTTTGATTAGTAATAAATTATTTACTAAATCAACTTTTACAACTTCTAGGTTTTGAACTGTTGTTCTTTCATTTCCTAATTGTCCAGGCATTGTCATACCTTTAACAACTTTGTTTCCAGCAATATCTCCAAGAGAACCTGTTTGTCTAACTGGTTGTGATCCTCCACCACCACCGTGAGACTTAGGTCCAATGTGTTGATTGTGTCTTTTAATTGTTCCAGCAAATCCTTTTCCTTTAGATGTTCCTGTAACATCAACAAGTTCACCAGCTTTAAATACATTTGCTTGTAATACTTGTCCAAGTTCATAACCAGACATGTCACGAACTTCTTTTACGTAGCGCTTAGGTGTTGTTTTAGCTTTTGCAAAGTGACCAGTTTCTGGTTTATTACTACGACTTGCTTTTTTATCAAAAACCGCAAGTTGAATAGCTGTATAACCGTTTTTTTCTTGGCTTAGTACTTTTGTAACAACATTTGGTTGAACTTCAATAACTGTAACAGCAACTCTTTGTCCTGTTTCAGTATAAACTTGAGTCATCCCAACTTTACGTCCTAAGATTCCTTTCATATTTTCTCCTTATGTTTAAATAAATAAACTATTTTGTTTTAACTGTAACTTGAATCGCTACACCAGCGGGTAGTTCAAGTCTTTTGATTTTATCAGTAGTTGCATCATTAACTTTTGTTACTACAATAAGTCTTTGGTGAGTTCTACTTTCAAATTGTTCACGACTTGGTTTGTTAACGTGAACTGATCTTAAAATGGTAATTTCTTCTCGTTTTGTAGGAAGAGGAATTGGTCCACTAACTTCAGATCCAGCTGTTTTGGCTGCATTAAAGATTTTTCTTGCTGCTTCATCAACTAAAGCATGGTCGAAACCTTTAACTTTGATATTTAATCTACTCATGTTGTCTCCTTTGTTCATTACGAACTCAGCTCACCATAAAAACCTTATACGTCCTCAACAACTTATTTTGGCGTATCAGCAACCTTATGGATCAATGCTGTAGTTGCTTTTATATTATAGAGATAAAAAAAATAAACAAAAGCAAAAAAATGAAAAAGTTTTGTATTATATTTTTCTAACAACTCTTTTTGCTGTATCATATTGTTTTTTTATGTATTTTTTATCTAAAAAATGCATTTAAAATTAATAGAAAAACTAATTAATTTAGTGCTTAATATCATAATATTATTTGTAATATTTAAATGTTTTATTAATATAAAACAAGCAAAAAAAATATTTTTTGTAGTTTTAAAATGTATATAATTATGACCTTATGAAAAATAAAGTTTATAAATTAGCTCATAGAGGATATAGTGATATATATCCCGAAAATACAAAACTTGCATTTGATAAAGCAGTAGAATATGGATTTGATGGTGTTGAGTTGGATCTGCATTTAACTAAGGATAAAAAAGTTGTTATTATTCATGATTTTAATACAAAAAGAGTTGCTGGTGTTGATAAAATTATTGAGCAAAGTAACTTAAATGAATTGAAAACTCTTAATTATGCAGACAATTTAAAATTTTTAGGCACATTAGAAACCATACTAACTCTTGACGAGTTTCTAGAACTATATAAAGACAAAATGGAACTAATTAATTTAGAAATAAAAACCGAAAACAACAATTATCAAGGTATAGAAGAAATAATTTATAAAACATTAATTAGACATAAAGTTAATTTAAATAAAATTCTTTTAAGTTCATTTAATTTAAATACTTTGCATAACTTTTATAAACTAAATCATGATTTAGAATTAGGTTTTCTCATCGATAAAAAGAAGACACTAATTGATATTGACAAAGATCATTTAAAAATAATTAAGTATCTTAATGTATCGTTGAGTTCATATAAAATTAACAAAAAATTCTATGATTCTTTTGCCAAATATTATGTTTTTTGAACTGTAAAATCTAAAAAGAGTTTTAACAAATATTTAAAAGATATTAACACTTATTGTGTTATTTCAAACAAATGTTTTTGAGATAAAAAATACAAAAAATAAAACAAGTTGATCTTGTTTTTTGTTATGTTTGAGAAATTTTTCCACATTTTTTACATAAAATATCTCTATTATAAGTAGATATTATTCTTTTATATAAATTTAATTATAATCAAAATGGAAGGTGGTATGGCGATGATAGATAAACCATATATTGAAACAGTTTTTAATATAACTACAAACGACAATAAAAATAACATTAATGAGATGATATTGAAGGTTGATGTTGAATGTTTAAAAGAAAAATTTTTACTAACTGTGCCTGCTGATAAAAAAGGAAGTTATAATTCAAAAACTTTTGTACCTAGATATACAGCAAGCTATATAGATAGGGTTAAGGGAACAAAGGTAGATTTAGGGGATATGCCTAGTTTTGAACTTTCTAAATTAAATGAAAAATTCATACATATTTTTGGTTGGACAAAATGAATCAAAGATAATAATTATTATTGAGTAAATCCAATAAATATTGAGGATAAGAATTTGCCAAATCATCAAAAAACATTGTTTGGTAAAATTATTGAAAATTCTGTAATTACAAAAAATATGAAATTTAAAACAATAAGAACTAATGATGGATTTTGTTATAACGCATATTGTAATGATAAACATGAACCATTTTTTGATTTATACGTATCTCACAAAGTAAAAACAACAGCAAGTGCGCCGCTTTATTCTGGTGATGATAGTGCTTTTTATTATTATTACAATGATAAGTTTTTTGATGATAAAACATCAAAAAACGAACCATTTAATTTTGATTCAATGATATTATTAAACGGAATTAGAATAAAACCATATTTTTTAATTGATAATACTGATGATTATGAATTAAATATAGAATATAAAAATATTTTTATTGATGGAAGAAAAGTTGAAGGTGATTTTTCTAAAAATATAAAAAAAGGTAATAAAAAAACAATTTTAAAAAGAATTCAAAACATTTTAGTGGGTGATGAAGTGTCAGAAGATTCAAAAAGCAACATAGAAAAAGCGGGTGGATTGGTAATTAATGGAGTGGTAAAGGTGGTACCATATTTGAAACCAGTTATGGATTCATTTAGTAATTTGTGGTTTACAGTATTTTCAAAAGTAGATTATATAAATGAATCTAATGTTGAAAAAAGAATAATGAATAATACATTAGAAATAATGTTTGATAAAAAATTTTATCTAGATGATCCTAGTAATTTTTATTTAAGCATTAATGATATAGAACTTAAAATTAAAAGTTTTAATGAACTATCACCAACTAAAATAATTTCTCTTTCAAGATTAGATGTAGAATTAATTTTAGATCACGAAGAAACCGATAGAGATTATTCATATGAACATTATAAGAAAAAAGATATTCAAATGTTTTCAGTAAAGACAAAAGATATTAACAATAAAAAAGTTGGTTTAATTTATAATACGATGACTGGCGAAGAGTTACCAATTGATTTATTAATAACAAAATCATGACAATATACAAAATATTGAAAAATAGATTTAAATTACTTTACAAGTTTAAGAAATGTTTTAGAAAACAATTGATATAAATATGATGAAAATACAAAAAACAATATTATTAAAGAACTTAATAAAGATTGGTTGAAAAATGCATAAAAAAGTTTTGATTTCTCTTTACATTTCACCTATAATAATTGCACCAATAATAGGTTTAAGTGTTGCATTAACAACACCAATTAAAAAATATACTTATAACCATCCAAGCAACAATAATAATCAAAATATAAAAGACTATGAATTTTTATATTCTCTTTTGAATCAAGAAGTAAAAAACGGTGTTATTAAAGTTAAAAAAGTTGGTGATATGTTTTTTGGTTTTGAAACCAAAAAAGAATTGCTTAACACACTTAAGAATGCTGGTTTCAATGAACTTGTATTTATCCAAGATATTGTTTTTAATAATGAACTAAGTAATAAATATATATTAAATAGAGTTGAAGATTTAGAATATCCTATACAAAGAATAGATTTGGATTCTCTTTTGACAAACGATGATTTTAAACTTAAATTGAACAATAATTTTTTTATACCAAACTCTAAAATGAAGTTCAAATTAAAAATTTTTATCATTAGAAAAGGTAGCAAAATTATAAATTATTATGGCGACGATAAAAATGAATATGGTTCCGCAATGCTAAGGGTTGGAAGTTATGAAGAATAAAAAAATAATTAAAATCTTAGCGAAGATTTTTGCAACTATATCTTTATCATTGAGTCTAGGTAGCTTATTTTACTTTGTTCCTATTCACATTAGAACAATACAACAAAATAATTATTTTAATGAAGTAAATTACTCAAATGACAACATCAAAAAAGAGTTTAATATTGTAAAAAATGGTGATAAAATATCAATAAAAATTAATAAAAATGCCGATAAAAAGATTGTTGATTATTTAAAATATTATGGTTTAAATAATATTGAACTTGTTCCTTTTTATTATGATGATAGCAACAAAAAAGTATTTTTAACTCCAACAAAAATTATTCAAATTGATTTAAACAATTTGAATAAGGAAATCGAGTTAAATATAAATAAAGAATTTAAATATTACAAAATCAGCTTAAATACAAAAGGTGTTATATATCCAAAGAAAATAGACGAATATAAATGATATGTTTTATATCAAGATGATAAACAATTATAAAAAAATAGAACAAGTTCAACTTGTTCTATTTTAATTATTAAATTATTATAGATCTTTTGGGTCTTTAATAATTTCTTTAATTGCTTTTCATAATTCAAGGTATGTGTTTTTATATCCATATGGATCTAATCATCCACCGTATTCACTGTTTCCTGTGATTAGTTGGTATGATTGTTTTCATTCTAGATCACTTCATTTTTTAGTTTCGGCATCATATTTTCTACCTTTTGATCCCTCTGGATTTAAGAATAGATCTTTCATTGCAGCGTCTTTTGATTCATAAAGTGCTACACGATCATCGTTCGATTGTTTCTTTGAAGCTTCATCAAAGAAGTCGTTGAAGTTGTCTCCAATTTTCATAGCAACACGGAATTTAACCTTATCAGCTCCTGTTGTTCCTAAGTCTCAACCTTCTGTGTTTTCACTTGTAGCATTCATTCTTTGGTTTTTGAATACTAATTTACCAATGTTGTAAGCCATATCAGATGATGGTCATCCTATTCATGGCATTTTTCTAAATTCTTTACCAAATTTTAAATCATTTGTTAATGCTGAAATTTCTTCTTTTGTAACTTTAGCGGCTTGTTCTGGAGTCATTTTTGATCATTCTTCAATTTTCTTTTCTTTTTCAGGGTCGGCAGCTTTATAAGGTACAGATCCTCTCATTCAGAATTGTCAATCTTGAACATATTCTTTTTTAACACCGGCTTTAATTAAGTTTTCTTTAACGGCTTTTCTAACTGTTTCTGGTTGATTCATATCAGAGTTATACATTACAACTCCACCTTTATCAAAAACATGGTTAATAAATGCAATAGCACCTGGAGTTGCTTTTCTTACACCTTTAAGGTCATAGTTTTCTTTATCGGCTGGTTTATATCCACCAACAGTCATGGCTCTTGATTCTGTAAAGTCATTACTTAAAACCGTTTCATCAATATCCATATATACAACAGGGATGAATTTATCAGTATCAGGATTTTTAACTAAACCAGTTGTTTTTTCAACTTTACCTAAATCTCATTTACTTGTAGCATCCTTAATTAAATTATCAAATTTAATTTTTGCTAGTGCATAATCTTGTTCTCTACCAATTCTTGATTCAGCTGATTTAATGTACCAAACTATTGAACCAATTTGTGCAGCATCTTTATTTAGTGTGTTAATCAAGTTTGCTGCTTCATCTTGAGTTAAAATTCCTTTAACATCAAGGGCGTGAATTAATTTATTTTTATCTTCATTGGTTAATTTTTTAACCATTTCAATTACTTCTGCTGGAGTAGCATCTTTTTTATCTGTTCCGTTATTACATGACACAGCAACTACTGAAAGTGCACTAACAGCAGGTATCATAGCTCCTAATAGAAATAATTTTTTATTTAATTTCATATTTTCCTCACTTGTATGTAAAAAACATACTTTAATATTATAATCCATATAAAAAAAATAAAACATTTTAGCTGTTTTATTCATAAATACAAGATGGCATTCAAAAATGATGCACTTTATTATTGATCTAATTCATCAATTCTTGTTTGGTGTCTTCCACCTTCATATTTTGTATTAATGTAATCATCAATCATTTCAAAAGCTTTTTCTTTTTCAATTTGTCTTCCACCAAAACAAAGAACATTTGCATCATTATGTAATTTTGCTAAATGAGCATCTTCCACACTTGCAACTCTTGCAGCTCTTATGTGTTTGTGTCTATTTAAAGCATAAGAAATTCCTAAACCTGTTCCACAAACAGCTACACCAAAATCAACATCATTATCCACTACATAGTCAGCTAATTTGTTTCCTTGCGAAGCATAAGAAATAGAAACTTTATCTGTATCAGGACCTAAGTCAACAGTTTCATAACCTTTCTTAGCTAAATAATTTTTAATATTTTCTTTTAATTCAAAACCAGCATGATCGCTAGCTAAAGCAATTTTCTTTTTCATTTATAACTCCTTAATGTTTATATATTTTACAATATTATATAAGATAAAAATTATTTTCCTTTTTTAGTTCTTTTGAATATATATGTTAATAAGATGTCATGAAACAGTTCGATTCTAAAGATTGCTCATTATATGTCATAAAATATTTTTATGATAAATTTTATGATTCAAATTTACCCATTTCAAAACTAAAGGCAAATAGTACTTATAGCAGCGAAGGAATCAAACTTAACAGCGTTAAAGAATTGTGTAGTGATTTTGGATTATTTTTAAGCACTTATAAATGTGATTTTAATGAACTAACAACCATTGATAAAAGTGAATATCCAATTGCTATTTTAGTTAATAATAATGGTTTTAGCCATTTAATTATTCTAATAAAAAAAGTCTTTAATTTATACTATATTTATGATCCTATAAATGGATATAAATGACTTAACCATAGTGATTTAAGTAATATTTATGGTGGTTTGATAATAGAAATTAAAAGAAACTATAATTACAAAAAAGAGATTGTTAAAAATCAATATAACATACATTTTAATCTTTATTTTTTCTTGATTTGCTTCATTGGATTATTAGCAAAAATTACATCACCATTAATATCAAAAATTTTTATGACTAATTTATATTTTTCCTATGCTATTAATCCACTATTAATTACGTTAATTTTATTTGCTTGATTTACTATTATTACTCAGATTTTTTATTCCATTTCATACAAGTTAATTAATAAAAGAATACTAAAAACTGTAGAAAAAAAACAAGCTGAGTTGCTTGAAAATATTCAAAAAAATAAGTACAAAACAATATATAAATACAATGATAGCGAAATACTTTTGAGGTTTGAAACACTTAAGCCTATTGAAGAATTTAAAGTAAGTTTTTTAAGCAATATCATTATTGATCTGGTTTCAATTTTAGTGTCGGTATATTATTTATATCAATCTAATAATTATGTTCTTATTTCAATAATGTCATATGGATTCATATCCGTTTTATCATCAACATATATAAGTTTAAATATAAGAAAATGAAGTAATTCACTAAAAGAGTTATATTCATTAAACATGATTGGTTTACTGGATTTTTTTAATTTAAACAGGACTATTAATTCTAAGAATACAAATTATTTGTTACTTAATAAAAATAAAAAAATTCTTAGTCAATACAATCTTATATCAAGTAACTTAAGTCATAAACTAAATTTTTGAAATTCTTTTCATGGATTTTTTCATACACTTTTTCCATTTGTTATTTATACAATAGCTATAATTTTATATTGAAACAAGTCAATCCCAATATACCAATTTATATTTTATTTGAGTGGAATTTCACTTATTACTGACCCTTTAAAATCGGTGAATGATAAGATAAATATATGAAATCAAAACAAGCAAAATTTAGAGATTTTAAATACCTTTAATTTCAAAATTTCTAATGAAAAAACATCATTAAATATTGATAAACAAGATCCTATTTCTATTGAAATTAATAACCTAAAATTAAATTGAAAAGATAAAAAAACACTTGATATAAAAAATTTAATTATTGATAAAAACACTCATATTATTGGAAGCAACGGTTCTGGAAAATCAAGCTTAGCAAAAATATTGGTAGGTGTTTATGACTTTTATGAAGGCCTGGTAAATATAGTCATTAAAAATAAAAAATATGATCTTAATTATTATGAAAGTCACATTTTCATAATAAATCCTGACCAATATTTTCCAAATATTTCTATTGAAGAATTTCTTACAGAATCTAGTCCAAATAAAAAGGCATACAAAGATTTAATTTTCAAAAAGTATGATCTCGATCTACTTTTAAACGAAGCTAATATTAAAGTAAATTCTAATTTAATAAATAATGCTAGTAACCTATCTACTGGTCAAAAAAGAATAATTTTATTTTTAAAAGCAATGATTGAAGAACCAAAAATAATTATTCTTGACGAAGCTTTTGAAAACATTAATTTCAATATTTCTAAATTTATGAAAGAATGTCTGAGTGATCATTTAAGCGGTTCATTATTTATAGAAATATCTCATTCTAATAATTATGTCTTCAATAACTCAGAGAGGATTTATATTGAAAAAATTAATGAAATATAAAGAAATTATTTTGCTATTTATATTGTTAATATTACTTTTTGTATCACTAGTTTTGATTATGTCAATAAAAATACCTTCATATAAATCATGCTACATATATGAAGATCATGGAAAATTATTTGTTAATGAATCACTAAATTCTATAAATAAAAAAAGTGAAATAATTATTAAGTTCGAAAATAAAATATACAAATATTCATGTTTAATACTTGAAACTAAAAATCAAAAAACTAATATTAATATATTAGAACCTATTAATGAAAAGCTTAATTTTACAAATGGTCTTAGTTGTTCTATGTTTATCAAATCAATTAATATATTTTGTATATTAACAAATAAGTAGTGTTTTAATTTGAGAACAAAAAAGTTAATTTAGCAATATTCTTGGACCTAAATGAAATAAATAATATGCTATAATTTTTTTATGAATAATTTGGATAAAAATATAGAAATCAATTATGCAAATCATAGGAAATACGGTTTTAAATTCAAAAAGGAATATCAAGAAATTTTAAAAAATCTTGTTAAACATTTTAATATTAAGAAGGATATTCAGGTTGATGTAACTTTTGTTGATAACAAAAAAATTAAGGAATTGAACAAATCGTACAGAAACAAAGATTATGTCACCGATATATTATCATTTGACTTTGGAAAAATAGATTTTAATTCAAAAATACCTTTCATTCATTTGGGTGAATTAGTAATATCTTCGCAAAAAGTTGAAGAACAATCGCAAGAGTTTAATCACTCTTTAAAGAGAGAATATTGTTATTTATTTGCTCATGGACTAATTCACCTGATGGGTTATGACCATGAACTAGAAGATGAAAGAATAGAAATGAATAAATTGGTTGATACTATATTTTCACCTTTAAACATTACAAGAGAAGAGGAATAATAATGGAAAATAAAAAATTAAGAGAATTACTTGCTAAGTCATACTCACCATATTCAAAATTCAAGGTTGCCGCAATCGCAATTGACAATGATGGAAAAGAATATTATGGAGTTAATGTTGAAAATGCAGCCTATCCATCAGGACTTTGTGCTGAAAGAAGCGCTTTATTTGGTTCGGTTGCTTATGGTGGAAAAGTGGGTGATTTTAAGGAGATTCATATCATCTCTCAACTTGATGATTATATCAGTCCTTGTGCTGGTTGCAGACAAGTTATGACTGAATTTATGAAAGACGATGCAAAAGTATTTATGTACAAAAACAATGCAATAGATTTTAGAAAAGTGACAATTAAAGAGTTGGTTCCATTCCCAATTAGAAATGATGATATATTCTAATGAAAGTATGTTTCTGCACGATATTAGGAAGGCCAAATGTTGGTAAGAGTTCTTTATTAAATTCGATACTTTCTTATAATCTTTCAATAGTAACTCCAACGCCTCAAACTACCAGAGATCAAATTACAGGTGTGTATAACGAAGAAGGATATCAAATCATATTCACAGACACACCAGGAATACATAAACCAATCAATAAATTAGGTGAAGCATTAAACAAAAATGCCTATGACACAGTTAAAAACAATGATCTAGCGCTCTTTTTAACACCTGCTGATGAAACAATTGGTAAGGGCGACATTCTTATATTAGATAATTTAAAACACATTAAAAACAAAGTAGCAGTTATAACAAAAGTTGATAAAATCAAAGGTAAGCCTGAACTAATCGAGCAAAAATTAGAAAGCTTAAAAGAATACGGATTTAATAAAATTCTTTCAACATCAACCCAAAATTCTAAATCAATAGATTTTCTTATAAGTACACTAAAAGAATTTACATATGAAGATAACGCTTATTATGATCAAGACTATTTAACGGATAAGCCAATGCGTTTTTTAGCAAAAGAAATTATAAGAGAAAGTGCTATTAATTCATTATATGATGAACTACCACATTCTATAGCTGTTGAAATTGATGAATTCATAGAACAAGATGAATTCATGGAAATAAAAGCAACTATTTTTGTTAAAAAAGATTCACAAAAAGGTATGGTTGTTGGAGTGGGTGGCAAGAAAATTAAAGAGATAGGAACGTCATCACGTTTAAAAATATCACATCAGTTTGGTTGTAGAGTTATTCTTAACTTAAATGTTAAAGTGGCTAAAAAATGAGTTGATGATGAAAAAATAATTAAAAAATTCGGATATTAATTTTAAAAAACAAAGGTGTTCAAAAATAATTCCTTTGTTTTTTAAAAGTAATTTATAAATCATAATGCATATTAAAATTAATTATTTATAATATATACATTGAAAGGAAACTATGATTACAAAAATAACAAATACACGTAATAGTTCACAACTATTAAAAGCCGTTTTTAAAAAGGATGCATATCCAAAAACATTACTGGAAAAGAAGTTTTCTGTGACAGATTACTTTGATACAAAAGAATCGCTTGTTTTTATGGGTGACAAAAAAGAATATAAATTAGAAGATGCTATTTCATTTGCTAAAACAATTTCAAAGTCAGCACAAAGAGATTACCAAATAGATTTAGATTCATTCGTAGCAGGTGATGTAACAATTCAACAATTGGTTAAATTCTTTGTTGAATCATATAACTATACTAGTTACAAACTTTGAAATCTAAAAACAAAGAAAGATGAACCTAAATTCGAAATTACATTATTTAGTTCAGTTAATGAAACGGAATACAAAGAAGCGCTTACCGAAGCTTTGATTCTTTCTGAATCACTTAACTTTGCTAGAGAATTACAAATTATGGCTCCTAATGTTTGCAACTCAGAATATTTAGCTGATGTAGTAGCAAAAGAAGTTAAAAAACATAAAAACCTTACACTTAAAGTTCTAAACAAAAAAGAAATTGAAGATCACAAAATGGGTCTATTACTTTCTGTTAATAAAGGAAGTGTTTATGAACCTAGAGTTGTAGTAATCGAATATACCGGAAATCCTGCAAGTAAAGAAAAAACAGTTCTTGTTGGAAAAGGAATTACTTTTGATTCAGGAGGTTATAGTTTAAAACCTTCTAAATCAATGCTTGGAATGAAATTCGATATGTCTGGTTCAGTTATAGTAGCTTCAACATTATTAGCTATTGCACAACTAAAACCAAAAGCAAACTTTTCAGCAGTATTATGCATTACAGATAATAGAGTAAACGGTGATGCTTCATTACCCGATTCTGTATGAGTATCGATGAATGGAAAATCAGTTGAAATTAATAACACTGATGCTGAAGGAAGATTAGTTATGGCTGATGGATTAACCTATGCAGTAAGAAAACTTAATGCTACAAGATTAATTGATGTCGCTACATTAACTGGTGCTATTCTTGTTGCTCTTGGATCAACATACACCGGAGCATGATCAACAACCGAAAAAGGATGACAAGAATTATCAATGGCTGCTAATACACAAAATGAATTGATTTGAAGAATGCCTCTTGATGAAGCTTTTGCAAAAGAAATTAGAAATAGTTATGTAGCAGACCTTAAAAACACTGACTTATCAGGAAATGGCGGTGGTTCATCATCAGCTGCTATGTTCTTAAAAGAATTCACCGAAGGTGTTGAATATATTCACCTTGATGTAGCTGGAACAGCAGACCTTGGCGGACAACCAACAGGAGTAATGATCAAAACACTTACACAAATGGCTTTAAACAACAAATAGTAAAATAATAACGACCTTACTTAGGTCGTTTTTTATGTAGTCATATATAAATCTAATGATTTTCTATATTTTAATTTTGTTCATAAAATCATGACTAGTTGTTCCACCAAAAAACAATGTCACCTTATACAATTACTCTGAATTTTTCAATAAACTATTACTAAAGTTTTTTAGAATTAAAATATTGTTTTGTCGTTTTTATAATAATTAACCAAGACGTGTTTTAATCGTTATATTTTGATAAATTTCACTGAAAACATCAATATAAAACGAATTATTAACCTACAATGGAGTTCTATTAGATAAAAGAACACAACTTTTAATTACATAGTCTTCAAGTTTACTAATTTACTCAACACTTAAATTAAAAAGTCACTATCTATATTATATGAACTATGAGTGATTTACATTTCATAACTTTTTTTATTTTTGAAATACATTTATAATCAATAATTTTAATCACCTTTTTCTCTATTTTCTTCCTAAAAAATTCTTTCGTAATATAATTTTTAAAGTAATAAAACATAAAGAGGATGGTAGTCTAGCAACTAACACCATTGCCAACCTGCTTACTTTTAAAAAGTAAGTAAGGTGGAATGCTAGGAAGTGAAAACTTTAACATGTTTAAATTTTTATTTCTCTTTTTTATTACATAGAAGAGGTATATTATGAAAAAATTATTTACAAGCGAATCGGTTGGAAAAGGACATCCAGATAAGGTATGTGATCAAATTTCTGATGCTATTTTGGACACATACTTAATGGCTGATCCATATTCAAAAGTGGCAATAGAAACTTTAGCAAGTGGTCATACAATAGTTATAGCCGGTGAAGTTTCAACTAATGCAGAAGATATAGATGTAATTGCTATAGCAAAATTTGTTTTACATGATTTAGGCTATTTGACACCACACACAAAGTTTATAACTGACATTAGAAAACAAAGTCCTGATATTGCTCAAGGCATTGATTTAAAAGATGGTCAAATTGGAGCAGGTGATCAAGGGCTTATGTTTGGTTATGCAACTGATGAAACTAAAGAACTTATGCCTTTAGCAATTATGATAGCTCATAAATTAGTTGAAAGAGCAGAAAAATTAAGAAAAAACGGTTCATTTAAATGAGCTGGTTCAGATATGAAAAGTCAAGTTACGCTTGACTATACAGATCCAAAACACACAAAAGTTGATACAATTTTAATGTCAATTCAACACAGTGAAAATTTTGAAAAAGATGTCTTTAACCGATTTGTAAAAGAACAAATTATAAAACCGGTAATTTACCAATATGGCTTTGATACAGTTGAAAACAGAATTTTGATAAATACTACAGGTAATTTTGTAATAGGTGGTCCTGAAGGAGATACTGGACTTACTGGTAGAAAAATTATAGTTGATTCATATGGTGGTTATGCTCACCATGGTGGTGGAGCTTTTAGTGGAAAGGATGCTACCAAAGTTGATAGAAGTGCAGCATATGCAGCTAGATGAGTTGCAAAAAACATAGTAGCTGCTAAATTAGCTAAAAAAGTTGAAATTCAAATAGCTTATGCAATTGGTGAACCAAAACCAGTTTCAATTTATATAGATACTTTTGGAACATCAAAATATGACAATGATTTAATTTCACAAGCTGTTCAAAATGTTTTTGATCTTACACCTAAAGGTATAATTGAAGGTCTGAAATTGAGAAGACCAATTTATTATGCAACCGCTGCTTTTGGGCATTTTGGAAGAGAAGAAAAAGATTTCACCTGAGAAAAAACCGATAAAGTTGATGAATTAATTAACGCAATTTCACAACTAAAAAAATAATTTAAATTTATGGAAACGAAAATTAGCCAACATATGGCTATTTTCTTAAATAAAAAATTATTGCATTATATTATTAAAATGTATAATATAAGATAATTATGCAAAAGAATAAAATTGTGCTTGCATGTCAAGAATGCAAAAGAAAAAACTACTCAACCAATAAAAGTTCTGGTAACCAGGATAGAATTTCGGTCAAAAAATATTGTACTCAATGTAAGGTTCATACAATGCACAAGGAAGAGAAATAATGAGGAAAAACAAAGAATTGGTAGTTCCTAAAAAGGAAAGAAAAAAGAAGTATTACTTTCGAAAATTTGTTTTAGATATCAAAAGAGTTAGATGACCTTCAAATAAAACTAATTGAAGTTCATTAACCAAGATAATTATTTTTACATTAATTGTTGTGGGATTTGTTTTTGCTATAACAACACTATTTGCATATATTTGAGCCAAATTAAAAATTGGTCTATAGGAGATTACAAGATGTATAAGTTTAATTGATATATGGTTTCAACAGTATCCGGAAAAGAAGATAGAGTTGTTGAAGCACT
Source organism: Mycoplasma crocodyli MP145 (assembly GCF_000025845.1). NCBI lineage: Bacteria > Bacillati > Mycoplasmatota > Mollicutes > Mycoplasmatales > Mycoplasmataceae > Mycoplasma > Mycoplasma crocodyli. Next base: position 109,234 of record NC_014014.1, on the reverse strand, counting down.
TAAAAACCGTATAATAGCAGAAGAAGTTAGTCATTCATTCGATTCAACAGCTACTGAAAATGGGGCTTTTAAAATTTTTAAAAAACCTGTTTTAACACCTAAAGAAGCAGAAAAAAAATTAAAAGGTGAAGAATACAAAATAAAATGGGCTAACATGTACCCAGGATATATTTTTATCAAAATGGATATGACTGATGAGGCTTGATTCGTTATCCGTAATACTCAATTTGTTACAGGATTAATTGGTTCAAGTGGTAAAGGAGCTAAACCAACACCAGTTCCAGAAAAAGAAATTAGAAAATCTTTAATTCAAGAAGATAAAGCACTGGAAGACTATAAAACAGGTAAATACTTAGTTGAATTTAAAGCTGACGAAATAGTTGAGGTTATAGACGGACCTTATCAAGGTGAAAAAGGTCCTATTCTAAGTATTGATCATAATAAACAAACAGCGATAATTGAATTGGAATCTTTTGGAAAAAAAGTACCTGTTGAACTTGAATATAAATTGCTAAAATCAGATAAATAACTTTTACAAAAAAGTTATTTTTTTCATTTTTTTTACTTATTTTTTAAAAAATAAAAATTCTGAAAATTGAATAATTTATTTTAAATATTAATGTAAAATAAAAAAATAAAAACGCGTGCGTATATTTTAAACAATAGGAGGTTGTATATGAAAATAAATTTAAAACTTCAAATTTTTAAAGAATGATTTAAAAGACAAAGAAACTTAATTAATATTTTAAAGTTAGTAATTATTGTTGCTCTATTTGCATTTAACATGGCGCTACTTGTCAAATTCGATAAATCATTTTTTAGATTTGGAGTAGAAAGAAATCCGTTGTATTATGTGTTATTTACTAACTCAGAAAAATGGTATCAAGCGAATGTCGTCTCGATAACTTCTTCATTGATTTTTTATATAGTGATAGTTTCTACATTATTAAAGAATTCAATTAACTTAACAGAAAGTAAAAGTAATGCAAAAAAATATTTACCTATTTATTTAATTTATCTTTTCTTTTCTATTGGACTTATGGCTACATTTTTTTCACTTGATAAATTGCAAAAATTCATAAATCCATTATTTGTTGTTGCAATAGTTGCATTTGTATATTTACTTTTAAACATAATAAATGTTTTTATCAAAAGATTTATTAATGCTAATAAGTTATATCCAATGGATTATCAAAAAACATCAATAATTTTAATAACATACATATTTAGATTTATCTTATATTTCTTAATAGCTTTATTAATTTACTTTTGAACTGATTTATTAATTGGAAATGAAGCAATTGATCAAAACGCAACAATTATAAACATAAAATCGTTCTTTAAAAAAGGAACTGTAATTAGTACTTTTGCATTTACAGTTTTAATAACATTAGTAATCGTTTTACTTCTCGGTTCAAATCTAGATACTATTTACAGATTAATCAAAAAAGAAAACGTTTCAAGAAAATATAAAGTTTATGCAAGTTTTGCATACACAATATTGGCAACATTAGTAATTTGAATATTTATGCATTTTCCAAGAATATCAAATAACTTATCACTAATAAAACCAACAGTAATTAACTTTGAACTTCTGGTATTCCCGATTATTTTATTAGTTTTATTTGCTGCATTAGTTTTAATAAATACTACAAAAATTATTAAAACACCAATCTACCAAAGATTAACAAATTTACTATTTGTTTTAATAACATGAATAGTAATATTAGTTTTTGAACTACTAAATAAAAACAATTATTGAATATCTCTAGGTTCAATACTAATAGCAATTTTAACAACAGGATTGGTAGGAATTTGAGAAATTAAAAATCCTAAAAATACTGCAACGAATCTATATATGCTAATTGCTTTAATATATTTTGTTGTAATAGCAACATTTATTAATGCATTTAGTTTAGATTTATTTAATAATGGAAATTACATCTACTTGATGAAACATTATCAATTAAAAGTGTCAGATATTATAAATATATTAATTGTTGTATTAGCCTTGTGTATAGTTGTTTACAACTCAACTACAATAATAAAAGTTGCATTTATAAAAGAAAAATCAATAGAAAAAATCACCATTGATGGTGAACAACAAAGTAATATTAATCTAAAGGAAATTAAGGAGTAACCATGTTTAAAAAGAACAAACAAACAAATGAAGAAATTTTCAACGACCAACAATATAACCAATATTCAAATGATAAACAATTTATATCGTTTGAACAATTAACTAATAACGCACTACTAATTAATAATATTTCAAGAAGTTCAAATGCTTACCAAGAACTTCTTGAAAAATTTAACTTAGTAATATCTAAAAAACTTGAAGTAGTTTATAAATCTTTTACTATTTCATGATTAACAAATAAAAGATTTACCAAAGTTAATTTAATCCCTGTTCTTCTTGAACATGAAACACAACATGTTGATAATATTAACTTATCAAACACACAAGACCCTGAATTAGGAAAATACTTTGAAGATTTAAATCTGCTTATTGAAAAACTTTTATTTGTAGATTACAAAAAAGTTGAAGTTTTTCCAAAAATAATTGTTTATGCTTCACAAGAAACAAATACATTAAAAATTGCTTTTGATGAATCGGTAGCTAAATAATGGATTTAAGAAAATTAGTACAAAAAACTGTTGTATTAAATAACGCAAAAACCGTTTTAGAAGTTGAGAAAAGTTTATCTCTTTTAACAATTTTTAAATTATCTAAACTTCTAAATGCTAACCTAGCAAGAAGTAATCTAAACAAAAGCAATATAGAATACGTTTCTAGATTAATTGATTACAATAACGTTTTCTTTGTAAAAAAGAATAGAAACATAAAACCTAATATTTGAATCTATTTAACTGAAGATGAAAAATATGAAGTAGATGGTTATTCAAGATTTGAAAAAGTTATTCTTCAAAATTTAAAAACCGACGATCTTTTAATAACAATTGGTAAAAGAGCAAAAGAATTTACAGAAAAAAATAACTTAGTGACTTACAAAAGTTTTGATAATGCTCAAAGCGACAATATAATTAATAATGTTGTGTCTTTAATTATTAAAAATTATTCAACAGGAAAATTTGATTTTGTAAAATTTGTTCTTAACACAACAAAGTTACATAATAAATACATCGATATTTTACCTATTCAAAATATGGATGAAAGCTTCCTGGGATACAATGAAAACAAAACAAATGATTTAACTAATAAATTTGTATATCCAAATGCCGAAATTTTTGTACAAAATGAAATTCACAACTATTTAATTTATGTTGTGCAATCACTTTTTATTGAATCATCATTTTATACAGCAAAAAATAAACTTGTTTCTGAAAACCAATTATTAAATAAAATTGACGATGATATTTTTATTATAAAAAGAAAAATAGCAAGAATTAAATCAGAAAAACAAATTGAGGAAATTGTTATGTTATCTAAAAACAAAAGTTTTGTTCAGTTAGAAAAAGGTAATGATGAAAAATAGAACAATCTCAAAATTTAGCAAAATAACTTTTATTAGCATCAGTAACACAACATTATCACATTCAAATGCATCACTACACATTAATAAATCCTTAATTGATGAATGAAGTGTTTTAAATAAAAATGCAACAGGTTCTTTTTCATATGCATTAATAAGAATTGATGAAGAAGGAAATAATGAATATGTATACTACTTGTTAGAAAATGCAACAATTTATTCAAATGAGCAAGACGTGCAAATTGTTGTAAATAAATTACCTGAACCATACTTGTCATCAGCAAAAATTTCTAAACTTGATGATAAATTAAACTCAAAACTCAAATCAAGAATTAATAAACTTAAAGCCTTTGATGAACTTGGGCTTAATTTATCAAGTAACTATGATGTATATGAAATCGAAAAAGAAAACTATAAATTGGAAGCAATAAGAAACTTTCAATTAGTAAAGGAGTAAAATGAAAAAGAAAAACAAATTATTAATTCTTGGCTCTTTATCAATCATATCTCCTGTGCTATTGTCTCTTTCTGTTTCAACAACAATATCTAATAACGAACATAATTCAATAGTTAACAAAGCTGTTATGTATAAAGAAGGAACAACTCCATCAAATCCGACAGATCCTAAACCGGTTACTCCTCCTAAACCAAAACCGGTAAATGCAGTTGACTTTGGTGATTTCGATAAAGCTTTTGACGAATCACTTAAACAAGAACTTTTAAAAATAAAAGAAAACTTTAAACTTATGGTTGACGCAAGATTAGATGAATTAGGGAAGGACAACGATTTTCCAACACCAGAAAAATTCGAACAAATTCTTTACGCAAGGGCAATGAAAGAATTCTTAACAACTAAATTCGATAAGTTAATGACATACAAAGAACTTTTTGATAGCGGATATAGAATGGTCTTTCCTAAAATGTATGGAAATAGTAAAAACATTACTCTTGTAGCAGTCAAATATAGAGGAAATGATTATAATCCTGTAGGAATCGGTGAAGGCAATCCTTATGATTATAAGTACTTAATTGATGATAAACCAGTCCTTAAAGATAAAGATGGGAATGAAGTTAAAAACTTAATTAATATTGATCCAAAAGAAGTTCCAGAAGTAAATGCTAATTCAAAAGCTGAATACATCAAATTAGTAACCGATTACTTACAGCACTTTGGAAAAGCACTTCAAGATATTTTCTTCAATAAAAACGATGCTCCTAAATATGGAAAAGATTTCGAAATAGCAATTGACAAAATCAACACATCTATAGGTTTTTACAACATCAAACCTCTTAAATATGCTTCATGAGATGAATATATTGCAGAAAAAACAAAAATTCGTTTTACAGAGTTTGACTTAGAGGAGAACGTAGCTTATCATCAGGAACAACAACAACAAAACCAACCTCCTATTGTTCCACCTGCACCAGCTGATTTTTTCCCAGAAACAACTGAGCCAGCTAAACCAATTAATCCAAACATTGAAAACATAGCTCCACTTGAACCTTTATTAAATCCTGTAAATTTAACTAAGGACGAGTTTGAAAACGACTACAAATCAATGGCTGCTGGTTATGATTCAAACCCTGCTTTACTTGAACAAAAATCGAAAAAATGATTTTATTTTAACAATCCAATTAATATAAGATATAACTACCAAGTTACTAAAATTGTTCCAAACGGTAAAAAATATATTGCAACCGTTTTAATAACAGATAAAGCTAACTCAAGTACAAAAAGATTTTATAACCATGATCTCGATTTTAAAAAATATAGCTACTCAAGCGGAATGTCAAGATATGTAATTTATGAAGAATTTAGAAGAATATTTGAAAGCATCTATGGAGCTTTTAAATTAGATGAAAAACTTAATTACAATGAAATTCCAGATCAAAGTCTCAGAATAGACTTATTCAACGCAGTATATTTAGCCATTAAAACATTTGAGCTTAAAGAATTTGAGAATGAATATGAAAAACTAGCTAACAAAGTAGGAAATTCAAATGGATATAGCAATGCACTTGAAAATTCAAATGCAGTTAAAGTTGAAGAGTACAACCAATATTTAAGAAAACATACAAAAGCTTTGGTTTCTAGATTTCTTGAAGCTAGAGGAATAAGAACCGGTAGAGATGTTAAGGAAGATAAACCAAGAACATTTTGAGAATTCTTAAGTAAATCACTTGAATATGTTATAAATGGAGAGCCTTTTAAGACATCAAAAGGTGATTACAGAATACTAAAATTAAGACAATATTTAGAAGACAAAACATGAGAACCTAAGTTTAAAACATTCTTTGATTTGTACAAGAAAAATAACATAAAGATATCTGAAACATTTAGCGATTTACAAACAAGAACTGTTAATTTAAGAAAAATATCTAATCAGTTTTTAGTTTCTATTGACGATAGAATTAAAATGATTACTGATGTTTATGATGGTTTTTATAACCACGCTTCATTGTTTAGATTAGTTGATGAAGCAGGACAATATAAAGTTATTAATGATGATAATAAAGATAAAAAAGAAGAATATGATAAAAAAACTTTACCTATACTTAAAGATCTGCAAAATCGTCAAGACAATATACAAAAAGATAACTTTGCAAGAAATACAACATATTCCGTATTAGCCTTGCTTACAGCACTTTTTGGATCATTTCTTGTAATAGCAATGTTCATAATAATGAAAAAGAAAAATATAAAAATAAGTAAAACAATTATTTCTATAGCAAGCATAATTTCAATTATTGCCCTTGCTGCATTTATAAGCATTTTACTACTAATGATTGGAGTTTTATAATGAATAAAAAAATAATAATAATTGAAATTCATGACTATATAATCAAAGTTAAGGGTAATGTTGACTTTGCACAAAATCAAAAATTCGTTTTAGCAAAGAATAAAAATGCAAATGCTATTTTAATAACAGCAAACAATGACGAAGCCTATTTACTTGTATCAGCAAACGCTGGAAGTTATGAAGTTGGGGATATTTTAGTTCCTACGGATGATACCGAAGTTGTTACAACATCAAATAATTTTTATGGAAAAATTATTGACATTCACAACAATATAATTTGACCTGAAAGCAGTTTTTTTGAACAAAAACCTGAATATTTTGGGGATGCTAAGATATTTGGAAAAACACATAATTTAATGAGTGTTAAAACATTAAATAAACAACTTTATACAGGATTAATAATGGTTGACTTACTTGTACCAATTGGAAAAGGACAAAGAGAAGCAATTATAGGTAATAGACAAACAGGTAAAACTCATATTGCACTTAATACTATAATTAACCAAAAAACAGATAACGTAAAATGTATATATGTTGCTATTGGAGCTAAAAAACAAGAGCTTTCATTAATTTATAAAACACTTAAAGAAAATGGGGCTCTTAACTATACAATAATAGTTAGCGCCTCAGCTAATTCACCATATGAACAATATTTAGCACCATATGTTGGAATGGCTCACGCTGAAAACATTTCAGCAAATGATGATGTTTTAATAGTATTCGATGATTTGACAAAACATGCTAATATCTTCAGAGAAATTGCATTACTTGTAGATAAACCAGTCGGTAAAGAGGCTTTCCCTGGTGATATGTTCTTTACTCACTCAAGACTACTTGAAAGATCAGGAAACTTCGTTGGAAGAAAAACAATCACAGCATTACCTATTGTTAAAATAATTGATAATGATATTACATCTTTAATAGCTTCAAATGTTATATCAATTACTGATGGTCAAATTGTTACAAATTCAGATATGTATGCAAGCGGTAAAAGACCAGCAATCGATATTAACCTTTCTGTTTCTCGTACAGGTTCATCAGTTCAATCAAAAACATTAACAAAGATTTCAGGTGAAATGGCTAAAATTTATAAAGCTTATAGAAGACAAATTAAATTAGCTTCACTTAAATATGAATTGAATAAAGAAATGTCTGTATTATTAAATCAAGGTAAAATGATCGAAACAATGTTTAATCAAAAAGGTTTTTCATACTTTAGCCCAAATATACTTTTATTAACAACTAAGTTAATTCATTGAAATGTTTTTAAAGATATGAAAGACTTGCAAGTAGCACTTAAATTCTTAGATAAAATGATTATAAAAGATGAAACAACCAAAAAAGTATTTATAAATATTTTGAGTGGTGAAATCAACGATGAAGACTTAACTAAAAACTTCTTTAAATCACTATTATTAGACTTTTCTAATCTAAATAATTTAGGTTGAAAAATTAAGGTTAAATCAGAATTCCTAAAAACTGATAAGCAAATCATTGAAGAAATTTCAAATCAATTGGAGGTAAAATAATGAACGGTATTATAACAAGCATATCTACTGACGTTGTTAGCGTTAAGTTCAAAGTTGGTGCAATGCCTAAAACTAATAATGTTTTAACAATGCATAACGGTAAAACATTATTACTAGTTAAAAGTGCTATTGATGAAAAAACTGTAACAGCAATAGTTGTTTATAATGTTGCTCCAATAAAAATAAATGAAGAAGTTTATGACACAGGAAAAACATTCATGGTTCCAATTGGAAACGAAGCAAAAGGACACGTTTATGACTTTTCAGGAAAAGTAATTGATTCACTTCCTGTAAAGGAACAAATAAGGTATGTTGAAATGAATACAACTATACCAAAGCAAAATATAGTTAAGGTTAATCAAGAAATACTTGAAACCGGAATTAAAGTTATTGACTTTTTTATCCCAATATTTAAAGGATACAAACTTGGAATATTTGGAGGAGCTGGAGTTGGTAAAACTGTTTTGATGAAAGAAATTATTTTTAACACATTAAAACAAAACAATACAGATTCATCAATCTTTATCGGTTCTGGAGAACGTAGTAGAGAAGGTATTGAACTTTATGAAGAATTAATAAATTCAAAACTTATGAACAACTCAATGATGTTCATTTCTAAAATGAATGAATCACCTGGTGCAAGAATGAACATAGTTCCAATAGGAATTACATCAGCTGAATATTTAAGAGATATTCAAAGAGAAAATGTTTTGTTATTTATAGATAACATTTATCGTTATATCCAAGCAGGAAATGAAGCAAGTGCTTCACTTGGTAAAAAACCAAGTATTGGTGGATATCAATCAACTCTTGATAGTGATGTTGCCACAATTGAAGATCGTTTATTTGCAAACGAAAACGGTTCAATTACTTCATTCCAAACAGTATTCTTACCAATGGATGATATATCTGACCCTTCTGCTGTTGCTATCTTCAACCACCTTGATGCAACATTGGTTTTAAGTAGAGAATTGACATCAAAAAATATTTTTCCGGCAATAGATCCAATTTCTAGTTCATCAAATACATTAGATGAAAAAGTTTTGGGTAAAGCACACTATGATGCTATTATTGAAACTAAAAAAATACTTAAAAAATATGAAGAACTCGAAGATGTTATTTCAATCTTTGGTGTTGATGATTTAGACGAAGAAAATAAAGAAATAGTTCACAAAGCGCTTCAACTACAAAACTTCTTTACACAAAACTTCTTTATGACTGAACACTTCACAAAGGAACCCGGAGTTTATGTTCCGATGGAAGAAACAATAAAATCTGTTATTAAGATTCTTGATGGTAAATATATGAAACAAAGCCCAGAAATATTCTCTTATGTTGGTGGAAATAGTTCAATTCCAACTGATGAAGAATTAGGTTTGAAATAATATAGAAAAAATAGCCCAGGGATGGCTATTTTTATTATTCATTTAAAATATTTGGAAAGAAATATAAATTTAATTAAAGAATTTTTATTAAAAAAATAGAAACTTTGAAACAAACATAGAAATGAGAACAAACATTTCAGACAAAAAAGAGTGAATATGTTTAAGGGTTTATTATAATAGATATATAATTAATAACAATTTTATATAAGTGATTTTTTATTTTATGATAGATTTTTTTTATGATTTTTTATAATTGATTTGTGTACCTTGCGGTACATCATTATTATACCCCATATTTATGAAAATATTTGTTTATTTATATAAAATTTTCATAGATTATTTTCATTATAATATAGTATGATATTACTTATATATTGAAGGAGTAATATGTCATTAAAAGCAGGAATTGTAGGTTTACCTAATGTTGGAAAAAGCACACTTTTTAGTGCTTTAACAAAAAAACAAGTTGAAGCTTCTAACTATCCTTTTACCACGATTGAGCCAAATATTTCAACAGTTGCACTTAAGGATGATAGACTTGACAAAATATCTCAACTTGTAAAACCAAACAAAATAATTCATGCAACTTTTGATTTTGTTGACATTGCAGGTCTTGTTCAAGGAGCATCTAAAGGTGAAGGACTTGGTAATAAATTCCTAACCAACATCCGTGAAGTTGATGCAATAATACATGTTGTTAGATGTTTTGAAGACAAAGGAATTATCCACGTTAATAATTCAATAAACCCACTCAGGGATTTGGAAGTAATTAATTATGAACTAATACTAGCCGATTTAGAGACTTTAAATAATGTAATTAACCGTATAACAAAGAAGGCTAAAAGTGGAGATAAAGAGGCAATTTTTGAATATAACGTTGCACTAAAAATTAAGGAAAATCTTGAAAAGGAAACTTCAGCTAGAGATATAGAATTGAGCGATGAAGAATTAAAGGCTATTAAGTCATATCAACTTTTAAGTCTAAAACCAATGATATATGTAGCTAATTTGTCTGCTGAACAACTTCAAAATTTAGAAGATCCTAATTCATGGTTTTATAAGTTAAAAAACCATTTTAACAACAAGGTAAAAGTAATTCCTATTTGTGTTCAAGTAGAATCTGAACTTGTCTTAATAGACGATGAGAAAGAAGCCAAAGAGTTTCTAGGTATATATAATATTGAAACTTCTGGTTTAGATTTATTAACAAGAAATGCTTTTGATCTACTGAGACTTGAAACTTATTTTACCGCAGGTGTTCAAGAAGTAAGAGCATGAGTATATAAAAAAGGTACTGCTGCTCCGGGCGCAGCAGGAATTATTCATAGCGATTTTGAAAATAAATTCATAAAAGCTGAAATAATTTCATATAATGATTTTATTAATTTTGATGGAGAACAAGGAGCAAAAACTGCCGGTAAACTTCGTCAAGAAGGAAAAAATTATATAATGAAAGATGGCGATATTTGCCACTTTAAATTTGGAAAGTAATTTCCATAATGGGAGTTTAGCATATTGGCTATGCACCAGTCTCCAAAACTGTTTTAAATGGGTTCGATTCCTATAACTCCCGCCAACAATGACTAAGGTCATTTTTTATTTTAATTACTTATATTTATCAATAAATTCTATTTCTAAAAAGTTTATGATATAATAACAAAGCCATTAGAACAATAACATCGTAACCCGGTCAGGGCGTGATTGCAGCAGCCGCATCGAAACGTGTTGTGTCTAGTGGTTTTTTATAAAAATAATATTTTGTTTATTTATTTAATAAAGATTAAAAAAATGCTAAAATATACATAGTGTGGTCGCGTAGCTCAGCTGGATAGAGCACGAGCCTTCTAAGCTTGTGGTCGGAGGTTCGAATCCTCTCGTGATCGCCATTTTTTTATTCTTTTTTTGCTATCTAACTGATTTTTATTGTGCAATTTTTTTCATATTTGTGGAAATTTTCCACAAATATTATGATAAGATAATAACATGAAAACTATTTCTTATAAAGACATTTCTCGCATAGCTAATGTGTCCATTTCTACAATAAGTAGATATTACAATAATGGTTATGTTTCAAAAAAAACTAAACAAAAAATCGAAGACGTAATTGAAAGGTATGAGTATTTTCCGAATCATGGAGCAAGATTAATAAGAGGAAGAGATAATTCAATTTTTATTGTTATGCCTGATTGACCTCAAAATTCATATGCAACAATTGCTAATGGAATTGTGCAAGCGGCAAAAAGTCATGGTAAAAAAGTTAACATAACATTTACCGAAACAACAACAAGAGAATATATTGAATCGATTAGATATTTATTATCTTGAAGACCTACATCTATGGTGCTTTTTGTTCCTGAATATAATGAAGAATTATTTGACTATTTAAGAACAATTGAAGATACATCAATCGTAATTTTTGGCCACGAAGTTAAGGGACTGAATTGAATTAAAACTGATGATACAAACGCCTTTTATGTATTGACAAAATCATTCCACTCATCAATTAAAGATAATCAAAAAATGCTTTTTGTGGTAGATAAAAAACTTAACGATACGCTAATAGAAGATAGAAAATCTGGTTTTATTAATGCTTGTCATGAACTTGGAATTGAATTTGATTTTTATTATTTAGAATCAAAAACCAAAAAGGTAATAAGTGAGTTTATTAGATATACAAAAAAAGAAAATATATCTAATATTATTTGTTCAACACATGAAGTTTTTATAGCGTTAAGTGTTCTCGGAGATAAAGGTTTAAGATTAACAGATATTGGTTATCAATCAGTTTATGATTATATCCAAACATATAAAGCTAAAATATTTATTGACTATGCATATATTGGAATTGAAATAGAAAAAATGATATTAATTAATAGTTCTGAAGGTAAGTTGCAATCTAAATTAATAAGGGCTAAAATAATTAAATAATATGATCAAATTAGGAAGTCACATTTCTTTTACATCACCACGTTATTTAGTAGGTGCTGTTGAAGAAAGTTTAGATAATGGGGCTAATGTAATGATGATATATCTAGGGGCTCCTCAAACAACAAAAAGAGTTGATGTTGAACGTTATAATATTAGTCAATATCAACTCTTTTATAAAGATAAAATAGCTCCTGAAGATATCATAATTCATGCACCATATATAGTCAATCCGGCAAATCCTCTTAAATGAGAATTCTCTGCTAATTTCTTGGTTGAGGAAATAAATAGAATGAACAAAATAGGAGCTAAATATCTAGTTTTACACCCAGGAGCTTATACAACTTTTGATAGTGAGGGTGCACTTAATACGCTTGCTAATAGCTTAAAATGGATTTTAAACAAAACAAAAGATGTAGTAATTTGTTTAGAAACAATGTCTGGTAAGGGTACTGAAATAGGAATTACATATGAACAAATCATGTATCTTATTAACAATGTTAACTCAGATAGAGTTGCAGCTTGTTTAGATACATGTCACATTTGAGATGCAGGTTATAACATCAAAAACTATGATGAATTTAAAACACAACTAAAAGCAAGTGGGTTGTTAAAACACATAAAAGTTATTCACTTAAACGACTCTAAAAATGACCTTAACTCTCATAAAGATAGACACGAAAATGTTGGAGTTGGGTTTATAGGTTTCGAAACACTACAAAAAGTTGTTTATGATAAAGATTTTGATAATATTCCTATAATATTAGAAACCCCATGAGTAGATAATAAACCAATTTATAAAGAAGAAATTGCCAGACTGTTAGATAAGAAATAATTAAAATATTGCACATTTTGCAATATTTTTTTAAAATTTATTTGTGTGAATTTTTTATATCAAAAATTACACATTTTAGTGAGTTAGTAATCAAAAAACGTAAGTATATAAAATTATGATAATGATTAATATATACTTATTAGGCTACCATACAAGTATTTTAGAAAATAAGAGACAATTTATTTGGTTGAAATTATTTTTAAATTTATCATTATTAATAAAATTAATATCATAATTAGTAAAATCGTTTTTAGCAAGGGTTTTCATTATTACAATATTTAGGTTATTTTTTCTTAATTTGTAATTTCATTGTAATTTTTCGTTGCACTATCTTTATCTAAAAATTTATTTGATATAGAGAAAATTATTTGCGAATTACTTGAAATAATTTAGATTAATATTTTTTCTTTTTTTATTATCAACAGAAATATTTGTATTTGTAGATTTTACTATACTCAAAGCATTTACAACTTTGTTTGATGTGTTTATTAATTTAAACATTTTTTCTCCTTATAATATTTTAGTCTTATTATAAAAATTAATCTATATGCTTGAATTTTAATTAAGTATAAGTTTTATTAATTCATAAAGAAAACCCAACTCTTAAAAAAAGAATATTGGTACTTTACTTTATGAACGAATAATGATTAATAGAAATGAATATTATTTTCCATAATATTTTTTTTATTGTATAATTAACAAGAATTATGAAAAGGAGCTTAAAAAATGGCAAGAGAAGGTTACACACTACAATGTACAGTTTGCAAAATGGAAAACTACATTAGTAAAAAGAACAAAAAAGCTCACCCAGAAAAAGTTGAGTTAAACAAATATTGTGCTAAATGTAATGCACATTCATCACACAAAGAAAAGAAATAATCTTTGTATAAATAATTTAAGAATGTTCAAGAAATTGAGCATTTTTAAATTATTATTAATGAACTTAAATATAATTTTAATATGAAAAAAGACGAATTACTTTATAGCACCGAATGAATTGATATGTATAAAACAAAACATGGTTTTATATATTGTCAAAGAAAAGGAATCAACTCTATAGCTGCACTTGTATACAAAAAAACAAATGAAGGTTTTTTGTTCCTGGTTAGATATCAACCTTTGCCTGAAATAGCAGATAAAAAGGACGATTTTGAGCCTTATCCTTGTTCAATTACAGGAACTATTGAAAATAATAAAACAACCTTGCAAACAGCCATAAATGAAGTTTGAGAAGAAGGCGGAATAAAGGTTTCAAATAAAAACTTAAGAGCTCAAAATCAATATGTAGCAACAACACAAAGTAATGAAATAGTTTATGGATTTCTTTTTGAAGTAGATTCGAAAACAGAACAAAATAACAATAATTGTGATGGAAGTATTTTTGAGACAAAAAGTTTTAATGAATGACATACTGAACAAGAAGTACAAAAAATAATATCAAACAAATTGCATCACTCATCGCTAGCTGAACTTTATCTTCTTTTTAAAATTATTGGTAATAAATAAAAAAACATTATAAGAATAAAGTTAAAAATTTGTGTAAATAATTTATTACTAATCAATAATATTTTGATTATGTTTTTTATTATTGTTTATAATAGAAATAACTATTATTATAAAAGGAGAGATAAAAATGGATAAATCAAGACTAAATAAAATGTTTAACGAACTTAAGGTAGAGGCACTAGTTTCAGAAGCTCCTCAAACAAGATTATGATATTCAAATGTTCAAACAACAGATGGTTACATAATAATAGAACCAAAAAAAGCAACACTTTTTGTTGATGGAAGATACATTGAATATGCTCAAAACAAAGCAAAAAACGTTGATGTTAAACTCTTAACAGCAACATCAATGAAAGAATGATTTAAAGAAAGAGCATTTAAATCAGTTGCTTTTGAAAGCAATTATTTAACAAAAGATTCTGAAAATTATTTAACAAAAATAATAAATCCAAAAGAAGTTAAATGAGTAGATGGTCAAGTTCTTAGAATAATTAAGGATAAAGAAGAAATTGAAACAATGCAAAAAGTTGTTGATATATCTCTATCAGCATATGATGAATTATTAACATGAATTAAACCGGGAATGACTGAAAAAGAAGTAGCTGCATACTTAAACTACCTACTTAAGAAACATGGTGGAGACAAAGAAAGTTTTGATGAAATAGTTGCGGCTTCTACTTCATCAGCTGAACCACACCATCATCCAACAGATAAAAAACTTGTTGAAGGTGAACTGCTTAAAATTGACTTTGGTGCCTTATATAAAGGATTTTGTGCTGATATAACAAGAACACATGTTCTTGGTGGAGAAGATAAAGTTAACAATCCAAAATTATTAGAAATTCTTAACATTGTTAAACAGGCAGCTAAAAAAGGTAGAGATATTGTTAAACCAGGAATTAAAGCAAGTGATGTTGATAAAATATGTCGTGATTACATTGAGGCAGCTGGTTATGGCGAATATTTTGTTCACTCAACTGGACATGGTTTAGGTATTGATATTCATGAATTGCCAAGAGCTTCAAAAAATGATCATACAATTTTAGAAGAAGGAATGATAATAACTGTTGAACCAGGAATTTATATCGAAGGACTTGGTGGGGCAAGAATTGAAGATGACGTCTTAGTTACTAAAACAGGGCGTTATGTATTTTCAAGACCAGATGAAAGATAAAATAAAAAATCATACCGTGGTATGATTTTTTTTACTTTTTGGTTCTAAGTAACTTTAATTTAAGAAAAATCTTTCTCATTACTAGATGTCTAATTAAAAAGTTAGTTAATCTAAATCTATCTGCGTTATTTTTTTGTTCAAGTTCAATAGTTAACGAATTTGTTAAGAAATTGTAATATATTATAAAGTTAATTCCAGATGATGTTATATAACCGTTTATATAATAAATGTTGTCTCTTCTGAAGTTATAGTTAATAATTTCCATTATTTTATCTTTCTTAGTAATGTTCATGTTTAAAGGAAATGTACATTCTACTTCATTTATTTTTGAAGTGTCAAGTTTAATTGATTTTGTAAGTTTTGAGTAATTCGAATAAATTTCTAAACTTTGGTTATATTTATAGTTAAGCAAATCATTTTTATTTTTGTAATTATTCAATAATATAACAAGCATAATAATAAAACTTGTGTTATTTAAATTAAGATTGTTTTTAATTCCGCTTGAAAATTGGAAATTAGAATAATTAAATAAAACATTTTCTTCTGCAATATATTCGTTTTCATATATATGTTTAATGTGATAATTATCTAAAAGAGTAATTATTTTTTTACTTGCATTAGGTGGTAAAACAACCTTTCTATCAAGCATATTATTTTTTTTCCAAAACGAAAACATAAAATCTATAAAAATAAAAGCTATTGAATCCTGCCCAAATTTTTTTAGCGAACCATTTATTTTTAAATAAATTTCAAGCATGTTTCTTTGGTCACAAATAAAAAATAAATCCGGACTTTTTTTTGTGATTTTTAAAATATTTAGAAAGTTAAAAGCACCTTTTACCAAGTCTCTTCCCAACATATTTTTAGATACATTATTGAATTTAAAACCTAAATTTCTAATAACCTTTGTAAAAATTTCATATTGCAATTTATCATAAAAGTTTCCATATATAAATAAATTTTGAGTGTATGAAGGAAATTTTTCAACATAAATTTTTACTAATTCTTCAGACAAATGACTAGTTATTTTTTTTAGACTTGTTTGATCATATGAAAGCATAACTTCATCTAATTTAACTGTTTCATAGGTAAATATGGAATTAATTATGGATGTATAAACATCCTTATCAACTAGTTTTCCATTATTTTTAAAGAGTTTAATTTTACCATGTAAATTATCAACTTCATTCATAATAAATATTGAACAATCAAAGTTTTGACTATCAGCAACAGTTCTTATAATGTCTTCATTTATATTTTCATCAAAACCATTAGATAAAACTTTATGACCATGGAAATTAAAAGTTTTTATTAAATGTTCTTTCCAAGAATTAGGAAGAGTTTTGTCCATACCAACAAAGACATTTTTCTTCATCCCAAGACCACTAGAAATAATTGAACAAATGGTACTTAGGGTAAAAAGATTAAATGATGAATAACCAAATTCATCACTAAATTCTATAAAACCATTATAAATAGAAGGCTTGGTTAAAAATGACTCTTGCACATTTTCCCAATCAGAGTCTATTGTTTTTAAATCACCTAAAATATTAAGGTCATTTTCATAAAATTCAAATCACTTTTTAAGAATTACATATTTATCTATTTGCATATGATAATTTTAAAATATTTATTGTTTTTTAAAAATAAAAAACGGATAACCGTTTCTTAATTATTGTCATTGTCAATATCCAATAAATCTCTAGGATCAATAGTAATTTCTTGAGTTAAAGCTTTTTCTAATTCTTGTTCATTTTTAACTATTTCAACAGCAATAATTTCATCATTATCGCGAAGGTTAATTATCTTAACACCCTTTGTTGCTCTTGATGTTACCGAGATTTGAGAAATTAATATTCTAATTGTTGTACCTGCTGCAGTAATAATTAAAGCTTCATCATTTGGTTTAACAAATTTAGCAAAAATTAAATCTCCTGCTTTATCTGCATTAATTGCAGTTACACCCTTACCACCACGCTTAATTAATCTAAATTCTTCACTTGGTGTAAGTTTTCCAAATCCTTTTGTTCCTATCGAAAGAATGAAATCACCGTCTTTATCTGAAGAAGCTGTAAGAACTTTTTTGCCTTCAGCTAGTGTTATTCCACGAACACCAAATGAACTTCTTCCTAATGGACGTAAGTCATTTGAAGAGAATTTAACAACATTTTTACCGTTTGATGCAATAAGAATTTCATTTCCATCCTCAACAATAAATGCATTTACTAAGTGATCATTTTCTCTTAATTTAAAGGCATATTTACCGTTACTTCTAATTGATTCATATTGAGAAATTTGTGTTTTCTTAATTATTCCATTTTCAGTTACAGTAACTAAGTATTGCTCATCACTATAAGTTTCAACAGCTAGTAATGAAACAACTTTTTCACCCTCTTTTTCATTCAATGAAGGAATTATGTTTATAAATGGAGTCCCTTTAGACTGTTTAGAACCTTCAGGAATTTGGTGAGCTCTTATTCTATAAACTCTTCCTAAGTTTGTAAACAACATTAAATCAGTATGAGTTGTTGTTTGAAGAATTGTTGAAATATCATCATCAGCATAAGTTTTCATTGTATTTACACCAATACCACCACGATTTTGAACGTTATAGTCATCAAGTTTCATTCTCTTAACGTATCCCTTAACACTTGTTGTAATAACAATTGTATTAACGGGAATTAAATCTTCATCACTTATAGAACTTATAGCTGATTCATCAATTTCTGTTCTTCTCTTATCACCATATTTTTCTTTAATTATTTCTAGTTCATCAACAATTAAATCAATAAGTTTTTCTCTTGATTCTAATATGCTTCTGATATAAGAAATTTCTTTATTCAACTCATCGATTTCTTGGTTCATTTTTTCAATATTTAATCCAGTCAAACGACGTAAACTCATATCAAGTATTGCTTTTGTTTGTTTTTCAGTTAAATTAAATCTTGTTCCAAGTCTTTCTTGTGCTATCGCATCGTTTGCTGATGTTTTAATAATTTGAACTACTTCATCAATGTTATTGACAGCAATTTTTAAACCATCTAAAATATGTAATTTATCAAGTGCTTTTTCTAAATCGAATTTAAGTCTTCTTGTAACAACTTCAATTTGGTGATTTAAATAAATATTTAAAATTTGTTTTAAATTAAGTAGTTTCGGTTCACCATTTACTAGTGCAACTAAGTTTGCATTAACATTTGTTTGCAAATATGATTTTTGAAATAATTTATTTAATAAAACATGAGGGTTAAACCCTTTTTTAACATCAATAACAATTCTTATTCCTTCACGGTTTGATTCATCTCTTAACTCACCAATACCTTCAACAACTTTGTCTTTGTGAAGTTCAACAATTTTTTCAATAATTGTTGTTTTTTTAACTGCATAAGGAATTTCAGTAACTATAATTCTTGATTTTCCATTTGCAAATTCTTCAATTTTTGTTTTTGAACGAACAGGGATTTTTCCTTTCCCAGTTTCATACATATCAAGTATTCCTTTAACGCCAAGAATTGTAGCGCCAGTGGGGAAGTCTGGTCCTTTAATATGTATCATTAATTCTTCAGTAGTAATTTCATTATTTCTTGCAAAAGCAATTGTTGCATTAATTGTTTCACTTAAGTTATGAGGAGGAATTTCCGTTGCCATACCAACAGCTATTCCTGTTGCACCTGAAACTAGTAAATTTGGAAATCTAGAAGGTAAAACAACTGGTTCTAATTCACTGGCGTCATAGTTATCTACAAAATCTACGGTGTCTTTTTTAATTCCGTCTAACATTTCAGAAGCTAATTTGCTCATTCTAGCCTCAGTATAACGCATAGCCGCAGCTGAATCACCATCTATAGAACCAAAGTTACCATGACCATCTACTAATGGGTAACGCATTGAGAAATCCTGAGCTAATCTAACCATAGCTTCATATACAGAACTATCACCATGTGGGTGATACTTTCCTAAAACATCCCCAACAATACGAGCACTTTTACGATGTTGTGAAGAATAAGTAATTCCTAGTTCTAACATATCATATAAAATACGACGGTGAACCGGTTTCAATCCATCTCTTGCATCTGGAAGAGCTCTGGAAACAATAACACTCATTGCATATTCAAGGAATGAGTTTTTCATTTCATTGTCAACTCTAACTGGACTTAATCCTTCAAACGATTCAAGAATAAGCTGTGATTGAACTTTATATTCTTCTTTATCTTGAGGAGCAACCTCTTCTTCTTCAACAGGTTTTTGAACAACTTTTTTCTTGAAAACCATTCTATTGTTTTCTTCGTATTCATACTCTTGATCAAGTTCTAGTGAAACTTTTTTTTCTTCAGTTTCAAGTTTATTTTTATCTTTATTTTCACTCATTAGATACCTCTACTAACTATTATTTATATTTTACCAAAAAATAAATTTAAGTTATTTCATTATTTTAAATATTTTAAATAAAATCTACATATCTATCTTGAAAAAAATATTAATTTATTTAAATAACTAACATTAACATTAACTTAAGTACTATAAAAATAATTGCCTTAGATTTATTTAATTGTTTTAACTAGAAATTTTTTAATTTAACTTATTCACAGCCTAATATGAAAAAAAATAAAAAAACAACTAATTAGTTGTTGGTTTTTTTGCTTCTAAATAATTAATATTTTTTCCAACTTGTGACCATTTTAATTCATAGCCTGTTTTTTCATTTTTTTCATTATATTTACTGTTATGTAAATCATTAGTAAGTGCATTAATTTTTCAATTATTTTCGTTGAGTGATTCAACTGAAAAATTAAAAAATTCGTCGTTATCTGTCTTAACTTTAAGCGTTCCGTTTTCATTTAATATTTTTGCATATTCAGTTAAAAAATCCTTGTGTGTAAGTCTTCTTTTTTCATGTCTTTTCTTTGGTCAAGGATCGCTAAAAGTTAGTCACAATTCATTAACTTTTCCTTCAAAAATCTCGCTCAATTTATTTGCATCTTCACAAATAACAAATAAATTTTTTAAACTTAATTCATCAATTTTTTTTATTATTTTAGCCGCAACAGTTTGATACTTTTCTAATGCATAAAAAGTTATGTCTTGATTTTTTAAAGCTAATTGACTAATCATTTCACCTTTTCCTGCACCTATTTCAATAATGCAATTCTTATTAATTTTCACAGGAAATTTATTTAAAAAATAAATTGAATTATTTAACTTATCACCTGCACTTTTATCGTTTCTTAATCTCATAGATTTAATTTTAACACATAAAAACACAAGCAATAATGCTTGTGTAAATAATTTAAACTATTTTTAGTACCTCTTCTTTAGAAGATTTTTTACCTTCTAAATTATTTCTTTCAATATGGATTATTTCGATTTTCTCATTAGCCCTTGTGTGTTCACCACGTTTTTGACCACGTCTAAAACCTTTTATTAAGCCTTCTAGTTCTTCTAGTGAATTTGCATTTGCAATTATTTCTTGGCTAGCAACTAGTTTTGCCTTGTATTTGTACATTAATACCTCCATAATATTTTGATACATAATTATTATAACATTATGGATATGTAATTGGAAAAATTGCAATAAATTCCCATATTTTTTTTATTGTATATAACTTTTGGGTAATATAAATTATATTTAACAACTATTTTTGAATATACTTTAAAAAGCCTTTATAATTAATGAATAATGAAGATAATTGCTGACAACAAAAAAGAGAGAAGAAATTATGAAATTTTTGAGCTTTACGAAGCAGGAATTGTGCTTGAAGGTTGGGAAGTTAAAAGTGCAAGGGCTAATAAAGTTTCATTAAATAATTCTTATTGCTCAATTAATAAAGAACAAATGTGGCTTAATGAAAGTCATTTTAGTCAGTACATGTTGGTAAAATGCAACGAAGTCAGAGAACGTAAGTTATTACTTCATAAAGAGGAAATAAAAAAAATTAAGTTCAAATGTGAAAGTAAACAACTTACTATAATTCCAACCAAAATATATTTCAAAAAAGATAAAATAAAAGTTGAAATTGCATTGGCAAAAGGACTTAAGAAATTTGATAAGAGAGAGAAAATAGCTAAAGAAGAAGTTCAAAAAAATATCAAGAAAAAAATAATGAATGCTTTAAGATAAAAAGTTGAAAGGGGGTATGAATGAAAAAATCAAATAAAGGGTTAATTATAGGATTATTACTTTCTGGTGGATTGATTTTGGCTGGTGCTGTTGGTGCTTTTGTTTATATTTGACCAACAATTCAAAGAGAGTTCTTTAATGCTGGTAAAAAAGGTAATGAACCTTCTGGATCAGGAAATATCTTAGGCGGTGATAAAAATTCAATTATTCATAAAGATGACATGGATGAAAAATCAATAGATTTAAATAAAATTAGTTTTGTAAATTATCCAAAAAATCCAACAATGACCGATGATGAATATAAAAATTACATAGATAATATGAATATTTATTTCAAAGAAGAGACTCAAAAGATTACCGAACATGAAGATACAGAAGCTGGATATAAAAATGTTTTTTATAGACAATATGTAGATCCTATAACTCATGTCGCAATTCGTGATTATGCATATCATTTTAATGAAGATACAAATGAAAAAAGATATTTTTTAGGAGATAACGGATTAATTGCTCTAGCTATAGAATTTAGAAAAAAAGTAACATTTGGACCAGAAGTTGAAATGTTAAAAGCTATAAATATTAATGATTTTAGAATTATAACTTCCGAATCAAAGGGTTTATATATACCACTCAATAGATCAATATATATTAATACAATTTGAGGAATTGAAAAAGGAATTGATATTTTTTCAAAAACACAATTAATTCTTCCAACACTTTTCCATGAATATATGCACCATTGAGCTACTTGTTATGCAGAAGTTGGAGATAATAGAGTTAGCGAAGATAGAAGTTTCAATATCTTTAAACAACAAGTAAAAGATCCGCTTGTATTTAAAGAAAACATTGTTCACATTAATGAAGATAATATTTTAAATAAAGTTCCTTTCACAACAAAAATTGCATATTATGGTAATAGTAATTCCTTAAATCTAGGATACTGAAACTCTAGTTTTGTTAATAATTTTTACAAGACTTTAAATTATGATATACCAGTAAAATATAATGATATTCCAACCGCAAATAACTATGTAAAAAATAGTTTTAAACCAGATTTTGCTTTTAGAAAATTCAGTATTAATGACCTTTGAAATTATTCTAATGCAGACAGAAGTCTCATGACTATAGGTGAATACGACAAATTAACAAGAAGATTTGTAAATGAAGGTGATATTAAATTTACTTCATACAGTTCTTTTGGTTCATCGCAGAAAGGATATACACCTGAGCAAGTAAAATACTATTATTCAATGACTGAATTAGTACCAAGAGAGTGGTCTAAATTTACATTTGATTCTGAATTTGATAATACAAAAGTTGTTAAATTTAAAGGTTCAAATTACAATAAAAATAAATGAGCTTTAAGTTGATCTGGTTTATACATAAAAACAAATGATCAGATATTATTTTACCCTTCTTCAGTAGCGGACGATTGAGCCAAAGTTTATTTGATGGATATTTCAACGGTAAATTCTGATTCTGTTGGTCCTTACAATGCAAGTTCAAGAGATTTGGTTTATCCAAATACGACTGATTCATTAACTTATTCAGCGTGAGAGACAATTCAAAATAATAGCGACACAAATAAAATAAGAAAAGAAAATCGTGATATAGCATTTTATGAAAACTTTTTAAACGCAATGGGATATGGAAAAACTATTTCTCAAATAATGTATAAAAACGGAACAAAATGAATCAACTATAAAAACGGAGAAATAGAAACAAGTCAAGATTCATTTAGCAAAATAAAACTAATGGGTTATTTACCGAATAATAGCCAATATAAAGGTTTTGTTTTTGCTAATAAAAACGGAAAAAACGAACTTGTTAAATTCTCAATAAATCCTTTTAATGATTTCTTTAAAGGAAGCAAGTCAAAATATGAAGCAGAAGTAACAAATAATATGGCTTACAAAAGTTATATAACTCAAACTTACATTGACTTTAACACACTCGATTTAGAAACTCCAATAAAATATTGAATTGATAAAAATGGAGATGGAAATCTAGATGAAAACGAAATCGAAAACGGTGAAATAACACTACCTACAAGCCGATATGTTTCAACATTAGCAAGTTACAATTACAATAATAGAGATAATAAAAATTTCAAATGATATTCATTATCAAAAGATAAAGAAAATAATGTTAAAATATTATTTAAGAAGCTCCCAAGGTAATATGATGTTAGAAAAAAATTTATCAACACTAAAAATTGGTACTATGTTAAATGTTCAAGCTTACAAATATGACGGTGTTTTATATAGACAATGAAATAGCGCTAAAGTACTAAATAATAATTCAAAACACTTAGTTTTGTTTTTACTCAAAGCTCGTGTAAGTGACATAGATAAAAAACGTTGAGCTTATAGGGATCCCGTTTTATGATTTTTTCCAAAAAATAATTTATTTAATGCAGTTGTATTACTCCGAAAAAACGGTCCTTATATTTATATTAATGTAGCTTCGCAACCGGTTATTGAAGACGATGTTTTAAAATACATTGACTTTGATTTAGATATTAAATATTACCCAAACAAGGAACTCAAATTAGTTGATAGAGAAGAATATTACAAGAACAAAAAACAATTGAAATATCCTAAGAAACTTCAAAAAATGATTTATGAAGAACTTACAGAACTTATAAATCTATATAATAATTACTCATATATTTTTGACAACAAAGTAATTGATTATTATAAACATCAAGCGGTTGCCGACAAGAGTATTAGATATGATGCAATTTTTCAAGAAGAAGAATGCAATCACAAAAGTAACAGACCAACATTTAAAGTTAATAAAGAAAACAAAAACATAGAGTTTCAAAAAAATAAATTACGCAATGAAGCGTAATTTATTTTTGGTCATTTCTGAAATGGCGCGCCCGAGAGGAGTCGAACCCCTAACCTTTTGGGCCGTAACCAAACACTCTGTCCAATTGAGCTACGGGCGCAAAATAATGGAGGCGCCAACGGGATTCGAACCCGTAATCAAAGTTTTGCAGACTCATGCCTTGGCCGTTTGGCTATGGCGCCATAATAATGTGCTTATTATACCATAATATTTTTAAGTTAGCCACTTGTTCTATATTAAGTTTTGCCACTTATTTTTTTAATAAGTTTTTTAACCCTTCATTTAATTAAAAACAAGACAACGTTTGTAAAAGTCATTGTTGATGTAAGTATTCAAAAGTTAACTTTTGTAAGTTCTCCTCCTAATATATCAATAACTTTTAATCTAAATTTAGTGCTAGTTTGTGTATCTAAAAGATGGGCGCCAATAAGAACTATGGCAATAAAAACTAAATTAAGAATTAATCCTGAATAAAGCCATGTAATAAATTTCCTTTTTGTTTCTTTTCCACACATATATAATATTCAAATAACGATTAAGGATAAAATTTGCAAACCAACAAATACATATGTCAGCATTAATGCAAGAGCAAAATATTTTAATAACATACTTAAATGTTATCATTTATTTATATTAAGTATAAAAAAATGATAACCATTACTCAAATCTTTTTTTAGTTTTATAAGTCAAATAGCTTTATGCTTTATAATAAGCATAATAACTCTTCAAAAGAAAGGAATAAATGACACCACTTAAAGCTCTTACTACATATTTTAATAAAACTATTGCACTCAGTGAATTTGGGTCAAACTATTTTTTAACCTTCTTTATTCTTCTTGTTATTCTAATAATTAAAAAAAGAAAAAATAATTCAAACTTATTAATTAGTTTTCTTTTTGTGATAACCACTTTTGTAAGTATAGTTATTTTTTGAGGTTTAACCAAATCACTTGGTGCAGACTTCCCAATAAGTTACTTGAATCCCATTAATGTTATTTTTGATTCGGTAGTTGAATTTGTAAATGTTAAAAACGGTCAAAGTTCATTAAGTGGATTAGCCTACATTCTTGGTTTTCAATTTCTTGGAGTGCTTGCTGGTTTTTTAACTTTTATACTTTTTTACTATATTTTAAGAAGACAATTTAATTCATATTTTGAGCAAAATACAAATGTTACTTTGTATGAAATATGTTTGAAAAATTATGAAGAAAAGGTATCAACAAATTCAATAAAAGAAGTGTTTTTTATTTTTCTTTATACAATAACTATTCCTATTTTTAATAGAGTTTCTCACATACAAAGTGGGTTAAAAACATTTGACGTTTTACTAATAAATATGGCTATTTTATTTTTCATTTTCTTTTTATCAAGTAATTTTAAATTTTATACTTTTCATATTTTTATAGGGCTTGGCTTTACAATTATGAGTTTAATTTTAGAACAAAAACAAATAAGGAAAATTATTATAAATTTCTCTATTAGCCTATCCACAAGTATAATAATACCAATAGTTATTGGTTTAATTACATTTTTTATAATCAAAGGAGGTAGCCATGCGTTTTCATATTAAGCACAAAATAATATTCACATTATCAAGTTTAATAACTCCTATTTCAGTTGCTTCAGCAACTTCATGCAATTTAAATAACATAAAAGAAATTACTTTCAAAAGTCAATTAGAGGAACTTATTACCAATAAAGAAAATACTCATTTTGAAAAGGAATTTGATTATAAAAATATAAAAAATTTGGAACTAAGAAACGACTTGTTGAAATGAAAAAACAAAGACACAAATATAGAAAAAATAGATTGGAAAAACTTGTTTAGAAACTCTTTTATAGAAAAGAATTTAGAATTAGAACTAGATAAAATTTATGAAATATTAAAAATTAATGGTTTAAAAAAAACAGATCAAGTTGATATAAGTATTGTTTATAACAAAGTTTTTATAGATAGAAATTCAACAAAATCTATCATTGTACCTATTAAAATAAGAAGAAAAATTTTTATTAATGGACATGTTTTTTATCAAAGTCATATATATAATTTAAGACTAAATGGCTTAAAAGTCACACCTAAAAAAATAATTCAAATAGAGAAAGTTGATGAATTTAAGAAAAAACACCCTCTTCAAAATATTGAACTTTTAAATGAATACCAAAATTATTCAACAAGTCAAATTGTTGAGTTAGGAAAAGAAAAGTGAAATAAAATATTCAAATTTAACTTTAAAGATTTTGATTCAAACACTTTATACAATAACCTATCTTGAGAACAAAAACTTAAAAATAAAATAGACTTGTTTAATGTTCATATTACAAACATTACTTTTAATGAAAATGATTTTAATAACTTAAACATTGAATATGTTTTTTCATACGGAAAAACATCAACAAGCAGAAAAGATGAATTTAACTCATATGGTGAAAAATTTAATACAACTTTTAAAGTATTAACAAACAACACGTTAGATGACTATAAAAAAATTGCAAAAAGCTTTGCAGAACCTTATCTTAAATATTATTTAAGTATATACAATTATGATTTTGACAAATTTTCTAAAAGTGATTTTTTAATTAAATCAAGGAACAAGGAATTAGTTGATTTTAACATTATAGAATTAAAAAATGACCTCATCAATAAACAAGTAAAATATATTTTGAAGACAAAATCTACATATAATGAACTTAACAATATAACTATTGATGTAGATTTTGGGATCAAAAAACACACCAATATTTTAAGTGATGAATTATCAAATCATCATCAAAAATATAACATGATAATGGGTGAATTAAACCAAGCTAAAATTAATAAAATAACTACAAGTATTTATAGTTATTTGGGTGGAACAAAAATAATTCCAAGTGGTTATGGAGAAATTAGAGGTTTCTACTTTAATGAAGGTTTTACAAAACAATTGCACCTTGGCGAAGATGTTATGGTAAATGAAGGTTCATATATATATGCACCATTCAATGGACAAATTATTGCAGTTTATGATAGAAAAACAAAAAATGAAGGCGAAGGAATTGGAGCTGGTTTAGTTCTTAAAGTTGATAAAAGCGAGCTTAAAAAAACTTTTGATGAAAAAACTTTTAAAGAGTGGTTTTCTAATTCTGAATTTATTTATATAGGAATAATTCATCTAGAGGCTTCCGAAACATTTAAATTGTTTTATGATAGAAATATTATTAACGATCAAGATGGAAAAACAACATTTTTAGATGTTAATTTAACTAATCCAATAAATGTTATAAAAGGACAAGAAATTGCAGTTGTTGGTTCAAGTTCCACCAATGGAGGTTGAATGCCTCATGTCCACATTTCGGTTGTAAGAGATAATAAATATGTTGTTGATGAAAATGGTTTTTTAACGAGAAACCTATCTGTTTTCGATGATAAAAGAATAGTTAAATATTACAATCCAAAAATAAATAAATATACCTATGGCTCAATAAGAGTACCAGGAGTAAAAGGTGCAATAGCTACCGACATTAATCAAGTCGATTCAAATGGAAAGGTTATTGGTAAAAGTAATTCAAACAACGAAAAATATCGCAATGTATATAATAATATAATAGATGAAGAATATGAAACTGGTTTGATTGATCCTAATTTATTATTTAGTTTCAGAAATGAAGATTCATATGAATTTGACCTTGAACAATTTTTTAAGGAAGTTTATTAATTTATTAAAATATTTATCTTTAAAGACACAAAAATCATATTTAACTTGTTCATAGGTGAATATGATTTTTTAATTATAAAAATAAAGTTAAACTCGAATCATGAATTAAATAATGAAATATTAAAAACAAATATATAATATAAATGCATAATGGGGTTGTAATGGCTTCGACATGCACAGGATAATATTTAATGCAGTAGTGTTGCAGACTATAATTGCTCTAGGTTTCAATAAACGGAAAATCTAAAAAAGCTGAAAATGAATTTTCATTTTCAAACCCAGCTTTTGCTGGAAACTTAAATCTTGCTTTTGCTTAATTAAAAGTAAGTTGCACTCTTTGATGCTCTTAGAAGAAGTGTAGGTTAAGAGCACTTATCCAAGGATTCTAATTAATTGGAATAAGTATTTTTAGAACATATTAATTAGTGTTTGTTTATTCATTCATTAATATGCAAAATCAAAATAAACTAAACTGTAGATTTGGGTAGGACTTTTGTGTGTGGACCCGGGTTCGACTCCCGGCAGCTCCACCATTTTTTTTATTTCTTTTTTAATCATGTTGTTGTAGTGTAAAATAATAATTGTTTTTTGTAAAAGGGGATAAAAATGTATTTAAATCAACCTTATTACCATTAATTGGAGAAATATGAATATAGTAGAAATCAAAAATTTTTAAAAAATAGATAGACTTACTTCAAATTATTACACAATAAATAAAGATTTAGCATTTAGCAATAAGGATTTTTTTGAAATTTCAAAATTAATTGAATTAAAATTAGGAGATATTCCTAGTTATAAACTTACAAAATTGAATAACTTATTAGCGAAAAAAACAATATTTTTTTGCCTTATCCTGGTAATAATGGATATTTAAATTATTTGGATTATGATGAATTTTGAAAGTTGCTAATCTCACATAGCGTTAATACTACAATAGGTGATAAAAACCAAAATATAAATGAAAGATCGGAAAAATTCATGAAAAATTTGGTGGTATTGTAGTAAATAATATTACAAAAAAGTATCAATACTTGCGTCAATGGCTACATTAAAGGATGTTTTCATAGAAGAATTAACTCCATAAAAAAGATTAAATGAAAATGTTGTTCTTCAAGAAATTGAAAACAATAAAATAACTATACATTTTGAAAACTTGATGTTAGTTTTCTAAGTGGATTAAAAGATTTTTTAAATAACACATTCATAACTGAAAATAGATGAGACGCAATGGAAAAATATTGTATCCAAATTAAACAGTGGTTGGTGAAATGAATAAGCTAAATAAAAATTCTTTTACTTTCCGCGCCTATTCTTAGCGGAATTATTTTAGGTCCAACTATTTGTTGAACAATAGAAACACAAAAAGTTCTATAAATGGAACACCGGTTTCAGATTTTAATGGTAACTTGATTACAACAATATATTTGTTAAATTCAAATAGAAAGCATTTAAATCTTACATCTCGTTAATTAAATATAATGATCAAATCATCTAAACTTTATACGGTTTATTTAATTCCATATACAGTATCAGATAATGGAACGCGTTATTTTTATCCTCCGTACAAAAGTATAAAAATAAGTCTTAATAATTCAATCAGGAATATAATCTTGAAGGCTTTTTTAAATTCAACCATTATGTGATTACAATAAATAATCAATCTATTCTAAAAGCTTCTGATTTAAATTTAAAGGGGCGAAATATAATCAATTTATATAGTGAATAAATATAAAAATGTTGGAAAAAATCCAACATTTTGTTTATTTGTTTTGCAATTTAAATTCTTTTACTGCAACAATGCAATCATCAACAACTTTGTTGATTTCTTCAAAAGAGTTTAAAATACAACCCGATGCTCTGTCATGACCACCACCACCGTGTTTTCTAGCAACTACATTTACAAGTGGGCCATTTGATCTTAATTCAACTCTAATTTTTTTATCTTCTTCTTCGGTGAATTGAATTCAAATTGGATATCCTTCAATATTTGCGATTGCATTTGGACGAACTGAAGTTTGGGCTGTTTTACCAAATTTTTTTGTTGTTTCCAAATCATTTTTTATTCATGCAACTCCGTCTTTTGTTTGTAAAGTTGACACCAATCACGAATTATATTTAAGTTCATTTAGATTCGTTTTTGATAAATTTTGAAGTATAAAATCTGCTTCTAATCCTTTATCATATAACATTGCAACAAGTCTCATTGTTCTTGCACATGTCTTGTCATATAAGAATCTTCCTGAGTCTGTATTAATTCCTAAATACAATAAATTAGCTGCCCTTTTTGTGATTTTTCAATTATTGACAAAAGCTAATTGAGTAATCATTTCATCAGCTGCTATGTATGAACTATCCACTCATCTAGTACATTTATCAAGATCATCACCATTAGGATGGTGATCAATTCTAAGTGTTTCTATAAATAAATTTTTATCTAAAAGTTCTCTTGATTCTAAACGTTCTTTATCCCCCGCATCAACTATTATTCCAAGTGATTTTTTCAAGATTTTGTCACTTGGAATAGGATCGTGTTTTAAATTTAAAAAAGTAAAATTTCCTTTTGTTTCACCTACTACATATACTTTTTTATTCGGGTAATTTGTTTCAATTAATTCCTTCAATCCAAATTGAGAACCTAAACAATCACCGTCTGGTCTTATGTGGTGGAATATAACTATTGAATCATGTTTTTCAATTAATGCTGTGGCTTCTTTTTCATTTCCTATTAACATTACTCTCCTTATCTATAGACATATAAGTCTATTTTTCGTTTTTTTCAAAATCAACTATACATTGATTTAAGTGTTTTAACACTTCAGGAATTTGATCTCATGAATCAATGGTAATTCCTGCTGCATTATCGTGTCCACCACCATTATAAATTCTAGCAACATTATTTACTAATGGACCATTTGAACGTAATCTTCCTCTTACTTTCCCATCATCTAGTTGGATGAAAAATGCTCAACATCTGTTGTCATCAATGTTAGCTAATTCATTAACAAAAGCCGCGGCTTTTAAATTATCTAAACCAAATTTTTTCATCACTTCATTTGTTACTTTATAGTATAGAACTCTACCTGATTTTTCAAAATTACTCAATATATGTCCTGAGTATTGAATATCTTTTAAAGTTCTTTTATTTAATTCATAAAGAATTTTTTGAGGATGAAACCCATTTTCCATTAAGAAAGCCACTAATCTATGTGTTCTTGCTGATGTATCAGGATATAAAAATCTTCCTGAGTCTGTATTAATTCCTAAGTAAACGTGTTCTGAAGCTTTTACAGTAACTTTTCATTTTGAATCATAAGCGAGTTGGGCTATCATTTCTGCTGCTGCAACATAATGTTCATCAACTCATAAGTAATCATATTTAATATCACTATCATTTGGATGGTGATCAATTCTTAATTTTGCTGTTGTTTTGTTTTCATATAAAAGCGATGCACATTCTAGTCTATCGCCGCTTGAAGCATCAACAATTATTGCAAGCGAATTATTAAAATCAATTTCATCGAATGAATTAAATTTATAATTCATGAAATCATAAGTGTGCATACTGTTTCCAACGGTATATACTTTTTTGTTTGGGTAATTTGTTCTAATTAATTCGGCTAATCCAGCTTGAGAACCCAAACAGTCTCCGTCTGGTCTTATGTGGTGGAATATAACTATTGAATCATATTTTTCAATTGCTTCTTTAGCTATTTTTGAATTTCCTATTATCATTTTCGAATCTCCATTCTATGTTTTAAAAACATGCTTTTAAATTATATTAAAAAAAACAATATTTCAAATATTGTAATTTTAAAGTATTAAAAAATTATTAGGTTGGTTTGTATGGTAACTACTTTTTAGTAAAGCCGGCAATAAAAACATTTGTCGCTGCTAAAATAGTTAAATCACCAAATTCATTCATAATTAGTCCGTCACCAAAACCAATAATTCCATGTTTATCACTCACTATATGGTTAGAAAGGTTTTTTGTTTCTAGTTTACCTTTTTCATTAAAATTTTTAAATTCATGTTGAATATTGTCACTAACTTTTCTCATAATTTTTAAGTCAGTATCAATAGTTTCTGGACTTAAAATTAATCTTGAATAATGGAAGTGTGGATATAAAGTAAATAAATAGTCTAACTTATGTAATTTTCTACTTTTTGAAATTGGATAAGCGATTCTTACCTCAAAATCATAAGTAAGTGGCTTATATCTAGGCAATAAAGTTTTTAAATATTCTCTAAATGGTTGATCTTGATTTTTATAATCATTATGAATTTCTACAAATTCACTTGCAGTTAATTTTTTTAATTCTGGGTTTTTAACTTTAATTAAAACTTTTACTACATTTTGCGTATGTGAATTAAAGTCTTTTTGGATTTCATTTATGTGATTACGATAAGTTTTAATTTTATTAGTTAGTTCATCATATTCTTTTTGAGTTTCTGCATATCTTCTTCTTTGAACTTCAACATCAATGGCTCTTTGTTTTATGTCATTGATCGCTTCAATAAAAGCGAATTTAAGTTGTTGCATAGTTCCTGTTTCATAAGGTCTAACAACTTTTCCGTTTTCTTTTATTCCTAAATCATTGGTTTCGTTGTAAAGTTTTTTAAAATTGCTATTAAGCATTAACTCTTGAAAATATGGTTGTTCTTTTTTTAATCATGTCGAGAAACTTAAGTTAGGTAAATCTGAAAACTTATTTTCGTTTTCAATTACATCAGAAAACGATCTAAGAAGTTTTTCTTCTTTGGTTTCACCACAAGATGTAGCAATTATTGGAGTTAAACAAATTGAAGTTATAAACAAACTGTTTAATATTTTAATTTTTTTCATAATTTAATTATATTACAAGAAATAAAATTTGATATTTAAATAAGACAACAATAAGACTATATATTAGTTTATTTAGGTATGTAAAATTAAAAAAATAGGTAAACTGAATTACCTATAATTAAACTATTTATTTCTTGTATTTAATTCCAAGTGCATTAAGCATTGGCATTAAGAAGAAGTTAAACGGTTTATTAAAGTGTGGAAGGAAATAAACATCTGTAAGTGCTATTTCAGGTAATGTTAAACCTCTTTGAATTGCAAGTGCAAACATATAAATTACTTCTGTGTGGATAGATTTACCTCATGAACCAATTTGAACTCCTAAAAGTTTAAATGTTTTTGGATCGAAAGTAATTTTACATGCAACCTTTTCATAAGTAGTCATAAATTCAGGTCTATCATTGTCAATTCAGTATTCTTCAGCAACATCTTTAATTCCGTGTTTTAATGCAACTTGTTTTGTTAAACCGGTTGAAGCATAATGACATCCAAATACATTAATAGCATTTGTTCCTGCTACTCCTGGGAATGGTACATTTAGACCGGCAATATGTAAAGCAGCAACCAATCCTGTTTTAACAGCATTTGTTGCTAAAGCAGCATGTTCAGGTTTTCCAGTAACACAATGTTTCATAGCTGCTGAATCACCTAGTGCATAGATGTTTTCATCAGAAACTGATCTTTGGAATTCATCAACAACTATTGCACCATTAGCTATTTTTTCAACACCATCTAAAACATCTGTTCTTGGCTTAAATCCAATTGATAAAATAACTAAATCGGCAGGATATTCACCTTTATCAGTGACAACTGACGAAACATTCTTTCCATCTTTTGATTTAAATTCTTTAACTTTTTCACCAAGTTGCAATTTAATTTTATCTGCAACCATTCTTTTTTCCATTTCAGAAGTGAACTCTTCATCAAAGTAATTTGGTACAACTCTATTTTCTAAATCAATTAATGTAACTTTTTTACCTTGCATTTGGAAAGCTTCAACAAGTTCAATTCCAATATATCCAGCACCAACAACAACTACGTTTTTAACTGATTTATCTTTTGCTTTTTCAACAATTTCTTCAGCATGTTGGAATAATTTTGAAAGCATAATGTTGTTATATTCACGTCCTGGGAAGTTTGGTTCAACTGGTCATGTTCCGCCAGCAAAAATCAACTTATCATAATTATCTGTGAATTCTTTTTGAGTTGCTAAATCACGAACTAAAACTTCTTTTTTCTTCTTATCAATTTTAATAACTTCGTGGTTTGTTTTTAAATTAACTCCATATTCTTTTACTAAAATTTCTGGTGATGAGTAAAACAATCCTTTAGGATCATCAAATTCTCCACCTACTCATAT
Organism: Mycoplasma crocodyli MP145; assembly: GCF_000025845.1. Lineage (NCBI taxonomy): Bacteria > Bacillati > Mycoplasmatota > Mollicutes > Mycoplasmatales > Mycoplasmataceae > Mycoplasma > Mycoplasma crocodyli. The sequence continues at coordinate 74,719 of NC_014014.1, read as the reverse complement.
AGCAATACCACATCCTAAAAATGATGTGTTTGTGTTTCTGTCATAAGCTACCACCTCTGCTTTTGGATTAACAGTTTTTAATGTTCTTAAAAATGATGTTCCAGCGTGGTTTGCTCCAATAACTAGTATTTTCATTTGTCTCCTTAAATATTTATTTGAAAATATACTAATATTTTATAGAAAAAATGGCTTTTTACTAATAAATGGCTAACTTTTCCATAATTTTCCATATTTTTAAAATATATTTAAAATATATTACATATAATTTGATTATGAAAAAAGTTATTACTGGTGGATATACAAACATCTCTTACAAAGATGGTGACAAGTTTTATCAAGAAAAAATATTAACAGGTTTTAATCACAAAATTGATTATTCAATATTAAGCGGTTTTGGTTTTGTACCTAAACTTATTTTTAACAACGAAAAAGAAATATCATGAGATTTTATTGAAGGAGAAATTCCTACTTTAACAATTGATGAATTAAAGATAATAGCTGACCAATTATATGAATTACACAATAGTAAGGTTAAATTTCCTCCTTCTAATCATGCAGCAAGAGTTAAAAAATACAGAAAAATATTAAATGAAAGGGGAATTAATTTACCTGTTATTAATGACTATTTCAAAAGAATTAATAACATTCTTGCAAAAAGCAAAAAAGATGTTCCTTTGCATAATGATTTGTGAAATAGAAATATGATTAAAAAGGATAATAAAATATATTTTATTGATTGGGAATATGCAACAATGGGGGATAGACATTTTGACCTTGCTTACTTTATTTGTTCTTCTAATTTAACCGAAAAAGAAGAAAAAGAATTCCTTGATCAATATCATAATTATTGAGAAGACTATTTAATTCAGCAAAAAATTTTAGTTAATTATTTAATAGTTTTATGAATTAATGCACAAGATATTAAGCCTTTTGATGATAAATATTATATAGATCAAATATATAAATTAGATAAGTTATATCAAACAAAAAAACTAAACAAAGAGTTTTAAAAAACACATCAATAAGGGTATGTGTTTTTTTATAATTTGAAACTTGTTTTACATACATTTTTTAGTTCTTCTTCACCAAATTTTTCTTTAAATTTTTGAACTAATTCTTTGACTTGTTTACTTGCACCAAGTTTAAAATCAAAGTTGTATTTTGCTTTCATTTTTTTCATATTTTCAAGCAGCTCTGCTCTTGCTAAAATAGAAGCGGCCGCAACTGATATATGAATACTTTCAGCCTTGTGTGATAGTAATATTGGTTTTTTAAATACTTTTATTGATGACCAATTATTTATATAAATCATATTATTAAAATACTCAATAAAAGCATTCTTAGTTGTATATTGATCTATAAAAACATAGTCATACTCACTGCCTCTTGACTCCAGCAATTCTTCAAGTGAATTTATAACATGTGCATGAGTAAAAAACTTAAGTTTATTACTATTTCTATATGTCTGTTCAACTCTATTATAACCGGCATTGCTTAATGTATAAACTTTATATAAGCATTTTGATTTTATTTGATTTGCAAGGTCAATTATTCTACTGTCACTTGTAATTTTTTTAGAGTCTTTTACACCAATACTTTTTAAATACTCTATTTGTTTATCCGAAACTAAAACAGCAGCTGATATTAATGGACCAAAATAATCACCTACTCCCGTCTCATCAACACCTATAATTCTTTTTTCTTTAAATGAAAAAGATGAGTCGATTTCAATTATCGTCTCTTCTTTTTTGTTTGTATCAAATAATGTATTACTATACATTTTCCTCTATTTCATTTAGTTTTTTGCGTCTCTCTTTTGATTTTTTCATTTGTTCAGCAGGGTTATCTAGAAACTTATTAATGTAATATCCAACACCACCTTCTTTATTTGTTTTAGATATTTTAATACTTGCATGTTTTTTAATATCTTTTGAACTGTTACCCATTGCTACTGATACATTAGCAATTTTAAACATAGAAACATCATTAAATCCATCACCTATTGCAACTGTATTTTCATTAGGAATATCATAATAACGCATTAATAAGCTAATTGCTTTACCTTTGTTAACTGTTACATTTGTAATATCGAAAACCGGTGTTAATCCTTCACCTTTTGATCAATAAGAAAACTCACCCAAATCGCCATATCTTGCTTTTAAATACTGTCTTAAGTTTTCTGGATCTGTTGAAGGTTGAACATCAAATATAATTCCTGTTGGTTTCATAGGAATTTTATGAAAGTCAAGTCCTTCAATAAACTTAGAAGTGTTTTTAAAACCAAAAACCTTTTCTAAATCTTCATCTCTTTTTTGTAATTGAACTCACCCCGGACCTTCTATTGCAATATTAGAAATTTCCTTTTGAAGTCTTTCATCACCCAAAACATAAAGCATTTCATTTAAGTCCAAATATTTAATATAAGGAATAAAATCATCATCATATGGATGGTGGATATGAGCCCCGTTGTAGTTAGCCACAATTGTATCCAACTTTAAAGCATCATAAATGGGCTTTGTACTTCTTCATGGTCTTCCTGTTAAAATACAAACAACATGACCTTCTTTTTTAGCTCTTTGTATAGCAGCTAGTGTTTGATCATGTATTTGTCCTGTTGCTGATGAACTTAGTGTAGTTCCATCTAAGTCAATTGCAAATAAAAATTTATCTTTTTGCATGTTACCTCTTTTATTTTTTTATCTTTGTCGGATTAATAAATTCTACTTTTTCTATTTTATTGTTATCAATATTTAAATTTATAATCGCAAATGAAGGTTCACTTCCAAATCTAGGATAAGTTATACTTCCTGGATTTAAAAATGCTTTTTCATTATTTTGTTCATTAAAAAACAATGGAAAGTGACTGTGTCCAAACGCAAACAAATTAATGTCGTCTAATTTGGAAGTTGCTTTTAACAAAAGTTCATAATTCATCAAAGTGTTATAACCACCAAATAAATGACCATGAGTCATAAAAATTTTATAATCAAAAATTTTTACAATACTATAATCACCTAATGAACTACTAAAATCATTATTACCAGCTATTGCATAGGTAAAATGAGACTTTACTCAAGAATCATCCAATTCTGTATCACCCATAGATAAGCTTATATCATGTTCTGTATTAGTTAAAATGTATTCAGCCAATGATTTATTACCATGGATATCAGATATGCACAAAATCTTTACAATACCATGTTTTTTTAACATATTATTATTTTAATATATTTATAAAAAAAGATAAACATTTTCATATTTGTTAATATAATAAAAATATGATTAATATAATACTTTATCAACCCGAAATTTGTCCTAATACTGGAAACATAATAAGAACCTGTTTTGCATTAGGTGCAAAATTGCACATCATTAAACCAACTTCTTTTGACTTACATCCAAAATATCTAAGAAGATATGGAGCTGGTCGAATTTTAAGTGATATTCAACATGAAATTCACGCTTCATATGATGACTTTGAAAATAAATATAAAAATAAAAATATTTTTTATATTACTAGATATGGACTTAAAACATACACTGAACAAAATTTTAAAAAAGCATATGATCAAAGTGGTGAAGTTTGATTGATGTTTGGAAGAGAATCAACAGGAATAGATAAAAATATTTTGCATAAAAATATTAATAATTGTTTAAGAATTCCTATGGTTTCAGAAATGAGATCAATTAATTTGGCTAATTGTGTTTGCATAGTTGGTTTCGAAGTTATGAGACAGTTAGATTTTAAAGATTTAAGTAAATTTGAAGTTCAAAAAGGAAAGGATTTTTTACTAAATGACTAAATCAATAATAAGTTCAAATAATGATACTTTTAAACTTCTTAAGAAGTTAAGCGAGAAAAAATATCGCGAAAAAGAAGGTCTTTTTATTATCGAAGGAGAGCATTTAATTGATGAAGCAATTGACAAGAATATAGTTGTTGAAATTTTTGAAATTGGTTCTAGTTCAAAAATTTTAAAATATGAAAGAACAACCTTAATAACCTATGAGCTAGCCAAAAAAGTATTAGATGCACAAAGTCCACAATCAGTTTTTGCTGTTTGTAAAATCGTAAAAAATAATATTGTATTGGGTGATAAAATTGTTTTTTTAGACGATTTACAAGACCCTGGGAATATTGGTACAATCATAAGACTTTGTAAATCATTTGATATAGATACACTAATAGTCAAAAACTTTGACATATATAATCCAAAATGTTTAAGAGCAAGTCAAGGTTCGTTTTTTAAAACCAATATTGTTCAAGTAGATAAATACGATGAACTATCAAAATTAATGAGTAAAGATTTTAGTATAATTAGCACATTATTGGATAAAGAAGCAACAGAATTGAAGAATTTCACATTTCCTAAAAAATCAGTTTTAGTTTTAGGAAATGAAGGCAATGGAATATCTCAAAATGCTATTGATTTATCAAAACATAAAGTTTATATACCAATATCTTTTGAGAGTTTAAACGTTGCAACATGTGCAGCAATAATTCTAAACAAATGAAGAAATGAGTAAAAAATGACAATAACAGAATTGCTAAAAGAACTAAGTGAACACGAATTTAAAACCGATGTTTTTGGTTACAACATTGAAGATGTGAATAATTTTATTGAGAACCTAGCTAACAACTTATATGCTTATGATCTTGATTCTCAAAATCAAATTGTTTACACAGAGAAATTACAAAACGAATTAGATATATTAAAAAATGAAAACGATAGTCTTAAATTTGAGATAAAAAAATATAGAGAATTATTGAGGGAACTTACAAGTGAAAAAAAATAATAACGAAGAATTTCAAAATTTAATTAACTGGTTTCCAGGACATATGGCTAAAGCTATTAAAGAAATAAAATCAATAGCAAATTTAGCCGATCTTTTTATTGTAGTTTTAGATGCTCGTTGTCCAATCAGCTCATATAATGAGGACTTTGATAGGATATCGCCACAAAAACCAAGGTTATTTATAGTGACTAAATCCGATCTAATGGATCAAGAAAAAAAATCTTTAATAACAAAGAGATTTAATTCAGAAAACATTCTTTGGTTGGATTTAAGAAAGTCAAAATCAAGATCAATCATTATCAATAAAATTAATTTTATTATGAAAGAAAAAATAGAAAGAGACAAACAAAGAGGAATGATTTCTTCAAAAATAAAAAGTTTCGTTGTCGGTGTTCCCAATAGCGGTAAGAGTACATTAATTAATTTAATGCAACAAAAATCAACTCTTAAAGTTGCCAACTTTCCTGGGGTTACAAGATTGAAACAATGAGTCGCTGTTGGTAATCACTATTTTCTTGATACACCGGGAATATTATTGCCTAAGTTTGAAAACCAGGAAATAGCATCTAAATTAGTTGCAATAGGATCGATAAAAAGTGATATTTTTCCTCTTGATTTTATTTCAACGCAATCTTACAAACTTATTTCTAAATACTATCCAAATAAAGTTATTGAACTATTAAAATTAATTCCTTCAAGCGATGAAAATGAAATCTACAGTTTATTCCATGACCTAGCTAATAATAATGGTTTTTTCAATCAACATGGTAAACCAGATTTAATAAAAGCACGTATATTTTTTATGAATTGATTAAAAAATTTAAGTGGTGTAACATTTGATTAAAAAAATCAGGAAATTAATCCTGGTTTTTTTATTATTCGCCTTTAATAACATCAAAGTAAAGTTCGTTAAGATTTACTTTGTATTTTCCAATTGACTCTATGTTTAAGCCTGATTTGAATAATTCAGCCGAAATTTTTTCAATCTGTTTTGGTTCTAATTTCATAAGAATTGTATTCTTGTTTTTCTTAAATTCGAATGGGCTTTTAAGAGTGAAATTCTTGATAATTTCTTCAACTTTATCAATTTCTGCTGAAGTAACATAGTAGTTGTAATGACTTGATTTGGATTTTTCTTCAATGGTTTTTGTTTCGTACACTTTACCTTTTTCGATAACGGTATAACTATCAATATATTGTTCTAATTCGGCTAAAATATGACTTGATATAAAAATTGTTTTGCCTTCTTTTTGAAGTTTTTTCAATATCTCATAAAGTTGAATTCTTATTTTCGGATCAAGATTTGCAGCTGGCTCATCAAGAACAAGGATTTCAGGATCACTAATAAGTGCCTGCATTAATAAAACTTTTTTCTTTTCTCCTGATGAAAGTTTATTGCCGTTCTTAGTTTGAAGCTCTTTGGCAAACTCATATTTGTCCATTAAATTTTGAACAAGTGTTTTAGATTCTTCTTTTGTTTTACCACTTAGTTCGCAAAAAAAGTTTAAATAATCTCTAACATTTAACTTTTTAGGAAAAGTTGAATCTTCAGGAATATAGCCAATTTTTTGTTTTGACTTGGGATCTGTTGAATTAATTCCATTGATAAATATTTCACCTTTAGTGTCTGGATAAAAATCAAACAAACATCTAAATGAAGTTGTTTTACCCGCACCATTCGCACCTATAAATCCGTGAAATTGACCTTTGAAAACAGTAAATGAAATATTGTCAAGCGCTATTTTAGAACCAAATTTTTTGGTTACATTTTTAAATTCAATTATTTTTTGTTCCATAATCAACCTCCTAATTTATAACTCTCTTCTTATTCAAGAAATATGCTAACGAATAAGAACCAGATGATAAAAGAATAATGATTAACAACGATAAATATAATGGGTATTTTCAAGTAACAAGTTCTCCAACATAAGGTTTGTTTGAATATTGTCTTGAAAATACATCACTACTTATTAATTTATTTGGATAAACTTCATAACTATATTTTTTTGAATCTTCATCAAAATATTTTAATAGTAGACCATACAAAATAGTTGAACTATCATTTATCTTAGCTTTTGTTTGAGCTTGTAACTTCATAGAAAATAGTTCTCACATTAGTTTTTTATCTAAATATGATGCTTTAACAGAAGCAATATTTTCTGGTAGTTCGTCTGGGTATTCACTTTTGAGTTCTTCAATAAAAGTATTAACTTTTTCTTCTCATCCTTCTCAATTGATTTTTACACGATTTTGAACTTCTTTTTCAAAGTTTATTGAAATTCTATTAATTATTGAATCTTGTAAAATGTTTAATTGTTCAATTAAAGCATTTGGTATTGAATTTATTTTTTCGGGATTTAAATATGGCTTAATTTTATCATCGATTTCTTTTAATTTAGTTTGCTCATCATCAGTTAATTTAATTAATTCATTAATGTTAAATTTAGAATCGTTACTACTTGTTTCTTTAATCTTGAATGCTCTCGAATAAAACAAATAGTCCTTTTTAATATTATTGTTGGTTTTTGTATCTTCAATTTTCGGTAATACAATTTCATATGTTCTTGCTTTATTGAGAAAATCAATTGTTTTATAGTAGTTTAATCCGTTATTATTGCCTAAATCAATAAAACTTTTGACAGAATTGTTTGTTCCTCCTAGTGAGTAGTAATTAAAATATCTATTTTCAAATTCATCTTTAGTTAAATTTTTATAATACTTAACTTGTATTGAAGTGGGTATTAAGTGAGTTTCTTCGTAATCTGATAAACTTAATGAACTAATGCTATTGAAGCTCGAATCTATCATTCCTTTAATGTTGAAAATATAAAGAAAATTTAAGAAATGTGAATAAAAATTATTCTTAATTTTTTCATCAGATAGTAAGGCCGAAACTTTTTGACCACCATATGAATTCTTCTTTTCAACATTGAAATAGTTAACGATTTTTCCGTTTTTAGTAACATAATTTTCTGCATGTTCTTTTATGAAAATATCTGATACTCCAAATGAAATAGTTCCTATAATCGCATTGAAAAACATAAATCCAAAGTAAGAACCGAAAACTAAACCACTTGTTGATTTTCTTCCTAATTTTGTTGAGCACAGCGCAACAACAGAAATGAAAAATAAGTTTAGTAATAATGTTACAAGCATATATCCAAGACTAAAGAAAACCAGATATTTAAACTCTCCAGAAACATTTGGATTGTTTTTAAACACAATAATTAATGAGGCAAAAATAATAACAATTAGTCAAACCAAAAAGCTAAATATTGCATTAAAAATAAATGAGTTTAAAGAATTTGACAAGAATATTTTTTTTCTCGATATTGGTTTTGATTGCATTATAAATGAGAGACCTTCGGTCTTATAGAAATAGAATGAAAAGACCGTAGCAATAATTGTAAATATAGTAATCAAAGTAGTTAAATTAGGATAAATAAATATTAAAAAACTTCTTGTAATTAAACCGGATTCACGAATATTGAATGAAATGGTTGTTGCAAATATTGATAAGACCGAGACAAAAGTTATAGCTAATAAAACATATACAAAAGGACTTTTTATAAATGTTTTTAATTGATATTTAAATAGTGTTTTCAAAATAAACCTCCACTATTATTATAATCATTTATAAATAAAAAAATACCTTTAATATTTTATAGGTATTTTTTCATCAAACTATCGATAAGTTGTTTTTGCAATTCTGGATCTACAGAATCATCTGAATATTTTTCAACCATGTTATTTATGATACTTTCTATAGATTGTTTACCAGTATCATTCAATTTATCTTTTAAATTTAAAGTATCAAACATTTCTGAAATTGGTTTGTTGTTTACTTTAACTTCGTCGAGATTTGTATCAAGAGCTTTTTTGATTAAATCATTAGTAATCTTTTGTTCTGGATGATTTTGAAGAGCTTTTTCTGCTTCTTTTTCAATTTTTGAATTAATCATGTCCGTGGCTTCTTTGGTAAATTCTTTGTTATTTAAAAAGCTTGCAGTTTTTTCTATTAATTCTTGTCTATCGTCAGGAGATAAACTAAGAGGATTGGTAAAAAGTAATTGAGCAACATCTTTATTTTCGAAAATATCTGATACTGTTCTAAGATTTTTTCCTAACCCAACACCTTTTCCAAAGGTAAATAATTTAACTTGTGGATTAATAAAATTATCAGTTAATTTATTTTCAGCTCTCGTTGAGAAGTTAATCGTGTTAGTAAAGAAAGTTGCAACCGGAAAACAAGTTCCTAAAGCTAATAAACCACCTAAAAATCTAAATACAAGTTTTTTATTTCCTTTGTTTGGATTTAAAGATTTAAGTATTTTTAGAACTAACATAGCAATACCAAAAATAAAATATGATATAAAAAGCGAAATGAAACAAACAATAGGTACAATCAACTTTGTAAGTATTAAAGCACTGCTTTTTATGGTTTCAGCATCAATTTTATTATCTTGTAAAATGGTAATCATCTTAGATGAAATTATTGGTTCTGAAACAAATATTACTATAGCTAAAATACCAATAATAATTGCTGTTGATATTATACTTCTTATGAAACTCATAAAGAACCCCATGAAGAAACCAATAACCAAAATCGAGATAAACAAAATAGGAACTACTATATCAGGACGAATTACTTGTCCTATTCTTTCAATACTTTCAAGAACGCTTTGGAAGTGGTGTTTTTCACCTCTAATTAATGTTGTTGTGTTCATTTTATCTCCTATAAATATAATGCGTTTTTATGCTTTTTTCAAGGGTTCTTTTTGTCAATTCTATCAATGAATAACTTACCTTCTAAATGGTCAAGTTCGTGTTGGAAAACAATTGCTACATAGCCAAATACATCAAATTCAACAACTTTTTTTTGCATATATGAGTAGGCTTCTACAACTATTCTTGCACTTCTATGAACAAGTCCGCTTTGACCCGGTCAAGACTCAGAAACACTTAAACAACCTTCTCCGTCACTTAAAGCTGTTAATGTTTCACTTTTCGAGATAATTTTAGGATTGAATAAAACATCTCGAAAGATTTCTATATCTTTATCAAAATCTCTAACGTGAACATAAAATACATTTTTTAGAATTCCATATTGAACAGCAGCAACTCCTACACCCGCTCTGAATTTTGAACCTTCTTTTTGACTATCATCAATATGATAAATCATTTTTTCTGCAAGTTCAACATCTTCAGGCAATAAAGGAATTGGAACATCCTTAGATTTTTCTCTTAATACCTTTTTAGGCAATTTAACTAATTTTACTTCGTACATATTTTAAATTATAAACAATTTATTTTTATATTAACTTAATTTACAATATAATAAAAATATGTTAAGAATTATAGCAGGAAAATACGGAAAAAGACTAATTGAACAACCGGAATTAGAAACCACAAGACCTACAACAGATAAAATAAGAGAATCTGTTTTTTCCAGTATTCAATTTGATCTTAAAGACAAAATAGTTCTTGATTTATTTGCCGGAAGTGGCGCATGAAGTATTGAAGCTTTATCAAGATATGCTATGAAAGCAGTAGCTGTTGAAAAAGATAAAAAAGCTTATGAAATAATTAAAAAAAATATTAAAAACCTTGATATTAATAATCTTGAAGTTTGAAATTCTGATGTTATTTATTTTCTTACAAAAAGCGGCGGTAAAAAGTTTGATTTTATATTTATTGATCCGCCTTATGATAGAAAAGACTTGCTTAATCAGTCTCTCGAAACAATTAAAGAAAACGACTTATTAAACAAATTTGGAACAATTATTATAGAGACAAATGATGAAAATGCAATTGTTATTCCAAAAGGTTTTATAATAAATAAGTCAAAAAAATATGGAAGAGTTTTTGTAATATTTTTAAGTAAATTTGCTTAAATCTTCCCAACTTATTGCAAAGCCAATTTCACTTAAATGATTGATTAATTTTTGATAAATTAATTTGTTTATTGTTGGGGTAACTTCCTCGATATATTTTTTGTGGTCATTTCTAAGTCAATAATATGCTTCAAGTTCTTCTATAGATATACTATTTTTTGAATGATTTTGGCATAAGTAACCGCCTTTATAAAATTCAAAATCAGATATATTTTTAAAACTACCACACTCAGAGCATTTTGAAAAATTTGGTTCATATCCGTTATAAGTTAAAATATAACTTGCTAGTATAGTTAAGATATGTGAGTTACGACCTATACCAATAAAATCAATTAACTTTTCGTAAATGTCTACTAAGTTGTTTTTAACTGTGATATAGTCAAATATGTAAATTATTTTTTGGATAAATAGAGAATTAAACAATTGAGTAACATCAACTTCTTTAAGGATTGAAACCTTCTTTAACTTACTCATTTTGTTGTTAAGTCTTGCTCTAAAATATTCAACTTCCACTAGTGAACCAAGAATTAAATTGCTTCTATTTTTGCTGTTTGTATTAAAAATACCTTCTGCATAAAGGCTTAAATGCCCAGAATTTGTAAATATTAAAATTGATGCTTTAGGATGGATTGTTTCAATAACTTTTAGAGTTATACCTTTAATAATACTTTCAGCCATATTTTTAATTATATATTTTTAAATATAATAAAATACTATAAAATGATTATTTTAGGAGAGTTGTTAATGAATTTACTAGATATCAAAAGAACATTGATAAACATAATTAAGGAAACGCCTGGCGTTAAAGGCTTTAATGTTTATGATTTTGAAAACTTAAATGCAATTGACTTGCAAAATGATGAATGTCTTGAAAGTATTTTTGCTGAGCGTACCGAAAAAGGTTGGTCAATAAGATGCGCACTTACAATCTTAAGAGGGCTTTCAGCTAAAAGGATAGTCAATGAAATATATCAACAAATGAATTACATATTAAAACCAATGGGTGAGAAAATTTACAAATTAAACATAATGATTAAAGGAGTTTCTGATGAATAAAAGTTTAGATGGTCAAATGTTCCTTAATGCTATGATTTCAGCATCTAATGCATTAAGTAACTCGAAAAATAGGATTGATGCATTGAATGTTTTCCCAGTCCCAGATGGTGATACTGGAACAAATATGTCTTCAACAATTAATACTGCAATTGATAATTGTAGAAACATAACTGATGAGAGCATCTCAGTAGTTTCATCTTCGATTGCAAAAGGAATGCTACTTGGTGCAAGAGGTAACTCAGGAGTTATTTTAAGTCAAATATTCAAAGGATTTTCTATGGGGCTTTCTGAGAAAAATTCAGCAACAGTCAAAGATTTAGTCCAAGCCTTAAATACTGCGCAACAAAAAGCATATGGTGCTGTTCTTAAACCTGTTGAAGGAACAATTTTAACAGTAATAAGAGAAACAAGCGAAATGATTCAAAAGGAATATAAAAAGGATTTTACAAAAGTAAGTATTCTTGATTTTTTTACTAAAGTTCTTGAATTTATGAGAATTGCTTGCGATAATACACCAAATAAATTAAAAATTTTAAGAGAAGTTGGAGTAACCGATAGTGGTGGTGAAGGTTTATTTGTAATTTTCGAAGGAATGCTTTCATACTTCCAAGGAAAACCAGTTCAAATATCAAAAACAACTGATGACATTAATAGTTTTATTAATGATACAGAAGTTTTTGATGGAGAGTTTGGATATTGTACAGAGTTTATAATTGACCTTGAAGAACAAGATAAATTCGATAAAGAAGAATTCACTAGACAAATTGAATCTATTGCAACTTCACTTGTTGTTGTAACGGACGAAAATATTTTAAAGGTGCACGGTCACACACTAAAACCAGGTCAAATGCTTAACTTAGCACAAGAATATGGTGAGTTTATAAAAATAAAATCTGAAAACATGACGATTCAAGCAAATAATTCAAAGGCAATCGCAGAAACAAAAAAACATGTTGAAGTAGTTGAAAGTTCAGAGTGTGGAATAATTTCATGTAATTTAGGTTCGGGAATTATTTCAAAAATGAAAGAATATGGATGTGATTACATTGTTGAAAGTGGACAAACACAAAACCCAAGTGCTCAAGATTTAATAAATGCAGTTAATGCAGTTAATGCAAAAACGGTTTTCATCCTTCCTAATAACTCAAATATAATTCTAGTTTCTCAACAAGCTGCACAAGTTATTACAGATAAAAACGTTATAGTAATTCCTTCAAAAACACAGATACAAGGTTTAAGTGCTATATTGAATTTTAATAAAGAAAATAGTGCTGAAGATAATCTAGAATTTATGACTGAAGCAATTGAAGAAGTTGTTACTGGTGAAGTTACCAAGGCAGTTAGAAGTACTAAAATTGGCGGAGTAAAAATTAAAGAGGGTGAATACATTTCAATCCTGAAAGGAAATATTATTTCTTCAAGCGAAACCTATCTTGAAGCAGCCAGAGAAATAGTTGACAATATTTTAGAAAATGATGAAAAAGAATTAATTACAATATACTATGGTGATGAAGCAAGTCAAAGAGACGCTGAAGAATTAGCAAATATAGTTCAAGGTAATTATGATGTAGAAGTTGAAATTTTTGAGGGTGGTCAACCTAATTATCACTTCATTATAGGAGCCGAATAATGTCAAAACATATTATAGCCTTTGATTTTAATGGTAATGATAATGGACCTCTTCCAGTAATCAAAGCTGCTAATTTATTCCTTGAAAAAAATCCTTCTTTCAAAATAATTTTAGTTGGTGATGTTGCTAAATTAAATGAAGTTTATAAGGAAAAAATTCATGATAATATTGATCTTGTTAATAAACCATTAGTTTCAAGCGACGTTAAAAATATACGTCAATCACTAAATGAAGACACTTCGATGAACTTTGCTTTAGATTTAGTAAAAAATCAAAAAGCACATGCAATTATGTCTGCTGGTGATAGTGGATTATATTTAGGTGGTGCAACATTAGTTTTGAAAAGATTACCTGGTGTATCCCGTCCTGCATTTATGCCACTTATGCCTACAACCAAGGGTAAAAAGTTTCTTTTACTTGATGTAGGCGCTAACATTTTAACCAAATCTGAATATCTTGTTGAATGATCTCTGATAGCAAACGAATATGCAAAAGTTCTTCTTGATGTTTCAGTACCAAAAGTTGCTTTATTGAACATCGGAACCGAAGATTACAAGGGAACTGATGAAGTAAAAACTGCTCATGAAATTTTAAAGACAAAAAATATAAATTACATCGGATTTCAAGAACCAAGAAATATTTTAAACTACACAACTGATGTAGCAGTTATAGATGGATATGGTGGAAATTTAGTTTTAAAATCGCTAGAAGGTGCAATATTAAGCTTTAAGGATTTAATAAAAAACAAGATAAAAATTAAGCTTATTAGAAAAATCGGATACTTGTTTTTGAGAGGTGCTTTTCATGATGTTGCAGAAACTCTTGATTATAGAAACGTAGGTGCTGCCTGAGTTATCGGTGTAAATGGGGTAGTTATAAAATGTCATGGAAGTAGTGATGAAAAATCATATCTAGGTGCTTTAAACCAAGTAAAACTCGCTCTTGAAAAAGATGTTCTAAACAAAGTAATAAAAAGTATTAATAGCAAGGAATTAGAAAACAATGCTTAAATGCTCAAATTTAACAGAATTTTTCCATATACATGAAATTGAACCAAATAATACAAAAATATATTTACAAGCAATTACACATAGTTCTTTTTTTTCAAGTTCTAATAAGAAAAATAGTTATGAAAGACTTGAATTTCTAGGGGATTCGGTAATCCAATTTGTTGTTAGTTCTGAATTATTTAAAATGGATGATTTGAACCAAGGTAAAATGACAGAACTAAGAGCAAAAGTCGTAAGAGCAGAAACGCTTGCTAGCATTTCTATAGCAATTGGTCTTATTGATATTTTAAAAACAGCTCCCGGAGGTTCACAAGAAACTATAAAAAATTCAACCAAAATACAATGCGATGTTTTCGAAGCTATTGTTGGAGCGATTTATGTAGATCAAGGTCTTGACATTGCATATAACTTTGTTTTTAAATTCATAAAACAGTATATTAATGGTGCAAGACAGGTTGAAAACAAAGATCCAAAATCAAGATTGCAAGAATATTTTCAAAATTTTAGTAAAGAAAATATAAAATATAATGTGAATCAACTTCCAAACAAAATTTTTCAAGCAAGAGCTATCCATGAAGGTAGTGTATATGGAATGGGTCAAGGTTATTCAAAAAAAGAAGCAGAAATTGAAGCAGCAATCGATGCTTTAAAAAAACTTAAATAGGTTAGGTAAATATGAAATTAATAAAAATTGAAGCGCATGGTTTTAAATCGTTTGCCGATCCGGTTGTTCTACATTTCGATGGCGGAGTAACAGGAATTGTTGGACCAAACGGTTCAGGAAAAAGTAATATAAACGATGCAATAAAATGAGTACTTGGAGAGCAAAGTTCAAAAGAATTACGTGGAGATAATATGCATGACGTTATTTTTGCTGGTTCAAAAACTGTTAAAGCATTAGACAAGGCAGAAGTAACTTTAACGTTCGATAATCGTCTCGGAGCTTCGTCATTCCCTTCTGAAATTATCACAATTTCTCGTGTTTTAGAAAGAGGAAAAGGTGCTAATCAATACTATATAAATGGTGAATTATGTAGACACAAAGATATTAAAGCAATAGCAATGGAAACAGGAATAGGTAAATCATCACTTGCTATTATTTCTCAAGGAACAGTTGCTGATATTGCCGAATCAACAGATGAGCAAAGAAGGGCTATTTTTGAAGAAGCAGCAGGAGTGTCTAAATATAAATTTAGAAAATTAGATGCAATTAAAAAACTAGAAAGAACAACTGACTCTCTAGAAAAAATTGGACTTGTTGTTAGTGAATTAGAAAAACAAATTACACCACTTAGAAAACAAGCAAGTAAAGCAAAAGAATATCTTGAAAAAACAGCTCAACTTAAAGATGTAGAAATTGCTTTATTAGCCCATGACATACAACAATATGATCAACAATTTAAACAATTAACTAACGATCTTGAAGGGGTCGAAGAAACCAAAAAAGACTACACAGAAAAGATCGAAAACTTTGAACTTCGTTTAAATAAAAGTATTCCACTTAGAGATACATTGCACAAAGAAATTACTGCTTTAATGGGTAAGGCTAAGGGAATTAACGAAAGACTTAAAGACCTTGAAATAATTGCAAGTAAAGAATCTCATCGTCAAGAATTAATAGCACGTGGTGAAATTAAAGTTTCTAGCCACGAGCAAATCGAATCACTTAAATCATTATTAGAACAAACGTCACATAAAATTTCTTACTTTAAAGATGAAGAAGAAATTTTAAAAAATAAATCAAATCATTACTCCAAAGAAGTTAATGAATTAAATGAAAATATTAACGAATTAACAATTCAAATTAATGATAAAAAAACAAAGAAAGTTAAACTTGAAACTAAACTTCAAATTTTAGAAGATCAAAAAGAAAATAAAACCAATCTTTTTAAAGGAACAAAAACTATTGTTGAAAACAAGAGTTTATTTAAAGGATACCATGGAATTGTTGCTGATTTGATAAAAGTTAATCCTGAATATGTGACAGCTATTGAAACGGTTTTATCAAACGCTACACAACACATTGTTGTTGAAGATTCAGAAGTTGCTGTAAAAGCAGTTAACTTCCTTAAATCAAATAATTCAGGTCGTGCAACATTTATTCCTCTTAAGTCAATCCAAGCAAAATCAATAAGAGATGATCATATGCTTGTTATCCAAACTCAACCTGGGTATATTGGAATTGCTAGTGAATTAGTTGATATTGAACCGAAATTTGAAATTCTTAATAAATTCCTTTTAGGAAATATTATTGTAGTTGAAGATATTGAAACAGCTAATAAGGTTGCTAATATCCTTGATAAAAAATATATGGTAGTTACCAAAGATGGTGATGTTGTTAGAGTTGGTGGAATTATTGTTGGGGGTTCTAAGGAAAGAAGTCAAAACCTAATTGGAAGCGATGACCAAATTAGAGAAATTAAAGAACTTATTCCTGGACTTAATTCATTAATTAAAGCACAAGAAGATAAAATTCTTGATTTTAGATCAAAAAGATCAAACATATACCAATATAATTCAGAAATTCAAAAAGAACTTTCTGCTTTAATAGAAAAAAGAGTTAATACTCAAAATAAATTTGCTGAATTACAAAGTAAATTTGCAAGTCTCTCAAAAGAAGAATTAAAATTTGATAATGAATCAGGAAAAAATGTTGAAAACATTGAAATTCTTGAATCGCAACTTCGTGCAACATCAGCTGATTTAAGAGCGAAAAACGAAATTTTTGATAACTTAAATGCTGAAATTAATAGCTTATCAATTTCTAAAAACGATCTGGAAAAAAATCTTAGAGATTTAAATAGCTCATTTTCAAAGAAAATTGCTATGCAAGAGCGTGCAAAAATTTACTTTGAACAAAGCAGAGAAAGATTAATAAGTCACTATAAAATTACTGTTGAAAATGCAATTAAAGAATACAAACTAAGTATTTCAATTGATGAAGCTAGAGAATTTGTAGAAACAACAAGAGATGAAATTTCTGCACTTGGACACATTAATCTTGAAAGTATTGAAGAACTTAAAGAAAAAGAAGAGAGATTTAACATGCTTTCTTCTAACCAAGAAGAATTATATCAAGCAAAAGAAACTATTACAAGTGCAATTGCTGAAATGGATAAAATTATTACCACTAAACTTACAAACATAGTTGAAGATGTTAATATTGAATTTGATAATGTTTTCAGAACTATGTTTGGTGGTGGAAATGCAAAAATTGCTTTTGTTGACCCTAAAAATATTCTTGAAAGCGGAATTTCTATTGAAGCTCAACCTCCTGGTAAAAGTATAAAAAACCTTAAACTTTTCTCAGGTGGTGAAAAATCACTTATTGCTATTTCACTTCTATTTGGTATTTTAAAAGCGAGACCTCTTCCACTTTGTATTCTTGATGAAGTTGAAGCCGCACTTGATGAAGCAAATGTTGTTCGTTTTGCAGAATACTTACAAGCACTTAAAGAAAAAACACAATTTGTTGTTATTACTCACCGTCACGGTTCAATGTCAAGAATGGATAACCTTTTTGGAGCAACAATGCAAAAAAGAGGAGTTACAAGTTTTTTCAGTCTTGAACTTTCGCAAGCCAAAAAAATGGTTGATGAATTTAACAAAGCAGAAAACAAATAATTTAAAAATAGTTGGTTTTAAAGTCCAACTGTTTTTTATTTTATTAATATCTAAATCAAAATTACTTAGTGTACTATTTTTGCTTATTTAAGACGTTTGAATTATATTAATTATTTTAATTGCCTTATATTTTCATATTCCAAATACTATTAATGAAAATATAAGGCAATTCATTATACTTTTTCAATCATTTTAGGAAACATAATAACCTATTTTTTTAAATAATATTGTATAATAAAAATACGCCGTCATAGCTCAGCTGGTAGAGCACATCCATGGTAAGGATGGGGTCGCAGGTTCAAGTCCTGTTGTCGGCACCATTTCTTTTCTTTGAAAAGACCAAAATTAACTTATAACGTAAAGGAACATTATGAAAAAGAAAATTTTATTAGCAGGATTAACTGCTTTGTCAGTTATCCCATTTTCTATTATTGCAATTTCATGTAATAACCAGAATGAAAAAGATAAAAATGAGGTTAATAAAACCGAAACACCTGAAACACCTGAAACACCTACACCAAGTCAACCAGTTACTCCACCAGTAAAACCAGTTGATCCTGTTGTTAAACCAAAAGAAAGTATGCCTTGAACAGTGTTGTCTCCTGCAAAGGTTACACCTAAAGTTACTGAAGTGTTTGATGTTAATAAAGTTGAAGTTATATTAAACTCTTTAGATTTATTGCCAAGTCAAATGACTACAGATGGAATGACAAAATTAGATCCAAAATATTTTGTTGTTAATAATTTGAGTAAGGATGTGACATATACAACAAACTTATTAGATTTTAATGATGACAAAGGTGAAATTAGTCTTGAATTAGTTTTTATGAGAGATAACGTTCAAACCACAAGAAAAACTTATTCGCTTAAAGCAAATAAGATGCCTTCTGTTTTTGATGTATATTTATACAATAAAGAAACACTTAATAAATTACCGGAATCATTTAAGATAGACACTAATACAAAATTGGAAGATTTAAGAAAATATGCAAACATAGTTTTTAGTGTAAATGGGAATGCTATAGCATCAGAAAAAACACTTGAAAGATACACTGTAAAATTTATAACATCAAAAAAAGAAGCAAACAATACAATATCAATTGGTTACAAAGTTGTTAAACCTCCTTTCTATACTTTAAAAAGTAAAGAAGGTGAAGGAAGTCCTGTTGAAAGTGTAAATGTTAAAACCATTACTCTCACAACCGAAAATGAAATAAATTCAGTTGCAAGCGGGATAAAGGTTAATGATGCCGATGTACACAATAATGTAACTGCTTCACATTTATATTGAACTCATAAACACGACTCAGGTAGAAATACATTGTCATCAAGATTTGTTAATAATGGGTTAATAACAATTCCAACAGTTAATTCTAATAAAGTTTATAGTCCTGTAATAGTTGCAGTGACGGCTGATGATAAAAAAGGTGAGTTATCAGTTCAATACCACCTAAAAGATTCAGAATCTCCTTATAGCGAACCAGAAACATCAGAAGTTAAAACAATAACAATTCCTAATTTTAAAAAAGTTTCAGTTGAATTTAGCAACGATCATGACGGTATAAAAGATAAGTTCCATATACACTATGGAACAAGAGATGAATTAGCTAAAAGATTTTCAAACATTCAAGGATTTAAAGCTTGATATGACGACAACACAAAAGTTGGAAAATTAGAAAATTATAATGGTGGATATAAACCCCAAAATCTATTTAAAGTTTGGTATAACAAAGTAAATGGAGATATAACGACAGATAACCGCGATATTTCTTTATCGGAAGAAAATGCTCCGTTTTTTGAAGTATTAGAAATTTCTAAAGAAAAAGCAAAACAAGATAACGGAACCGAAAATATAAAAGTTTCTATTAAATTAAAAGTAAGTATGCAACTTTACGGATTTGATCAATCAGATTTTGAAACAACAATTTGATTCTGAAAATAATAAAAAAACATTGGAATGTTCCAATATTTTTTTATTAAGTTTTTATTATTTATTAATCATTTCAAATTCGTCTTCGTTTGAAAAATCAACATGTCTATCAATTCAGTTTTTTCTTAGTGAGGCGTTGTTACCCATTAATGTACTTACTCTTCTTTCAGAAAGTGTAATATCATCAATTGTTACTTTAACAATACTTCTCGTTTCTGGGTTCATTGTTGTTTCTCAAAGTTGGTCAGCGTTCATTTCACCAAGTCCTTTGTAACGTTGAATTTCTCAACTTCCCGCCTTAGAAATGATGGCTTTTAATTCAAGTTCATCTCAAGCATATTTTGAAACATTTTTAGATTTATTAAGCGCTTTATAAAGAGGTGGAAGTGCAATAAAAACTCTTCCATCTTCTATGAGTGGTTTCATATATCTATATAGGAAAGTTAGTAATAATATTTGAATATGAGCACCATCAGTATCAGCATCGGTCATTATTATAATTTTTCCGTATTGTGCTTTGGTTAAGTCAAATTCTTTACCGTAGCCGGCTCCGATCGAGTTAATTATTGTTCCTATTTCTGTATTTTTAAGAATATCAATAAGTTTAGATTTTTCAACATTAATTACTTTTCCTCTTAGTGGTAAAATAGCTTGATATCTTCTATCTCTTCCACTCTTAGCACTACCACCAGCCGAATCACCCTCTACTAAAAACAATTCTTTTTCTTCTGGTTTTTTGCTTTGTGCAGGTGTTAATTTATCAGATAAAATAGGCTTGTCTTTTAATATAGATTTTGTTTTTCTTAACTCTTGTCTTTGCTTTTTTTCTTCGTTTCTAATTTCGTAAGCTCTCTTTATTTTTTCAAGAACTTTTTTTGCTAATTGTTTATTTTCAGCTATTCATAATTTAAGATGTTTTGTTACTAATTCCTCTACTATATTTTTGGCCTCTGGTGTCCCTAGCTTATCTTTTGTTTGACCGACAAATTCAAGGTGTTTTTCAGGAACTTTAAGAGAAAGAATAACAGTTAATCCTTCTCTTATATCACTTGGATCAAAAACATTTCTATTTTTTAAAACACCTTCATCAGTACCAAAATCATTAAATACTTTTGTTAATGCTGTTTTAAGTCCAGTTTCATGAGTACCACCATCTCTAGTTTTAACATTATTAACGAAACTAACAATTAACTCATTATATGAGTCTGTGTATTGAAATCCAAAGTCTACTTCAATTTCTTTTTTAACATCTGAAAAGGTTATTGGTTGTGTTATTGCATTTTTACTATCATTTAAAAATCCTAAAAATGCAGCAATTCCATCAACATGCTTAAAGATCTCTTCACTCTTTGTTTTTTCATCAATTATTTTTATCTCAAGACCCGATATTAAAAACGAGCTTTCTTTAAGTCTTTCACTGATAACTTCATAATTTAATTTTGCTTGTTTGAAAAAATCATAGTCTGGTCAAAACTGAACTATCGTTCCAACTTTTCTTGTTGGCCCAACTTTATGTGTTTTTTGAATTATTTTATCTTGTTTAAACTCGGTTAGATATTCAAAACCATCACGATAAACTGTAACCATTAATTTTGTAGAAAGTGCATTAACAACTGATGAACCAACACCATGAAGCCCACCACTTGTTTTATAAGCTCCTTCATTAAACTTTCCACCAGCATGCAATTCGGTGAAAACTAACTCCACTGCACTTCTAGTTGCATCCACTTTACCGACTGGGATTCCACGACCATTATCTTCAATAATTACTGAACCATCTTCCTTCAAAGTTAATATTATTTTGTTAGCATAACCCGCTAACGACTCATCTATTGAGTTATCAACTATTTCTCAAACAAGGTGATGAAGACCATTTACATCAGTTGAACCAATGTACATTCCTGGTCTTTTTCTAACTGCTTCTAGACCTTTTAATTGAGTTATATTTTTTGCTGTATATGTGTTATTATCTGCTGCCATAGTAAAAATATTATAATGCAAAAGTTGTTAAATAATAAAATTCATTTTTTTATTTAAAAAGACAAGTTTCACTTGTCTTTTTAAATAAGTAGTTATAAGTTCCATTTATCATTTGTAGTATTGTTGGTTGCCGCTTTTGACGTTTCAGTTTTTGTTTCAACAATAGTTTGTTTAAAATTGATTTCTTTAGTTAAAGTTTCTATGTCTTTTCTTTCTTTTTCAAGTTCAAGTTCTCTTTTTTTACGTCTTAGTTTTTCTAACTCATTTTCTTGAGCTGCAGCCACAGATTTATTATAAGCCTCTTGATTGGCTGCCATTTGGTTATATACATCTTGATTTATGGTTTGAGTTTGTGCTTGATATTTAAGGAAATTATTAATTTTTTCTTTTTCGGCTTTTTCATAGGCAACAACTTCATGAAGCGCCATCCTTCAAGCACTTAATTCTTTCTTTGCTTTTATAAACTTTAAGACAGTAATAAGGTATATTAAAATTGTTATTACAACAACTCCTGTGCTTGATAAAAATCAATTATATTTTGTTCATATAGTATTTAAAATAGCTATACCTTTAATTTTGGATATGTTCATAAGCGCTTCAATTGAACATGAAGCCAAAACCAAAACAAGTCCTATAATCAATAACAAAATATTTAGAAAACTTACTTTTTTGTGTATTGAAAACATCATTAACAAGAAAACTATAACCACAAGAGGTACAGCATATGTTAATATTTGATCATAATAAGGAACTTTGGTAATTGCTGTATTCAAAAATACCAATCCTATTGTTTCGACATTAATAGTATTTTTTTTAATATAAACAAATACATAAAAACTTACTGCAGCAACAGCTATTAATAAAAATATGATTGTAAAAATCATTGCAATAAAAGCTGATTTTTTAATTCTCATTCATATCGTTATTTGGTTAGAACACTCCTCACTGGAGTTTCTACTTACTTGTGAAGTGTTAGATGACATTGTAACCCTTTCTAATATATTTTCTTATATTAAAATTATATACAAATATAAAGATATTATATTTTTATTGTATTAATGAAATATATAAAAAAATAATTAAAAAATGTTGAAATTTTCAACATTAATAATTTGTTTCATTAATAAAGTTTATCCAAAACATTTGATTTATAAGGTAATGTGATTATCACAATTGCCTCTGGACCTGTGTGTATGGAAACAGTGCTTGGAATTTTTAAAATTTTTGGTTTTTGATTATAAATTTTTGTTGCCTCTTCTTCTATAAAATCAATTTCACTATTATTTGAATGAAGAAGAATTAACTCAAACTCTTTAACATGCTTATTTTTTACTAAAGCATCATGTTTTTCTTTTAGAATGTTAAGGACCGTTTTCATGAAAACCCTTCCTTTACCTTCTTTAAGTAATTTACCTTCTTCAAATTTTATGATTGGAATGATTTTAAAGAGTTTGGCTAATGTTGCTGCACCTGGCGAAAGTCTACCACCTTTAACTAAAAAGTCATTATATTTAGGCATTAATGAAATGCTTTGTTTTTTTGGTTGATCAAGACTTAATAATAATTCCTGTAAATTACCGCCTTCATTAAGTTTCTTTTCAAATTCAAGAAGTTCTAGTACTATCAACTGAGATATATTAAGAGATTTAACAATATGTAAATTAGAATAATCTTTTTCAAGAACTTTAAGTGCTTGAAATTGACCTGATAAGTGCATACTAATAGGATAAATCAAAATATTTTCATATTCTTTTTGTAACTTTTCAATTAAGTCAATTACAATACCTAATTTAGTTGAACTAGTTTTAGCTTTATCAGAGTTAGGTCCAAAAATATCAAACAGGTTATTTGAGTTAATATTGATTCCATCATCATATAACTTGTTATCTATTTCTATGTGAATAGGAATAAAATATCATCCTAATTTTTCTACTTCATCCTTTGTTAAACCACAAGACGAATCTACTACTATTGCTAATTTTTTCATAGTATTATTATAATAGACAAAAATTAAGATTTGTTAAAAATTAAAAATTATGTTCAAAATGAAAATTCTTTTAATATCAATAAAATTATTCAATATAATATTCATATTAAGTAATTTTATTGATATGATTTTGTTTTATTTTTTTATTCTGTTATATATAATATAACTATGATTATCCAACATACATTAATAAATAATTTCGACAATACAACTATTGTGTCGGTCGACGAAAAAATAAAGATAGAGCAAGAGCTTAAATATGAAAATTTTGTGGTTTTTTGTGACAATAATTTTCAAGTTCATTCAATAAATTTATTTAATACAAACAAGTTAAATGTTAATTTTAAAAATAATTTTAGTTCTGTTAATCAAGAAGATTTTCAAAAAATAATGGGTATATTATTATCAAAAAATTCCAAATTTAAATTTCAAAACAAAACTAAGTTTATATATGCAAAAGTATTAAAAAGAACTATACACCCAAAAAGCGAAAAACTTTTTGTTTTGGATTTATTAATAAATGTACATACAAATGAAGTTATTCAATTAGTAACAAATACTTTAGATTCAACAGAAGGAAAGGTTCT
This sequence comes from Mycoplasma crocodyli MP145, assembly GCF_000025845.1. Taxonomy (NCBI): domain Bacteria; kingdom Bacillati; phylum Mycoplasmatota; class Mollicutes; order Mycoplasmatales; family Mycoplasmataceae; genus Mycoplasma; species Mycoplasma crocodyli. The sequence continues at coordinate 50,224 of NC_014014.1, read as the reverse complement.
TGTTTGTGCCTTGCCTGGTTCAAAAGTTTTTACAGGAATGGTTGTTGATGAAGGTGTTTTAATTGGTGTTAAAAGTTTTGGAATGTTAAGTGGGTATGAGACACTTGGAATTAAAAAAGAAGGTTTGATTTTTGGTAAAGAAAATCAAATCGGTTTAGAATTTGAACTATAGGAGTTAAGATGAATATATTAGATGATTTAAAAGCAAGAGGTATTTTAAATAATATTTCAAATGAAGAAAAGTTTTTATCGTTAAAGGGTGAACCAAGAGTTTATTCTGGATTTGATCCAACAGCAAAGTCTTTGCATTTAGGAAACTATATAGTTATTTTAAATTTATTAAGATTTAAAAAATACGGTTTTAAACCTTATGCTTTAATAGGTGGAGCAACCGGAATGATTGGTGATCCTTCATTTAAAGATTCTGAAAGAAGTTTATTAGATGAAAAAACAGTGCTTGAAAATAAAACAAAAATAAGAAGACAACTCGAGAAGTTTGGACTTCAAGTAGTTGATAATTATGATTTTTATAAAAACATGTCAGTGCTTGATTTTCTTAGAAATGTTGGTAAATTGCTTAATGTTTCTTATATGTTGGCCAAGGATTCAGTAGCTTCAAGGATTGAAAGAGGTCTTAGTTTTACTGAGTTTTCTTATCAACTTATTCAAGGTTATGACTTTTACAAATTAAATGTTGATGAGCAAGTTGAAGTTCAATGTGGTGGTTCGGACCAATGAGGAAACTTAACAGCAGGACTTGAAATAATAAATAAATTAAAAAGTGAAAACAAGGCTGTTGCAGTAGCCTTAAACTTACTTACAGATAGTTCAGGAAACAAATTTGGTAAATCAACAGGTGGAGGAAGTTTGTGATTAGACAAAGAAATGAATTCACCTTATAACTTATATCAATTCCTTTTAAATCAACCTGATTCTGAGGTTGAAAAATTATTGAAATGATTAACATTAATCGATATAAATGAAATTAATAAAATAATTAATAAGCATAATGAAAATGCTAAATTACACTATGCACAAGAGGTATTAGCTTTTACTGTGGTTTCTGATGTTCACTCAAAAAACGATGCTGAAAAAGCAAAAAAATTAACAAGTATTCTATTCGATAAAAATCTTGATGTTAATACATTAACAATAGATGATATTGAAATAATGAAGGACGGTGTAGAACTTATTGAAATTAAAAAAGGTCAAAATCTTGTTGATGAATTAATTAGAATTAAAGTTGTTTCTTCAAAAAGAGAAGCAAGAGAATTCATAACAACAAACTCTTTAAAATTAAATCAAGAACCAGTCAATGATCAAACGCTTGTCCATTCAAAACTGTTTTCAAATAAATTTGCAATAATCCATAAAGGGAAAAAACAATTATACTTAGCAAAAATTATAAATTAAAATCAAAACAGTGTTTTATTTTGTAAAAAGCAAAAAACTTTTTTGTATTAAACATAAAAAATTATTATCTACATATTGCACTTTGTTTTAATTTTGAAATATCTTTTTTCTTACAACTTTTAAATAAAAAAAGCAAACAGTGATAATTTTAAAAACATAAGTTCAAAAACTACTTGTGTTTTTTCTTTATACTTTTTTTAAAGTTGCATTAAACAACTATTGCTATACAAATATACATAGATTTAAAAAAATAAAAGTCCATAATGGACTTTGTCTTAGACTGTTTGAGAAAACGTTTTTTTGATTTTGGTTCTCATAACAATCAATACAGATATTGTAATAAGATAAAATAATCAAGAAACTATTAAACCAATTAAAGGGATTCACTCTAAAACATTTTCCGGTATTTTTTTGTAAAAAATAACAACCAAAACCGAAAAAGATATCAATAGTACGAAACCTAAAATATAGGTTACTCTTTGTCAAAAAAGAAATTTAAAATCTCTGGTTCTTGTTAAAAGAATAATAAAGAAAACTATTCATAAAACAAATAATCCAAGTGAAACATAATTAAATATTTCACCTACTTTTTTATTCTCAACAAACTTTGCTATTAGAAAGGTTGTCAACCCAAAAAACATGAAAAATATTTCTAGTAAAATATTTATAAGAGCGGCATTTCTTGCTCTTCTTGCTGATATATCCATTCATCCTCCGTCAATAATATTCTAACAAATACTAAATGATATTTTTTAAAAAAGCAACATGCAAAGTTGTGTTGTTTTTTTAAGATTACAAAGATAAATTTCCTAAATTATTTAAATCACTAGGTTTCTTTGAAGATATCTAAGCATTCTTTTTGCCGGAGTTTGAGATAAAATATGCTCAATTGTTTGATCTTTATTTAAACTCTTGTATCTTTGTTATGTTTTGAGTAATACTTTCATTTTTTACCTTAAAATTTATTAAAATTAATTTTTGGGTTATAAAAAAATATAATTTAAAAGCTTCTTAGACCACAACAATTTTAATTAAAAAAAGACCAGTTGGTCTTTTTTGTTTATTTTTTTATTCTAACAAGTAGGATAACCAATAATGTTGTTGATAATACATAAAAAGTTAGCATTAAAGCAAAATACGATATATATAACGCTCTTATGTCTACGCTTGATTTTGCACTTATGATTATTGTAAAAATAATCATTCATAATAGTGCTAATCCAAACAGCGATAAATATATTCAATTGAATAATTTAAGTGCTCTACTTCCTCATGATTTGATCAAAAATAATGTAACAACAAATCCTCACAAAATCATTGTTGTTCATAATCCAACTGTTGAATCTAAGAAATATCCAGTAAATATGTATCTCATAACTAATGCTAATATTAAGAATATCAATATAGCTAAGTTATAAATTATCAAATCAAATGTATTTCTCGAAACGTATGAAGTTTGTCCTTCTACTTTTACAGATCTTCTACTCATTTATTTGCCTGCCTCAATTTCTTTTAAAGATTTTTCAAGACCATCTAGTTGTAATGTGATGTTATCTAAGACTGATTTACCAGTTAAACCTTTAGAAGTTTTATCTAAAGTTTCTTTTTCTTCTTTAGAAGACTTGTCATAAGCTTCATATTGCAATTTAATTGCACTTAATGTGATTTTCAGACCAGGAATTGCAAGTGCTTTAATTCCGGTTAATTTATCCATTCTTTTTCCTAGGTCTTCAATTCTTCCGCCAATAGTAAGACTACAAGAAGCCGTTAAAGCAACAGTAGCTATTGATGCAGACGATATTGAACCTAATAATATTTTTTTCTTTAAATTCATATATTCCTTTACTTATTAATAATACTAAAAATAAGTAAACTGCTTATTTTTTACTTAGCTTTTTCCAGCTCAGCAATTTCCTTTTCCATTCTAGCCAATTCATCATCTAGATGTTCTAGTAATGTCTTGCCTGTTAATAATTTGGTTGCAGCATTAAGTTCCTTCTTTTCTTCAGAAGTAGCTTTGTCATACTCTTTTAATCCATCTTTTTCTTTCTTTAAAGAAGAAACTATTAATACTCCTGGTTGGCCAAGTTTTTCGGCACGAGCTATTAGTTTATCAATCTTTTTTTCTCTTGAACTAGCACAAGATACTGACACTGCTATAGCAGCTACACCAGAGACTAAAACAGCGCCTGATAAAATAAATTTATTTAATTTCATTTTTTTCCTTTATTATTTTTTATAACATTATGATTATACTAAAAATACTATAAATAAGCAAAATAAAGAAAATGATTTTCATGAAAAAATGTTGGTTTAACCAACACTTTAACAAATTATTTTACTTTATTTAATTCTTTTTCAAGTACATTCAATTTGTTTTTTACTGTTTCATTAAAGGTTTTGCTTAAACCTTTCTTTTTTGCTTCTTCTTTTATAGTTTCAACTTGTGCTCTAATTACTGTTTTCAGTGTATCAAATATAGGTTTTATCGTTTTTGAAATCTCAGTTAATTCTTCAACCTTCAAATTTTTAAGAACATCTTCTAATTCTTTAAAATTAGTCCCATCTGAAAAACCATCAAACAAGTCATCAATATCTTTTGTTTTTATACCATTATTGTTATTTTCGATTTCAGAATCAACAACATTATCAATGAGAGAAACGGCAACAGTAACGAGTTCATGAAATGATTTTGCACCCAATTTTATAGCTACATCATCTAAGGATTTATTGTATATATCTAAAAAATTGCTACCATTATAAGTAGTTATAGTTTTTTCTAAGCCATCTAAAAGCATATCGAATATTGTTCCATCATATATAGCTAATATAACTGAATCAACTAGTTTTTTTTCATTTTTTGTTAGGTTATCATAAATATCAATTTGTTTTTTTTGTTCTTTAAGTTCTTCTAAAATAGGATTTGCTTTTTCACCAAGAGATTGCGCTTCTGTGATTAAAGCATCAACTCTTTTATCATTTGGTTGACCACAAGAAATAGAAACAGTACCAAGTCCTATTATTGATGATAAAATTAAGCTACCTAAAATAATTTTTTTAATTTTCATACTTACCTCTTTTAATATATTTTAATTATAGTAAATTTCAAAACAAAAAAACATAATAAAAGGAAGCCAACTTCCAAATTTATTACTTCTTGTTTTCAATTACTTTACGCATAAAAGCATCAAATAATTTGTGTGAATTTAATATAGTCGTATTAAATTCTGGATGGTATTGAACACCAACATAAAATGGGTGATTTTTCAATTCACATGTTTCGGCAAGTTCTTCCTTTAAACTAAAACCAGAAAATATAAAATTATTATCTTGAATAAGTTTTACATATTTTTTAGAAACTTCATATCTATGTCTATGTCTTTCTGAAACTATTTCATTTTTGTAAATATTGTGAACAATAGAATCTTTTAAGAGTTTTGTATCACTTGAACCTAATCTTAAAGTGCCTCCTAAATTTTTAGATTTATCCTTACCTTCGAGTATATCTAAAACAGCAACTCCATCGTTTTTTGATCTCATAAATTCAGCACTATTTGCATTGGTTATTCCCACTAATCTAGCTTGGTTAACAACCATAGCTTGAAATCCTAAACATATTCCTAATGTAGGAATTTTATTTTCTCTTGTAAAGTTAGAAACCATTATTTTTGACTCAAAACCTCTTGCTCCAAAACCAGGTAAAATCAAAACTCCATCATAACCATTTATCACTGTTGCACAGGTTTTTTGGTTAATATTTTCTGCATTGATTAGATCGAATTTTAAACTCACTTCATTATGCGCTGAAGATATTTTTAGCGATTCGATAATCGATAGATATGCATCTTCAAGTTCTGTATATTTACCAATTAAAGCAAGTTTAATCAATGCTTTTTTATGTTGTTCAATTTTGTTAATAAAGTTTTTTCAAGGTTGTAAATTATTATGAAAATTACTTGATTCTTTTAAATTGAAATGGTTAAAAATATTGCTCAAAATATTTTGCTCTAATAAAAATAAAGGTATCTTGTAAATATTAGTTTGATCAGGTACTGAAATAATTTTATTTTGATCAACAAATGTCGTTGATGATATTTTTGAAATCATATTTTTGGGTAATTCGCCTTGACTTCTTAAGAGTAAAATATCAGGATTTAGCCCAAAGGTTCTAAGTGTATTTATAGAAACTTGAGTAGGTTTAGACTTAAATTCTTTTGTTGCTGCTAAGTAAGGAACAAAAGTAACATAGAACATCATTGAGTTTTTTCTATATAAATTAAAAAACTTTGCAAGTGCATATATAAATGGGTTTGATTCAATATCACCAACTGTTCCACCTATTTCAACAATCATAAAATCTGGTTTTGTGGCTTTAGCGCTATCTAAAATAATTGAAATAATTTCATCAATCACATGAGGAACTACTTGAACTGTTTTTCCTTCATAATCTCCATTTCTTTCTTTGTTTAAGATTCTTTGGTAAATTTTCCCTGATGTAAAATTACTTGTTTTGTTAAGTCTAACCCCTATAAATCTTTCATAATGTCCTAGATCTAGATCGGTTTCTCCACCGTCTTCAGTTACGTAAACTTCACCATGTTCGTTTGGCGACATAACACCCGGGTCTATATTGAGATAAGGATCAAGTTTTAAAACAAATACACTATAATCATTGGCTTTTAATAGATTACCTAAACTTGCTGCTGTAACTCCTTTTCCTAATCCTGATATAGTTCCACCAGTTACAAATATAAATTTTGTCTTCATTTTTCTCCTTCTAAAAATAAAATACACCGCTAGAAAAATAGCAATGTATCTTTGTACATATATTATTTAATAATTTTTGTTACTGAACCAGCACCAACTGTACGTCCACCTTCACGGATAGAGAATTTTGTTCCTGCTTCAACAGCGATAGGAGCAATAAGTTTAACTTTTAAGTTAACATTTTCTCCTGGCATAACCATTTCACGTCCAGCTTCGAATTCAACTCCACCAGTAACGTCTGTTGTACGGAAGTAGAATTGAGGTTTATAGTTCTTTAAGAATGGTGTATGACGTCCACCTTCTTCTTTTTTAAGTACATAAATTGCAGCTTCGAATTCTGTGTGAGGAATAATTGAACCTGGTTTAGCTAATACTTGTCCACGTTCTACATCTTCACGGTTAATTCCACGTAGTAATAATCCTGCATTATCCCCAGCTAAAGCTTCTTTTAAGTTTTTACGGAACATTTCAATTCCTGTAACAACTGTTTTTTTAGTTGCGTGTAACCCAACAATTTCAACTTCATCATTTAATTTTAATGTTCCACGTTCTACACGTCCTGTAGCAACAGTTCCACGTCCTGTAATTGTGAAAACGTCTTCAACGGCCATTAAGAATGGTTTGTCTAAGTCTTTTTGAGGTGTTAAAATGTATTCATCAACCGCAGACATTAATTCCATAATTTTGTCTTCGTATTCTGCATTTCCTTGTAAAGCTTGTAATGCTGATCCACGAACAACTGGTGCATTATCTCCATCAAATCCGTATTCTGATAATAATCCACGTATTTCCATTTCAACAAGGTCGATCATTTCTTCACCGTCTTTACCTTGTAGCATGTCGCATTTGTTTAAGAAAACAACAATACGAGGAACTCCAACTTGTCTTGATAAAAGAATGTGTTCTTTTGTTTGAGGCATTGGTCCATCTGTTGCAGCAACAACTAAGATTGCTCCATCCATTTGAGCTGCTCCGGTAATCATGTTTTTAACGTAGTCAGCGTGACCAGGACAGTCAACGTGTGCGTAGTGACGTTTTTCTGTTTGATATTCAACGTGTGAAGTATTAATTGTTATCCCACGTGCTTTTTCTTCTGGTGCATTATCGATTGAAGCATAATCACGAGCTTCTGATAATCCTTTTTTTGATAAAACTGTAGCAATTGCAGCTGTTAAAGTTGTTTTTCCATGGTCAACGTGTCCGATTGTTCCAACGTTAACGTGTTCTTTGCTACGGTCAAAATCTATTTTTGCCATATAATCTTATTTCCTTTCAATATTTTTTTGAATTTTAGCGCTAAAACCCACCTAAAGTCTAGCCTTACAACTAGATCCTATCCATAAGCACTAAAAACTTAATATGTATAAAATTACTTTATATTATATATTAAATTATTAATTATTTTTAAAATTGATTTTTGATAATAAAACAATGTTTTATATGAATTAAAAGTTAAATTCTATCTTTTAAAAACTTTTTCAAAAATCTTGCAACTCCAGCATTTGTAAAATCTATCTCTGTATTAATGTCTGCAACAGATTTTAGTTCTGGTACTGAATTGTTTAAGGCTACTAAACAACCTATTTTATCTTTTGGAGAAGCATCATTAAGCGAATCACCTATGTGCATTGCATATTTAGGATCAATTCCATATATTTTACATCATTCTAGTTCGCCATGACCCTTTGAAACATTATGAGCTGTTATTTCTATAAATTCATTATGTTTACCACTTAAACAAATCGTTAATTTGCCTTTGTATTTTTGATTTCACTCATCATGAAGTTTCTTAACTTTTTGTTTTGATGGACATCATAATAAAAGTTTAAAAACTTCAATTCCACCTTTATAATCCTTGTATAACTTAGCGTTATATTTAGCAAATTTCATCACAAATTTATAAAAAATGTTACTTGCAAATGCTAAATTTTTAGGATCAGAGTTTAGTATAACACTAATTTTTGAAGTTTTAATATCATCAAAAATTTCATTAACAATAGGTTCTGGAATAGGTTTTTTAAAAGCTAATTTTCCGTCAATAACTATTTGAGCTCCATTTCAAGCTATATATGAGTTTTGATTTAATCTTGAAACCAAAACATCAGTGGCATCATTAACCCCTCTACCTGTTGAAACCACTACTGGAATTTTTTTATTTAATTCAATTAAATACTCGTAATTTTCTTTACTTATATCTCTTATTTTTCCATCTTTAATGTCTATTAACGTTCCATCTAAGTCTAGAAATATAATTTTTGGTACAAATGTTGTATTCATAAACAAATTATAAGATAGTTTTAAAAATTAAAAAGCATTCTTATAGAATACTTCTTTTTAAAATTGCATTTATTATTCGTGCAACACCTGCTTTTTTGTTTTTGGGTCCAATAATATCTGCCATATCCTTAAATTCTTTATCTGCATTTTTCATTGCTATTGTTTTACCAACTGTACCAACAGTAACAGAATCGGACATCGAATCACCGATGTGAATAGTTTCTTTAATATTGATACCTAGTTTGTTGGCTATAAAAATACTAGCACTAAGTTTATTAGTATCTTTATCTGTTATTTCAAGAACTCAATTGCCATTAGCTGTGTATGTATTAACCGAATGAAAGTCATTATTAATTTTTTTAACTAATTTTTTCATTTTAAATGGTCAAGTTAAAAAAGCAATTTTAACAATTCCGACTTTGTTTATCGCCTTTGATTCTTTACAAATTTCAACATTTACTCTTTTTCCTCAAAACTTCTTAGCTACTCATCGATGAAATTTATTATAGACAATTAGATCCTCATGCTCATCCGAAAAAAGAACAAAAGGTATTTTGTTTTTTATAGCATAATCTTTAATAAAACCCAACGTTCTTTGATTAAAAAAGTCTCTTTTGATTAAATTTTTGTCTTCATAAATATGTGCACCTGATGAACAAATTATGAACTCACTTGGAATTTTTGAAAGTATTTCTTGTACTTTATGATCGTTAAAACTTCTTCCTGTCGAAACAACTAAATGAGAATATTTTTTAAGTTCATAAAGTGCTTGTAAATTTTCTTCACTAATTAATGTTTTACTTTTTTCATCTATCAATGTTCCGTCAAGGTCAATGAAAAATATTTTTGGTCCTATGTATGTCATATTTTAATTATAGTTATTTTTTTGAATTCATTTTTTCTAATTGAAGAAAAGCATACTGAGCAATCATAGCTCCATTATCTGTAGCATACTTTAAATTAGGAATAATTGTATTATCAAAAATTTTAACAAATTCCTTTCTTAAATAAGAATTAGCACTTACCCCTCCACCAAGTATAAGTGTTTTTATATTGTGCTGTGATACAGCTGTTTTAGTTTTTTCTATAACGTAATCAATTGCTGTTTTTTGGAAACTTGCAACTACTTGATTAACATCTATTTTAGTGTTTTTTTGAAATGAATTATGAATGTAATTTATAACTTGTGTTTTTAAACCACTGAAAGAAAAATCTAGTTCTTTTAAAGTTTTTGGTTTAGTAAAAGTAATAAATTCACCACGATAATTTTCAAAAATTTTATCAATTATAGGTCCACCGGGAAAGCCGATATTTGATTTAGCAGCTACTTTATCAAAAACTTCTCCTATTGCGTCGTCCATTGTTTCACCAATTATTTCAATTTGATCTACATCTTTTGCTAGTAGCAATTGAGTGTGGCCACCCGAAACTAATAGGCATAACGCTGGAAAAATAACTTTATTATCAATGGAAGCTGAAAATAGATGTCCGTATAAATGGTTAATCGGAATAAGCGGTACATCAAGAGAAAGTGATAATGCACTTGCAAATAAAAATCCAATTTGAAGTGTTCCAATTAATCCTGGTTTTTCAGTGTATGCAATGTGACTAATATCTTTCAAATTATGTTTTTTAATCATTTGATCAAGAATTATAGCTATATTTTGAACATGTTCTCTTGAAGCTAATTCAGGAATAGTTCCACCGTATTTTTTAAAAAAATCTGCTTGAGATATACTTATCATATCTACTACACCATGTTCATTTAATAAAGCTAATGATGTATCATCATGGCTTGTTTCTATACCTAATATTAGCATTATTTTTTCTCTCCTATTTGAGGTTTTTTTATGTATAAAACACTTAAATCTAGCAAATTTTTTTTATCGGTTTTTATAAAAATGTTCTTATAATAATCTCAATTAATAACTAAATCATTATAATTGATTTTATTTAATATTCCTTCGAAGTTGTTAATTACTTCTATATTTTTTGAAGATTTTTTAAAGTGATATGCACTTCCGCCTTGTGCATCTAAATATAAATTTTCTGACTGGTTTTGTTTCTCTAAAATATCAAAACTTGTACAAGTGTAAACATCTAATTTATTGATCATAGCAAGGGTTCTAAAAAAAACCAAAGAGGATCTTGTTCCAGTAAAAAAACCAGGTCCTATATTCGTATACAATGATGATAAATCAGAAACTTTAAAATTGTTTTTTTTCAAAATTTCTTTAAATGAATCAACAATTAAATTAACTTTTTTCTTATATGAAGAGTAAAAAATATTATCAATTATTTTGTTGTTTTCATCAATTAAAAGAAGAAGGAAATCTTCACTAGATGTGTCTAAAAAAAGTTTCATTATTTAATCTCCTCAATTTTATAAACATGATAATTACCATCAATCTCAACATTAATTTTTATGTAATTTTTAAAATTATAATTTGTCTTATTTGCCCATTCTATAGCAACGATGTTATCCTCAAAGTAATCTTCAAATTCTTCAATATCGCCTTTATAGTTATATAAATCAATATGAATTAAACCATCATAAATTTTCATATAGTTAAAACTAGGTGAATTAATAGTTTCACCAATGTTTAGCAATTTTCCAATCTCTTTTACTAACGCTGTTTTTCCTGCTCCTAATTGGCCATCCAAAAGAAGAATTTTCTTTTCATTTAAAATGGTTAATAACTCTTTAGCAAAAATTACAACATCTTGAATTGTTTTAGTTCTATATTTAGTTGAGTTCATAAGTAATATAATAATACTTTATTTTACCTTTTGTTAAATATAAAAAAATGCGGCCACCCGCATTTTTTTATAAAGTTATTTTTTTAATTGGTTATAAACTTCACAAATTGCATTGTGTTGTCATGTACCTTTAAAATAAAAATATATTGGTGCAACAGGAAAGAATAATAAAGCTCACAGTAAGTATACTGTTTGACTAGCTACTCCTTTACGACCATTTTTTTCTAAGAATAATCTTCTTCTTGAAAGAATCTTAAATTTTCACACTAAGACATAAATACCAAAAGTAATTATTCCTAAAATTATAAATGCTAGTAATCCTCCCGTTTTACGTCTGTCTCCTTGACAAATTTGATTGGTTTCTTTAGCTACTCTATGTAGAAAAAACAATCCATAAATACCAAAAGTTACAAGTGAAAACAAGAAAATTCTTATTGCACTGTTATTTGTTTTTAACATTTTACTCCTTATTAGAAATTATTTATTTTAAATAATTTCTAATATATTTTATAGTATAAAAATAATAAATCTTTATAAAAGAACGGATTTTGATAATGATTTTATTTCTGCGCTTGTTGAAAAGGGTATTCTTGTTGTAAATTTGTTTTTACCTGCAACATACTTAAAAACATATCATTTGAATATATCGGTATTTCATTTTGAAACATTATCATTATAATATTCTCTTGAAGCAGTTATTTCCTTTTGTAATTGTGAGTTTTGTTGAATTGCATCCTGAATAGCTTTTATCGAGTTTAATTCTGGATATTTTTCAAAAGCAATGTTTATATTTCTAGATATTCCATCAAGCAATAAATTCTTATCATTTCTATCTTCAAGACTATTGTTTTTTCTAGGATTAGTGGATCTTAATTCAGCAACACCCAACATAACATCCTTATCAAGGGTTATAGATTTTTGAACAAGTGAGGCTGTGTTTTGCAAAACAATAACTCTTTGTTCTAAATAATTATCAACTTGTGAAGCAGATCTTTGAATTTTTTGTTGCAATTGATCAAAGTATTGTTTTGCCTTTATTTTTTTTACTAAAATTATTATCCCTGGAATTATTAAAAATATTCAAGCTAATATTTCTAATAAAACATAACTCAAACCAATTTTTACTTCCAATTGTTTGTTAATAACATTAACATCATTACCTTGGTTGTTAACAGGGCTTGTTAATTCGTCTAATTGATTAGCCATTAATTGATTTTTCCTTTTTATTTAATTCTTTTGCATAATCCATAACTATTTGTTCTAATAACTTAAGATCATACTCTCTATCTTGTTTTAATAAAATAAGAGTTGAGTTTTTAATTGTTGGAAATACATCAGATCCAAAATTATCATTTCAAAGCTCATGATTTGAAATATCTACACATGATCAAGTACTTAATAACGATTCTTTAACTGGTATTGATATTGCATAAAATCTTGATGTTTTTTTCACTGGGACATAATCATATCAAGTTACAGGAACAGGGTAATATTTCCCATTACCAGCTTTTACATCAATATAATCTACTTTCTCTACTGCATTAAAACCATATGCTGTTGCTTCAACCTCATCTACTAAACCGTGTTTTGTGACTAACTTTGTTTTCATAATGTCATCTATTAAAGATTCGTTGTGTGAAACCGCATCAATTTCATTTTTTAATAATTCATTCGCAAATTCTTCATGTTGAATTGTGGCAAAATTTGCTTCACCATTGTATTTTTTAGTTGTTTCTTTTGGTTTGCTATTGTGAAACTCGTGAGTAGCAAGAATTGGTGCAAATATATAATAAAGTTTTTTAAAATAAAAAACGTTTGCATCAATAAATTTTTGTCTAGCAATATTAATGTTTGTATTATAAAATTCATCTGGTGAATAATATAATTTACTATTACATTCAACAGTTGTCTCATCTATATAATCTTCAAATTTTAGATCTTCCAAACAACTCGACATTAAGATATTCATATTTGAATTTTTTACCCATGTATATACATCACCAAATGATGTATCTCTATCTCTAAATATGTCAGTTAATTCTTTTTGAGTTGATGGAGTAAATAGCATTCTAAAATCTTTTTCATTATTTCTATCTGTACAATTAAATAGAACTTCAAAATCTAGATTACTCATTAATGAGAATTGACCACCTTGTTTAGTTGAATTGCGATCTAATTTTTCAAATTCTTTTGCTTTCTTTTGAATAAATTTATCTACCTCATCAGGTTTTTTCGAATTCAATTCAGAAGGATCTCTAGAAAAATCTAGATTAGGCAGCAATTGATTACCATACAATAAAAATGGCGATTGATAGAAATTAGGATAAGACTTAACAACAGAAGCTTCAAGATTTTGTTTAACTGTTTTAATAACAGTATCACCGTTAATTTTTTTACTTTTTTCACTATATGCAACTTCAAGATTTCCAAAATATTTCTTGGTTTCGATTTCTAATTTGATCATATCTGCTAAAAGGAACTTATTACCGTAAAGTTCACCCGATATTAATGATTTATAAGAACCGTTTTTTCCAAAATCTATAATTTCAAAATTATATGTATTTAAAAAATTGTGTAATCATTCAGCATTTAGAAAATCGTTAAATTCAAAATCAGGAATAGTTTTACTTACTATTTGATTAAGAGTACCGTAAGAGTATAAACCATTTAATGGTTCTAATTGTTTTTTTACTAATTCTTTTAGTTCTTCTAATTTTGCATCGCTCTTTGAATTCATTAAGTTGTTTGCAAGTATTTTTTTATTAATCTTAAATACATACAAAATCATTAATATCGATATTATTAGCATTAAACCACCACTAAGTGAAAGTATTATTTTTTTAGTTGTTGTATAATCTTTTGCTCCTGATAAAACGAATGGTCCTATTAAGAAATATCAACCTAATAAAAAAAGAATTACACCTAAAACAATTAAAACTTTTTTCATTTTTTTATTTGTTTTGGTGGATTTTGTTTTTGAAACTAATGATTTTTCTAATTTTCTTATTTCTACATTAGTTTTGATGTTTTCTGAAATATCAATTTTAGATTTTTCAACAAGATCACAAAAGTAGTTTATAGTATTCTCTTCATGTTCTTGCTGATATTTATCTTTAAACGTTTTATTAACATCATAAATTTTTTCAATGTTTTTCATAATTTAATTTTCTTTCTTTCTCCTTTAAAATGAAATTATTTAATAAAAAAATTAGATAATTTCATAAACATTATATATATATATATATATATATAGGAAGTAAAAACATAAAATGACATAAATGTTCCACATTTATTTAGATAGTTATTTAATTAAGTTGATAAAAATATTCTATAATTATTTTTATTTAAGGAGATACATGAAGAAAGTTGTACTAATAGTTATAGACGGTTTAGGTCTAAGAGAAGAAAAACAAGGTAACGCGTTTGCATTAGCAAACACGCCTACCTTTGATATGATGTTCAAAGAATATCCAAATTCAATAATTCAAGCATCAGGAGAGTATGTGGGACTACCTGTTGGACAAATGGGAAATAGTGAAGTTGGACATTTAAACATTGGAGCTGGTACAGTAGTTTATACTGGGCTATCATTGATTAAAAAAGCTCTTGATGATAAGAAGTTTGCTAAAAATCAATCTTTTTTAACTGCATTTAATAGTGTTAAAAAGAATAATTCAACTCTACACTTAATGGGGTTATTAAGCCCAGGAGGAGTTCATTCGCTTGAAGATCATTTGTTTGCATTGCTTGATGCAGCCCATAATTTTGGACTTAAAAATGTTTCAGTTCATTGTTTCGGAGACGGAAGAGATGTTGCTCCAAAATCAATTTTAATTTCTATTGAAAAACTTCAAGAAAAATGCGATAAATATGGATATAAAATCGCAAGTATTGCTGGACGTTTTTACTCAATGGATAGAGACAAAATGTTTGATAGAGTTGAACAAGGATATGATGCACTACTGGGATTGACTGAAAGCAAATTTAATACTGCAAAAGAATTTGTAGAGGAACAATATTCAAAAGGAATTACTGACGAATTCTTAGTTCCATCAATTAATCAAAATTGTAAGAAAGAAGATTTTATAAACAATAATGATTCAATTATATTCTTTAATTTTAGACCAGATAGAGCAAGACAATTAAGCCATCTATTTATAAATTCAAAATTGTATGATGCAAAACCTAAAAACATAAGAAAAATATCAGAATTTGTTTCAATGATGAAATATGAAGGTTTAAATACTTTGGTTGCTTTTGATGAAATGAAAATTACACATCCTATTGGAAAAGTTTTAGAACTTGCAAACAAAAAACAATTAAGAATTGCAGAAACGCAAAAATATGCTCATGTTACTTTCTTTATGGATGGTGGAAATGATATTGAATATAAGAATTCAAAAAGAATAATGGTTCCTTCATTAAAAGTTGAATCTTATGCAACAGCACCACAAATGTCTGCAAAAGGAATTACTGATGAATTATTGGCCAACGGATTAGACTATGATGTAACAATTATGAACTATGCAAATCCCGATATGGTTGGACATACAGGAGATTTAAAGGCTACAGTTACAGCTGTTGAAGTTTTAGATAGCCAACTTAGAAGAGTTTTAGATTGAGCTGATAAAAATTCCGTAACAATCTTTATTACAGCCGATCATGGAAATGCAGAACTAACAGAAGACGCACAAGGGAACCCAGCTACAAAACATACTTCAAGTCCTGTTATGTTAATCTGTAACGATAAAAACGTTAGACTTGAAAACGGAAAATTAGCTAATGTTGCTCCAACTGTTTTAGATTACATTAATATAAAACAACCAAAAGAAATGGATGAAAAATCTTTACTTATAAAATAATTGATAAAAAACCAACAACCCTTTCAAACAATAGTTTATTTGGTTATTGGTTTTTTATCTGCTTCAATTATTTCTTCTTTTAACTCACTTAATAAATTATTATGCAAGTGAATTATTAAAACAAATAAGAAGATGTTAAATATTGCACCTAGTGGGATATTATATATAGAACTTATATCAAATGCAAAAGTTAATAATCATAAAACAATTTATAACCTTGTTTAATTTTTTTAATTTGGAATTGTCTTTTATAAACAGTATTCTTTAAAGAAAAAAACACCACTAAAAAGCAATGTTTTTTTCTTTAAAGTTATTTTAGTTTTTTGTTTAATTCGACTAATAACATAATAAATCCTATGAATTGAACTAAAGGTATAAAAAAACCTATTAATAATAGAACAAAAATTGTTGGTAGTTGTTCTTTGTGTGAAAATATAATAAGTTGTATTATAAAAATAAGAGAAGTTATTCCTAGTGCAAATATAACCAATCCAAATATTAGAATTGTCGCTATAGAACCTGATGCAGAACCTGATGCAATCATTGGTACCATTACCGCAAGAAACACTATTGATAAAATAAGTGTTAATGGGTATAGAACAAGCATAAAAATTGTTTTAGATTTCATAGATTTTAGTGTTTTTTCCATTAATATCTCCTTTTTGATATCTAATAAATTATATTAAAAATAAATAAAAAACCAACCTTTTGATGTTGATTTTAAACTTTAGTTTGTTTAATTAGTTATTCTTGTTTTTCTTCTTCAACAATTGTTTCAACATTTAAAATTTGTTCTTTTTGTTTTTGCATATCAAGTTCTTCTTCCTTTATCAATTTAGGAAGTTCAATAATCAACATAATAGCAGCAACAACTTCAAATACACCAATAAATATTCCGATAATCAGAAAAACGAATATTGTTTTTAATTTTTGTTTACCATTTGTAAATAGTATAAGCATAATAGTAAGAACCAATGAAACTAATGACAAAATTGCTTGGGGAATTCAAAATATATTTATTTTAGAAAGCGAATTTACAATTGATTCGACCAAACTTTTCTCGTCTTTAACTTCAGAATTACCTATTTCAATAAGTGATTTAAAAAGAAAAGAAAATGAAATAATTGTTAAAATTGTTGAAATAATACTTATTGATAACAATAATCATGATTGGATTTTTGCATTTTTATATTTTTCAATCATTTTTACCTTTCTTTCTTAACCTTTGATACAAATTCCTTATTAGAATTGTCTCTTGCACCCATACTAGATTTTATTAAGTTATCATAATCAATTGGTGATAAATTAGGTGGAATAATTATTCTTAATTTAAGTCTTAAATCTCCGGTTCCCTTTGATGTTTTAACACCTTTTCCAACTAATTTAATAGTCATTGTGTCATTGTAAGTTTTCTTTAATTTTATTTTGTCTAAACCATAAGGTGTTGGAACATCAATTATTCTTTCGTTGATAACATCAATGAATGAAATTGGTAATTCTAAATGAATATCATTTCCTTCGCGTTTAAAGTACTTATGTTCCTTCACCATAATTCTTATATAGAGATCTCCAACTTGTCCATTTGCACCTGGACCACCAAATCCCGATAATTTAAGGTTAGTGTTTGAAATAACACCAGCTGGAATAGTAATAGACATTTTCTTTGTTGATTTGATGAATTTTTCTCCATCACAACTTTTACATTTTCTAACTACAATTTTTCCGGTACCAGAACATTTTGGACACATTTCTCTTGAAGCAACGTCTCCAAAAAATGATCTTTTTACAACATTAACATATCCTTTACCAATACATGTTGAACAATTAACTAAATCACTAGATGATTCAGCTCCCGTTCCTTTGCAATGAAGACAGGGTTCATACTTTTCAAACGATTCCTTATAAACCGCACCAACTATTGCATCGGTGAATGGAATCATTCTTGTGATTTGATAATCTTGTGGCCCATTATTTGATGAATTATTTGCTTCTTGTTGAGATCTTCCTCCTCCACTGGTAAAGTTAAAAATATCTTCAAAGAAGTCACTAAATCCTCCAGATCCTCCACCAAAAGGATTACCACTAAATCCTCCTGCAAATCCACTAAATGGATTTCCGCCTTGCGAGTAACCATTATGAGCACCAGCATTTGGACCTCCCGATCCAAACATATCGTAGTCTTTTCTCTTTTTTTCATCAGAAAGGGTTTCATATGCCTCATTAATTTCTCTCATTTTTTGATCACTTGATGGATCTTGAGTTTTATCAGGGTGGTGTTGCATAGCTAGTTTTCTATATGCAGTTTTTATAGTTTTTGTGTCAGCGTTTTTACTAACACCTAAAATTTCATAATAATCTTTATTTGCCATAATGTTATTATTTTAGCACATTAATACTTAAATTGCTAAATAATCTCCTTAATTTATTTTATAATGCTGTGATTTAACTTTGCGTGTTTTTCGTCATAGTCAGGAAAATATTTTTTAATCAATGAAAAAAAGCTGTTTGAATGTTTAGATATTTTGTCATGGGCTAATTCATGAACAACAACACTTTCAATAGTGGAAATTGCAAAGTTATGAAGTTTAAAACTATAACTTATTGTTTTTGTTCTTCTTGAATTTGTTCCTCATGTATTATTTTTTTCTTTAATTAATATTTTATATTCGTTGCATTGCATTATTTCTTCATATTTTCTTTGTAAGTTTTCTAATTCCTTAAATAGTTTTTTCTTTATTCAATTTTTGATTTTTGATTCAATTGTATTTTCAGAAATATATTTTATAAATCCAGTCATTTTTCCTTCATCAAAAATAAAAATAACTTTTCTTTTTTTATCTATCTCATAGACTAATTGATTTCCAAAAAGGTTGAATGAATTTGTTTCAAAATCAATTTTCAAAGCTTTGCTATTAATAATTCCAATTGAAATTTTTGGTACTAATTTATCTATTAAATCAATAACTATTCGTTCGTCATGATTAAAAGCTAACTTTATAAAAAAAATACCATCCACATAATGGCAATAAGAGTTTTTATTTTTTGTTTTAATAACTTCTATTTTCGTATTAATATTATTTGTCTCTTCAAATTTCTTTAATAAATAGCTTTTTTCTAAAATCATTTTATTTTATTTTATCAATATATTTGTGCTTTTTTCTCATCTTCTTCCTTTTTTCTTAAATGATAAACAGCTGGTCAAAGTGCAGTAGAGATAACAGCACAAGCAATAATTTCAACAACTACATTAAGTCAAATTGCTACAAGTCAAACATTTATATTACCTAATCAAGAAATTGGTGCAAATGAATGATGAATATAAAGCGCTATTGTAACGAAAATAGTATTTGAAATGGGAGCAATAATTCCTAAAATTAGAACCTTTCATCAATTTGGATCGCGTAATAATTTATATACTAAATAAACTACTAATCCAACTAAAATTCTTGGCAATACAGATAAATCCGGAAAAATAAAGTATGGATCTCCTTGAACTAAAGCAGCAAATAATGAACCTAATCCAAACGTTATTGAAGATGTTGATGCGCCTAAAAATCCTAAATGAACAGTTGCTACCACTACAAAAAATGGAATAATTGATATAGCAACCACTCCAATAGTTATATATCCTAAAAACGGAA
Source organism: Mycoplasma crocodyli MP145 (assembly GCF_000025845.1). NCBI lineage: Bacteria > Bacillati > Mycoplasmatota > Mollicutes > Mycoplasmatales > Mycoplasmataceae > Mycoplasma > Mycoplasma crocodyli. Next base: position 30,504 of record NC_014014.1, on the reverse strand, counting down.
TTAAACTAAAAGTTAATATCATTGCAACGTAAATTGAAGCAAAAACAATTTTTCTAATCATATGACCTCATATTTTTTAATTTTATAATAAAATTTAGTTATGATAAGCAAAAACTTTAAAACAAATATCAAGTCATATTTAACAATAGATATTGGTAATAGTTTCATTAAAATGGGGCTATTTAACGAAAATAAAGAACTAATTGATTTTTCTATGTTTCCTAGTAAGAAAATTGATTTAGATAAGATAATAAGTAAGTTAGAAACATATAAAATGAAAAACATAGTTAGTGTGATAATGGGTTGCGTTGTAAAAAGCTATTGAGAAAAATTGAATTTAGTACTTAAAAATGTTTTGTCGATAGAAGCTTATAGAATTAATGAAAAGACAAAATTTTCATTTGATTCTTCTGGTTTTATTGCTAAAGGAATTGGTGATGACTTGCTAGCTTTAAGTGAATACGCAGTAAGAAAAAACGAAAATTCTATAGCTTTTTCCTTTGGAACGAGTAATGTTGGTTTATTTATAGTAGATAAAAAATTAATTGGTGTGTCAATATCAGCCGGTCTAGAATCTTCTTATAATTCTTTAATTTCTAAAGCTTCACTTTTAAAGAAAACAAAGATTGATAGAGCTTCTTTATTATCCTATGGTCAAGACACTTCTGGAGCTCTTGAATCAGGATACTTTCATCATAGAAATGGCTTTTTATTGAGTTTTGTGAACTCTATAAAAGCAAAGTATGATGATAAAAATTTTTATATAGTTGCTTCAGGAAATGCGGCAACTTCATTTAACAACAATCACTTTGTTGAGATAAATAAATATGCTATTCTCGAAGGTTATTTAAATATACTCACGATTAATATAAAATAGTATAATATAAAAATATATGTTGAACTTTGAAAAAATAAAAAACAATAGAATTATTCCGGCTATACTATTAGCTGTGTTTTTTGGTGGTTTTTTTTCATTTATGATAATTGGTGGAAACTCACAAGGAAAATTTGGTGAAATATCAAGATTAATTAGCTACATAATGTTGTCGATAATTTTTATATATATTTGCTTTGAATTATTTAATAGTTTTGGTCTTGGTTTATATTATTCTTTATTTTTATCGTGTTTATGCTCTGTCGCTTTTGCTTTTCCTATGATAACTATTTCAAATTTCATTGATTACGAAATAGATGCAGGTACAAGTTATGGAATGAAAAATATAATAGAATTGATTTTTAGAGATTTTTGAAGTGTAATTATTATGTTTTTAATTTCGTTAAGCTATTTTTTTATAAAAATCTTTACTGTTGAAAATGTTAGTTACAAAAACTTAACAATTAAAGCAACTGTTTTGTTTATAACTCTTTATTTCTTGATGATTGCTTCAAAGCAATTAATTTATTCATCAACTAGTGCATGAAAATATTTAATTCTATTTTTTGCTGTAAGTATTTCATGTGACATGTTTGGATATTTTGGTGGTAAATATTTTGGACACAAATTTTTTAAGAATAAATTTGCGCCATCAATTTCTCCTAAAAAAACTTGAGAGGGTGCAATAAGTGCTTATCTAATGAGTTTCATAATTTTATCTTCAACGATATTTACACTTAATTTATTTAACTCAAATATAGGAATTCAGATTTTTGCAAACATCACTTTACCTATGTTTGCCATCATGGGTGACCTTTCTTTTTCAGCAATTAAAAGAATGAACTCAACAAAGGATTTTTCTAAAATACTTTTAGGCCATGGCGGTATTTTAGATAGATACGATTCGATTTCTTTTGTATTTTTCTTTGGGTTTTTAATGTATTTTGTTGCTTAACTCTATAATTTCATCGATTTATATCAATAAAAACGCAATTTAAATAGATGAAAAAAAATTCACTATTTAATTTATATATTTTTTTTGCTCTTATAATATAAATATGACTAATAAAAAATACTATCAAGATGAAACTTTTAATAAATTTATGGAGTTTTTACATGTTCCAAAAATTCCAACTTTAAGAGAAGCTTTTATTCCTGAACCAATTCATTTTGAATTTGTAAATGAACAATATATTTTTTATGTAAACATATCAATACCTAGTGTTCCAAAAATTTCTGATTTTGATATTTTACTTAAGAGATTAAAAGTAAGCAATGGGCAAAAGTTCATTGTTAACTTTAAAATAATAAACTCTATAAATGATGCTCAATATATGAAAGATTACATTCTTTACATAATTGAAAATTTTCAGGAATTAGAGTGAATAAAACTTAGAATAGATGATTTTACATTCAACGCAAACCACACAATACCAAGTTGAAGACTTTGCTATTATGATGAAAGTCTAAAATTAAATGTTGAAAGTGCTTGCGAATTTATTAATAGAGAATTAAATAAAATTGGTTTTTTAGGCTTTAATATTTATCCAGATTATTTAGAATATGTGCAAAATAAAAATACTGAATCGCTTCAAAATTTACAAGATTTAATTGATGAAAAATTAAGAAAAATAAAAACTGAAGATGTGGTTTTTTCTAAAATTGGAACTAAAAAATTTACCAAAAATACTAGAAATAAAAATTATTTAAAGAGAACTATTGAGCAAATAAATAATGACGAAATAGAGGAAAAAACAAGAGTTTCATTTAATGGTTATGTTTATAAAAGTGATTATAGTGTTTCAAAAAATGAAAAACACATTTATACTTTTTCAATTACTGATTACAAAGACGCTATTGAAGTTAAGTGGTTTTTAAACGAACAATTAGATAAAGATAGAACGGTTAATGTTGGTGATTTTGTTTTTGTAGAAGGATCGCTAAGCAAAAATATGAGAGATGTTGTTTTCGTTTTTGCTGATGATGTTGCTAAACAAAAAGACAATAAAAAAATAATTACTGATGATTCTGAAATTAAAAGAGTTGAACTTAATACAAAAAGCAAAATGAATACAATGGATGGAATTTTAACACCAATACAATTAATTAATAAAGCGAAAGAATTAGGACATAGAGCAGTTGCTTTATTAGATTCGAATAGCGTTCAAGGATTCCCTGATTTTTATAATGCAGCAAAAAAAGCAAAAATTAAACCAATTCTTGGGGCTACTTTTTCAACTATACCACAGTCAAATAATTCAGTTTCTAATTTCCAAAAAGATGGAATTTTAAAAGAACAAGAATATGTTTGTTTTGATATAGAAACAACAGGTCTATCTCCAAGATATCATGAACTAATTGAATTTGGTGCAACAATAATTAAGAACGGATCAGTAATTTCAAGAGAGCAATTTTTCATAAAAGCAAAAAATTCACTTAGTGCTTTTACTATCAATTTGACCGGTATTACAGATCAAATGCTTAAAAATGAAGGTTTAGAATTAAAACCTGCATTATTAAAAATCAGCAAGTTATTTGAAAACAGAATCGCTGTTGCACATAACTCAACATTTGATATGAATTTTTTATTTCAAAAATTTCTAGACAACAAAATGGAAATTCCCAAAACAACTTTTATAGATACATTAGTTGTGTCTAGATTACTCTTTAGTAAAGATAGTAAACACAGATTGGAAAATTATGTAGGAAGACTTGGGATTATTTATAACTCCGATGCTGCTCACCGAGCAGATTACGATGCTGAAATTTTAGCAAATGCTTGAATTCCATCAATGAATTTATTGGCTGAAATTAATATAAACACCATTGTCGAACTTAGAGATTATAAAAGTAATCAATTATATTTTAAAAAGTTCTCAGATGATGTGAGTGTAATAGCACTTAATCAAAAAGGTTTAAAAGAACTATTTAACTTTGTATCATTATCACTAACTGAAAGAATGTATAACCAACCAAAAATATTTTTTGAAGACATTAAGAGATCAAAAAATATTTTAGTTGGATCAAGTACGCTAAACGGATTAGTAATAAATGCTTTATTTTTTAAAAACGATACCGAACTAAGAAATTACATTGAAAAATTTGACTATATAGAAATCCCTTGTTTATCAAACTTTAAACATTGAATTGAGTATGGTGATTTTAAAGAAGAAGATATAAAAAACGCTTTAAAATACTTGGTTAAAACGGCAAAAGAAATGAAAAAAATAGTTGTTGCGGTAGGTGATGTCAGATACATTAACGAAACAGAAAAAACAGCTTATTCGCTTTTAGTTTATGCAAAAGCTATTGGTGGAGATAGGCATTATTTATTTGATTATAAAAGAAAGCATGACTTAAAGTTGCCTGAAAGGTTTTATTTAACTACTGAACAAATGATTGAAGAATTTAGTTTTCTAGAAGACAAATTAGCTTATGAAATTGTTGTAGAAAACACAAATTTAATTACTGATAAAATTAATGAAATAGAAGTAATTAAAAAAGATTTGTATACACCAAAATTTGATGATTCTCCAACAAAGTTAAAAGATTTGGTTTATAAAACAGCAAGAGAAAAATATGGTGAAAAACTTCCTGAAATAGTTGAAAATAGAATTAAAAAAGAAATTAATCCTATATTAAAATATGGTTATGATGTTATTTATTGAATATCCCACAAGCTTGTTAAAAAATCAATTGATAATGGTTATTTAGTTGGTAGTCGTGGGTCTGTTGGATCATCTTTGGTAGCTACATTATCAGGAATAACAGAGGTTAACCCTCTTCCACCACACTTTGTTTGTCCTAAATGCAAAAAGTTTGAACTTATAGACAATTTAAAAATAAGTTCTGGATTTGATTTAGATGATAAGGAATGCGAAAAATGCAAAATAACAATGGATAAGGACGGTCAAACAATTCCTTTTGAAACATTCTTAGGTTTTGAAGCCGATAAAGTTCCTGATATTGATTTAAACTTCTCCGGAGATTATCAAGGTGAAATTCATAATGAGATTAGAAGATTGTTTGGAGAAAACCACACTTTTAGAGCCGGAACTATAGCAACGGCTGCTTCAAAAACAAGTTATGGTTATATTAAAAATGCACTTGATGAAAGTGGTAAAAAAATATCAAGTACTTTTGTTGATTATTTAACTTCAATTATCGAAGGAGTAAAAAGAGGAACTGGTCAACACCCCGGAGGAATAATAATTATTCCTAAAGAATATAGTGTTGAAGATTTCACACCAATTAACTTCCCAGGTAATGATGTTGAAAGTGATTGAAAAACAACACACTTTGATTTCCATGCAATTCATGATAATGTTCTTAAATTAGATATACTTGGGCATGATGATCCAACAGCCATAAAAATGTTAGAGCGTTTAACTGGTGTAGATGTTAAAAAAGATATACCAAAAAAAGATAAAAAAGTTATGTCCATTTTTACATCACCTGCTGCTCTTGGTATTAATTCTAGCCAAATCGGGGGTGAGCCAACAGGTGCTTTAGGAATTCCTGAATTTGGAACTCCTTTTGTTAGAAAGATGTTAGAACAAGCTAAAGCAAAAAGTTTTGCTGACTTAATTTCGCTTTCAGGACTTTCACACGGTACAGACGTTTGGTTAAACAATGCACAAAGTTTAATTAAGGAAAAAGGACACACAATAGACCAAGTTATTTCATGTAGAGATGACATTATGGTTTATTTAATCAAGCATGGTGTTGATTCTTTATATGCTTTTAAAATTATGGAACAAGTTAGAAAAGGTAAAGGAATCACCGAAGAACAAGAGCAAGACCTTAGAAAAAATAAAATACCACAATGATACATAGATAGTATGAAAAAAATTAAGTACATGTTTCCTAAAGCACATGCTACTGCATATGTTCTAATGGCTTGAAGAATTGCTTGATTTAAAGTTTATAAACCTCTTGAATATTATGCAACGTTTTTTACAACAAGATGCGATGTTTTTGATGTAGCTAACATGTGTGAAGATTTCAAAATAACTAAAATTAATAATAGAATTGCAGAAATAAATTCAAAACCAATTAATGAAATATCTGCTAAAGAAGCAAACTTAATTCCCGTTTTAGAAATAGCGCGTGAGTTATATGCGCGTGGATTTACGATAAGTAAAATATCAATTACTAAGAGCTTAGAAAAAGAATGAGTGATAGATTATCAAAATAAAACCATTATTCCACCTTTTTCAGCTCTTGATAGTTTGGGTGATAGTACTGCTTATTCGATAACACAAGCAAGAAAAGAAAAACCGTTTATTTCAAAAGAGGATTTTGCAAACAGAACTTCAGTTTCCAAAACTCAGTATGCTGAATTTGAAAAACTCGGTGTTTTCAAAGAACTTCCTGAGTCTGATCAAAATACTTTATTTTAGATTAAATAAAAAACACATTAACCTATGCACAAGGCTAATGTGTTTTTTATTATTATTGAATTAGTTGTTTCCTCTCATGCCTAGTTCAACCATTTTTGCTGTTTCTTCACCAAAAAGTTGTTTAACTGCTGCAATACCTAGTTCAACCCCCGACATAGCACATCTACCTGTAATTAGGTGATCTCCACCAACGGTTACCATTGCTTCCGTTCTGTTTCTTGATGCTACTAAATTCGGCATTGGATATGATGAGTATCTAACATCTTCATCGAAAATATCATTTTCATATAAAGCGTTTGGTGCATCACAAATTGCATAAACATATTTTTTATCAAGGTAGAATTTTTTAACAATTTCTAAAGACTTTTTATCTTCTCTTAAATCTTGTGCAGCTGGTCCACCTGGAATAAAAATTGCATCATAAAGTTCATATTGAAACTTATCGTTAATTTTTAAATGGGTTAATCCAAATTGTCCTGTTACTTGTTTTAGTGTTGGATTGTAATATTGAATTCCTTTAACTTTTCCACTTCTTATTAAACAAGCCATAAAACCTGTAAATTCAACATCATTGAATTTGTCATGTAGTAATACTAAAATATTCATTACTTACCTACTTTCTTTTTTTTAATCATTCTATAAATTGCAAGCATTAATAGAAAAATTGGAAGAACTATAAATATACCAACGCAAACTAGGTACACCCTTAAAAAAGCTTTATTTAATTTCTCTTTTGAAATAGTAATACTTTCCATTATTTCATGAGTTTTTTCACCTAAGAAATCTTGGAGGTCTATAATTCGTTTTTTATCAATTAAATTGACTGCTACAAAAACTGCTGTTGCTGAAATTAAAATTATTACATTAATGATTGTAAAAACATTAACATTTCCAAAAGCTTTTTGAAGAATTAGCTCCATATCTAATTTTAATGCAAAAATCTCACTTTCGGTATGTATCTTTATATATTTTAAACCAAAAATCACTAATGCAAAAAATCCATAAAATGTAAGTATATTTATATAAACCCACATTGTTTTTATAGTTTTCAGAGTCAACTTTCTGTAAGTTGAGTGAAACATTACGTTTGCTGAAGCATCACCTCTATCATAACTTTCTCTTAAACGTTTTATTGTATTTTTCCAAGAAGTAAAATCAATTATGTTTCTTATCATAAATGAAAATGATACTATAATGAAAATTAATAAAAGTATATAATAGCCAATTACATTAGCGCTTGTTTTTTGATTGGTATATGCATCTAAAAAAGGAATTTTTACAGTGTTTGTAAAAATTAAAGCTAAAACAAGCAAGATAAGGGATGATAAAAATAAAGCCGAACCTCAAATTAAAGAAGAAATTCCTTTAATTGCTCTTTCTCTTTGGATAATTCTATAAGCACGAGGACTAAGTTGACCTTCAGGATCACTTTTAAGATTTGACTCGGAACGAATAGTTCTATCAAGGCTATTATTTTGAATAACATTGATACCTTGTGTATTGTCATTAATTGGTCTAAAATTCATTAATGCTCCTTTTTTATCTTAATAATTATAATATAATAGTTTAAAATATTTTGAAAGGTAATAAACAAATGAAAAATAATATTAATTGAGATACTTATTTTATTTCGCTAGCTAAAATTTCGTCATTAAGAAGTAAAGATCCATCAACCCAAGTAGGAGCATGTATAATAAATTCTGAGAAGAAAGTTATTGGTTTAGGATACAATGGAATGCCTAACGGAAACGACAAAGATTTTCCATGAGGTAGAGATGGTCAAAGTCAAAAAGAAACAAAATATCCTTATGTTGTTCATGCCGAAGTTAATGCAATATTAAATACTACTGTTCAACCAAAAAACGCTATTTTATATACAACTTTATTTCCTTGTATAAATTGTGCAAAAGTTATTGTGCAAGCAGGAATTTCAGAAGTTATTTATGAAGATGATAAATATCACGATACCGAAGATGGTGAAATGTCGAGATATTTGCTAAAAACTTGTAATGTTAAAACCAGAAAATTGGTTGATACAACTGACGTTCAAGTTAATCTGAAAACAAATAAATAGAAAGAATTGAAATGAAAAAAATTGCTGAAAAATTTAGAGATTTACCAAGTGGTACCAGTGGTCTAGGACTTGGTGCAATTACATTATGCTCTTTGTGATTTTATTTAATGAGACACATATATGATGACACAAAAATTGCAGACTATTTTTATTTAGGAGTAACTGTTTATACAATTGGTTTTATTTTCGGAATTTATTGTTTTATAAGCATTTTGGTAAAATTTTCACTTAATTTTGATTTATTATTGTCAGAGTGAAAAGGTAGTTCAACTTCAGGATTTTTACCAACAAAATGAATGCTTTTAATTCAAATAGTTTCTTATATATCAGCAGCGTCTATTGGTGCTTTCGATATAAACTTTACATATGATATTAATAAGAGAATTGTTAATACTGGAACTATAATTGCCTCTATAATTTCCACTCTAGCACTTATCTTACAAATTATTATGTTACTAGGTTTTTTAAAGTTTGTAATGGGAAGACACAATTTTAAAAGCGATGTTGCATACTCGTCTTGATTTGTTCCTACCGTTGGAATCGCTATAATTTGTAATGCCTATCCTAATCTTGGTAATCTAATTCCAATAGATGTTTATAGAGTAATTTGATTTATTGCCTTTGGTCTTTATATGGTTTTTTTACCAATCATTTTATATAATATAATTTTCTTTAGATATAGTGAAAAACCTCAAATTTCAGCAATAGGAGTTTTTATTTCTCCAGGCTGTTTGTTATCTTCAGGATTCTTTTGTGTATTCTCAGATCTTCACACTTTCTTTGCTTATAATTCACCTTTATTTTGTTATTTATTACTAACGGTTTTAATTTCAATATCAACTCTTGGGATGTTTATATTCTTTACAAGCTTAATAAAAATTATAAAGTTGAAATTTAATCCAAGTTGAACTGCCTTAACCTTTCCAAGTGCAGTTTCGGCAACATCATTTTTAAAACTATCTCTTAATTTAAAGTTATTTGCACTTGAAAATCTAGAACAAAATTCTCTAATATTTACACTTATAAAAGCAATACATATTTTCTATTTAGCAGTTGGAATTCTTTTTATAAGCACCTCAACAATTGTAATTTCATATGTAATGATTAGATATTTAATTATCCATTATAAAGTTTTGTTCTTAGGAAAAATAATGCAATACTAATTCCAAAAATCCTTGGAATTTTTTATTCATCATTTATGGAATAAAATTACCATACAACAAAAAAAGTATAATTAAATAAATATTATTAAAGGAGATAAAAAAATGGCTAGAAGAATGGTACTTAATCCCGTTGCATATTTTGGTAGAAATGCAAGAGAAAACATCATACACGAAATAACCAAAAGAAATCTAAAAAAAGCTTTTATATGTACAGATAAAGCTATTGTAGAAAACGGAATTATTAATTTAATTACTGATGTTCTTAATAAAAATGAAATGGCTTACGTAATTTATAGCGATGTAGAACCAAACCCATCTATAGAAAATGTTCAAAATGGAGTTCTCGCTTTTAAAAAATCAAAAGCTGATTATATATTAGCAGTCGGAGGTGGCTCACCCATTGATGTTGCTAAAGGAATAGGAATTATTGTAGCAAATCCAGAATTTGATGATGTTCTTTCTCTTGAAGGTTTATCACCAACAAAAAAACATGCAGTGTTTACAATTGCAATTCCTACCACTGCAGGAACCGCTTCTGAGGTAACTATGAACTATGTTATTACCGACAAAAAAACAAGTAGGAAATTTGTGTGTGTAGATCCTAATGATGTTCCAGAAGTTGCAATTGTTGATGCTGATTTAACATCAACAATGCCAAAAGGATTAGCGAAAGCTAGTGGAATGGATGCGCTTACACATGCAATTGAAGGGTATATCACACAAGGTGCTTGAGCAATGAGCGATATGGCTCACATTAAATCAATTGAACTAATTGCAAATAACTTAGAAAAAGCAGTTAGGGGGAATGGAGTTGCTCAAGAAAATATGATTTTGGCTTCATACATTGCTGGTATGGGTTATTCAAATGTAGGACTTGGAATAGTACACTCAATGAGCCACCCACTAAGTGGATATTACAACATTCCTCATGGAATTGCAAATGCAATTTTATTGCCTACTGTAATGGAGTATAATGCACCAGCAAGCGGAACTAAATATAGAGAAATTGCAAAAGCTTTTAATGTTCCTGATGTCGATAAAATGAATAAAAGTCAATATAGAAAAGCCGCTGTTAAAGCAGTTAAGGATTTAGCAATTCGTTTAGGAATTCCACAATCACTTAAAAAATTAATGAAATTAGAAGATCTAGATTTAATTGCGGAATTTGCTTTTAAAGATGTGTGCACCCCAGGAAATGCAAGACAAGCAACTCTTGAAGAAATTAAGGAATTGTATAAGAAACTTCTGAAATAAAATCAACTCAAACTATCTAAAAACCGGTTTTTTAACCGGTTTTTCTTCATTCACTATAGGTATTTAAATTAAAACAAATCCCTATAGTGAAGATGAATGAGTAAATTAAATTTTAGTGCAATGAAAATAAAAAAACCGGAAAACCGGTTTTTGAACTTATTATTTTGCTAGGTTGTAAAATGTGTCAGAACCTTCGAAAGTTGATGTTTCACCAAGTTCTTCTTCAATTGCTAATAGTCTGTTATATTTTGCAATTCTATCTGTTCTTGACATTGAACCTGTTTTAATTTGTCCTGTATTGAGAGCAACAGCAATATCAGCAATTGTTGTGTCTTCTGTTTCACCTGAACGGTGTGATACAACAGCTGTCATGTTTGCTTTTTGAGCCATTTCGACCGCTTCTAACGTTTCTGTTAATGAACCTATTTGATTAACTTTAATAAGGATTGAATTCATTGATTTTTCTTCAATAGCACGAGCTAAAATTTCTGTGTTTGTTACCGTTAAGTCGTCTCCAACTATTTGTAATTCATGTCCGTATTGTTCAGTGAATTTTTTAAATCCGTCTCAGTCACTTTCTGCAAATCCGTCTTCGATAGAAATAATTGGGTATTTTTTAACTAACATTCCTAGGTAATCAACCATTTCATTTGTTGTATATGTTAATTTAACATTTCCAAGTCTTTCAAAACCTTCTTTACCCATTTCAATAGCCGCTTTAAGTTTTCCAAATGTATAAACTTTTCCGTCATATAATTCACTTGAAGCACAGTCCATAGCAATAGCAACTGCTTTTGGCCCTCTTTTAGCTGCTTTGTATCCTGCCGCTTTAATAGCTTCAACTAAGAAATCTAAAGCTTCTTCGTGTGATTTGAAGTTTGGAGCAAATCCACCTTCATCACCAACTTGAATTCCGTGTCCTGCTGATTTTAATAATCTTGCTAAGTTATGGAATACATGGTTTGCCATTTGCATTGCTTCTCTAAATGATTTTGCACCAACCGGCATAATCATGAATTCTTGAAAGTCAACTGTATTTGAAGCATGCTCACCACCATTAATAACATTAAGCATAGGTACTGGTAATTGGTGAGCATTAAATCCACCGATATATTTGTATAATGGTAAATCTAATTCGTCTGCAGCTGCTCTTGCCACTGCTAAAGAAACTCCTAAAATTGCATTTGCACCAAATTTTGATTTAGTTTTTGTTCCATCTAATTTAATCATTGTTTTATCAATTTTACGTTGTTCTGTAACTTCTAATCCAATGATGTGTTTAGCAATGTCTTTATTAACATGATCTACTGCTAACATAACACCTTTCCCACCGAATCAATTTGATTCATAAATCGAACCTTTGTCTCTAAGTTCAAGAGCTTCTCTTGAACCTGTTGATGCTCCCGAAGGAACCATTGCTGAACCGTAAGCTCCAGCATCTGTTCACACTTCTACTTGAACAGTTGGGTTCCCTCTTGAGTCTAATACTTCACGAGCGTGAATTTTATTAATTGCTGACATTTTAATCTCCTCTTAAAATATATATAGTGTAATTATAACATTTTGAAAAAAAATAATTAATGGTTAATTAAACAGTTTTTTCAAATAACATAGGATCATTACCATAATTAAACAAAATAAAAAAATGTGCTGTTTTATAGCACAATTTATATATATTATTTTACTTTAATTAGTGAATTAATTTCAATATTCTTATTAAATAATTCTCTTCCATTCAAGAATTCAAGTTCCATCAGTAAAACTATTTTTTTAACAATTGCTCCTTGGCTTTCTAACAGTTTGATAATTGCTTTAGTGGTACCACCAGTAGCAAGAACATCATCAACTATTGCAACGGTTTGACCTTTTTTAACAAAACCTTTTTGTATTTCTAGTGTGTTGCTACCATATTCAAGATCATAATTCATAGACACAACTTCACCAGGTAATTTATTTGGTTTTCTAACCATAATAAACGGTTTTTTTAGAAATGCTGCAACCGGTGTTCCAAATAGAAAACCTCTTGCGTCTGGACCTACTATAATATCAACATCTTTGCAAATATTCGCCATAGTTGTTATTGTATAATTCAGGGCTTCACCATTAGCTAATAGTGGTGAAATATCTTGGAATATAATTCCTTTTTTCGGAAAGTCGTTTACTTCTCTTATATATTGTTTTAAATTCATTTTTTATCCTTAATTAACTCTAACATCTTCAAAAAACTCTAGAACATCATCAACTTTTATTTCGTTGTATTTTCTAATGTGTGTTCCAAAATCCTTACCTTTAACAACTTCTTTAGTATCATTTAATTCTCTTCTCAGCGAATCAATCACACCTTCGTGAATAAGTTTTCCGGCTCTATAAACTTTGACTTTACTATTGGCTTTTACAACACCTTCATCAACTAAACATCCTGCAATATTTCCAACTTTCGAATAGAAAAATACTTTTATGATGTGAGCTATTCCAGTTTTCTTTTCTTCATAAACAGGGGCTTTTAATCCATCTAATAATTTTTGACAATCATCAATTATTTTATAAATAACATCATGTGAATATAAATCAATTCCTAAATTTAATGCAGATTGTTTAACGGTTACAGAAGGTTTTGCATTAAATGTAAATATAATTGCATTAGATGCTTGTGCTAACAAAAGATCTGCATTACTTACATTTCCTGCATTAGCAGAAATAACTTTTATAATAGCTTCATCATTAGATAAGTCGTGAATTTGCCCTTTTATAGCTTCACTTGTTCCATGCACATCGGTTTTTAAAATTATGTTTACAACTTTTTTATCGCCTTGTGTATTTGTATTTGAAGTTTTTAAATATAAGTTTGTTTGACGGTCCATCATACTTTTTTCAGAGGCTAATTTTTTAGCAAATTTTTCATCGCTAAAACCAACGAATCTATCACCTGCTTGAGGTGTATAGTTAAGACCGGAAACTACAACAGGTGTTCCAGGTTCAGCTTTATCAACAGGATTGCCAGCATGATCACATAATGTTCTAATTCTTCCATACATTGAACCAGCAACAATAAAATCACCTTTATAAAGTGTTCCGTTTTCTACAATTAATGTAATAACAGAACCAACCCCTTTATCTAAACGGGATTCTATAACCGTTCCAATAGGATACCTTTTTGGATTAGCTTTTAAATCTAAAATCTCAGTAAGAATACTAATTTTATCAAATAAATCATCAAGACCAGTTCCTTTTGAGGCTGAACCATAGGCAATTTGGGTGTCTCCACCGAATTCTTCAATAACAACATTACAATTTGCTAGTTCACCTTTTATTCTATCTAAATCTTTGTTTGGTTTATCCATTTTATTAACAAAAACAACAATAGGAACTTTGGCTGCAAGTGAGTGTTCAATCGCTTCTTTTGTTTGAGGCATAACTCCATCATCAGCAGCAACAACTAAAACAACAATATCAGTAATTTTAGCTCCTCGTGCTCTCATCATTGTAAACGCTTCATGTCCTGGCGTGTCAATAAAGGTAATGTTTGCACCTTTGTATTTAATTTGATATGCACCAGTATGTTGAGTAATTCCTGAAGTTTCAGAATCGGCAACATTTGTATTTCTTATCTTATCAATCAATGTTGTTTTACCATGATCGACGTGTCCCATAACAGTAATAATTGGTGCTCTTTTTACTAAATCTTTTGTTTTATCTTCAAATAAAACCTCGTCTAAAAAGTTACTAGCATCAACATTTGTTTCTTTATTAAATTCAAAATTATTTTCTAAACATAGTTCAGCAATTTCTTCTTCTTCCAATACGTGATTGAGGTTGTACATTTTACCTTTGATAAAAAATTTCTTAATAATATCATTTGCATTTAATTTTGTTTTTGCTGCAAAATCTACCACTGACATTTTTCCTGTAAAGGTGAAAATTCCATCTTTTAATTCTGTCTTGTGTGATGATAATTGATTTTTAACATCATCCACATTACTTATTCTGTTTGTTTTTTTCTTCATAAAACCTCCTCTAGTTCTTTATATAGAACTTCATAATCTTTGGAAGATAAGTTTGTTTTAAATGACCTATTAAGGCATTTTTTAGAAAAGAATATTGTTCATAGTTCCTGGTTATTCAGTAAATAACAACCTCTTCCTTTTTTATTCTTTTCAAGATCAAGTGTAACTTTATTTTCTATTTTGTTGTAATCAAATCTAATAAGTTCATCTATTGGAAAAATTTTGTTTGTGACAACACATTTTCTTGAATAATTATTTTTCTCATTCATCATCAAAATCACTCAGGTCTAAATTAGAATCCAACCCGTAATTTGTAAGGTCATTATCTTCTTTAAAGTCTTTAAGATCAACTTTTGCTTTTTTGTATTTTGATTTAAGAGTTTCTTCAGGTTTTTTGTTGTCTTGATTTTCTTCTAGTTCACTTATTTCATCTTTGAATTCACTTTCTTCATTATCATCAAAGATTGTATTTTCGTCAATAGCATCTAAAAAGTCATAAGTGTCATTACTATGATCAAAGTTGCTTACAACTTCATCAAACATTGAATCAAAATCTGTTTGCTCATTTCTAGGATTTTCAGATTTTGCTTTCTCATTTTTTTCTTTTTGTTGTTTAACTGCTGCTTTTTTAGCTTCCTTAACAATTGCTTTTGTTTCTTCAATTGTTTTTTGAGTTTCAATAAAGGAATTAACATCATTTGCGAAATCATTAATATCAATATCAATTCCATCAAAATAATTTGTTGATTTAGATTTCTTTGGAGATCTATTTACAAATTTACCAATAAGTGGTTTTTCAAAGGATTGTTGTTTTTTAAATTCAATTCCTTTTGCAATTGCTTCACTAACTTTTAACAATTCAATTCTTGTTCCTGTCAATTTTTTTGCTAAATTAACATTAACAACACCACGCCCCATTGCTACATACATATCAGAATCAGAAGCCACAATTGCAAAATAGTAATTATCTGCACCATTATTTTTTACAACATCAATAATTTTCGCAGGTAATAAAGCGTTTTTAACAAATTCTTCTTTAACATCTGAATATAAAATTACATCTACTTTTTCTCCACCAAGTGCATTAGAAATTTCATTTATTCTGCTACCGTTATAACCTATAATAGATGAAATCGGATCTAGAGAATCGGCAGGATTTGATTTTTTAACTGCAATTTTACTTCTCATTCCTGGCACTCTTTGAATACTTACTACATCTATTAAACCTTGTGCTATTTCAGGAACTTCTTTATTTAATAAATCATAAATTGCTTGAGGTGAATCTGTAGAAACTTGTACTTGAGAAAGTTTATTTTCCTCACTAACATTGTCAACGTAAACATCTATAAATAAACCTGGGTTAAGATTTAACTTTTGATTAATATTTGCATATGGTAAGAAAGCAGTAACACCGTCTTCAAGACCTAAGTTATATGAACCATCTTTATTTTTACTTAATATTTTAGCTTTTAATTTCTCACCAATTAATTTGCTATATTTGTTATAAATAGCGGCTTTTTCATTTGCTTTAAGTTGTTGAATAAAACCGTTTTTAATTGCTGTTTTTGTTTTTTCATTAAATATTTCAAAGTCAATTTCTCAATCAATTGCATCATCTATTTCTACTGATTTTTTTACCTTTTTTGCCTTGCTTATAGGTACAAAAGAGATTTTTTGAACATCTTGATCACCGTTAAATTCAAATTCATCTTCTACAACGGTTGCATTCGTGTTTATAATTGAAACAACTTCTCTTTCTTCATCAACAACAAAATTAATTATAGCTTCTGGATCAATATCTCTGTTAATTGCTTTTGTTGTTTCATCAGCAATAATATCTGCTATTTGTTGAGTTGATAAATTGTTTCTTGCAGCATATCCCTTTGCAATGATGTACCATTTTCTATTGCTTTGAATTTCGTTTTCTATTTTGCTTGTAACTTTTTTTGCCATCATTTCCTTTTCTAAAAGTAAATTTTTACTTCTTTTATATTTTCCTTATTAAGTTCAACTTTTCGTAAAAGTCCTTTTTGATTAAATTGAATAGTTATGTTATTGCCATCTACTGATAATAATTTACCAGGTATTTCCAAAGTATTCATTACTTCTTTTTTTAAAGAAAAAACAAGTTTTTTACCTATAAATTTTTCTATCTCATCAATAGAAACGATTATGTCACTACCTTTTGATAAAATGTCCAAACTTGTATCTTCTCCAAGAAGTGATTCGTTTTCTAAAAAGTCATAAATTTCTCGTGTATATTTTTCTACCGTTTTTAAATCTCTTGTATCTAAAACTATTTCTAATGTAAAATCTTGATCATTTTTAAGCTCTTTTATTTCTAAAATAGCATCATTAAATTTATTTTTTATTTTTTCAATTCTATCCATTTATCCTCCAACTAAATAGGAAAGAGTTGCAACCGCAACTCCTTTCATATAATTGTTTATATTATAACACCTTTTTATTTTTATACAAAATAATTTCTTTTCATTTAAATGGGAATTGTGAATTTGTGCTGCGTGTTTTTTTGATTCATATAATATTATTATCTTTATCTGAACCTGTTTCTAATTTAGAAGTTTTTAATTCACAGGAAATAAGAGAAAAAATTTCTTCTGCTTTTTTAATTTCTTCTTTATAGTTTTTACCTTTTATAAGAACCATACTACCTTTTAAAGAAACCAAATGAAACGATGACATTAACATGGTTGCAACATCACCAACAGCTCTGGCAGTAACTAAGTCAAAAATATTTTTCTTTTTAATGTCTTCACTTCTAAAAGGGAACACCTCGACGCTATTATTTAAGTTTAATTTTGTAATTACTTGGTTCAAAAAATCAACTCTTTTTTTAAGAGGCTCGTAAATAGTTATTTTTTGTTTTGGGTTGGTAAGTGCATATGGAATGCTTGGAAAACCAGCACCTGCGCCAATGTCTAAAATGTTGTTCGGTTTTATAGTTTCAGTAACTTCCAGCATAAAAACAAGCGATTCATAAATACCTTCTTGTCAAAGTTTATCACCTTCAAAACCAGTAAGATTTAGTACTTTATTTGTTTCTTCGATCATTTGAAAATATGTATCAAAGTTTTGAAAATTCCAACCGTTTTCAATGCAAAGATTTTTAACTTTATCTTTAAATGTCATTTTTCTTTATAAAACTTTTTGTTGAATCATAATATTTTGAAATACTTGTACATTTAATTGATGAATCTATAACACTTGCTAAAAATTCGTCAAGACTAACAACTTCTAGTTTTTTAAATTTTTCTACTAAATGCGAATTATCGATACTGTCTGTAACAAGAACCTTTTCAACATTTGGGTTGTTTTCAAAAACCTCAAAACCTTTTGTAAAAATACCATGTGTTGCAGCAACAATAATTCTTTTTGCACCGTTTTCTTTTAGTGTATCAACTGCCTTAAGAATTGTTCCACCTGTATCGATAATATCATCAATTATAATTGCATTTTCATCATTGATTTCACCAATAAGTCCCATAACTTCAGTTTGGTTAGTCCCGATTCTTCTTTTGTCAATTATAGAAATTTTAACTGTATCAGCAATCAATTCAGCAAGCACTCTTGCTCTAACAGTTCCACCATGATCAGGTGAAACAACAGTTCATTTATCCTTAGTTTTCTTAAGTCATTTAGCAAATATATATTGTGCTCTCAAGTCGTCAACAGGAATATCGAAAAAACCTTGAATTGATGGGTTATGTAAGTCAACACAAATTACTTTTGTAGCACCTGCTGTTTGAATTAAATCAGCCATAAGTTTAGCACCAATTGACTGTCTTCCGCTTGCTTTTCTATCTTGTCTTGCATATCCATAGTAACTTAAACAAATTGTAATCGATTTTGCACTCGCTCTTTTTAGTGAGTCAATGAACAATAAAAGTTCGATAATGTTTTCATTCACAGGTCTTGATGTACTTGCTATTACAAAGATATCTTTTCCTCTAACTGGTTCAGTTGAAACTAACATTACTTCTCCATCTGCATATACTGTTCTTTCAACTGGAGTTAGTTTGAAATTTAATATTTTTGCTATTCTTGTAGCTAGTTTTTCGGAATTTTTCATCCCAAATAACATAATGTTTTTGTTTTCCATTTTTCCTCTTTAAATAAAATAATTTACTTTTTAATTATATAAAATTCCAATCTATAAGGTAATTAAAAAGCAACTTAATTAGTTGCTTAAATTTTAGAAGTTTTAAAGTTATCGAAGTAAATTTTTTCTTCAATTTCTGCCTTCTCGAAAAATTCGTGTTCGATTTTTCTTGATCAACTTTGTTTTATATTATCAATATTAGGAAGTGTCTTTTTTAAATATCATAAACTTAAAATAAATATTATTATTCCGGCAATTAAAGCATTTAAGACATAACCAATTGAAATCATAAGAGATGAGACAAATAAACTAGCTCCTGCGTTGTGTAAAATAAATCCTAATCCCACACAAGAACCCATAACAAATCAAAACGTAATAAATCCTTCCATTGCAGTAACTATTATTGACATTTTAATATTGTTTGTTCCTTGGAAAAGTAGAATTCCACCAATTGCAAAAGAGTAAAATAGCATTCTTCATATATTAATTCTTAAATAAATTACTGGCCCACTATTTTGAGCTAAAACTCCGCCTGTTGCCGTTCTTGTGT
This sequence comes from Mycoplasma crocodyli MP145, assembly GCF_000025845.1. Lineage (NCBI taxonomy): Bacteria > Bacillati > Mycoplasmatota > Mollicutes > Mycoplasmatales > Mycoplasmataceae > Mycoplasma > Mycoplasma crocodyli. The sequence goes on along the minus strand of NC_014014.1, from coordinate 11,063 downwards.
TTAACATTCACAAAAATTGCGGGGCAAGAGCTACTCCCAAAAGAACTACGACAAAGGCATATGTGAAAGTTATAATCATAGCTCATTTAAAAATTTCATTACATTTTTTGAAGTTTCTTTTTGAGTAATTATAACTCAACAAACTTCTTATTCCATCTGCTATACCAAATAAAGCAATAAAAAATAAAGTTACGACAGGTGCCGCTTTTGATCAGTTATATATAGAAATTGCGCCTTCACTAAAAGGCATGTGTCCAAGTAAATAAGTTATTAAAAATGATGCGATCGATACTCCAAACGATCTTAAAAAAGCACTAAATCCAAGAAGTGAAATTGGTGATAAAAATTTTAATCTAAACTTGAATGATACAAGGTGATGTACACTAATTCATGTGCTTTGTCGTTTGTTATTATAAACTATATAAGCAATATAAGATAATAAGTTGACTGATCAACCAATAATTGTTGCTAAAACACCACCTAAAACTCCCATTTTGAAAACCATAATAAATAATGCATTGAATCCAATTCCAACTAAATTTGCAATTATCGCTCAAAACATAACGTATGAATTTTTACCTTCAGATCTAATTAAATAACTAATTAAAACATAAACACCTTGAATTAATGTTCCTGCACCATAAATGTAAATATATAATTTCGCTCAATAAAGAGACATGTTTTCGCCTGCTTTAAAATAATCTTTTAGCACTTCTGAAGCTTCATTTATATATCCATGTTTTGCTAAAAGCATTTTAACATCTTGGTTGTTATTAAGTTTTTCAAGCGCATCAACATTAAGGTTAGAATTGGAAATTAGTAAATTCAAAAGTCCTGATCAAATACCTACATACATCAAGAGCGCAGTAATTATCGAAACAAAAATCGTAGTATAAAATGATGTTGATCACAGGTCTTTGCCTGTTCTCTCCAGGTTCTTTGAGATACACTTTGTATAATATACGCTAGCACCAACTGGAATTAAGAATATTATAGAACTACTAAATATAGTGAATGGAATTGTTGCATTGACTGAAATGGTAGCAATTGAATCTCCGGTAATTTTTGAAATATTCTCTCCGGTTGTTAAATAACTAGAATAAACATTAGATATTAGATTGAATTCATCTCTACTTAATTTAACTCCATTTCACGAACTTAGATAGTCATATAATTGTCCTGAGTTTGGGTCTGTCGCTAAGTCACCATAAAGCAATGAAACCGTTTTTGGAACAAAGTTTAAAATAAAAACTTGGTTTAAAAATGCATATAAACCAATCATTAATGAGGTTAAAAGTCCTGGCACAGCAACAATTCAGGCTGCTTTTCTGACTGGTGTATCTTCAAAAAGTTCTTTAGCTCTCGCTTGTTTGTCTGCTGAATTATTTTTCTTTCTAAATTTAAACATTAAATCTCCAAATAAATTAATTTGATTATATAGAAAAAAACAATTTTAAATTGTTAAAATGAAAAATTGTTTAAATATTAAATGTAAAGTTTATTAAAAAGTTTTAATATATCTTCCAAAGAAAGTTGTTGAATACGAATCGATTCATCAAAACCAAGTGTTTCAAAAACCGATTTAATTTTTTCTATTTTGAACTTTGTTTTAAGTGAGTAACTTAACTTTTTTCTCCGTTGTAAAAAGCACAGTTTAAAGAATTCATTTAAGGTTATGTCTCATTTTTTATTTTTGTCAAACTTTAAAGAAATTATGGCCGAATCTACATTAGGAGCAGGATTAAAACACTTTGAAGGCACTATAAATTCTTTTTTAACTGTTGCATAATATTGAAGAGTGATAGATAATTTTGAATAATCTTGACTATTTTTTTGAGCAACAATTCTTTCTGCAACTTCCTTTTGAACCATTAAAATTGCACCTTTAAATGATGAAATGTTTTCTAATATTTTAAATAGTATATCTGTTGTAATATAGTAAGGAATATTGGCAATTATTCATGTGTCTTTATAGTTTGATATATCCTCGTTTAAAAAATCCCCTTCTACTAATTTAAAGTTTTTTTGATTAAATTCTTTTTTGAGAATATCAACTAAGTCTCTATCAATTTCATAAGAAGTTAAACTTTTGGCATCTTGTAAAATCTTTCTTGTAAGAGCGCCACGACCTGGACCTATTTCTAAAACATTTTCGTTTTTTAAGTCCACAATAGAAACGATTTTATTTAGTATGTTATCATCATTCAAAAAGTTTTGCCCAAACTTTTTCTTTGCAAAAATTTCTTTTTTCATATTATTTTAGATTAAATAACTCTCTTAAATTTCTATTGATAATTGTGTTAAATTTATCCATTCCAATTCCTTTTAAGCCTGCTACATAGTATGCTACAAATAAAACCGTGCTTGGCTCGTTAACTAAATTAACATATGGGTGACTTCTTAAATAAGGAGAATCTGTTTCAACCAAAATTCTTTCAACAGGTAAGAATTTTACAACCTCTCTAGCCTGGTCGTTGCTACCAAAGGTTACTACTCCTGAAAAGCTGAAATAACAGTTGAACTTCATAAATTTTTTAGCTCATTCAATATTGCCTGCATATGTATGAAGCATAAATTTTAATCCATTAAATTTAGAAACAATTTTATAAGTATCTTCAAAAGCTAAATCACTTCCTTCTTTATCTCTTACATGTAATACTACTGGTAATTTTTTGGAGTGTGCTAATTTAATTTGTCCTTCTAGACTTTCGATTTGCTTTTCTCTTGAAGGAGCATCTTCATAATAGTAATCTAATCCTAATTCACCTATACCACACACATTTTCATCAATTAAATTCTCTATTTTTTTATAATCGTCTTTATCTTTACCATCTTCTGGATGAATCCCGATAAGTGCTTTAACAATAGGATATTTTTTAGATAAATCAATTATTTTTTTATTTTCTTTTTCATGTCCACCATTAACTATTAAAAACTCTATATTGTTTTTTATAGCTCTTTCTATCATTTTATCAACAGAAAAATCATTAATATAATTTTTGTCAAAAAGATGACAGTGTGCATCAACAAAACTTGTTCTTTTTTTGCTCATATTTTTTCCTTTGCTCCTAATTATATAATATTTATTAGTGTATTATATAAAGGTATATTTACATTAATAAAATATAAGGAGAAAATATGAATAAAGAAGCATTAAAACAAGACTTCTATAAAGAAGTGAATAAAGAGTGATTATCTAAAACTGAAATTTTACCAGACAGATCAAGTGCTGGATCATTTGTTGATTTAGATATATCTCTTGAAAAACAATTAGGTGATTTGATTGAAACATGATCAAAAGATTCTAAAAAAATCCCAAATAACAAACAATTAAAAGAATTAGTTAAATTTTATAACATGGTAATAAATTTTGACAAACGTAATGAGTTAGGAATTGAGCCAGCAAAAAAAGCATTAAGAGAAATAGAGAAATTAGATTCATTTGATGATGTAATAAAAAATTTTAATGAATTAATTGTAAAATTCACAAACGTTCCATTTAACTTTAGTGTTTTTTCTGATTTTAAAAACCCAGATGTTCAAACCCTTTTTCTAGAATCTCCAACCTTTCTCCTTCCTGAAAAAAGTTATTATGAAGACAAAAAAAAGAAGGAAGAAATTTACAATAAATATAAAGTAGTGGTATCTTATTTACTTAAATTATATGGTAAAAATGACACTGAAATAAAGCATATTTTAGAGTCTTTTATTAGATTCGATGAAAGCCTTGTTTCTTGGTCAAAAAGTGCAGAAGAAGAAGCCGATATTTCCAAAGTATATAATCCATACACAAATAAGGAACTTAAAGAACAAGTTAAATCATTTGATCTTGTTTCAATTGCTGAGAAATTACTTGGTCAAAAAATTAACGGACTTTGTGCAGTTAATGAAAGATTTATTAAAAATATCGATATTGTTTTTGCAAAAAATAAATTCGAAGATTTTAAATGGTTTTTCTTTGTAAAAAACTTGATGAAATTAACACCTTATTTAAGTGAAGAGATAAGATTAAAAGCTGATGAATTTAAAAAGTTCTTATCAGGCGCTAAGGAATCAATGTCAAAAGAAAGAGCTGCTTATACATTAACATTAAGCCATTTTAATATGCCTTTTGGCAAATTTTATGGTGAAGAATTTTTTGGACTGCAAGCCAAGAGAAATGTTGAAAATATGGTTATGAAAATGATTAAAATCTACAAAGATAGACTCAAAAATAACACATGATTATCAAAAACAACAATTCAAAAGGCTATTTTAAAATTGGACACACTTGAAGTAATGGTTGGGTATCCCGAAAGAATTGAACCATTCTATGATGATTTTATTGTTGATGAATACTCTATTGGGGGGAATTTAGTTTCGAATGCTATGAAATTCGAAAAGTTAATTACTTTATATAATTTAAAACAATATTTAAAGCCTGTTGATAAAAAATTATGATCAATGTCTCCTGCTGTAGTTAATGCATATTTCAATCCCTTTAAAAATCACATTGTTTTCCCAGCTGGAATTCTTAAACCTCCTTTTTATGATTACAATGCAATTTCATCATTAAATTATGGTGGAATTGGAGCTGTGATAGCCCATGAAATTTCACATGGTTTTGATAATAACGGTTCTCTTTTTGATGAAAAAGGAAGACTTGAAAATTGATGAACAGAAGATGATTATAAAAATTTCACTATTAAAACAAAGGGTATGATAGATCTTTTTGAAGGAAAAGAAACTGAATTCGGAAAGTGCAACGGAACACTAACTTTATCAGAAAATATTGCAGATGCAGGGGGATTTAGTTGTGCTCTGGCTGCTGCAAAATTAGAAAAAGATTTCAATATAGAAGCCTTCTTTACTTCGTGAGCAACAATTTGAAGAAGTAAATACACTGAAAAAAGAGCAAAAATGCTTCTTGTTTCAGATGTTCACGCACCTACTAAATTAAGAGCAAATGTACAATTGATGAATTCTAGAGATTTCCAAAAACATTATCAAATAAATAAAGAAGATAAAATGTTTTTGGATGATAAAAAGATTTTAGAAATTTGATAGCAATATTTTACCAATATTGTTTGTGTATAGGTAAAAACAAAAAAAGCTAAATTGCTTTAGCTTTTTTTATTTACCTAAACAGAAGTTTTTAAACATAGAATCTAACAAATCCTCTTTGTTTACAACTCCTTTTATTTCCGAGATCTTTTCTCATGCTTCATGAATATCTACAATAACAACATCGAAGGTTTCATTATTTATGAGGTTGTTTTTTGCACATAACAATTTGTTTTTTGCGTCTTCTATTAATGCAAGTTGTCTTGTGTTTGCTAAAATTCTTTCATCTTCTAAATTAATGTTAGAGTAGTTTTTTATTATTTCTTTTTCAAGATTTAAAATCTCCTTATTAAGAGCAGATATGTAAATTTTGTTTTTATCTTTTTTATTTTTTAGAATTAAGTCATCTTTGTTAATTACTTCAATATAAATCTTGTTAAGCATTTTACTTTTATCTTTAATTTTTTTATCAAATTCGTTTTCTTTTTGACTTGGATCTAAAATATGAATAACAAGGTCTGCTTTTTCAAGTTGCTCAAAACTTTTTTCAATACCTATAACTTCAATTTTTTCTTTACTTTCTCTTATTCCTGCTGTATCTACTAATGTGAATAAAATTCCGTCTAATTCATACGATGCTTCAATTATATCTCTTGTTGTTCCGGCAATATCTGTCACAATTGCTTTATTTTCCGAAATTAATGCATTCAACAAACTACTTTTACCTACATTTGGTTTACCCAATAAAGCAACCTTAACTCCTTCAAAAACTTTTTTACTTCTTTGACTTACTGTTAGAATTTCATCTATTTCATTGATTAATATATTCAGTTTTTCAATCATTTTTGTATTATCAATTTCTTCAATATCATCATATTCAGGATAATCAATGTTAATTTCGCAAAGTCCAATTAATAATGCTAATTCTTCTAAAAAACTTTCAATCATTTTGCTTGTTTTACCATCAAATTTTTTAACTGAAAAAGTTGCTTGTTTTGAACTTTTAGCCATTATCAAATCATGAATAGCTTCAGCTTTAACCAAATCTAGTTTTCCATTTAAAAAAGCTCGTCTTGTAAATTCTCCGGGCAACGCAAGCCTTGCACCATTTTTTAATATTAACTCAAGAATTAAATTAGTTACTATTAATCCACCATGACAATTTATTTCAACAAGTTCTTCGCCCACATAATTTCTATATTCAACTTTATTGTTTTTTTCAGTTCCTAAAAATCACATAACTAAAACTTCATCAAGTACTTGTTGTTCTTGATTAATTATGTTTCCAAAAGTAATAGTTCTATCTTCACCAATCTTCCCTGTAAAAATTTTCTTCATAATTTTTTTGGTATCCGGTCCTGATATTCTAATAATTGAAATTGGTTGGTTAACTTTAGAACCACTAGAAATCGCTGCTATAGTATCAAACATGTTTTAATTTTACTTATTTATATTAAAAAAAATATAATCTATTAAAATTTATGTTATGAATTTAGACTTATTAATAACTATCTCTTCTTGGATAACTGTTGTTATTACTACATCTCTTAGTATTCCACAGTTAATTAAACTTATAAGAGATAAAAAAACAGGAAATGTAAACTTTATTTCCTTTTGAATATTCCATTTAGGAATTATGCTTTGATTAGTTTATGGTGCCTTTTCAACAAAAGAAAATCCATATATGCTTCTTAATGTAATTATTGCAGATGGAATTTCTATATTTATCAATGGAGTTATGATGTACTTGTTATATCACTATAAAAAAGAAATAAATTTAACAAAGAAATTGATTGCTGGCGGTTTTATTATTCTAACTTGATTAGTTTCAATAGCACTTATTCTTATTTGATCATTATCAAGCACAATAAGAATAACATCTCAACAAGCTTTAGTTTTTTCGCTTATAGCTCCTTCATTAACAACTTTTGCCTTTGTACCACAGTTAATACAATCAATAAAAACGAAAAATTGAAAAGGTGTTTCACATTGAATGATATTCTTATTTACAATCAATAATATTGTTTGAATTGTTTTTTGAGTAGGAAATATTATTAAGGTTTCGAATGCCGGAAATCCAATTTACGACTTAATTGGGGCATTGATTTGACAAAGTATTTCACTTGCAATTTATTCGTATCAATATGTTGCTACGTTATACTATAACAACTTAGATAAAAAGAAATTGCAAAAAGAAGAGGAAATGGCTTAGGTCATTTTTTTATTTTGTTAAAATTAGAATATCAATTTTAAGGAGTAAAATGTACAACCAAAAATTAAATATCAAAGAAACACAATTAGCAATTCAAGATCTAAAATTTTCTTTTACAAAACAACTTAACAAAAATTTAAACTTAACAAGAGTTTCGGCACCATTATTTTTGAGGACTGATTCAAGAATTAATGACAGTCTTTCAGGAGAGGAACCTGTAAGATTTTTTCCAAAAAACATCGACTTTTCTCATGAAATAATTCACTCTTTAGCAAAGTGAAAAAGAATGGCTTTAGATAAATATTCTTTCGATGAATATGAAGGATTATGAACTGATATGAATGCTATTCGAAGAGAAGAAGAACCCGATTATAAACATTCTTATTACGTAGATCAATGAGATTGAGAATTAATTATAAGAAAAGAAGATAGAAATCTTGATTTTTTAAAACAAACAGTTAATAAAATATATAAGTCTATTAAACACGTAGAAAAAAAATTAGTTCTTAAATATCAAGAACTTATTGAAAAACTTCCGAAAGAAATTTACTTTATTTCATCAAAAGAGCTTTATAATCTTTTTCCAAATATACCGGCGGAGCAAAGAGAAAATGAAATAACTAAAGAAAAAGGTGCCGTATTTATTTATGGTGTTGGACATAATTTGCCTGATGGTGAACCACAATCTAAAAGAGCTTTTGATTACGATGATTGAGATTTGAATGGTGATTTAATTGTTTGAGATTCAATAAATAATTCTTCTCTTGAATTGTCATCTATGGGGATAAGAGTCGATGCTAAAGCATTAAAAAATCAATCCAGCATTCAAAACAAAGATGAGTTATGAGGTGAGTACCATAACTTAGTACTTCAAGAAAAATTACCATTTACAATAGGCGGTGGTATTGGTCAATCAAGACTTTCTATGTTCCTTTTAGAAAAGAAGCATATAGGAGAGGTTCAAGTATCCACATGACCAAAAGAAACGGTTGAAAACTGTAAAAAAGAAGGAATAGAATTATTATAAAAACCGGAAAACCGGTTTTTTAATTATCTTTAATTTCTTCTTTGTTTTCTTCGATCTTTATAAGAGTATCATTAACTCAAACAATGTCACCTGGTCTAATTTTAGATGATCTTCCTTCTGGAGTTTTACCGTTAATTTGTATAGTATTATATTTTAAAAATTCTTTGGTTCTGCCACCGGTAGAAACTTCATTTATCTTTTTTAAAAATTGACCAACTTTTATAAATTCGCCTTTTATTTTTATTACCATTTTATAACCTTCTTATAGTAGTAATTAGTTGTTTATTGTTTGGGCAATTTTCAGAAAGTAAAAGAACAATACTTTCTAAAAAATTGATTCCTATATTTAATTCGCCTTCAACTACTCCAATAGCTTCTCTTAAGTGTTTTGAATTAAAAGTTAATTCAATAGGATCACCAATTAATTTGAAATCATCAGTAGAAGCTTGTGAATGACCCACTTCTGCTTCTTCATAGGTAGCTGTTAATAAATTACTTGTAAAATTTAACTCAATTTTTGCACCTGTGTTATCTGAATCAAATATTGTTTTATTGATAATATCCATTAAAACGTTTTTTTGAATAACTATATTTCTAGTTATATCGGTTGGAAAAATTCTTTTAATATCATGATAAGCTAAATCCACTAAAGAAGATTGAATAATTGTATCTTCTGTTTCTATACCAAATCTATTCAATGTATAAAACACATTAATTCTTTTTACATTATTATCCTTAATGATCATGTTTTTCATATTTCTAGCATCAACTGAAATATCAAAAGAAATATTTTTAGAAATTTTAACAGTATATGTCGATAATCTAAATGAATCTGTTCCACAGAATCTTAATTCATTATTATTTGCATACATATTTATTGCTTTTGATATAGCAGAATTATTTTTTGGATCTCCTACAGCAAAAGCAACGTTTTTGATACCTTCTTCAAAATCATTTTTATTCATTTGAAACTTGTTTTCAACATTTCCAAATTCAATTGTTGGATATCTATCACTTATAGTGTTTAAATTATATTTAGTATTACCCTCACTGATATTGATGATATTACCTCTTTTACTTATACTTACATTGTTGCTTAAATTTTTAATTATGTTTTTAACTACTTTGCAATTAAGTAATGCAAAACCCTCTTCTTCAACTTTTATATTTACCTCATCAACATTTAAAATCTTTCTTGCAGACATTGTAGATGAAGCAGCAGTAAAAATCAATTTTTCGTTAGTTACTTCAAGATTTATATATCTAAAAGCTAAAAATGTGTCAGCTACATTTATATAAGTTCCTAAAAACTCAACTACTTGTTCTAATATATTTTTTTTGATTGTGAATTTCATGTTTTCTCCTTGAATTATTAATATGTTTTGTGGATATGTTGATAACCACCAAAAACAATATTTTTTTAGGTTTTTTTATTGTTTTATTAATTTTTTTAACTTTTTTAAATTGTTAATAACCTTAGTTTAACTTAAATATCTCTTCGTTCAAATAAGACAATGCATTTTTCAATGATTTATCATTTTCTTGACTTTCAATTTTTCTTATAGCATTAATTACTGTTGAATGATCTTTATTAAAAATCTTTCCTATCTCCTCTAAAGTGAGTTTCAAGTGCATTTTTATTAAACTCATTGCTATATGGCGAGCTATAATAACTTCTTTTTTTCTTGTTTTACCAAGCATGTCTTTTTTTGGAATTTTATAATATTTAGAAACAGCATCAAGAATTGTATCTGGACTTATTGTTCCTATTTCTTTTATTATTCCTTTGAATGCATTGCAAATAACATCATAGACATAATTTGTATTTTCTAATTCTTTTTTAAAATATGAAACTCTTTTGACGGCACCATAAATAGCTCTTACATTGTTTGAATTATTTCTGATTAAAAAGTTTCTTGATTCTAAATCTATTAATTTTAAATCAACATCAAATCTTTCTAAAAAGAACGATAGTATTTTTTCCAAATCTTCTTTGTTTAAAGGTTTAATTTGTGTTGAAAACCCAAATGAAAATCTTGTAATAATTCTTTCATCAAAAATTCCTTTTAAACTTTGAATAGAGGTTTCACAAGCGAAAATTGTTGGTTTTTCTTTTTGAATTCTATTATCAATTATTTGAAAAATAAAGTTTATTGTACTCTTTTTTTGCCCTACTCCGAAAAGTTGTATATCATCAAACATAACTAAATCTGCTTCGGTATACAAATTAGTTAATAATGTCAATTTTCTTGGATCATTTTCTTGTAAAAGAAATGTTATTTCCCTTGTAAAAGTATTCGGATTGATATGGACGGCCGTTTTTCCTAATTTTATAAACTCATTTCCTATTGCATGAAGTAAGTGAGTTTTTCCTAAACCAGATGATGCTTGGATAAAAATTGGACTAAGTTTTTTTTCGTTAGTAATTAAGCTTTTGCATGCTTCTATTGCTTCAGCATTAAAGTCTGAAACAACATAAGAATCAAATGTAAAATCTTTATCTATATTATTTTTTAATTTCTTTCTTTTTGAATCTGTATTTTCAGTTAAAACTTTAGTTTTATTTTTTTCATTAATAAGATTTTTAGTTTTATTTCTTTTGTCATACATTTTATAAATTAAATCTTTTTGAAAAATTTCTTTTATTGCTTTTTTGATGTTTTCATCAAAATAAATTTTTGTTTTAGCAATAACATCTTCAGAAATGTTTAACCCAAAAACAACAGTTTCATTATCGAAATCTAGAATTTCTATGTCTTTAAAAAAGTTTGAAAGTATCAT